>NZ_JASBQE010000091.1 GCF_029960785.1 Polyangium sp. 15x6
TCGAAGGTAACCTCGGAGGTCGGTTCGGAGCTCGGCGCGGAGCTCGAAGGTAACCTCGGAGGTCGGTTCGGAGCTCGGCGCGGAGCTCGAAGGTAACCTCGGAGGTCGGTTCGGAGCTCGGCGCGGACCTCGAAGGTAACCTCCCCTGACCCGGCGTAACCCGCGCGAACCGCGCACGAAGCGGTAGGGAAGCTCCTCCGCGCCACAGCAGCTTTGCCGGCGCCTCGTCGCCGGCCGGGTCGACCGCGCAAGGCCCGTGCCACCGGCGGCCAGTCTGCCATGCCATGGCGGTCCCGGCCGCATGCGAGAACCCGTGCCGGCGGCTGGCACTGCGTGGCGGCCCGCTGACCGCCGCGCCATCTCGGGATCGGGCTCTCCACCCAGGTCTACGGCGAGCTGCCGGTACCCATTGAAGAGCAGCGCGACGGCTTCTCACGTGGCCGGCGGGAGGTCGGTTCGGACCTTCACGTGCTGGCGTGCCGGGAACAGCGCATCACACGCCCTGCTGCCGTCTCCCCACCTTGTGCGGTAAGAACCAATCCGACCGATACCGCTCCATCGCCGTCCGCACGAGCCGCTCCAAAAGCCCCTCGAACGTCATCCCCGCGGCGTACGCCGATTTCGTGAAGCACGAAATGTAATCGAGCTCCGGGTAGATCCCCGGCAGCGGGTTGACCTCCAGCACGTACGGTTTTCCCGCGCCGTCGAGGCGCAGATCCACCCGCGCCCAATCGCGGATCCCGAGCACCTCGCACGTGCGGATCGCCAGGGACGCGAGGTCACGCTCGAGCCCGCTGTCGACCTGCGCCGGACAGAGCATGTGCTTCGTGCTGTGCCACGTGAACTTGGCCTCGTAGCCATACACGCGCCGCGGGCTCCGGGGAATCGCCGTGAAATCGATCTCCACGAGCGGCAGCACCTCGAACGAGCCTCTATTGCCGATCACCGCCGCCGTGAACTCGCGGCCCGGCAAGAACTCCTCGACGAGCAGCGGCTGGCGATATCGATCGAGGTATGCGCGCACGATGTCCGCGAGCGCCGCGTCGTCGTCGACCACGTTCGCATCGTAAATCCCTTTGCCTGCCCCTTCCGCCACGGGCTTCGCGATCACCGGAAACGCGAGCCCGAGCGCGCGGCGCAGCGGGTGATGCACCACCTCGGCGCGGGGCGTGGGAATGCCTGCGCGATCGAGAATGCATTTCGTGTACCATTTGTCGTGCGTGATCCCCAGCGTCACCGGATCGCTGCCCACGTACGGCCATTGCAGCCATTCGAAGAGGGCGGGGGCCTGGGCTTCGCGGCCGGTGCCATACATGCCCTCGGCCAGGTTGAAGATCAGGTCGGGGCGGCGCTGCGCGGCGATCTCCTGGGGCGAAAGGGTCGTCGTATCCCACACGCGCACGGTGCCGAGGCGTTCGAGTGCCCGGACGACTGCGGCCTCGAGCTCCGGGCTGTCGAGCTCGGCGAGGTCTTCGTCTCCGAGGTGCGAGGTGTCTTTCGGGGTGAGCGAGATGCAGAGGGCGAGGTCCATGAAGTCCGATCCGGGGCGCGAAGGTACGCGTCGAGTCGGTGGATGTCTTTGCTTCTCTGGCCTGAACGTGACGTGGACCTCCGATGCTCATCCTCCTCCTTGCTCTCCTTGCCATCGACCTCGAAGTCGGTTCGCAGGTCGGCACGAAGCTCGAAGATGACCTCGGTGGTCGGTTCCATCCCCCGCACGGCGTAACCCGCTCGATCCGCCTCCGCTCCCGCTCCCACTACGGGTTGAGACGAACCTGACCGTGCGGTGGTACGCCGCCTGCTTGACCTCCGCGCCGGGCAAGGGGTGCCTGCTCGAGCGTCCGTCTGGAGCTCTCGAGCCGCCAGGCGAGCTTCTTCGCGCCGAGGTCTGCCGAGGGCACGGGGGAATCATGAAGCAGCAAAGGAACGAGGGAGGATGGTTGGTGTGGGGTTCGGTGGGGCGCACTGCGCTTGGCGGGGCACTCTGTGCCGCTGTGTTCGGCTGCGGGGAGCATCCGGATGCGGACGGGGGGGCGAGCAGCGGGGCAGAAGGGGCGCTCCGCGCGGCGGACGGAGCGAGCCTTCCCTATTCCCGGATGCCCGTCCTGGCTTCTCGCGACCCGCTGGCGCATTCGCTGGGCGCGGCGCTCGCGGACATCAATGGGGATGGTTTTTCGGATCTGATCGTGGCGAACGGGAACGACCTGGAGAAGCGCGCGGTGACCGTTTCCTACAATGATGGGCGGGGGCATTTCCCGCTCGATCCGAGCTGGTCTTCCGCAGATCTCGATTACCATACGGGGATCGCGGTGGGGGATATCAATGGAGACGGATGGATCGACGTGGTGGCCACCGTCGGTCCCAAGGTCGAGAACCCGGAGGAGGAGGGGAGCATCAAGGTCTATTTCAACCGCAATGGAACCCTCGAGTTCCTGCCGAGTTACCGCAATAACATGTATTTTGAGTCAATCTTCGGAAGCGCGCTCGGGGATTACGACGGCGATGGTGACCTGGATCTGGCTGTCCCTGTGGCAGTCGATCGCTCCATGGTTGACGTCGAGGGAGGGGGCATCTCGCCGAGCTCCTTGGGCATATTCGACAACGACGCCGGCGTGCTCTCGTCGTTTGCTTCGTGGTACTCCGAAGACTACCTGCACGCCACCGGAGCGAAGTTCGCCGACGTCGACAGGGACGGTCTTCTGGACCTCGTCGTGGCGGCGAGGTCATTGCCCATCTATCGCGGCCGCCTCGACGCGTGTGGGGCCGTCCGGTTCCCGAGAAGGCCATGGTGGACGGCACGCGCGGAGTTCGGCTTTCCTTACTTCATCGACGTGGGCCAGATCGGGGCATCCACCACGGTGATCGCTTCGTACAACGATTACATCGACGTGCCCCGTGACCACCTGGACCACGACCTACCACCACGGACGCTCGACTACGCCCATCACGCTTACGCGAGCTATCCCGTCGAGCCCCCGCCGCCCGGGAGCTGCGCGAGGGGCGTGAGTGGCGCGTCCCCCATCATGGCGTTTGCGCCTCTCGCGGGGAGGGACCCCGTCTGGATCTCCGACACCGTCGGCTGGGGCTCCGGTGTGCGGCTGGCCGATGTGAGTGGTGACGGCGCGCTGGATCTGCTCGCGACCCGCTGGGGCCCGGCGTACCATGGCATGGGCGCGCCCCTCGAAATGTATCTGGGCGCCGGGCGGGGGTTCCAGACGAACCCCGCGTGGACATCCGACACCTGCACCATCGGCGAGACGATCCTGGTCGCCGACCTGGATCGCAGCCACTGGAGGGAGGCCCGGGAGATGTTCCTGATCCAGCGCCCCCGCGCCGTGGTCACCCTCTCGCGTCAGACCACCGAGGCGATCCTGGAGGTGGAGCGCAACGGGCGCACGCTCGGTCCCCGCGAATGGATCTCCGTGCCCGGTGGCAACTGGATATCGTTTGCGGAGCGGCTCCAGCCAGGAGATGTCGTGCGTGTCAGGTACGCCCATTCGAGCCAGCCCGACATCATCGTCACGAATACCTACGCGCCGAACCACGTCTTTTACCGGAACCCGGCTGCGACGGACCTCGGAACGGCGAAAGCGTTGAACGAGGATGGCCTGCGCGAGCTCGTCCGCCGCCTGGAGGACGATCCGGATCTGCGGCGGCAATTCCTGGAGGATCCGGAGACCGTGGCGTCTCCCCTGGCGCTCTCCAGCGAGGCGAATTCCAACGGCTTTTTCTTCGATGATGAGGAATGGCTCCAGACATGCACCGGGGAGCCGAGGACGGGGCTCATGATTCAGCCCACGCCATGGATCCCCCCCGAAACGCGGACCACCGCGCCGAGAATCGCGGAAGGGCGCAGAGGAAATGCCGTCACCGTGACCTTCTACGGCGCCTTCTTCCCGGAAGCATTCCGCGCCTGGGAGCTCCAGTCGGGGAATACGAAGATCCCCGGGAAAACCTCGGTCGTGAAGAACCCCAAGGCCCTGCAATCGAGCGTCGACGTGACGTTTCACCTGGGCAGGGACATCCCCACGGGGCGGTACCGCGTTCACGTGCTCGACCAACAGGGAAAACCCTTCGAGGTGCGAGACATCGAATTCCTCGTGAAGAGGTGAACCCATGATCCTCGCCATCGACGACACCCTGAAGCTGGCTGCGTCGCTCTTTCCCCCGGCGCTCGTCCCGCCCGACACGCAGCGCGCGCTCGTGCGCTTGACGGGCGCGCTGCCGCCCGTGGCCTCGGGCGGCGCCGTCGAGTGCCGCCTCGGCAAAGACCCGCGCGTGGACCTCCTGATGTACCTGCTCGCCAAGGAGGGCGGTCCTCGGGCCATGCTGCGCCGGCCGGCCGGGGAGAACGATCCAGCCTGGCAAGCCGTACGGAGCTTCTGCGAAGCCTGGAGCTGCGAGGGCTCCTCCCTGCAAACCTGGGTGCCGGTGCTCTGGCTCGAATTCGACGTCGAGGGGGAAGACGCCCTGCCCTCGCCATTGCCCTTTCCCTGCGTCGATCGGCACCTGCTCGACGCGCTGCCCCCGGGGCCGCAGGACAGCGCCACGCGGGCCGTCTGCCTGCAGGTGATCCGCGAGGCCGCCACGCTCCTGCTCGGGCGTCCGCTCTCCGCGGTGACGGAGCGCGAGATGACCCGCTGCATCGAGCGTTTGCCTTCAGAGGGGCGCGCGCTGCATGTCGCGCCGCTCGCGACGCGCGGACTCGACGCCGTCCGCGTCGTCTCGACCCTGCCCGTGGACGCGCTGCCGGGTTACCTCGACGCCATTGCCTGGCCCGGCGCGAGGCCGCGCCTCGAAGACCTGCTCGCGTCCCTCTTCCCGCGCACAGGCCACGTCTCCTGCCACCTCGACGTGACGGCCCGCGTGGAGCCCGTCCTCGGCCTGGAGATCTACCACGCGCCCGGGGATTCGCGATGGGAGCCAGTGCTCGGCGAGCTCTGCACGCAGGGCGCCTGTTTACCTGAAAAAGCCGAGGCCCTCCTGCGCTGGCCTGCCGAAGCGGTCGTCGCCCTGCCGCATCACCGCTGGCCGAGTCGAATCCTGGGTACCGTGGGCATCAAGCTCGTCTTGCGGCCCGACGAGCCGCTCCTGGCCAAGGCTTACCTCGGGTTCACCGAGCGCCTCTGTATGCCCCGCCGGGGCTCCTCGTAAGGCCGGTACGATTTCGAGCTCTGCACGCGTCGAGCGAGCCGTTGGTGCCACTGTCGCGCTCTCGCCGTGGCCATGGCTCGTATGCTGTGGGGGGAGAGGCGAGGACGTTCGTCGTTACCGCCACCCTCCACGTACCCGTCCGTGCTCACGCGCCTGCCACCGGCTCGCTTCCTCTCCGCGTCCTGCGCTATCGTCGCGCCGTGACCCGGAAGGCCTTCGAGACCCACCCACGCCTCGTCCTCCTCGCGCTCCCGCTCGTCCTCTCGCTCCTCGCCGGCTGCAAGCGCGGCGTCGAGTGCACGACCGAGATCACCGCCGGCGCGGGGACGTTCAAGGGCACGGCCCGCGGCGAGGGCGAGAAGGGGCCGGTCATGAAGGCCGCGCTCCGCGACGCCTGCCAGAAGATGTGCGTCGACACGAAGTCCCCCATGATCGACGCGTGCATCACGCGCTGCACCGTCGACGTCGGCGCGACGAAGATCGGCGCGCGCAGCTCGTGCAACGACTGAAGCAGAGGCTCCCATGATGCTTGCCTGGTCCTTCTCCGCGCGCACGCTCGAAGAGATCGAGCGCCTCCTCCGCGCCCTCGGCAAACACCGCTACGTCCGCGAGGTCGATCATCGCATCCACTGGACCGTCGATCGCGCCCTCGCCGATCTCCCCGCCTTCGCCCCGCACGCCCAGGCCTTCGCCGCGCGCCGGAGCCGCGAGAAGGGGCTCGAGATCGCATCGCGTGATCCCTCCCTCTGGCGCTCGGCCACCGCGGACGAGATCTGCGCCGTCTTCCGCGCCTTCTGGACGCCGGGCGAGACCGCCGAGCGCTACAAACAAGCCCTGCGCGCAGCGCTCGCCGAGACGGGCCTGCCCCCCGCGACGCACGAGCCCTTCGACGCCTCCGCGGATGAACCCCCGCACCCCGAGCTCATCCTGCTCGACTGGGAGCTCTTCCCCGTCGACGAGCTCGACGCCGATCGGCATCGCGGCGCGCTCGAGGCGATGGAAGAAGCGGGCGAGGAGGTCGACGCCTCCGCGCCCGTCTTCCAGGAAGGCCCGATCCTCGCCGCGCCGGAGCTCCTCGACGGCGCCCCGGGCGGCGAGCTTCGAGAGGATTTTTTCGTTTGGTCGGACGGGCCCTACAGCTACTCGGATTACGTGTTTCGTGGAGCCGCGAAGGTCGCGAAACTCGCCGAGCCGCCCGTCGGGTACAACGACATCGACTAGCCCCCTTGCGGTCCCACCATCGGCCTTGATCGGGCCGGCACGCCCGGGAGCGTCACGCCTGGCAGCTCCGCCTTGTGGACGCCCTCCTCGACCGGCGACTCCGTCGCGTTGATCGGCACGGCCACGCTCGCCCGCCCCGAGCGCATCGCGCGCACCGCGCCGAAGAAGGCGACCACGAACAGCACACCCGCGAGGATCGCGAGCCTTCCCGCCACCGAGGGGATGATCGCCCCGAGCCCGATCATCACCGCGACGATCGCCACCACGGCCGCCGCGGCCCCGCACACGAAGGCCACGAGGCCCCACACCACGCGCGGCACGGCCTCGCTCACGGCGCGCTGCGCTTCGAGCTTCCCGAGCGCGATGCCGTCCCGCACGAGCTCCGTCGCCACGTCGATCGTGTCGCGCGCGACGGCGGCGATCGCCTCTCCGGTCGACATCCCCACGCCGGCCGGCGGCCGCGCGATCGGCGGCAGCTCACGCTCCATGATGCCGGGCGGCATCCTCGAAGGGCCGCGCACGAGCGCGTGCCCGTTCCCGTTCGATGGTCGATCCTGCTTCATCGCTCGCTCCCTTCACAGCGAGCGCCACGCGAGGCGCCGACGCCGACGCACCACGGCCGTCACGATCCCGAGGAGCAAGAGCCCTCCGATCGTGACGGCGGCGCGCACGATGTTCTTGCGCATCGAGCCGGCGCTCGATTTCAGCATCGACGAGACACGACTGAGATCCGCGACGAGGCGTTCCTTCGCCAGCTCCAGCCTATGCTCGAGCGCTCGCCGCTGTTGATCCACGGGCACCATCGTCGTGCCCGACGCCCTCAGATCCTGGTCGCTGAGACGGTTCACGCCCGGCGAACGTGCAAGCCGCGTTCCCCACACGTGCGGCACCTGTGCGCAGCGAGCGGCCCCGACCACAGGCGAACTTTGGGGTTTCGTTCCCTCGCCCGACGTGCCAAATCGGCCGGCGAGTAGGCATCCTCATGAAGATCCCGCGCCATATCTTCCGCGAGTACGACATCCGCGGCGTCGCCGAGCGCGACATCGAAGACGACCTCGCCCGCGAGCTCGGCCGCGCCTACGCGCTCGTACTTCGCCAGGACGTGGAGACGCCGCGCGTCGCCGTCGCGCGTGACGGCCGCCTGTCGAGCGATCGCCTCTTCGCGGCGCTCACCGAGGGCCTACTCGCGGGCGGCGCGGACGTGATCTACGTCGGCGTGGGACCGACGCCGATGCTCTACTTCGCCGCGCATCACCTCGAGACGCACGGCGCGGTGATGATCACCGCGAGCCACAACCCCGCGCCCGACAACGGCTTCAAGATGATGCGCGGCAAGGGCTCGTTCTACGGCAAGGACATCCAGGCCCTCGCCGACCTCATCGAGCAAGAGGCCGCGCTCGCCGCTCCGCCCGCCGCGCGCGGCAAGCTCACGGAGACCAGCGTCCAGGATGCGTACATCGCGTCCGTCCGCCGATCGAGCCGCCTCGCCCGCACCGACGTTCGTTTCGTCGTCGACGCTGGCAACGGCGCGGCCGGGCCGCTCGGCGTCGCGACCCTCTCCGCCCTCGGGCTCTCGCCGGAGGCGCTCTATTGCGACATCGACGGGCGCTTCCCGAACCATCACCCCGACCCCACGGTCCCTGCGAACCTCGCCGCGCTGCGCGAGCGCGTGCTCGCCACGGGCGCCACGTTCGGCGTCGCGTGGGACGGCGACGGCGATCGCATCGGCGCGATCGACGAGACGGGCGAGGTCGTCTGGGGGGACAAACTGCTCCTGCTCTACGCCCGCGCCCTGCTCCGTGAACATCCCGGCGCCACCATCCTCGGCGAGGTGAAGTGCTCCGAGACGCTCTACGCCGACATCGCCAAGCACGGCGGGCGGCCGATCGTGTGGAAGACGGGGCATTCGCTGATCAAGACGAAGATGAAGGAAGAACACGCGCTCCTCGCGGGCGAGATGAGCGGCCACATGTTCTTCGCGGACCGCTGGCCGGGCTTCGACGACGCGATCTACGCGACAGAGCGCCTCGTGGAGATCGTCGCGTCCGAGGGCAAGACGCTGCGCGAGCTGCTCGAAGGCGTCCCGCCGACGTTCGCCACGCCGGAGATCCGCGTCGATTGCCCCGACGCGCTCAAGTTCGACGTCGTCGCCGCCGTCGTCGCGCACTACCGCGGCAAGCGGCCCGTGCTCGACATCGACGGCGGGCGCTTCGATTTCGGCGAGGGCGGATGGGGCCTCTGCCGCGCGTCGAACACGCAGCCCGTGCTCGTGCTGCGCTTCGAGGCGGCCACGCCCGAGCGGCGCGACGAGATCCGGGCGGAGGTCGAGGGCGTGGTCGCAGACGCGATCCGCCGCGCGACCGAGGCAGGCGGCCGCCCGTGACGACGACGCGCGCCGAGGCGCCGGGCGAGACGTGGACGATCCGTCGCGTGCTCGCGTGGGCGGTGGACGACCTCAAGAAGCGAGGTTTCTCCTCGGCGCGCCTCGATGCCGAGCTCTTGCTCTGTCACGTCCTCCGCATCGACCGCATCAAGCTCATCGTCGACGCCGAGCGCCCCCTCGACAAGGCCGAGCTCGGCAGGTACCGCGAGCTCTACCAGCGCCGCCGCGCCGGCGAGCCGATCGCGTACCTGCTCGGCGTGCGCGAGTTCTACGGCAGGCCTTTCCGCGTCGATCGGCGTGTCCTCATCCCGCGCCCCGACACCGAGACGCTCGTCGAGGTCGCGCTCGCGCGCACGAAGCACCTCGACCTCGCGGCGCGCGTCCTCGACCTCTGCACGGGCTCCGGCTGCGTCGCGATCTCGCTCGCGCGCGAGCGCCCGACCACGTGCGTCGTCGGCCTCGACCTCTCGCCGGACGCGGCTACCGTCGCGCGGGAGAACGTCGTGCGCCTCGGCGCCACGAACTGCGCGATCGGCGTCTCGGACCTCTTCTCCGCGCTCGAAGGCCGCGGCGTCGTGTTCGACCTCATCACGGCGAACCCGCCGTACATCCCGGAGGCCGAGATCGACACGCTCGCGGTGGACATCCGCGCCTTCGAGCCGCACCTCGCGCTCTCGGGCGGGGCGGACGGGCTCGTGCTCTTCCGGCGCATCGCCGCGGAGGCGCCGCGTTACCTCGCCCCGGGCGGCGTGATCGCGGTCGAGGTGATGTCCGGCCAGGCGCATGACGTGGGCGAGCTTTTCGCCGCGCAGGGTTTTACCGATATCGAAACGCAAAAAGACCTCGGCGGGCACGATCGGATCGTTTCCGGGGTCTGGAGAGAAAGACCATGAGAGCGCCTGGGGGACGCGCGCCGGGGGATTCGCCCGTGGATGGCGAGGCGCTGCGTATGATCCGCCAGCGCTCGCTCTTCATGGCGCGGCGGCTCGGCTACCCGGTCGACGTGAGCTTGCCGCTGATCACGGACCGCGGGGGTTTACGGGACAAGGACGAGGTCGTCGATCGCATGCTCGCGCTCGACGCGGTGATCGCCTGCGCCTCCGGCATGCCGCCAGAGACCGCCTTGGATTGGGTCTCCGAGATCGGCGTCACGGGCGCGCTTTCGCCCTCGGAGGCGCGCGTGCTCGAAGGTCGCGCCGAGGACGTGCCCGCGGGCCTGCTCGACCGCATGGAGGCGCTCTGGGCGCTCGGCTGGGCGGCCTCGCTCTTCCGGGCCCTCGATTATTCGCGCATCTGCGGCCCCGAGCTCGCGATGATCTTCGGCGAGCTCGACGACGCCCGCGACGTGCGCGCCTTGCGCAAGCGCAGCCGATTGCGCCGCCACGAGGAAATCCTCGCCGCTTGCGACCTCGCCCGCTGCTTGCACCGCGGCCTCGAGATCGCCGCGCGCAAACGAATGAGCTTGCCGGGCAAGGTCCAGCCGAACGTCATTCTGGAGCGCCGCAAGGCACTCGAATGGCTGCTCGGCGAGGAGGAGTGGGACGAGGTGTTCGTCGGGGTTTGAATCTGCCGGCGCGCCTCACTTGTGCCGCGGATAAAGCGCCGTCCGCCACCCGAGCACGAAGGCCCCGCCGCGGATCGAATTGCCGTACATGTAATCGTACGAGAGATACGGCCCCATCCCGACCTTCGACCCGAGCCGGATCCCCTCGAAAAACACCCCGGCCCCGAGCGCCGAGGTCAAACCTCCGTCGACGAGCAGCGTGTCCTGATCGTCGGCCGGCGTCACGATCGCCGTCCCCACGCCCGTCTCCACCATCAGCCCGAGATCGCGCATCGCCCCGCCGAGCGAGTAGAGCGGAAAGATCTCCGTGTGAAACCCGACCATCCCGCTGAACATCACCGTCTCGCCCGCGTCGATCCCGAGCGACCCGAACGTCAGGCCAAACGTCAAGAAGTCCCTGAGCGCCACGCCCGCCCACGCGCGCGCGCCGAAGCCCGCGCCGATCCCCGTGTCCGTGTAGTACCGGAGCAGGCCGATCTTCGTCGGATCGTTCGGGAACCCCGCCGCGCTGCCGAGCGACGCGCCGATCGCGAGACCAAACGTAAAGCTGCTCCGCCGCTCCGCCGTCACCACGCGTAGGGTCGGGTCGTTCGGATCTTCGAGGCCGCTCGTTCCGAGCGTCCGCACGCCGGCCTCTTCCTTCTTCGCCTCGGCCGCCGCGTCCGTCGTGCTCCGGCCGCCGCGTGGGCCTTGCTGCGCGCTCGAAGGCGAGGTCCACGACGTGATCGCCGCGGTGAGGGCGATGGACAGAGCGGCCACTTTTTTCGGGGAAACAACCTTCGCCATGCGGAGCCCTTCCCTTATACGATACGGCCGATGTCCCGCATCGCGATCGTCTTCGCCCCGATCCGCGTCTCGCGCGACTTCATCGACTACCCGTACTTCGCCGACCTCGGCGCCCTCCAGGCTGCCGCTGTCTTGCGCGCGTCGGGCTTCGAGGTCGACCTCGTCGACGCGCTCGCGATGGAGGGCGCGACGCTCGCGAGCCACGACGACGACCCGGGCTACGTGCGGCTCGGCGCGCCGCTCGACAGGGTCCTCGCGCGTGTCTCTGACGAGAGCGACGCCGTCCTCGTCGCGTACACGCCGTTTCACAGGCCGCCCTCGCGCGACGATCTGCTTGGGAAGCTCCTCGCTGGTCTCGCCGCGCATCGTCCGGATCGTCCCCTTGTCTTGGCAGACCTCTATCAGAGCGGCCAGCACGTCGTCGACGTCCCGTCGAGCGAGATCCTCGCCGCCTATCCCGAGGTCTCCGCCCTGATCCGGTACGAGGCCGAAGGCGTGCTCGCACGGGTATTTTCCGATCTCGTACGACGAGGCCGACCCGAAGAGCCGTTCGCCCTGGTCCCCGAGGACCCGCCGCGCCTCGACGACCTGCCCTTGCCCGCGTGGGACCTCGTCGATCTGCCCGCCTACTTCGCCTTCCACGAGGCCACGATCCGCGGCCTCGGCCGGCCCCACTGGGCCTTCCCGATCGACGAGAGGAGCGCGCCGATCCTCACGAGCCGCGGCTGCCCCTACCGCTGCGTGCACTGCTCCTCGAACCCCACGGCCCGCAAGGACGGCGAGCTCGTCGCGCCGAAGACCCAGCGCCGGTACGGCCCCGCCTACCTCGATCGCCTCCTCGGGGACCTCGCCGCGCGCGGGGTGCGTCGCGTCCACCTGCTCGACGAGCTCGTGAACGTGAACGAGCGGCACTTCGACGCCGTGCTCGACCTCCTCGAGAAGCACGATCTGCGCTTCGAGATCCCGAACGGCGTGCGCGCCGACTACGTCCTTTCGCGCCACGTCGAGGCCATGAAGGGCCGGATGACCACGCTCAGCGTGAGCGCCGAGAGCGGCGTGCAGCGCGTCGTCGACGAGGTCGTGGACAAGCAGCTCGACCTCGACGCCATCAAGGAAGCGGCGAAGCTCGCGCACGAGGCCTCGCTCCCGATGCTCGTGCACTTCATGATCGGTTTGCCCGGGGAGACGAAGCGCGACATCAACGGCACGCTCGCCTTCGCGCTCGACCTCTTCGAGGAGACGGGCGCGTTCCCGAGCGTCCAGTTCGCCACGCCCCTGCCCGGCACGCGCCTCGGCGCCGAGGCCCGGAAGAAGGGCCGCGCGTTGCCCGTCGTGAACGACTGGGGACCGCGCTTCCAGCAAGCGCCGACGATCGAGACCGACGCCTTCACCGCGGAGGACCTCCGCCGCTTCAAGTGGACGTTCGATCAGCGCATCGGCGCCTCGCAGGGGCCGAAGAAGGTGATCATGAACGTCACCTACAAGTGCAATAACCGCTGCACCTTCTGCGCGACCGGCACGCGCACGCAGTTCGACGGCGACCTCGATCGGCAACGCGAGCTGCTCGTGAAATACAGGAAGCTCGGCGTCACGCTGCTCGACTTCGACGGCGGCGAGCCCACGCTGAACCCGAACCTCGTCCGCCTCGTCGGGTTCGCCCGCCGCATCGGCTACGAGCGCGTCAACGTCACCACGAACGCGCGCATGTCGAGCTACGAGGAGTTCGCGAAGAAGCTCGTCCACTCCGGCGTCACCTCGATCCTGACGAGCATCCACGGCCCCGACGCGCAGACACACGCGCAGAACGTGGGCGTCGCCGAGGCCTTCGATCAGACCATCCTCGGCGTGAAAAACTTCGTCCGCCTCGCGCCGCCCGGCGTCGAGCTCGGCGCGAACATCACGCTCACGAAGTCGAACCACAAGAAGCTCCACGACGTCGCCGCGCTCGTCTTCGATCTCGGCCTGCGCTGGTTCAACATCCAGTTCCTCACGCCCTTCGGCCGCGCCACGAGCTCGGTCTGTCCGGACACGAGCATCGCGGCGAAGGAGACGATGCGCGTCATCGACGACTTCCGCGACCGCATGAAGATCCAGGTCATCAACCTGCCCTTCTGCTTCATGCCCGGCTACGAGGAGTTCCTCCTCGGCGACATGCTCAAGCTCGAGCGGCACATGCTCTTCGTGAACAACGAGGAGGTGAACCTCTTCGAGTACCTGCGCGAGCGGCGCGTGAAAAAGCCCGTCTGCGCGACGTGCCCGCACGAGGTCTTTTGCGGCGGCTTCTACGAGCTCGAGGACGTCCCCGAGCCGACGTGGCTCATCCAGCCCGAGGATCTCGTCCGTCCGATCGCAGCGGATGTTCCGCGACCGTTCGCGCGCCACTGAAGAGCCCCTTCGCGACCACGGCCGCGACGAGCACCACGACGCCGAGGACCCGGAGCGGCCAGTCGAGGTAGAGCACCCAGCCGTCGTGCTCCAGGCTGAGGAGCGCGAGCGAGAGCCCCACGAGCCCCGCCACGACCTCCGTCACCCGGCTCCGCGTGGTCTCCTCGCCCGTCTTCTTCGGCGTGTGCGAGAGCGCGTGCAGGAGCAGCCCCGCCACCGCGGCGACGAGCCAAGGCCGGATCGAGGTGATCCGCGCCTCGCCCACGAGGTCGAGCGAGAGCGCGCCGCCCACGGTCGCGAGCGCGCAGCCGGCGAGCGAGAGCGCCGCGATGACCTTGCTCCTCGGCCCCGTCACGTGGTCGAGCGCCTGGATCGCCACCACCATCGCGAGCGGCACCGTGTGCCCCGCGATCGCGAGCACGATCGTCGGGTGGAGCTCCGCCGCGCGCGCGAGCGACGCGACGGCCGTCCCCTCGCCGGCCTGGTGCAGGAGCACCGCGACGTACCCCATCACGAGCGTGGGACCGTCCGCGTGCGCGTGCGCGTGCGCGTTCCGTTGCGGCGTGAGCCGTTCGATCAGGAACGGCACGAGGAAGCCGGCCGCCGCCGCGCCCAGGGCCAGCCAGCCGACCTCGGCGATGGCCTCGGGCAGGAGGTGCAGGAGCGCGATCGCGGCCGAGCCGACCATCGCGAACGTCCCGAGCCCGGGCATGACGCGCTGCCCGTGGTCGCGCCAGATCGCGGCGATGCCGCCGAGCAGGACGGCGAGCGCGAGGACGACGAGCCCGGCGGGGAGGGACACGGCGCGCGTCGTAGCATGAATTCGGGCCGGTCCGGTCGAGAGCCTTCTTCCCTCGCGGTGTGTCCCGGACAAGTGTACTGTCGGGCCCGTTCGTCGAAGGAGCGCCACACGGCGTGAGGGAGGATGGGATGGACCCGGCAGAACGCGGTCTTTTGACAATGATCGGGGGCCTCGCCACGGGGGTGCATGTCCTCGTGGCCATCGCGGTGCTCGTGCTGGGGCTCGTCCTCGTGCGTCCCGTGAACCAGAACGCGGGGCTCGTCTTCGCGGGCGCCGGGGGCGTGCGGCTCTTTGGCCTCGTGCTCGACTTCATCCTCGACGCGATGACGGTGAAGGCCGATTCGATCATGACCTTGCACGTCATCGGCACCGTGATCTGGCTCGGCACGGGCACGGTCTTCTTCGGCGGGATCGCGTTCGGGTCGTACAAGCTCGCGGAAACGCGGCAGCAGAAGGGCGGCGGGGCATGGGCGGGATGAGCGGACTCGGGATGAGCCTGCTCAGCCTCGCGAGCGCGGGCGTGCTCACGCTGCTCGGGGTCGCCCTCGTCGCCGTGGGGCTCGGCACCGTGAAGAAGGTGCATGACCTCGCGGGGTTCTGCCTCGCGGGCGCGGGGGGGCTCATGACGGTCGCCTCGATCTTGCGGCAGCTCTTGAGCTTCGCGTTGAGCTTCGCCGGCATGAGGGTCGGGACGATGTTCACGCTCACGCAGGTCCTCACGACGGGGATGCAAGTCCTCGCGGCGGTGCTCCTGCCGGTCTCGATCTTCCTGCTCGCGAACGCGGTGAAGCAGGGGGCCGGGCAGATCCAGGCACAGGGGCCGCGCATTCACTACTGATCTCCGGCCGCGCCTGCCTGCGTGGCCTTCACCCCCGACGCTCCGCAACTCGCGCCCGGCTCCGGCATCCGAAGGGCATGGGCAGCGAGACCTACCACGAGCCATACGACGTCCTGTCGCCTGCGGCTCGCGACATGCACCGAGCGATCTGGTCCCTCATCGAGGAACTCGAGGCCATCGATTGGTACGCGCAACGCGCCGAGGTCACGAACGACGCGGAGCTTCGGGCCGTCCTTTTGCACAACCGTGCCGAGGAGATCGAGCACGCGATGATGAACCTCGAATGGATCCGCCGGCAGGATTCGTTATTTGACAAGAATATCCGCACCTATTTGTTGAAGGACGTGCCGATCACCGAGATCGAGGCGCGCGAGGAAGAAAAAGAAGGGGGCGGAGGCGAAAGCGAGGGTGCGGGTTCGTCGCCGCCCGAGCGAGGTGGCTCGGGTCGTGGGCTCGGCATTGGCAGCTTGAGGGGGAGGTGAATCGTGGCCTTGGATCTGCTCCGTCGTGACCTCGCTCCGATCCTGCCCGAGGCGTTCGCGCTCATCGACGCCGAGGCGCGGCGCGTGCTCCAGTTGAGCCTCGCGGCGCGCAAGCTCGTCGATTTCCGCGGGCCGTTCGGCTGGGGGTATGCCTCGGTCAATTCGGGCCGGCTCCGCCCGCTCGGCGAGGGCCCCGTGTCCGGCGTGTCCATCGGACAGCGCCTGTCACAGCCGCTCCTCGAGGCGCGCACGCCCATCGTGTTCGACCTCGCGGACCTCGACGCCGCGTCGCGCGGCGCGGTCGACCTCGACATGTCTCCGGTCGTGGAGGCGGCCGAGCGGATCGCGCGCGTCGAGGACGGCGCCATTTTTCATGGTTATGCCGAGGGCGACATCCACGGCATCGTGCAGAAGAGCCCGTACCCGCCCGTGCGTATTCCGACGGTCACGGCGTTCCCGGCCGCGGTCGTGCAGGCGCAGGAGGTCCTCCGATCGGCCGGCGTCACGGGTCCGTACGTGCTCGTGGCGGGCTCGCGTGAATACGACGAGCTCGCGGCGGGCTCGGACGACGGGTATCCGATCTTGAAGCGCATCGAGCGGCAGATCATCGACCACGCCGTCGTGTGGGCGCCTGCGCTCTCCGGCGCGGTGCTGCTCTCCGTGCGCGGCGGCGATTTCGAGCTCACGGTCGGGCAGGACCTCTCGATCGGATACACGTACCACGATAAACAGAAGGTCGAGCTCTTCCTGACCGAGTCGTTCACGTTCCGCGTGCTCGAACCGCAGGCGGCCGTGGTCCTCCGCCGCGGCTAGATCCCGCCGGCCCTTCCGTTTGCCCTCGCCCTCGTGTACGGTGCGCTGCCGCTCGAACGGCAGGACCACCGGCCCTCATGAAAAACCCCTCCTTGCGCGTCCTCGCCGCGCTCGTCTTCGCCTTGCCCATGCTCGCCCTCGGGTGCTCGAAGGAAGCGAAGGCCAAGGGGACGCTCGAAAAGTACGAGGCGGTGTTCCGGCTATGCAAGGAAGAGACGGAGAAGGCGAAGCTCTCGCCCGGGGAGCATCGTTGCTCGCTCGTGGCGAGCATCGCCGTCGATCTCGGCCTCGAAGAGTCGGAGCTCGAAGAGCCGAAGCGGCGCGAGCTGCTCGCGGCCTGGCTCGAAAAAAAGGGATTCGGGGCCCATTACCTGCCGCCGGAAAAGCGGCCCAAGGAAGAGCGCTGAAGGCGCGAGAAAGGTTTGTCATGTCCGAGGAAGGGATCGACGATCCGCGGAGCGTCCTGTCGCTCGCCGCGAACGAGCTCGGCGCGGGGCAATTCGAGGAGGCTCTCTCGCGCGTGAAGGCGCTCCAGCCGTCGCTTTCGGCCATACCCGACCTGCTCGCGCCCGCGCGCGCGCTCGAAGCGCGGGCCCTCGCGAGCCTCGGGCGCGGGGAGGAGGCGCTCGCGGTGCTGGATCAGGCGCAGAAGGACGCCGAGGCGGCGAACCTGCCCGCGCACGTCGATGGCCTCGGGCGGCTGCGGGCCGGGCTCGCGCAGGCGTTCGAGATGGAGCAGCTCGCGGCGATGTCGGCCGACGATCTGGACCGACAAACCGAGGATCCGGCCCAGCGCGCCGTGCTTTATTCGAACAAGATCGTCGCGGCGCTCGCCGTGGGCGACGTCGAAGGCGCGCGCGAACTCCTGCCGCGCGCCCGCTTGGCCGCCGAGCAGGCCGAGGATCCGGCCGCGCTCCTGCCCGTCCTGCTCGCGACGACGCAGCTCTGCGTGGCGACGGACGACGTGAAGACGGCGAAACGCGCGCTCGAAGCGGCCCGCAAGGTCGCCGAGTCGCACGAGCCGGACGCGATCCCGCTGATCGACGAAATGGCGGGGTATCTCTTGCGGGATCCCGAAGCCTGATTCCCATACCCCTCTCCCGCAGGACGGGAGAGGGGCAGGGATGAGCGGTTTTTCCTATTTCGCCTCCACCACCATCGCGCTCCCGCCATTGCGGCGCGCCGGCTCCGCCACGGCGGTCATCGTGCCATCGTCGTTCGAACGAATGGCCGTCGCCGCGCCGATGAGGCCCGCATCCGAAAACGCGTGCCCCTTGGCCTCTAGCGCCGTCGCCTCGGGCGAGCTCATGAACAGCGGCTCGGCGTTGCTCGTGGCGTTCGGCGCGTTTCGTTGCGACACGCGCGGCGCGGCCAGCGCCTCGTCGATCGGCATCTTGAAATCGAGGTGATTCACGAGGATCTGCATCACCGTCGTGATGATCGTCGCGCCGCCGGGCGAGCCGAGCGCGAGCACGGGCGCGCCGTTCGAGAGCACGATCATCGGGCTCATGCTGCTGCGCGGCCGCTTGCCCGGCTCGAGCACGTTCGGGTGCGGCGTGTCCGGCGTGGCCGGGATGTTGAAATCGGTGAGCTCGTTGTTCAGCAGGAACCCGCGCCCCGGCACGACCATGCCATTGCCACCCTCGTATTCGATCGTGCAGGTGTACGAAACCCAGTTCCCGAACGAATCCGCCACCGTGATGTGCGTCGTCTCCGGATCGAGATCGGCGGGTGATTCCCCGGCGTGAACCCAGGCCGGCGGCTTCGCCTTCGCGCCGCTCGGATCCGCCTGGTGCGCGAACGGATTGCCCGCGGGCTTGGCGTCGATGGAGGCCGTCGTCGCGTCGATGAGCGCCCGCCGCTCGGCCGTGTACGCCGCCGACAGCATCCCTTCCACGGGCACGTTCACGTACTCGGGATCGCCCATGAAGGCATTTCGATCCGCATACGTGAGGCGGGAAGCTTCGAGCCACAGATGCAAAAAGTCCGCTTTGCTCATCGAGGCCGGATCGAATCCCTCGAGCAGGTTCAGCGTCATGCCCGTGGTGAGCCCGCCGCTCGAAGGCAATCCGACCCCGAGGATCGTGAGCCCGCGATAGGTCGTTTGCACCGCGGGGCGCACGCGCGCCTCGTACGCCGAGAGATCCGACAGGGCCATGAAGCCCGGGCGAGAGACGATCGTCGCGTCGCCCGTGAACGGCGGGTTCGTCACGGTCGTGACGATGTCCTTGCCGATGTCGCCGTCGTAAAACACCGCCGGACCACTCTTCGCGATGAGCTCGTACGTCGCGGCGAGGTCCGGGTTCGTGAAGATCGCTCCGACGGGGAAGGGATCACCGGCCGCGTTCAAGAAGAGCGCGCGCGTGCTCTGGATCTGCCGGAACCGGTCGATGTTGCGCGTCGTCTGATCGAAGAACGTCGCGTCGACGTCGAAACCCTTCTTGGCCACGAAAATGGCGAGCTCGAGCGCGTCGGCGAGCGGGCGTTTTCCATATCGACGCAGCGCCTCGTCCCAGCCGCGCAGCGTCCCCGGCACGCCGACCGAGAGGCCACTCGTGAGCAGGTCGTTGAATGCAATCGGCGCGCCGTTCTCGTAATACGCCGTGTGCTTCATTCCTTGCGGCGTCGTCTCGCGGTGGTCGATCACCACGGCCTGCTTCTTGTCGGCCAGCCACACGAGCATGAACCCGCCGCCGCCGATGCCGCACGAGAATGGATCGGTCACGCCGAGCATCGCGGCCGCGGCGACCGCCGCGTCGACCGCATTGCCGCCGGCTTTCAGCGCCTCGAGCGCGGCCCACGTCCCGCGATGGTCCACCGTCGCCGCGGCGCCGCCCTTTCCGACGGCGGTCGGCGCGAACATCGTGGGCGGCACCGGATCGGGCGGAGGCTCCGCGTCGGGCCCCGCGTCCATCGGCTCGGGCCCGGCGTCGTTTCCGCCGCCGCCGCCGCCCGCGTCCGGATTCGTGGTGGGAGGGGTCGGCTGCGAATCGAGCGAGCAGCCGAGGAGCGTGGCCGCAAGGAGAAGAGCGAGATTCGTGTGACGCATGGCGTCGAGGAGAACACGGCCGCGACGACGAATCCATCGGGAAATGACGAATTGGCGCGCCGTCCAGGACGCGAGGTTCGGTCACGCCCCTTCGGAGAGCCGGCTCGCCAGCCGCACGTGGAGCGCGTGCCCCGCCTTGAACGCGAGGTAATGCGCTCGCGGCAGCGGATCCAGGAGCGAAAGATCTCCGATGAAATCCAGGAGCTTGTGGCGCGCGGGCTCATCGTGGAAGCGCAGCGGCCCGTTCAGCCATTTGGCCTCGTCGCAGACGATGCCCGCATCGAGGCTCGCCCCCGCGAGCAGGCCCCGCGCCCGCATCGCCTCGACGTCGGAGACCACCCCGAACGTCCGCGCCGGCGCCACCTGCGTGAGGAATCGCTCGGGCGAGGCCACGAACGAGGCCCATTGCTCGCCGATCGGCGCCGCGTCGAACGCGATTCCACAGGAAAAACGTAATTCCGAGGAAGGGATCGCCGCGACGAACGCGTCGCCGCTCGAAGGCACCCAGATCGGCGCTTCCAGCACCGTTTGCAGCCGCGGCGCGTACGCCGCCGAGAGCCCGACGCGCGCGATCGCCTCGGCCCACGGCAGCGCCGAACCGTCGAGGATCGGCACCTCGGGCCCCGTGAGCTCGATACACGCGTCGTCCACGCCCATCCCCGCGAGCGCGGCCAGCAAATGCTCCGGCGTGCGTACCTGCGCCTCGCCATTCGCGAGCGTCGTCGAGCGTGTCGTATCGACGACGAACGCCGCGCGGGCGCGGATCACGGGCTCGCCTGGCAGATCCTTCCGCACGAAGAAGCGCCCTTCGCCCGCCGCGACGGGGCGGATTCGCGCTTCCACGTGCTCGCCCGTGTGCAGGCCTCGCCCCGCGAGCACGACATCCTCGGCGACGGTTTTTCGCTTTTCGACCATTGTTCGTTCGTGGGGCTCGTGTCTTCGGCGCGTCATCGTCCACCGGCGGGAGGCGCGAAAAACATTTCGCGGCGCGCCCGAGAGTGGAGAACGAGGCCGGTTCGATCTTGTGGCGCGCGGTCATGTCGTGGCAAGGGTTAGGTCGATGAAGCCGCTTCTCATCGTGAACCCCCAGTCGGCGGGAGGAAAGACGGGCGCGCTCTTCGAGAAGATGCGCGGTCCGATCGAGCGTCACCTCGGGAACGTCGACGTCGTGTTCACCGAACGTTCCCGGCACGCGGTCGACATCGCGCGAGAGGCGGCGAACGAGGGGCGGGAGATGGTGGTCTCCGTCGGCGGCGACGGCTCGATCCACGAGGTCGTCTGCGGGCTCATGGAGGCGCGCGACGCGGGCAAGAAGCTCCCGAAGTTCGGCATCATCGGCGCCGGCACCGGCGGCGACTACCGGCGCACGCTCGGCTTCGAGAACCGCCTCGATCGTTATTGCGAGGCCATCGCCGAGGGCAAGACGCGCGCGGTGGACATCGGACGATTCTCCTACGCGACGCACACGGGCGAGCGGAAAAGTTCTTTCTTCGTGAACATCCTCTCCGTCGGCATGAGCGGGCTCGTCGATCAGCTCGTGGCCGAGTCGACGCGCACGCTCGGCGGCACGATGGCGTATTTCACGTCCTCGGTGAAAGGCCTCGCGCGGAGCGTCGTGGGCCGCGTCAAATGCACGATATGGCGGGAGGACGGCTCGCGCGAGGAGACGATCGAGACCCGCTGCATGGCGATCTGCAACGGCCGGTACTTCGGCAGCGGCATGCAGGTCGCGCCGATGGCGCACCCGGACGACGGGCTCTTCGACATCGTCGACCTCGGCGCCGCCTCGCGGCTGCGTTTTTTCATGGTCTCGTCGCGCATGTACACCGGCACGCACGTGCACTCGCTCGACGTGAAGCACTACCGCTGCGAGCGCATCCAATTGGAACTTTTGAACGAGGACGTCGCCGATCGCTTCCTGCTCGACGTCGACGGCGAGCCGCTCGGTCGCTTGCCTTTGGAGATCGAGATGGTGCCCGGCGCCATCGAGGTCCTCGTCCCGAAACAATAATGCGCTGCGGCATTGCGGAATGGGCTCGCGTCGCCCGCCATTCGATGTAGAATCGAACGTCCCATGAGCCAAGACGGCGTCTCGAGCGGCGCGCGCTCCTCTGGACCGCGCTTTCTGGTCGTTGGATGCGGCGGTATCGGTGGCCTCGTGGCCGCGCACCTGTTCGCAGGTGGGCACGACGTCACGGCGCTGACCACGAATACACGGATCGCGGACGCGATCAATACGAAAGGCCTGCGCGTCCTCGGCGAGAACAGCCCCGGCACGGTGCGCGGGCGGGCGCTCACGGAGCTTTCGTCGGGCACCGAGCCGTACGATTACATCCTGCTCGCCACGCAGCCGCCACAGGTGGAAGAAGCCGCTCGTGGCGTATTGCCGTTCCTCGCGGAGACGGGCGCGATGGTGACGTTCCAGAACGGCCTCTGCGAGCCACGCCTCGCGCGGATCGCGGGCCCGGACCGCGTGCTCGGCGGCGTCGTCGCGTGGGGCGCGTCGATGGTCGAGCCCGGCGTGTACGAACGCACGTCGCCCGGGGGATTCGTCCTCGGACGCATGGACGGGCAGCCGGACGACAGGCTGTATCCGCTGGCGAAGGCGCTCTCCTCCATCGGCGAGACGATCATCACGGACAACCTCGCCGGCGCGCGCTGGTCGAAGCTCGCGATCAACTGCGCGATCAGCTCGCTCGGCGCGCTCGGCGGCGACAGGCTCGGCGCGCTCTTGCGCCATCGCTTCATCCGGCGGCTCACGCTGGAAATCATGACCGAGGTCGTGCTCGTGGCGCGCGCCTCGGGCGTGAAGCTGCAAAAGGTCTCGGGCACGCTCGATCTCGACTGGATCGCGCTCTCCGACGCCGATCGGATGGCCGTCGCCTCGCCCTCGCTCTTCGCGAAGCACGCCATTTTGCTCGCGGTGGGCACGCGCTTCCGCAAGATGCGCTCGTCGATGCTCGCCGCGATCGAGCGCGGCCGGCCGCCCGCCGTGGATTTCTTGAACGGTGAAATCACGAGCCGCGGCCTCTCGCTCGGCATCGCGACGCCCATCAATGCGGCCATCCAGGCCGAGGTGCACGCGCTCGCCGCGAACAAGACGCCGCCGTCGCTCGGGCTTTGCCGCGCGCTTTACGAGCGGACGCGTTCGCTCGTGAATGCGCCGTTCTCGATCCCGCCGCCCCCCGCGGAGGCGGATCCGGCCGCGCTCGACCCGGAGATCCCGCCGCCGCCCCGCAAGGCGACGGCGTCTCGTATCTCTTCCTCGTCGCTCGAACTATGACGTGACGCCGAGCAGACGCTCGGCGGCCGGATAGATCGGACGGATATCCACGGGGATATCCCCGAGCTTGCCGAGCGCGCGCGCGAGCGGCTCGCTCATCACGCCGTATTTCGACAGCATCGCCCGCGCGCCTTCCTTGTCGCCGCGGGCCTGCACGAGGAGGATCTCGCCGAGCAGCGCCCGGATCGCGCCGGGCATCTTTTCGTGATCGATCGAGAAGGGCCCGCTCGACGTATCTTCGCGGATCACGCCTTTCTCCATCAGCCAGTGGAGCTGCAGCGCCGTCCCTTTGCCGTGTGCCTCCTCGATGCCGAAGCGCGTCGCGCGGAACATGCCGGCGAGGAACGTGGAGAAGAGCGCGGAGCGCCCCTCCGCGGCCAGGACCCCGCGATCCATCAAAAAGAGGATGTTGTAGATCCCCATCACGTCCGCCTTCGCCTCCTCGAACGGCGAATGCAGCTCCTCGAGCCGCAGCCGCACCTCGGCCTTTGTCCCGTCCACGACGATCCGGCCCGGCCCGAGGCCGTGCGACAGCTCGTGCAAAAGCGTGTGATGGAAGAACGCGTCCGCCGAGAGGCGCGCGAGCTCCTCGGCCGCGAGGACCCGCGCCGCGATCGGCTTCAGGATCCCCTCGAATTTGGCCTTCATCACGTTGCGGAGCAAAACGTTCTTGCTGCCCTTCGCCTCGCGCACCCGCTCGTCGTTGGGCAGGTTGAACGCGAGCGTCTGCACGCCCGCCCTCGTATCGCCGGCCGAATACACGAGGTCGGCCACGCGAATCGGCGAATCGGTGCCGCGGTTCGGGTTCTTGTGCTCGTCCGGGATCGGGAGGTTTTGCTCCATCGCCGGAAGCTCCGACTTCAATCGCGCGAGCGTGCTGCTCGCCGACGGATCGATCACGGTCACGAACGAGGTGAACGCGGCCTTGTACCCGAAGAGCCGATCTTCGTAGGTCTCGTACGGGCCGATCGTGACCTCCACGCGGCTCTCCATGTCCATCCAGGCGAGGTCACTCTCGTAATACTCGTCCGCCCCGAGCGCCTTCACCACGGCGCCGAGATACCGCGCGAGCCCCGCGTCCTTCGTCGCCGCCGCGGCCTTTCCGAGCTCCGCGACCACGGGCTCGAGAAGCGACCGGAACGCCGTCGAATACGGGATCGTGACGAGCCCTTTTTCTCCGCGCCGGACGAGCGTGTAGAGGCTCCGGAGCGCGTCGGCCTCGGCCGGATGCGCGGCGATCCACGCCTCGAACTCGTCCTTCGTCATGTCGACCGGGTAATACCCCGCGCCCGGCGGCCGGAGCATTCCACCCACGAACGGCTCCTGATCGAGCCGATCCCAGGGCCCGGCCGAGAGGTCGAAATACGAGAGCGCGTCCTTCGCGAGCGGCGACGACTCCTTCGTGAGCTCCGCGCGCATCTCCGGCGCCTTCGCGAACGATTGCCGCAGGAAGATCGCGTCGATCGGCAGGGACGCGCGGACGAGGTGCAGGAGGACCTCGCGCTCGTCCGGCGCGAGCGCGTCGAGGTCGGCGTCGATGGGCGTGGGTACGAAGCGCGCGAGGCGCGCCGAAACGTCGGGCAGGATGTGCATGGCTCCGGCGGGGAGATGTAGTCGGAGCAAGAGGCCTTGGCGAGGTCCATCCTCGCGTGCTGGATCTCGGCCTCGCACTCCGGCCCGATCGAGCTCGCCTCCTCGTAATGGTCCCCGACCACCTGGCGCGGCATTCGTCCCGGCCGTGTTTTCGCCGCGCGTCAAAATGGGCGACGCCGCGGCGCGTTCATCTCTCGGTCATTAACGCGACCACTGCGACGGCTGCTGATTGTTTTGCCGCGCCGCGCAGCCGCAGCCCGGATCGGCTGCGGGAGGCCGTGCCCGCTGCGAGGAGCAGCCTGCGACGAGGGCCGAGAGCGCGACGAGAGCGAGGAGGAAGTGGCGCATGCCCGCATCGTTTCCGAGCCGATGCGGCAGGTCAAGCGCCCGCGCTTTTCTCGGGGTGCGCTTCGGCGATAGCCTGCGTTGCGCATGGGACGAAACCTCGGGCCCCGCATCCGCCGCGTGGTCCTCTCCAAGGAAGGCCTCGCCCACGTCGAGCGACGCGGCAGCGCGGACGGCAGCTTCGAGCTCCCCTTCGGTCGCGCCGAGCTCGGCGAGGTTCTCCGATCGCTCGTCGTCTGGGTGGAGCGCGGCGAGGGCCGAACGACGGCGCTCGCCTTCGACGCGCCCGAAGACCCGGACGCCGCGCTCGCCGAGCGAAAGTTGCGCTTCGAGCCAGGGACGACGCTGCGCGGCATCGTGCACGCGGCGCGGGGTCGGCGCGTGCGGGTCTCCGGCGGCGACGGGCCCATCGAGGGCGAGGTCCTCGGCTTCGAAGAGTCGACGGGCGGGCAAGGGCCACGCAGGTGGCTGCTCCTGCGCACGGGAGCCGGGCAGATCGAGGTCGTCGACATGGCGTCCGTGCGGCAGATCGAGCTCGCCGATCCCGCGCTGCAAGGGAGCCTCGACGTGCTCGTGAGTCGCGGGCGCGCCTCCGCAGGCGGAGACGGTCGCGCGGTGCGCGTGGGCCTCGCGGGTCGTGTGGAGGACGTGCGCGTGCTCTACGTCGTGCCCGCCGCTCCGTTTCAGCTCTCGTACAGGCTCGCGCTCGCGGGCGCGGAGGCGCGGCTCTTCGCGTTCGCGCTCGTGCAGAACCCGCTCGACGAGGACCTCGAAGACGTGGAGCTCGTGCTGTCGAGCGCGCAGGCGGCCGCGGCGTCGAGCGACTCGTACGGGCGCGGCGATCGACGGAGCGACGACGAGATCGAGAACGCGACGAAGCTCGAGCGCACGCGCAGGGCGCACGGCCAGCCGGCCACGATTCGCGCCGCGGCGCCGCTCGGAACGCTCGTCGCGCTCGCCGGGCGCGCGCCGGACCGCATCGACGAAGCCGACACGATGGACACCGAGCAGGCCGCGGCCGAGCTCGCCGCCGTCGCCGCCGCCGAGCCGAGGGAGTGGGCCGCCGAGGGCCCGGTCTCCATCCCGCGCCGCGGCGCCGCGATGATCCCCGTGCTCGCCGCGGGCGTCCGCGTGCGCAGGGAGCGCATCTTCCGCGAGGGCGCGGGGCCGAGCCCCGACCTCGTGCTCTGCTTCGACAACGACACCGGCGTGCGCCTCGACGAGGGCCGGTGCGCCGTCTACGACGAGGGCCGTTACGTCGGCGAATCCGCGATCGGGGCTGCTACGCGCGGCGCGCTCGTGCGTGTCTCCTTCACGAAGGACCCGCGCGTTCGTTGCCACCGCACGAGCCGCAAGGACACGACCTTCGCGGGCCTCGCCTTCGAGGCGGGCGGCCTCCTCGAGCAGCGGCGCGTCGAGGAGCGCCACGCCTACGGCGTGCGCAGCGATCACTCGACTGCCGTGGATGTCGTGATCGAGATCCCGCGCAAGGAAGGCCGCACCCTCACGGCCGAGGGCCTCACGCCCCTCGCCGAGACGCCGCGCGTCACGCGCTTCCGCGTCGAGGTCCCGCCGCGCGGCGAGGCGACGATCGAGGTGCGCGAGGTGTGGACCGAGTCGACGCGCCTCGCCTACGAGTCGATCGAGCCCGGGCAGATCGAGACCTGGCGCGCCTCCGGGCGGGTCGACGTTTCGCGGCTCGACGTGCTCTCCGAGCTTTCCCGCAACGTCGAGGAAGCGACGCGGTTCGAGGCCGAGCGGATGCGCCTCGATCGTGACCTCGTCGAGGTCTACACCCGGCACGGAAAGATCGCCGAGCAGCTCGCCGTGCTGCGCGACGCGGGGCCGGAGGGGGCGCTGCGCGCGCGGTACGTGAGCGAGCTCGACGCCATGCAGCAGCGCATCGGCCCGATGGAGACGGAGATGCGCAGGCTCCGGGACGAGGCCGATGCGCGCAGGCGTGGTGCGGAGCGAGCGCTCGCGAGCCTCGCGCGGAGCTCGTAACGCGCTTCGACGAACGCGGCGTGGCCTTATACTCGCCGCGTGCTGCCCCTGCTCGCGCTCGGCGTCATCGTCGTCCTCACCGTCGGCTACTTCTCCTACGGCCGCCTCATCGCGCGGAACTACGCGCTCGACGACAGCACCGAGACGCCTGCGGTGCGCCGCGCGGACGGCGAGGACTTCGTGCCGACGAAGCCCTTCTACTTGCTCGGCCAGCACTTCAGCGCGATCGCCGCGGCCGGCCCCATCGCGGGCCCGATCCTCGCGGCGCAGATGTTCGGCTGGGTGCCGTGCGTGCTCTGGATCGGCTTCGGCGTGATCTTCATCGGCGCCGTGCACGATTTTTCCGCCCTCGTGGCGAGCGTGCGCCACGAGGGCGAGAGCGTGGCCGAGATCGTCCGGCGGCAGCTCGGCCGTCGCGCCTGGCTGCTCATCCTCACGTTCATCTGGCTCGCGCTCATCTACGTGATCGTGGCCTTCGCCGACATCACGGCGAGCACGTTCGTCGGCAAGACCGAGGAGTTCGAGGGCGGCAAGTACAGCTTCAACCCGGGCGGCGCTGTCGCCGCCGCGAGCACGATGTACCTCGGCCTCTCGGTCCTGATGGGCCTCATCGACCGGCGCTTGAAGCCCCCGCTCTGGCTCACCACGATCATCTTCGTGCCCGCGACGCTCGGCGTCGTCTGGCTCGGCACCAAGATCTCCACCTCGTTCGTGCTCCCCTTCGAGAACCCGCAGCGCGCGTGGGGCCTCGGCATCCTCGTCTACTGCTTCGTCGCCTCGCTCCTGCCCGTGTGGCTGCTCCTTCAGCCGCGTGGCTACCTCGGCGGATTCGTCCTCTACCTCGCGCTCGCCGTCGGCACGATCGGCCTCTTCTTCGGCGGCCTGCGTTATCCCGGCGAGTTCGACATCCGCATGCCGGCCTTCAAGACCTTCGACGCCGGCGGCCCCTTCGGCGGGCTCTTCCCGTTCCTCTTCGTGACCATCGCGTGTGGCGCCTGCTCGGGCTTCCATGGCCTCGTCTGCTCGGGCACGACCTCGAAGCAGATCGCCAAGGAGTCGCACACGCACCCCGTCGGCTACGGCGCGATGCTGCTCGAAGCCTTCGTCGCCATCATCGCGCTGACCACGGTCATCACGCTCGCGCCCGAAGGAAAGCTCCCCGGCCCCGGCAAGATCTACGGCGACGGCGTCGGTCGCTTCATGACCGTCATCCTCGGCAAGGAGCACTTCCTCTTCGCGGCCACGTTCGGCGCGATGGCCTTCTCCACCTTCGTCTTCGACACGCTCGACGTCTCCACGCGCCTCGGCCGTTACGTCCTCGAGGAGCTCTTCGGCTGGAGCAAGAAGCGCAAGGCGGGCGCGATCGCCACGGCGCTCACCTTGGTCCCGCCCGCGTACTTCGTCGCGACGGCGCGCCCGCCCGCGCCCGGCGTGCGGCCCGCCTACCTCGATTTCTGGACGCTCTTCGGCACGAGCAACCAGCTCCTTGCCGCGCTCACGCTCCTCGCCGTCACCGTCTGGCTCCACCGCGAGAAGCGCCGCATCTGGTACACGGCCGTGCCCATGGTCTTCGTCATGACCGTGACCCTCTGGGCGCTCATCGCCCAGATCCGC
Organism: Polyangium sp. 15x6; assembly: GCF_029960785.1. GTDB lineage: Bacteria > Myxococcota_A > Polyangia > Polyangiales > Polyangiaceae > Polyangium. The sequence continues at coordinate 28,317 of NZ_JASBQE010000091.1, forward strand.
CACGCCTTCGGCTCCTTCCGCCAGGGCGGCTTCACCCTGAACACGGCGACGATGAACGGCATCGTCGGCGTCCTGCTCGTCGGCCTCGCGATCGCGCTCCTCGTCGAGTCGGGAAGAGCCCTCCTCGGCCGTGCCCCGGTTCCGGCCGAGACGCGCGCCGGTTGAGCCCCCGGGCGCCCCGATTCCCCTGCGATCCCCGCTGTTTCGGGGTCATGTCGCTTTTCTGGAACCCGCCCCCGATCTTGCTGTCGTTAGGTACGTGGACGCGATGCTGAACGCCGGATGAGACGCGCGGTTGCCCTGGAGAGGGCGCCCGACGAGTCGCCCGCGTAGCAGAGCTTCACCGGAAACACGGCAAGAGCAATCCCCGCCGATGCGCGGAGGAAATCAGGAGAGGTTTGTCATGGATCATCGCAACGAGAAGAAGCCGGCACTCGACTCGAACAACCCGTTCGTCGCCAAGGCGCCCGTGGATCTTTTCGGCGCGACCCAGGCGCGCCCCTTCGATCCCCGCGCTCTCTTCGCCGACAAGGCGAGCGAGCCCGAGACCGTGGCTGCTGACGCGCCCGAGGGTTCGTACACGTACGCGCTCCTCAAGAGCGGCCCCGAGGTCCCGGCCGAGGAGTGCGAGCGCGCGGACGAGGCGATCGAGATCATGATCCTCTGGGGCGACTCGATCCTCCACGTCGCGCACCTCTCGCCGGTTCGTCCGTTCCACGTCGGCGAGGAGAACGCGGACTTCGTGATCCCGGCCGGCACGCTCGGCGCTTCGCGGCTCCCGGTCGTGCTCGTGGGCGCGGATGGCAAGGCGCGCGTGGTGGTGCCTGCGACGGCGAAGGCCTCGATCGAGACCGAGGGCCGGCGCGCGTTGGTCGACGCGACGAACGCGATGCCGTGTGCGGAGCTCGCGGGCAGCGTCGAGGTCGCGCTCTCGCTCGGCGCGCGGGTGAAGGTGGAGATCGGCGGGCTCACGATGCAGGTCGCGAGCGTGAAGGCGGGCCGCAAGGTCAAGGGCGGCGCGGTGGCGATGCAGGGCAAGGGTCTTTCCTGGCACGGCGTCTCCCTCGCGGTGCACGCGGGTTTGCTCGCGGCGGCCGCGTTCTTCCTCCCGCCCCTCGGCGTGACGGACGAGGGCGAGATCTCGGACGAGGACCGGTACTTCATTCAGCACGCGCTCGACGTGAACGCGGAGCGCGACGAGGAGAAGAAGGAGACGCCCGAGCTCGCCGAGAACACCGAGAAGGCCCCCGGCGGCAGCTCCGGCGCGCGTGCGCAGGACAGCGAGGGCAAGATGGGCAGCACGACGAGCCGGAAGAGCGACGGTCGGTTTGCGCTCGCCGGGGACAAGAACAACACGGACCCGCAGATCGCGCGGCACGCCGCGGTCGACGAGGCGCGCAACTTCGGCATGATCGGGCTGCTCAACGTGATGAACGGCGGCGACCCGAACGCCGTCACGGCGAAGTGGGGCGGCGACACCTCGTTCGGCAGCGACGATCGGAGCGCCCTCGGTAACATGTGGGGCTCGTCGATCGACGACGCCGCGGGTTCGGGTGGGCTCGGTCTGACGGCGAACGAGGAGGGTGGTGGTGGCAAGGGTGAGGGCATCGGGCTCGATCGCATCAACACGATCGGCGTGAACCTCGGCGGGCCTGGCGGCTTCAACCGTCAGCTCAAGCCGAAGGGCCACAAGACGAGCGCGCCGATCATGCGTCCGCAGGGCGTCTCGTCGAGTGGTCGTCTCCCGGCCGAGATCATCCAGCGGACCGTGCGGCAGAACTTCGGTCGCTTCCGGTTCTGCTACGAGCAGGGCCTGCGGACGAACCCGAACCTCCAGGGCCGCGTGGCCGTGCGGTTCGTGATCGGTCGCGACGGCAGCGTCTCGCAGGTGTCGAACGGCGGGTCGGATCTGCCCGACCAGAACGCGGTCTCCTGCGTGGTCCGCTCGTTCTACGGGATGAGCTTCCCGGCGCCGGAGGACGGGATCGTCACCGTGACGTACCCGATCATGTTCCAGCCCGGCAGCTGATCCCGAACGAACTGCGGTGAACGGAGCGCCGGGGCCACCTCCCCCATGTGGAAGGTGGCCTCGGCGATTTCGTTTTGTGGGTGTCACGTGCGAGCGTCGTCAGCGCCGAGCGGCCGGGGCGCATGCCACGTGTGTCACTCGCCTTCGCCGAGCTGCCGGTGCGCGTGCCACGTGTGTCACTCGCCTTCACCGAGCTGCGGGGGCGAGTACCACGTGCGTCACTCGCCATCGCCGAGCTCCTCGGAGGATCTCCACACGTGGCAGGTGGGCGCGGAGGTCTCCGTCGTCGGGTGTCACGTGTGTGCACGCGCGTTCGAGGACGGGAGCGTCGTCGTGCACGTGTGGGATCCGCTTCCCGCGGTGCCGGGCCTCATGTAGCCTCTTGGAAGGTCCGGCTGGAACGATCGGGAGGGTGACGTGGTCGGTGTGTCCGTGGCCTCCGATCCGCCGGTTCTGGGTGCAAGGGTGAGCGCAGCCTCGGCGCGCGCCGTCGACGTCATCGTGCGGTGGGGAGACGATTGCGTGCTCGCCGCCCGCGAGCTCTCGCCGCCGCGTCCGTTCTTCGTGGGCGAGGAAGAAGGCTGCGACGTCGTGTTGCCCGCGGAGATCACGGGGGCCTCGCGCGTGCCCGTGCTGCTCGCGCGCTGGGACGGCGACGTGCGCGCCGTCGTGCCGAAGGGCGCGCGTGTCGTGTTCGACGGCGAGCGCAAACCGATGACGCCCGCGCGCGCCGTGGCGCGTGGCCTTGCGGAGAGCTCGCGCGCGTACCGCGACGCGGCGGAGATCCCGCTCGGGTCCGGCAGGACGATCGCCGTGCGCATGGGGCCGATCACGATCGAGATCACCGGCAGCGAAGGTGCTCCGCGCGCACCACGCGAGTCCGTGCTGGAGCGTCGCACCGGGCTCTCGCACCTCGCGTCGGTGCTGCTCCATCTGCTCGTCTTCGCGGCCCTTGCCTCGCGGTTCCGGCCCTTCGAGGACGACGACTTCGACGGCGTCACGGACGATCAGAAGTTCTTCATCCAGCAGATGCTCCGCCGCAGCGACGAGCGGGAGATGGAGGGGCTTTACGCCGACGAGATCGCGGGCCTCGAGTACAGAGCGCGGCGGCGGCAACGCAAGGACCGCGCGGAGATGGACCTCGAAGCGGCGTGGATGCGCTCGCTCCAGGCCGCGGGCGAGCGCTGGAGCGCGGAAGAGTTCGCGCGCGCCCGCGCCGGTGAGCCCGAGGACGCCCACGACACCGGCTTGATCGGCCTGCTCTACGATCGCCCTCCGAAGCCGGCCCCGACCGCGGCGCCGGTTTCCTACAACGAATACTTGCAAGCCAAGGCGCGCGACGCGGCGACGCAGACGCGCCCGGGCGCCATGGCTTTGAGCGGCCGGCTACCGCCGGAGGTGGTGCGCCGGATCATCCGGCAAAACTTCGGGCGCTTCCGGCTCTGTTACGAGAACGGCCTGCGGAACAACCCGAACTTGCAGGGGCGCGTCGCCGTGCGGTTCGTGATCGGCGCCGACGGCGCGGTGTCGAACGTCGGCAACGGCGGGTCGGACATGCCCGACGGCGGCGTCGTGTCATGCATCGTGCGCTCCTTCCAAGGCCTGAGCTTTCCGAGGCCCGAGGGCGGGATCGTGACGGTGGTCTACCCCATCATGTTCTCGCCGGGCGGATGAGCCAAACGCCGAACCTTTGCTAGTCTCGCGCCCGTGCGTCTTTTGCTGATCCACACGGGGGGGACGCTCATGATGCGCGGCGGCGATCCGACGCCGCTCGAACCCGACGTGTACACACGCGACCTCGTCGCGGAGCTGCCCGTCCTTCGCAAGCTCGCCGAGATCGAGACGAAGATTCTCTACAACCTCGACTCGGCCGACTTCCAGCCGCACCACTGGGTCGAGCTCGCCGAGACCGTCCACGGCTCGCTCGATCGGTACGACGGCTTCGTCATCGTGCACGGCACCGACACGATGGCCTACACCGCGAGCGCGCTCGCGTTCCTGCTCCCCGGGCTCGATCGTCCGGTGATCCTCACGGGCGCGCAGAAGCCGCTCGCGGACGTGCGCACCGACGCGCGGACGAACCTCGTCGACGCATGTCATCTGGCGACGACGCGTATCCCCGAGGTGGGCATCGCGTTCCACTCGGAGTTGCTCCGCGGCTGCCGCGCGACGAAGCTCGACGCGTGGGGGATGAAGGCCTTCGGCTCGCCCGCGTGCCCGCCGCTCGCGGAGCTCGGCCTCGGCGTGAACCACGCGCCGCACGTGCTTTCGCCACGGCCTTGGGCGTCGTTCGATGGTCGGCTCGAACCGCACGTGCTCGCGGTGCGCACGTTCCCGGGGCTCGATCCGCGGCTGCTCCACGGAGCGCTCGCGGCGGGCGTGAAGGGCATGGTGATCGAGGCGTTCGGCGCGGGGAACGTGCCGCGCCTCGAGAACTCGCTCGTGCCCGTGATCGAGGCGGCGCGCGCGGCGGACGTGCCCGTGGTGATCGTCAGCCAGTCGACGCGCGGGGCCGTGGATCTGACGCGGTATCACGGCGGCGTCGCGGCCGCGCGGGCAGGGGCGATCGGCGCCGGGGACATGACGACCGAGGCCGCGCTGACGAAGCTCATGATCGTGCTCGGTCGCGCCGAGGGTGTGAGCGAGGGCCGCACCTCCGCGGCGCGCGCGGCGTTCGCCGCGTCGTGGGCCGGCGAGATCAGCCTGTGAGCGGCGCGAGCTCGAAGCCCACGGGGCGCGGTCGCGCCGCGCTGTTCGTCACGCTCGCGAGTCTGTCCTTCGCCGTGAGCGCGCCAATGGCCGTGGTGGCGAAGCCGGCGCATCCGCTGTTCCTCGCGTTCGGGCGTGTCCTCCTCGCCTCGCTCCTGCTTTTCGCGTTCGATCCGGCGGGCGTCGTGCGCCACGCGCTCGCGCTGCCGCCCGCGGTGCGCCTGCGCATCCTCGCGTGCGGGGCGCTGCTCGGCGCGCACTTCGCGCTCTTCCAGGTCGGCCTCTTCGCGACCTCGCTGCCCGCGGCCGTCTCGCTCGTCTCGCTCGAGCCGCTCAGCGTGGTCGTCTTCGCGTTCCTCGTGCACGGCGTGCGTCCGACGCGCCGCGAGCAGGTCGGCGTGCTGCTCGCGACCGCGGGGGCCGTGGTGATCGGTCGCGCGGCGGGAACGGGCGAGCACAAGCTCGCGGGGGATCTGTTCGTGCTCGGCGCGGTCTCGCTCTACGGGCTCTACGTGGCGGCCGCGCGCGCGATCAAAGATGCGCTCCCGGCGCGGCATGCGGGCTCGTTGATCTACGGCGTCGCCGCGATCGTGACGTTCGTGGTCCTGCCGCCGCTCGGCGCGCTCGACGGCGTGACGAGCTTGCCCGCGAGGTCGTTCGTCGCCCTCGCGGCGATCGCCGTCGTCCCCACGATCATCGGACACACCTCGGTGCAGGCCGCGGCGCGCACGCTCCCGCCCGCGATCGTGGCGCTCGTGTCGCCGGGCGAGACGCTCGGCGGGCTCGTGATCGGCGCGCTGTTCCTCGACGCCAAACCCACGGGGATGGAGCTCCTCGGCGCGGCCATCATCCTCGCCGGCGTGCTCGTCGCGATCGTCGGACCTGAGCCCAGGACGGACGCGCCACGCGCCGCGGAAGCCCCGGACGCACGCGGGTCGACCCGGGCGTGATCGAGGCCGATTTCACGCGGGATCCAGCACATCCGCGCGCTTGACAGAGTCCTCTCGGAGAGGACGCTCGCTGCGATGTACGCGAGCCTGTTCCAGTCCGTGCTTTTCCCGCTGTACGAGACCCACCTCCGCAGGCGCGGCACGTTGCGCGCGCTCGCCGAGCTCGAACAGTCGCAGTGGCGCACGCCCGAAGAGGTCGCCGAAGACTCGTTCCGACGGCTCCTCGAAGCGCTCCACCACGCCGAGACGAACGTGCCGTTCTACCGTCGTCGCTTCGCGGAGTACGGCGTGCGCGCAAGCCAGGTGAAGGCGCCCGAGGACCTCGCCGCCTTCCCGATCCTCACGAAGGAAGACGTGCGCAAGCATGGAAGCGAGCTCGTCGCCGAGACGCACGTGGGCAAGCTCCACCCGAGCGCGACCGGAGGCTCGACCGGAGAGCCGATGCGCTTCGCCTACGATCATCCGACGTACGAGCGCCGCGTCGCGGGCGCGCTGCGCGCCGACGGCTGGGCCGGCGCCGAGATGGGCGAGAAGGAGCTGCACGTCTGGGGTCGTCCGCCCGGCGAGAAGAAGGGATTCGGCACGACGAAACGCGCGGCGCAGGAGACGCTCTGGCGGCGCAAGTACGTCTCGACGTTCCACCTGCGCGCCGATCGGCTCGCCGAGACGGTGCGCGAGATCGTCGACTACGCGCCGCGCGTGGTGGTCGGTTACACGACGCCGCTCTTCCTGCTCGCGCGCGCCGCGCTGGAGCACGGCATCGAGATCCCGCCGCCCCGCGGCATCATCACCGCAGCGGAAAAACTCTTCGATGCGCAGCGCGAGGTCATCGAGCGCGCGTTCGGGGCGCCGGTCTTCGATCGGTACGGCTGCCGCGAGGTGATGCTGATCGGCGGCGAGTGCGAGCGGCACGAGGGCCTGCACCTGCACGCCGAGGGCGTGTTCGTGGAGCTCTACGGCGGAGGCCGCCCCGTCGCCGTTGGCACGCCCGGCGAGGTGCTCCTCACCGACCTCTACAACCGCGCGATGCCGTTCATCCGCTACCGCAACGACGACGTCGCCGTCGCCAAGGCCGGCGCGTGCGCGTGTGGTCGAGGGCTGCCGCGGCTCGCGTCGGTGGAGGGCCGCGTGCTCGATCTCCTGGTCGGCGAGGACAGCCGCATCGTGGCCGGCGAGATGATCCCGTTCCTGTTCAAGGACCTGCCGGTCGAGCGCTACCAGGTCCACCAGCGGGCCGATCGCACCGTGACGCTGCGCATCGTGCCGGGCCCGAGCTACGGGCCCGAGGTGACGAAGCTCGTCGACGAGCGCCTGCGGCTCGTGCTCGGCCAGAGCGCGCCGCTGAAGGTGGAGATCGTGCGCGACATCCCGCTCACCGCCGCGGGCAAACATCGGGTCACGGTCTCCGAGGTGCCGGTCGATCTCGGCAGCGTGACGATGAAGAAGTCGAACGGGGACAAGCCCGCGGCCTGCGCCCCGGCGCCGAGGCCCCGCACGCGTGTCGCGCACGTGGTGCTCGGGCTTCGAGCAGGCGGCCTCGAGCGCGTGGTGCTCGATCTCGTGCAAGGCATGGACCGCTCGCGCTTCGATCCCATGGTGATCGCGCTCGACGAGCCGGGCGAGCTCGCGCCGCGCCTCGCGCCGATCGACGTGCCGCTGCGGCTGCTCCGGCGCGGGCAGGGGTTCGATCCGTCCGTGATCGGCGAGCTCGCGGATCTGTTCGGTCGTGAAGGGATCGATCTGGTGCACACGCACAACCCTCGTCCGCACGTGCACGGCGCGCTCGCGGCCCTCGCCGCGCGGCGCGTGACGGGCAAGCGGCCGCGCGTGGTGCACACGAAGCACGGGCGCAACTACCCGGGCGACCTCGGGCGCGTGCTCGCGAACCGCATGGCCTCGGCGCTGTCGGACCGCATCGTGGCCGTGAGCGACGACGCGCGGCGCGTGGCGCTCGAGGTCGAGCACGGCAGCGCCCGGCGGCTCGTGACGATCCGCAACGGCGTGGATACGCGCGCCTACAGGCCCGGCGACGCCGAGCGGGCGAGGCGAGCGCTCGACGTGCCCGCGGACGTGCTCCACGTGGGCTGCGTGGCGCGCCTCTCGGCCGAGAAGGACCACGCCACGCTGATCCAGGCGTTCGCGCGGGTGCGCACGTGCCACCCCGGAGCTCGGCTGACGCTCGTGGGCGAGGGGCCCGAGCGCGCTTCGCTCGAAGCGCTGGTCCAGAAGTTCGGCCTGCACGGCGCGGTGCAGCTCCTCGGCCACCGCGACGACGTGGCCACGCTGCTGCCAGGCTTCGATCTCTTCGCGCTCGCGTCGCGCACGGAGGGCACGAGCCTCACGCTCCTCGAAGCCGCGGCCGCGGGCCTGCCGATCGTGGCCACGCGGGTCGGCGGAAATCCCGAGATCGTGGCGGACGGCGAGACCGGCCTGCTCGTCCCCGCCGGAGAGCCCGCCGCGCTCGCGGACGCGATCGGGAGCCTGTGGGCGCGATCCGATCGCGCAGGCATGGGCCAAGCCGGCCGGGCGCTCGTCGAAACGCGCTACGGCATGGGGAAGATGATCTCCGCCTACGAGACCCTGTACGCCGAGGTCCTGCGCCTCGCTTGAGGCGTTCTGCCCTCGAAAGGCCCGCGCGCCGGCCTCCGAGCGGGCGCGCGCGGCTTTCACTCGCGCATTCCGGGCTTGGCGAGATGCGCGCTTACAGGGTATCGGAAAGGGGATGTCCGACGGTCACCAGAAGCTCCCGCCCAAGAAGGAGGTCGCGCTCGCCCTGCTCGAGGGGCCCAGCATGTTCGTGCACCTCGACCCGCGACGCTCGGGCGTGCTGGTGCCGAAGCGCTTCCTCGACAAGCCGCAGCTCGTCCTGCAAGTCGGGATGAACATGTTCGTCCCGATCCCCGACCTCAAGGTCGACGACGAGGGCATCACCTGCACGCTCTCGTTCGATCGGGCCCCCTTCTGGTGCCGCATGCCCTGGAACGCGATCTACGCGCTCGTCGGCGAAGACGGCCGGGGGATGATGTGGCCGACCGACATCCCGCCCGAGGTGGTGGCGCAGATGCAGGCGCCGCCGCAGCAGGCGAAGGAAGCACAAAGGCCGGCGGCGAAGAGGCCACGCCCCAAGCTCACCGCAGTTTCCGTTTCGCAAGAGGAGCCCGAGTCCAAGCCGCTCGCCGAGGAGCCCGCGCCGGCGCAGGCCGAGTCCGACGAGGAGTCCGCCGCGAAGGAAGGTGCGTCGGGCGAAGCGGCGGCGGCGAGCAGCGCCGAAGAGCCGAAGACCGTGGAAGCGACGGAGTCTCCGCGTCCGGAGGCGGCGCCCGCGCCGGCGCCCGGTCGCAAGCCGCGCCGCGAGCTGCCGCCCTACCTGCGGGTGGTGAAGTAAGAACCCGCGTCGCTCCTGCTTGACCGTGGGAGCCGGTCGCGCGAGTTTTCACCCGCCCATGCCCCCCTCGACGCTGGCAGACGGTGCTCGGACGAGCCGAGCCGCGTCGCCCAACCCCCTCCTGCGCCGCATCCTGGTCACGCTGGCCCTCCTCGGCGCCGTCGTGGGGCTCGAGTTCGCGTTCGACACGCTCGTGCCCGACGTGGCTCTGCAACAGCTCGTGCTGTTCGCCCTGGTCAACGTGGTCGTGGCCCTCTCGCTGAACGTCATCAACGGGATGGCCGGTCAGTTCTCCATCGGCCACGCGGGCTTCGTCGGGATCGGCGCGTACACGGCCGCGATCGTCGCAGGGCACATCCACAAGGCCCTCGGCGTCGACGACATCCTCTTCTCGAACTCGTTCATCGTCATGCCCGCGGCGATCCTCGCGGCGGGCGGCGTGGCCGCGATCTTCGGGTTCGTCGTGGGTCTTCCGAGCCTCCGGCTCCGCGGCGATTACCTCGCGATCGTCACGCTCGGCTTCGCGGAGATCTTCCGGCTCGTCATCGCGACGGCGCAGACGGGCGGCGACGTCGAGGGGCCGATCGCGCAGTTCCTCGCCTACCTCGGCGGGCAGAACGGTTACGCGGGGCCCGATCGCAACGGCGTGCCTCAGTATGCCGGTCCGTTCTGGATCTTCGGCGCGACCGTGGTCGCGGTGATCATCGCGTGGCGGCTCAAGTTCTCGGGCTGGGGTCGCGCGCTCCGGGCGCTGCGCGAGGACGAGATCGCGACGGCGAGCGTGGGCGTCGATCCGACGCGGTACAAGGTGACCTCGTTCGTCATCGCCGCGACCGGGGCCGGCATCGCAGGCGCGATGCTCGCGTCGATGCGCAACGGCAACCCCACCGTGCAGCCCGATCAGTTCACCTTCGCCTACTCGTTCGACGCGATCACGATGGTGATCCTCGGCGGCTCGGGCAGCGTGTCGGGCGCGATCGTGGGCGGCGTGTTCGTCACGTTCACCGTGAAGATGATCGAGCAGCTCCAGCGCTTCGAGTCGGTGCAGGCGCTCCAGGCGGCCTACCCCGCGCTCGACCTCAACGCGCTGCGCATGGTCGTCTACGCCTCCGTGCTGATCGGCCTCATGATCCTGCGCCCCGAGGGCATCTTCGGCGAGCGCGAGATCCTCCGGCGCAAGCCTCGCCAGCGTGTCAGCCACGCCCCGCCCGAGCCTTTGCCGGCGCGCACCGACGTGGAGGCGAATCCCGAGAACGAGACGGGGCCCCTCACCGGAAAGGCGGAGAAGTGAGTGCGCTCGAGCTCCAGGGCGTGACCAAGACCTTCGGCGGCCTGCGCGCCGTCGGAGGCGTGACCTTCAAGGTGCCCGAGCGCTCGATCTTCGGCCTCATCGGCCCGAACGGCGCGGGCAAGACGACGGTCTTCAACCTCGTGACCGGCGTCTACAAGCCGGACTCCGGGTCGATCCGGTTCGACGGCGAGGAGCTCTCGGCGCTGAAGCCCGCGCAGATCGCGCGCCGCGGCGTCGCCCGCACGTTCCAGAACATCCGCCTCTTCGGCCAGCTCACGGTCCTCGAGAACGTGCTCGTCGCCTGCGAGAACCGCCGGCGCTCGGGCCTCTTCTCCGCGCTCCTCCGCTCGCCCTCGTTCTTCCGGGACGAGGCCGAGATGCAGCGCCGCGCGATCGAGCTGCTCGCGATCTTCGACCTCGACAAGCTCGCCGACGAGACCTCGACCTCGCTCTCCTACGGCAACCAGCGGCGGCTCGAGATCGCCCGCGCGATGATGCTCGAGCCGAAGATCCTGCTGCTCGACGAGCCGGCCGCGGGCATGAACTACGGCGAGGCCGAGGGCCTGAAGAAGCAGATCCGCTGGCTGCGTGATCGCTTCGATCTGACGGTCATCCTCGTCGAGCACAACATGCAGGTCGTCATGGGCGTGTGCGAAGAGATCCACGTGCTCGACCACGGCGAGACGATCGCCCACGGCACGCCCGAGGAGATCCGCAAGAACCCGAAGGTCCTCGCCGCGTACCTCGGCGAAGAGACCCCGGATGAGGCCGCGTCCGCTGCCGCGGATCAGGAGGAGGCCGCGACGTGAAGACCGCGCACCCGACGCGAAAGGCCCCGACGGCCGAGACGGGCAAGCCGCTGCTCGTCGTGGAGAACCTCGCCGTCTCGTATGGCGGCATCAAGGCGCTGAAGGGCGTGAGCCTGGAGGTGCGCCGCGGCGAGATCGTCGCGATGATTGGCGCGAACGGCGCGGGCAAGACGACGACGCTGAAGACGATCGTGCGCCTCTTGCCGATCGCCGCGGGCAAGGTCGTCTACGACGGCAAGGACCTCGCGGCTGTGCCGGCCGAGGAGATCGTCGGCGTCGGCATCTCGCTCGTACCCGAGGGCCGCGCGATCTTCCCGAACCTCACGGTGCGCGAGAACCTGGAGATCGGCGCCTGGAACCACAGGAACCGGTCGACGATGGACGAGACGCTCGAGGACGTGGTGCGCCTCTTCCCGCGCCTCGGCGAGCGCATGAAGCAGGAGGGCGGCACGCTCTCCGGTGGTGAGCAGCAGATGCTCGCGATTGGCCGCGCGCTGATGGCCAGGCCTTCCATGCTCCTGCTCGACGAGCCCTCGCTCGGCATCGCGCCGCGGCTCGTCGCGGACATCTTCGAGGCGATCGCCCGCGTCGCGCAGGCCGGGACGACCATCCTGCTCGTCGAGCAGAACACGCGTCTGGCGCTGAAATACAGCATGCGTGCGTACGTGCTCCGCACCGGCGAGATCGCGATGACCGGCGACTCGAAGGCGCTCGCGGCGAACGAAGAGGTCCGCGCGGCGTACCTCGGCGGCTAGCGCTCCCGATCGCGCCCGCTGCGAAATGACGCGGCACGTGATGTGCAATCGCGATCGCACCGCGCTGCCCCGTGCGCCGCGCCGAACCCACGTTCTGCGGGTTCGCCGGTTCTTGGGCCCATCGGCGCGTCTTTTGCTAAGGGCGAACCATCATGGATAACGCATCGATACGCGTCCTGGTCATCGACGAGAACCCCAGGAGCGCCGGTGATCTCGCGTCGTTCCTCTCCGCGCATCATTACGATGTGTCGACCTGCTCTGCCCTGGACGGGGCCCGGAGCGCGGTCTCGTCGCGCAGGCCGCACGTGCTCGTGCTCGCGACGAAGGATCATCCGCACGCCGAGGTCGAGGAGGTGCGCAAGGTGTATCCCCGGCTGCCGCTCGTGCTCCTGACGGAGGAGGCGGGGCAGGAGCTTCTGCTCGACGTCGAGGCGTTCGCCCCCGCCGTTCCTGCCTGCCCCGCGCGCGGCTTGGGCCACATCGAGTCGGCCGTCGAAGCTGCGGCGCACTTTTCCTGACCAGACATCTCGATCCTCGGAAGGGCCCTCGTGTTCGTCGTGGCTCGACGGACACGTAGGTGTGTCCGCGCGCCGCGCTTGCGCAGCGCAGCGGGAAAGGCGACGATTCGCCCCCCTGGTCGAAGGACCGACCAAGGGATGAGGCGCGCCCACCTTCCCCCCGGCGCGCCCTCGCCGAGGCTTCGCCTCGTTCGCGCCCTTCCCGGAGGACCGATGTCGAAATTCAAGGGCTTCCTCGCCGTCCTTGCGGCGCTTTGCGTCTTCGTGTTCGCAGGGCGCGCGGAGGCGACCCATTTCCGCTACGGCAACGTCACGTGGAGCGTCCCCGATCCGGTATCGGCCCCACGCACCGTGCGCTTCGAGGTCACGATGGCGTGGCACGTCGAGTCGTTCATCGGGTCGACGACCCTCTACTTCGGTGACGGCGGGTTCAACCCGAATACGCAGGGTAACTTCGTGGGCTCGGGCTACGACGCGTCCGGCGACGAGTACCACTTCTATCGCTACGCCGCGACGCACACGTACAACGCGCCCGGGCAGTACACGGCGTACTTCAGCGACTGCTGCCGCATCTCCGAGCTGCTCAACGCGCACGACGAGTACTTCCGCGTCGAGGCCAAGGTCGACCTCACGCCCGGCAACACCGGCAACCCTGTCTCGGTCGTCCCCGCGATGATCCAGATGCAGGTGAACGGGATCCGGACCATCCAGATCCCCGCCGTCGACCCCGACGGGGCGCCGGTCACCTGTCGCTTCTCGACCATCCCCGAGGCGATCCCGAACCCCACCTATGCGACGACGCACCATCCGCCCAAGATCGCGTCGACCCAGGCGGCCCCGACGCTCGCGGTGAGCAGCTCCCCCCCGGGCTGCACGCTCACCTGGGACACGAACGGCGGCGTGGCCGGATCGAGGTACGCGGTCCAGGTGATGCTGGAGTCGCAGAATCCGAACAACGGCAACATCAGCAGCGCCGCGCTCGACTTCATCATCGAGCTCGTGCAGTCGCCGATCCCCACGTGCACGGGCACCGGCGACTACGTCGTCGACATGGGGCAGACGTTCAACACGAGCTTCACGGGCACGTCGAACTCGTTCCTCAAGATGACGTCGATCGGCTCGTTCGGCGTCCTGAACCCGATCCCCGGCACGACCAAGCCGAGCCCCTTCACGACGAACCTCACCTGGTCGCCGGGCCTCGGCGAGGAAGGCACGCGCGTCCTCGCGGTCATCTACACGAACCAGCTCAACGTCAGCGGCTACTGTACGCTCACCGTCACGGTGCCCGAGTGCGCCGTGTACGGCACACCCTGCTCGACCGGCATCGGCGCCTGTCAGGGTACGGGCATCGAGCAGTGCGTCGGGCCGAACGTCGAATGCACCGCCGTGGCGAAGGATCCGATGCCCGAGATCTGCAACGGCATCGACGATGATTGCAACGGCACGAACGACGACAACAACCCCGAGGCCGGCACGGTCTGCCCGACGAACCTTCCCCCGGTCTGCGGCACGGGTCTGACGAACTGCAACGCCGGCGTGCTCGAGTGCATCCCCGACGTCGCGCCCGGCAGCATCGCCGAGACCTGCAACGCGGTCGACGACGATTGCGACGGCACGACCGACGAGGGCTTCAACCTCGGCACGGCGTGCATCGTGGGCAACGGCGTGTGCGAGGCGGCCGGCAAGCTCATCTGCGACGCGGCGGGCGGCACGATGTGCGACGCCGTCCCCAGCGTCCCCATGACGGAGGCGTGCGACGGCGCGGACAACGACTGCGACGGCGTGGCCGACGAGGACTTCGGGCTCGGCGATGCCTGCACGAACGGCCTCGGCGAGTGCACGGCGAGCGGCGTGAAGGTCTGCGATGCCATGGGCGGCGTGACCTGCACCGCGGTGCCCGGCGCGCCGGTGTTCGAGGTCTGCGGCGACGGCAAGGACAACGACTGCGACGACGTGATCGACAACGGCTGCGGCGATCAGGACGGCGACGGTCTGCACGACGGCCTCGAAGAGGAAGTCGGCACGAACCCGGACGACGCAGACAGCGATGACGACGGCGTGATCGACAGCGAGGAGCCGCTCTGGGACGAGGACTCCGACGGCGACGGGCTCATCAACGCGCTCGACCCCGACAGCGACGACGACGGCCTGTTCGACGGCACCGAGCTCGGCAAGGACTGCAACGACCCCGCGACGGAGGAGCAGTTCGGTCACTGCCGCGCCGACGGCGACTCGGGTCAGACGGGGACCGATCCGCTGAACCCCGACAGCGACGGCGACGGCAAGAGCGACGGCTCGGAGGACCCGAACCTGAACGGCGTCGTCGACATGAACGAGGGCAACCCCGAGAACCCCGGCGACGCGAACCTGACGAAGGACTTCGACGGCGACGGTCTCGGCGACGAGCTGGAGAAGGCGCTCGGCACGAACGAGAAGGACGCGGACTCGGATGACGACGGCCTGCTCGACGGCGACGAGTCGAACCCGAGCGACGACACGGACGGCGACGGGATCGTCAACGTGCGTGACGTCGACAGCGACAACGACGCGCTCTTCGACGGCACCGAGGCGGGCAAGGGCTGCCAGCACCCGGCGACGAACGCCATGGCCGGTCATTGCCGCGCCGACGGCGATCTCGGCGGCACGAAGACCTCGCCCGTCTCACGCGACACCGACGGCGGCGGCGTGAGCGACGGCGCCGAGGACGGGAACCTGAACGGCGTGGTCAACGCGGGCGAGCTCGACCCGAGGGCCGGGTCCGACGACGCGGACGTGATCGACGCCGACGGCGACGGCCTGAGCGACGCGCTGGAGAAGGCGCTCGGCACGGGCGTGAACGACGCGGACTCGGACGACGACGGCCTGCTCGACGGCGCCGAGCCGAACCCGAGCGACGACACCGACGGCGACGGCGGCATCAACCTGAAGGACGCCGACGCCGACAACGACGGCCTCGCGGACGGCACGGAGGCGGGCCGCTCGTGCGACGGCGAGGGGACGGACCCGGCCGCGCAGAAGTGCATTGCGGACGCGGACAACGGCGCGACGAAGACGTTCGTGCTCGTCGCGGACACGGACGGCGGGTCGAAGCTCGACGGCGCCGAGGACGCGAACCTGAACGGCGTGATCGACCCGGGCGAGACGAACCCGCTCTTCGCCGGCGACGACCTCACGCAGCCCGAGTGCACGACGGACGCCGACTGCGGCGACGCGTCGAGCGGCAAGATCTGCCAGGATCAGCGCTGCGTCGCCGGCTGCCGCGGCGTGGACGGCAACGGCTGCCCCGACGGTCAGGTGTGCACGTCGACGTCGGGCTCGGCGGGCCAGTGCCAAGCCGAGCCGCCGCCGGACACCCAGCCCGAGCCGACGACTCCCGAGGGGTGCGGCTGCCGCACCGCGCCAGCGCAGGGCGGCGCGCTGCCCCTCACGCTCACGCTCGTCGCGGGCCTCCTCTTCGCGACGCGCCGCCGCCGCGCGGCCTGAAGTCCCGCCTCTCTAGCCCTCTCCCGCGCCCGCGGGAGGGGGCTCATCCGAAGCCACGAGCCCGTCGTAAAACTCGGCCACGATCGACGCGAGCCACGCTTGCGCGGCCGGCGTGCCGATCGTCGCCGTGAGCGCGGGGAACGTCGCGTCCGCGAGCGCGGTGACGATCTCGCGCGGAGGTTTGTCCGGCAGCCCGAGCGACGCGAAGACCTCGGAGACCGGCTTCGCCTCGTTCTCCTTCACCCACGCGAGCACGAACGCGCGCCGCCGCGCGGCGAGCTCCTCGTTCGCCGCGAGGTGCGCCGCGATGTCGACGCCGATCCGCGTGCCTTGCTTCGTCGCCCCGACGTCGAGCAGCACCTCGGCGAACCGTTGCTCCAGGAGAAACCCCGCGAGCCTCTGCCGCAGCGCCACGAACGGCGGTTCCCCTGCCCGCGCGAGGATCGACTCGGCCGCGTTTTTCACGGCCTTCTGCGAGAAGCCGAGCAAGAACTTCCGGATCTCCGGATCGAGCCGCTTCTCGAAGTCCACGCGCAGCCCGTCGATGGACTTGCCCACGCCGCCGAGGCCGAACGGCCCGAGCTTCTTCATGAGCGAGGGCAAACCCCACTCCGCCACGAACGGGTTCACGCGCTCGGAGAACTGCTTCAGCGCGTCGTGCATCACCTCGCGCATCACCTCGCGCGCGGCCTCGCTCTCGGCGATCTCGCGCACGAGCTTCGGCGGCAGCACGTCGGGCCGCGCGAAGAGGGCGGCGAGGTCCTTCTGCGCGTGCTCCGGGACGAACGATCCGATGGTCGCGCGCTCCTTCACGAGCAGCGCGTGCGCTTCGCGCGCGAGCCGCTCGATCGCGGGCCTGAGCGAGCCGTCCACGGTCTGCTTCGTGATCGCCGAATCGAGCGCCCGCGCGAGCGAGCTCGGCTCGACGAGGCGACCGAGCGGCGCGAACCTGAGCTCGTCGAGCACGTCGGCCACGGTCTTCTGCCACTCGGCGCGCGCGGCGGGCGAGGTGAGCCGCGCTTTCAGGAAGGCGATGTGCCGCGTTTTGAGGTCCTCGAGCGCGGCGCGGGTCGTCTGCACGGATCGGTCGTTCACCATGGGAAGGTAACCCGCGTGCATGGGCGGCGCGAGGCGGCGGCCGTCTCCGGGTCGTCACGAGGCTTCGCGAAGTGTCGAGGTTCGTCAGGACTTGTCACGGGCGGCCGGGGAGTCGCGGCAGCTCGTGACGAGCAGAGACAAACCGAGACAACGTTTTACAAGTCCATGACAACTATGACGGCCGGCCTCTGGTACTCCCTCGTCGTTCCGCAGTTTTTTTGCGCCCGAGGGAGGCGCGCACGATGCTCCACACGATGCTCGTCGTCCTGTACTTCGCCGTCCTCCTCGCTCTCAGCGCGTACGGTCTGCACCGGCTGCACCTCGTGATCCTGTGCTTGCGGCATCGCCGCGAGATCGAGCGCGCGAAGCAAATGCCCCACGTGGCCGAAGAAGACCTGCCTCGCGTGACGATCCAGCTCCCGCTGTTCAACGAGTCCACCGTGGCCGCTCGCCTGCTCGAGGCGACCGCGCGCATGGACTACCCGGCGGACAAGCTGGAGATCCAGGTCCTCGACGACTCCACCGACGAGACGCAAGCGCTCGTCCGCGCGCACGTCGACCGCCTGCGCGAGCGCGGCGTCGACGCCGTCTACCTGCACCGGACGAACCGCGTCGGCTACAAGGCGGGCGCGCTCGACGAGGGCCTCAAGGTCGCGAAGGGCGACCTCGTCGCCATCTTCGACGCGGACTTCATCCCGCAGCCCTCGTTCGTGCGCAGCATCGTCGGTCACTTCGCGGACCCGAAGATCGGCATGGTCCAGACGCGCTGGGGCCACCTGAACCGCGAGCACTCGGTGCTCACGAAGGTGCAGGCGCTCATGCTCGACGGCCACCACCTCGTCGAGAACCGCGCGCGGTACGGCGCCGGCCTGCTCTTCAACTTCTCGGGCACCGGCGGCATGTGGCGCAAGAACGCGATCCACGAGGCCGGCGGCTGGCAGCACGACACGCTCACCGAGGACCTCGACCTCTCCTACCGCGCGCAGCTCGCGGGCTGGAAGTTCGTCTACCGCGAGGACGTGGTCTCGCCGTCGGAGCTGCCCGAGGACGTCTCGGCCCTCCGCGCGCAGCAGTACCGCTGGGCGAAGGGCACTGTGCAGACGGCCCGCAAGCTCCTCAAGCGCGTGCTCTCGTCGAACATCAGCTTCGCGCAGCGCCTCGAGGCGCTCTTCCACCTCACGCCGCACTTCGCGTACCCGCTCATGGTGACCCTGAGCGTGCTGCTCCTGCCCGCGCTCGTGCTCCTGCCGGCCACGGACACGCTCACGATGCTCATCGTGGACCTGCCGCTCTGCGTGGCCACGACGGGCTCGCTCGCGGCGTTCTACATGTTCGCCGAGGCGGCCCAGGGCCGGAGCCGCGCGAACGTGCTCACGCGGCTGCCGATGCTCATCGCCCTCGGCACGGGCCTCGCGCCGCACCTCTCGAAGGCGGTCTTCGAGGGCATGCGCCACATGGCCGGTGAGTTCGTCCGGACCCCGAAGCACGGCACGAACAAGGGCCGCTACCGCGCCCGCGCCGACCTGCCGCTCCTCGAGACGGGCCTCTGCCTGCTCTCGTTCGGCTCGACGGTCGCCTCGATCCAGACGGGCCACTACTTCGCCACGCCGTTCGCCGCGCTCTTCACGATCGGCTACGGCTACGTGGCGATGCTCGTGGCGCACGAGCAGTCGGCGCGCCGCCGCGAGACCGCGCCCATGCTCCTCGCCACGCCGAGCGAGCGCCCCAGCGAGCCCACGGCTGCCGAGCAGCCCGTCGGCAAGCTCGCCGCCTGATCGTCTCGCCCCTCACGCGCCGCCGCGGCGCCCCTCCTCGCCTTTCCACATCACTCCCCCCTGGATATTCCTGGCCCGGGCTCTTATCCTCGGCGTCGCAAGGGCGGGACTTCGTCTATGACCAAGGCCGAAATCGTACAAGCCGTCTACGGTCGGCTCGGGGGGTTCTCGAAGAAGGAGTCGGCGGACCTCGTGGATCTCGTCTTCGAGACGATGAAAGAGACCCTCGGCCGCGGAGAGAAGATCAAGATCTCGGGCTTCGGCAATTTCGTTCTGCGCGACAAACGCCAGCGTCAGGGCCGAAATCCGCAGACGGGCGATCCGATCGTGATCACCGAGCGCCGCGTCCTCTCCTTCAAGGCGAGCCAGATCCTCAAGCACGCGCTGAACCCGCGCGTCGCTGGGGCGAGCGGCGCCGCGGCTTCCGCCGTCGCGGAGGAGTGAGCGGCTTGTCCGGGCGTCGAGAGCTTCCTGCGAAGCTCTACTACCGCATCGGAGAGGTCGCCGGGATCGTCGGCGTCGAGCCGCACGTGCTCCGTTACTGGGAGAGCGAGTTCCGCTCCATCCGACCGCAGAAGTCCGCCAAAGGGCAGCGTGTCTACTCGCGCCGCGACGTGGAGACGCTGCTCAAGGTGAAGGACCTGCTCTACGCGCACCGCTTCACGATCGCGGGCGCGCGTCGTAAGCTCCGCGAAGGCGGCATCGAGCCGCCCGGCGAGGACGATCCGAGCGTGGAGCAAGCGCGAAGGATGCGCGAGGCGCTGCTCGACATCCGGAGCGAGCTCGTCGCGATGATGCGTGAGCTCGACGAGCCCAAGGCCACGGGGCGCAAGAGCTAGAGCGGCGCGCGATGAGCGAGCGGCGCGAGGAGGCGCTCTCCGGCGGAGCGATCGTGCGCTTCGGCGTGCCCGTGGGCGCGACGGAGGAGCGCGCCGAGGCGCTGCCACAGATCGTGGTGTCGAGCCTGAAAGGCGCGCGCGTGGGCCTCCGGCGTGGCTTCGTGGACGAGGCGGGCCTCAGGCTGCGCGTCGCGTGCGTGGAGGCGCCCTCGGACCGCTTCGCGCCGGGCGTGGAGGAGATCGTGCTCGGCATGGCGACGTCGATCGCGCGGGGCGCGGTGTCCGACGGCCTCACGCTCGAGCGATGGGATGCCGAGGGCATCACGCGGCACGAGGGCCGCTTCGAGCAGGCGCTCACGGGGCAGGGCACGCGTGGCGAGAAGCCTGTCGTGCTCCGGGGCCGGCACGTGCTCGGCTTCGAGGGCGCCGCGAGCGAGGCGGTGCTGTGCACGTTCGTCTGCGAGGAGCCACGCGCGAGCGAGCGCTGTGCCGACCTCGTGACGAACGCCGAGCTCGCGTCGCTCGTGCCGCCGCCGCCGCCGAGCCTCTTCGTGCGTACGATCTTGATGGCTGCCGAGCGGCCGCGGGATGCGGCCTTGCTCGGCCTGGGGATCGGCGTGCTCTTCGTCGCGGTGCTTCTCGCGCGAAGGCCGCGACCTTCGCCTTGATCAGAACGGGATGTCGTCGCCGCCGTCGTAGCCAAAATCATCCGGCGGGGGCCCGGGATCCGGCGCGGGACGACCGCCGCCGCCACCGCCGCGACCGCCGCCGCCGCCGCCGCCGCCGCCGCCACCACCACCGCCGCTGCGACCGCCACCGTAGCCGCCG
>NZ_JASBQE010000092.1 GCF_029960785.1 Polyangium sp. 15x6
CGCCGGTGCCGCCGGTGCCGCCGGTGCCGCCGCTGCCGGCGGCGCCGCCGCTGCCGCCGGCGCCGCCGCTGCCGCTGGGGTCCGGCGGGATCTGCGAGGAATAGGCGGTCGCGTCCCCGCCCGTGCCGCAGGATGCCGTCCCGAGCATGCAGGGCAGGAGCGCGAGCGCGCCGGCCAGGCCGAAAAATGAATGTTTCATAAGGATCCTCCAGGAAACGAGCCCCGAGGGCACATTCGCGTGCCCTCGAAACGCAAGCGTGACGTCTGAACGCGTGTGACAGCGACCCAGACTACACGATTCGGATGCTAGTCGCGCTCCTCTCTCGTTGTAAATGTGCGCTGGGTGCCGTAAACGTGCTTACGGCACGTTCAGCAAATCAGGCTGAAGGTCGAGCTCGAGACGGGGTTCACGAGGGCGCGTGCGCCGCGGGGACCCACGACCCGTGGAATCCGAAGGGGACGCGCTGGGGCAATCGGACGCGCGCCACCGGTGGAGCGCCGAAGTTCTTGGCGTCCAGAACGACGAGATCGCTGCCGTCGCGCTCGCCGTCGTAGACGATGCTGAGCAGAAAGCCCGCATCTTCGGTCGGATCGTCGCCCCGAGGGGCGAAGACGCACTCGCCGGGCACTTGCCGCGGGCCGAGGTCTTGCGCGACCGAGCCGCCCGTCGCCGCGTCGTACTGGCGCAAGACCGTGCCCGTCGGGACGCCGGCCACGAAATCCCGCATTTGGACGACGTACGTGTAGCGATGTGGTTCTCCGGTGCGGCGGTCGTCGATGCGAGGAAAATCGACCACGCGCTCGTCGATCGCCCCTTCGCGGGTGCGGCCGGAATCGAGGTCGATCTCCCAGCGGTAGAGAACCGGCGGGCTCACCTCGAAGCGCGCGGAGCGGGCGCCCGTGAGGACGAGCGTTCCATCGCGCTCGAATGCATTGGCGGTGTGACTGAGATACGCGGGCTCGAACTCGAACCAGCGCGCTGCCCCTCCCGCGCGCGGCACGACGCCGATACGCGTCCTGTGGGTATCGCTCCACGCGAAGGGCATTCCATCGCCCCAGTCCCGCGTCATCCGGAGGGGGGAATCGAAGAACACCGCGTATTGCTCCGTGATGGCGAAGTCGTGCATGAGGGAGGGACCGTCGACCTCGATCTCCCGCTTCGCGATCACCCGGCCCGCCGCGTCGGCGATGTAATATGTCAAATAGGGCTGTATCGGCTGGTAGCCGAAAAAGTGGAGCTCGCCGGTCCGGGGACAACGTTTCGGGTGCGCCGTCATCGGTGTGTCCAGGGCCCCGTCGAAATCGAAGGGCCCGACCGTCGACAGCTCCCGATCGAGCTGCATCGGCAGCGCGGCCTCGACCAGCGAGAGGATGCGGCCCGCGTGCTCGATGACGTGGGTATTCGACGTGCCGCCGCCGCGGAGACGCCTCGCCCGGGCCACGCTCGCATCCTCGCCGTCCTTGGGGCCGAGGTCCGTCCCGTGAAACCTTGCGGTCCGTACGTAGCGATTTCGGTACCAGCATGCCTTTCCGCCTTCGAGGTGGACGCCGTGCACCATCCCGTCGCCGAACCACCAATGGGGGGAGGTCCCGTTCTTCGGATTGGGGCCGTTGCGTAGATACATACCGCCGAGCTCGCGCGGTAGCTCGCCCACCACGGGCAGATCGTACGTGGTCACCTCATCGGCGACCGGGGCGAAGGGGCCGCGCAGCCAGAACGGCTGCACAGGAGAGCTGGCATCGCTCTCTTCATGCGTGGACATGCGTTTCTCTCCTGGCAGTTGGTTGAGTTCTCAACTAACATCCGTGCACGACCTCCGCAAGGGATTTGTTTGAGGACTCAACAAAAGAGAGGGGCATGTCTGCCTACCACTTGACGTTCCTGTTCGACCTGAACCGGGCACACGCGACCACGATCCGCCGTTTCGACGCCTCGCTCGGCCAGGTGCACGGTATCGGCCTCAACGATCTGCACCTGCTCCAGGTGCTCGACCAGGCGCCCAGTCGCAGGCTCAGGCGAATCGATCTGGCCCAGCAGCTCGGCGTGACGGCCTCGGGCGTGACCTGGATGCTCCGCCCGCTGACGCAGCGCGGCCTCATCTCGAGCCAGCCGAGCGAGGACGATGGTCGCGTCACGTTCGCGGTGCTCACCGAAGCCGGGCGTCAGCTCATCGCGGATGCCGTGCCGACAGCACGACGGATTGCGGCCGATCTTCTGGGCCCGGAATCCAGCAAAGAGGAGCTCGCGAGGGTGGCGGTCGCGATTGCGCGGCTTTCGTGAGCCGAACCCCGAGAGCCGCGCACGAATCCATCCCACGAAAAATCCCACGAACGCGCGGCGGTGCGGTACCCTGGGGCATGCGCCGTGTACCGCTTTTTGCTTCCACCCTCGCCCTCGTCCTCGCTTCCGGCACCGCTCTTGCGGTCGTCACCGAGCCCAATGGCCTCGTCGTGCCGCTCGATTCGGCCAACGCCGAGGTGCAGCTCTACACCTTCTTTCAGAACCAGAACGACCCCGTCGACTGGAAGGCCGACGCGCACACCACGCCGAACGCGTTCTCGCCGCTCTGCGGCTTCACCGCGACCTTCGTGCTGAACGAGGCCGGTTCGCACTTCGGCCTCGCCTGGTACAACGAGACCGGGCAGAAGCCGCCGGCTGCGGATCTGCACGTCCTCGTACCGCCGAACTCGCCGGTCGGCACCACGTTCAACGGTACGTCGATCAAGAACGACCCGGCCTACGCGGGCGGGCTCGTCGGCTTCGCGCTCGTGGGCGGCGAGACGCACTACTCGAACCCGGCATACAACAACCTCTGCTCGGCCTGCAACCCGCCGGCGCCGTGGATCACGGCGGTGATTTATGCCTCGAAGACCACGGCGAACGCCTATTACATCGCCTTCGAGGACGGCGCGACCACGGCCTCGGGCTGGAACAACGACGGCGATTTCAACGACGACGTCTACTTCCTGACCGGCATCACGTGCTCCGGCGGCGGCCAGCCCTGCGATACGGGCAAGCCCGGCGTCTGCGCATCGGGCGTGACGCAATGCACGTCGAACGGCGTCGTCTGCCAGGACCTCTCGCAGCCGAAGGGCGAGAACTGCAACGGGATCGACGATGATTGCAACGGGACGGTCGACGAGGGGGACATCTGTCCGAGCGGGTACGTTTGCGACAAGGGCACCTGCGTGCAGAGCTGCAAGGGCGGCGAGTTCGACTGCCTGCCCGACCAGGCATGCAACAGCAACGGTTATTGCGTGGACGCGGCGTGCAAGGACGTGACCTGCGAGGCCGGCAAGGTCTGCATCGGCGGCACCTGCAAGGGCCCGTGCGACGACGTCGCTTGCCCGTTCCCGCAGGTTTGTCGCGTGGGCGCGTGCGTCGATCCGTGCGCCGGCGTGACGTGCGAGAGCGGCCAGGTATGCGACGGCGGCGTGTGCGTCACGCGCTGCGATTGCCTGCCTTGTGCCGGCGGCGAGGCGTGCGAGACGTCGAGCGGCCTGTGCATCGAGCCTTCCTGCATTGGCGTGACGTGTGACGCGGGGACGCACTGCGCCGGCGGGACGTGCGTGGACAATTGCATGGGCGCCGTGTGCCCGACGGGCCAGGCGTGCATGGCGGGGCAATGCGTGGAGGCGCCGAGCAGCTCGGACGCGAGCAGTAGCTCGTCGGGGATCTTCGGCTCCGGCGGCGAGGGCGGCGCGGCCGGCGGCGGGATGGGTGGCGCCGCGGCGAGCGGCGGGAACAGCGGGAGCGGCGGTGCCGGCAGTGGCAATGCCGGGAGCGAGGGCTCGTGCGGGTGCCGGGTGGTGGGCAATGACGACGCGACGGGGGCCGCGTGGGCGGCGCTCGGGATGATGGGGCTCGCGGCGATGCGGCGGCGGCGACGCGCTCCTCAACCGGCCAAATGAAAACGCAGAAACCCGAGCATCTGCCGGATCCGCTCCCGCGACGTCTCGCTATCGTCGACGATGTCGAACGCATGCGGCGCGGTCGGGTCGTTGCTCAGGGTGATCGGCAGATTGCGCGAAAGCGCCGCCGCGACGAAACGATCGAGCGCGGTGTTGAGGCCGGCGTCGTCACGGCCGGCGCGCACGAGAAAGAGCGGCACGTCGGCGCGGAGATCGTCCATCGACTTGCCGGCGGCCGGCGTCGCGAAATGGTATTGCTTCGCGGCGTCGGCCACGTGCGTCGCGCCGTCGAGATCGAGCGTATGGCCGTACGCGAGCACGGCGCACGCGACGCGGACCTCGGCGTCGCGCAAGAGCAGCGATAACGCATTGGGGACGTTGCCCGAGGACGCCCACACCCCGATCCGATCCGGATCGATCCCGAGCGTCGCGCCGTGCGCGCGAAGATGCCGCATCACGAGGGCCACGTCCTCGGGCTGCCGATTCGCGTAGGTGACCGCGATCATCCCCGACGCCGCCACGAGTTTCGCCCAGGACACGTACGACGCCATGTCCTTGAGCTTGCATCCGAGCATCATCTCGAATCCCGGATCCGGGTATCCCGAGACGAACACGACGGCGGGCCGCAGCCCGCCGCCGCCCGGCGGTGTATACACGTCGAGGGTCGGACCACCGGCGTCGATGTCGGCCCGGACCGTCACCTCGTGCATGCCGGGAAGCTCGAGGACCACCGGCTTCAGGGTCATCGGGTTGCGCGGAGCACGCGTGGGTTCGCTCATGGTCGAGGGTTCCTTTCGGGGGACGAGCGTATCAGGAGCCGCAAAGCCGCGCCAGACGCCCTACGCCCCGCCCCGCCCGAGGTTCCGTCCTGAAACAGCATGCATCGTCCGCGTTCCCGCGGAAAACCTCCCCGACACACGAGCGCCCCTTGGGATGACGAACTCCCGCCCCGCGCCGAGCTCCATGTCCATGCCATTGATGCGCAGCACGTAGCTACCTTCCAGCACTGCCAGGTACTCGTCGAAGTCGCGCCACTGCTCGTCCGTATTCGCATCCGTCTTCGCGTGGCAAAGCAAGAGCTCGGTGCCATCCGCGCCGGTGAACGCGTACGCCTCGACGCCCGGGATGCGCAGGGCGCCTTCCGCGACGCGGTTTGCCTCGCTCGTCATGAAGGCCGGGAAGCTGCCGAGCCCGAAGCGCGCAGCGTACTCCGCATTGAGCGCGGAGAAGCGCTCCTTGTCGAACCCTGCGGCCGGCGTTCCGTCGACCGCCGCCTCCAGGTTGTCGAGACAGAAATGCCAGCCCGTGGCGTCGCGCGCGACGTTCGCGCGGTCTGCCGGGATCGTCGTGAAAATCAAGAGGCAGCCCGTGCCCTCGGGCGCGAGCTCCCACCGCAGGACGTCTCCCTCCCACGTGTATTCGAGCACGCGCGGCGGATCGAAGACGGAGATCTTTCCCTTGCCGGGCTCGCCTTCCGCGAAGAAGAACCGCAGCTCCGCGCCGACCTCGCGCGCGCCCTCGATGCGCGCGGGAAACCAGTGGGCGAGCTCCTGGCTCTCCGTGAGCGCGCGCCAAACCTTTTCGGGTCGGTGGGCGAGGCGCCGTTCGAACCGGAGCTCGACGTGATTGCCTTTCGTGATCAACGTCCCGTTTTTCATCGTTTCCTCCTCGGGGTCGGGCTCCGGCGGGAGCTTTCGGGCGGTTCGTCCGTCATCGTGTCCAGGTGGCGCTCCAGCGCGTCGAGCCGCCGCGACCAGAGCGCTCGATACGGCGCGAGCCATGCGTCGAGCTCCTCGAGGGGCTCCGGGCGCAGGCCGTACAGCCGACGCTGAGCGTCCTGCTCCACATCCACGAGCCGCGCCTCCTTGAGCACGCGCAGGTGCTTGGACACGGTGGGCTGCGTCAGCCCGAGCCGGTCCGAGAGCTCCCCGACAGGACGGCGCCCCTCGCGAAGGAGATCCAGGATGCGGCGGCGGTTCGGCTCCGCCACGACTTCGAACGCGCTCAGCATGGACGCGTATATGCCCATCGAGGTATATGCTTGTCAAGGCATATTCATCGATGGCCTCGCCTGGTCGTGTGTATGTGCGTTGCGTTGTGGACGGAATGTGCGTAGGAGGCGAGTCAGGCGGACGCGCGCCGTCGACGTCGCATCACCGACCCGAGCCCGAGGAACAGCGCGAGCCCGAAGGACCCTGCACCGCGCGCCCCGCCCGTCGCCATCGCGCACCCGCTCTCGCTGCCCGGGTCGCTCCCAAGGCCGCCGCCGTTTCCGCCCGCGCCGCCCGCGTCGCCCGCGTCGCCCCCGCCATTTCCACCCGCGCCGCCCACACCGGCGCCGCCCGCGCCCATGCCGGGCACCACTTCGAAGAGACCTTCGAGCTGCGCATCCGGCGGGCCTCCCTGACCCGGATCACTGAACCAGGTGACGCCCTCTTGCACGAGACCAAAATGCTCGTCGTACACGCCCGTCTCCAGGGGCGCGTGCAACGTAAAGGTGAACTTGTACGTCCCGCCCGGCGGCACCGTGCCCTCGACGCGCGCATAACGATTCGGCCCCGGCCATTCCGGGCCGGCGAAGGGGCTCGTCCGGTCCCGCGGCTCCGTGGTCGCGAGCAATGTATTGCCATCCCACGCCTTCGTGCCGACGTTCAGCATCTCGATGTACGCCTCGAGCGTCCCGCCCGCTTCCACCTGCAAGGGGCCTTCACTCGCATACGGGAACGATTGGCTCACGAACTTCGCAGCATATTCGGGCCCGCTGTTCGCGAAGGCCATCAGATCGGCCAGGCTGCCGTTGAACGCATTCCGATCCACGTTGCCCGCGACGCCAGGCACCGAACCGCTGTCGGTGTACTGGAACAGGATCCATTGGTCCCAGTAGTTGTCGGGCAGGTTCGGGCAATCGAAGCTGTAGTTCGGGATCCAGAGCGGGTAGTCGCCGAAATCGTAGCTCGCGACGTTGTCCTGCCAGAAATACTTGCCCGTGTAGATGATCGGCTTCGCGCCCGTGGCGGCCTCGACGTGGGCGAGCCATTGCTTCATCTTGCTCACGACCGTCGATTTGCTCTGCCCGGCCATGTCCTCGACGTCGAGGACCGGCGGCAGATCTCCCGGGCCGAGCTCGCCCATCGCGTCGATCATGAGATCGGCCTGGGCGATGGCGTCCTGGTGCGGCAGGAAAAACTGATACGCGCCCCGTACGAGCCCCGCGGACTTGATGCCGCTCCAGTTCGTATCGAACCAGGTATCCTTGCTGGTCCCGTAGCTGACGCGGGCGATGGCGAACTCGATGCCCGCGCCTTTCACCTGGTCCCAGTTCACCTCGGCCTGCCATACCGAGACGTCGATTCCCTCGACCGTATCGCCGTCGGCGCACACGGTGAAGGCCTGCTCGGTCTCGGCGAGCGGACCCTCGGACGAATCGAATGCATCCGCGCCACACGCGGGCAGCACGAGCGCGGCGAGGGGCAAGAGAGAAGCGCGGAACAGGTGTAGGCTGGACGAAGTATGCATGGTCGAACGCATCGGCGCGGGGCCTGCGCAATGCTCGTGCCAGCGCGCACGGCCCTCTCGCGTGGGGCCTTTCCGCGGTGAATCGAGACCCTTACCCGCGCGAGGGTGAAGCTTCAAGGATCCAGTTGGATCGCGGGCGCACCAGGTGGCCGTTCCGGGAAGAAACGACGTGTCGGATCGTTGACACGGGCGCGAGCGTACGATTTGCTGGTCCGATGGACGAGACGACCGAGATCGAAACCATGGGGGATGTCACGATCACCCTCCGGCGACCCAGGAGCAGGCTCGCGGAGCTCGCGGGCCGGGTTCGCGAGGTGCTCGGAAAAGATCTCCCCGACGACGTCGCGGCATTTTATGAAAGGAGCGACGGCCTCGTGTTTCGCGCCACCCGCGGCGGCGTGCCCCTCGGCGAGGAAGCCTCGATCTGCGGGCTCGAAGCGGCGTTCGCGGGGTTTCGTCCGCACCGGCAATATCGAAGCATGAGGGACCACGAGAACGACGTGGAGACGGGTGACCTTTACGCCCAGCCGTTTTGCGAGGAGCTCTGGAGCGACGGATTCGAGGTGGAGTCGAGGCGCGATCTCGATCGCCTGAACACGCTCAAGCGGTCGAAGCTCCTCGTCTCCGTCCCCGGCGAGTCCGTGTGGCTCACGATCGACCACTTCGATCCGAAGGGAGCCCCCTATCGGATCGGTATCGCCGAGGACGGTTGTGATCTCTTCCCCCTCGACCTCTCGTTCTCGGACTTCGTCGCGTACTTTCGCCGGTTCGGGGCGGCGCGCTGGTACCTCGCCTTCGCCGGCAAGAAGGCCGAGAAGGCGAAGAACATCGACTTTGGGGCCGAGATCGAGCGGAGCCTCGAAGGCCACGCGGCCGCCTTCCCGGCGGAGGTCGCGGCGCTCATCCAGCGGGTGGATCCGCGGCGAAAACCAAAGAAGTCCGGTTGACTCGAGTCCGTGGGTCGAGAACCATGTACGGTATGGAATCCTTCATCGCCTTCATCCCGCTCTCGAACTGGCTGCGGGGCTTCGACCGCTACGGGATGTGTTATTCGAAGGCGTCGATCGGCGAATCGAGGTTTCCCGACGCGTTCTACATGCTCAAGGAAGACGAGCGCTGGGCGCCGGGGCTCGAGAAGGCGCGGCGGCTCGTGGCGAAGCTCGGGCGCCAGAAGGATCGCGTGGTGGCGCTGCGCGCGCGGCTCCCGGTCGGGCCCGAAGGCATGCGCCCGAACGACGTGACCGGCACGGGCATCGGCTGGCGCTGGCCCGCGAGCGAGATCCCCTTGAGCGGCGTGGCGTGGGTCGACGAAAAGGACACGCTCGTCCCCACGAGGCACGAGGAAATCACCGCGGAGGCCTTCCGCTTGGGCGACGACGGGCTCGTCGAATGGGCGAAATGCCGGCCGCGCAGCGTGTCGGTCCTGCCGGTGGCGAAGGCTTGTCAGGCGCGTTGTGCATTCTGCTTCTCGAAGGCGAGCGTCTCCGATCTCGCACGCCAGCGGAGCGGCACGCTCGACCAATGGCTCGCCTGGGCGAAGCTCGCGAAGGAGCGCGGCGCCGAGCGCGCCGTCATCACCGGCGGCGGCGAGCCGACGCTGATCGAACCCGAGAAGCTTCACGCGCTCGTGCGTGGCCTCGCGGGGTTGTTCTCGAAAACCCTGCTCATCACGAACGGGGCGCGACTCGACCTCACCGAGCTCGAAGGCCTCCGGGAAGCGGGGCTCACCACGCTCGCGGTGAGCCGGCACGGCGTGACGCGCGAGGACGACGCGCGAATCATGGGGATCGCAGTCGACTCCGGGGCATTCGGCCGCGCGCCGGGCCTGCGCACGCGGGCCATTTGTGTGCTCCAGCGAGGCGGGGTCGACGATGCGGCGAAGGTGCGCGCGTACCTCGAACGGAGCGCTGCCGACGGCTTCCAGGAGGTTTGTTTCAAAGAACTCTACGTATCGAGCCTCTCGGAGAACCCGTGGGCGCCGAGCGCGGCGAACCAGTTCTGTGAGATGAACCAGGTGCCTCTCGCGCTCGTGCTTCGTACGCTCGCCGAGCTCGGCTTCGAGAAGCGCGAGGCGTTGCCCTGGGGGAGCCCGGTGTTCGAAGGTGAAATCGGCGGCCGCGTGCTCCGCGTGGCCGCGTACACGGAGCCCTCGGTCGGCTGGGAGCGGACGCATGGCATCGTGCGCTCGTGGAACGTGATGGCCGATGGAACCTGCCTCGCCTCGCTGGAAGATCCGAGCTCGACGTTATGAACCACGAAACCTTCCTCGCGCGCCGCGCGGAGCTTCGGGCCACGCGCCCGGCGCTCGTCGATCTCGCGGAGCTCAACGTCTACCGGAGCCTCGGGCGCGCCTTTGCCGCCATTGCGCCCTCGACGCACCCCGAAGCGCCTTATCGTTGTCACCTCGCGGAGCGCTTCCTCGCGCACCTCGAACTCCCGCAGGCGCTGAAGCCGCGCACGCAGGTGAGCCACGGTGTTCGGCGTTCGCTCCGCGCGCTCCTCGGGCTCCTCGCCAAGCGGAATGCGCGCGTCGGCGTGCCTGCCGACGTGTACCCCGTCTATCTGCAGCTCGCGGCGGAGGCCGGAGCGACGGTCGTCCCGTGGGAGGCGCGTGTCGGTCTTCCCGAGCTCGACGCGCTCGACGCGCTCCTCGTCTGCGAGCCGCTGAAACCCTGGGGTTCGTCGCTGACGTCGTTCGACGTGGAAGAGCTCCGGCGCTGGGCACGCGTGGACGAGCGGCGCATGTTGATCCTCGATTCGGTCTATGCGACGCCGCCGACGGCGGCCTCACGGGCATTGCTCGAAGACGAGAGCGCCCTTCTCCTCGCGTCGCTGTCGAAGGGCTGGCTCGTCCCGGATCACGCGGGGATTTGCATCGTGCCCGAGCGTTTTCGGAAAGAGACGCGGGACGCGTTCGCGGAGCTGCCGAAGGACGAGCCGAGGCTCCGCATCGGATACGCGGCCCTCACCGAGCATGCCGCGCGTCCCCGAGAGGTCTCGGCCGCTTTGCGCGAACGCGCGCGCAGGCTGGACGAGCTCACGAGCGCGAGACCCGAGCTCGGAGCGTCCTCGTGCATCGGCTACTTCGCCACATCGTCGAGGTCGTTCGACGCGCTGCTCGAAATGGGAATCCTCGGCGTCCCTGCCACGGTCTTCGGCGGACCCGAGGGCCTCAGCGTGCTCTCGAGCCTCGAAGCCTGAACCACCGCTCGCCGGGGATGACGTCCATGGGGTCGGGGCTCCATGACGATCCCAGACGCCGTGAGCTCGTACCGACCATTGCCGGCATTCGCCGCACTCGTGCTCATCCTCTCGACTGGCGCTCGGGCCTCAGCCGTCACGCCGCCGCCGGCCTCGGCGCGGGCGGGCACGGCCAGGGTCGATCGCAGCAAACCGAGCGGACCCACGCCCATGGTGCAGCGCGGGCTCATCTTGCCCCAGGGGCTGCTCGATCCCTACGTGAGCCCTTTCGTCGAGCACCCCATCGGGGAAGACTATTACCGCATGGGGACGAGCTTCGGCACTCTGTGGGGCTTCGCCCCCGAGATGCACGTCGACATCCAGATCGGCCCCTATTACATCGGTCAGGAGCCGCCTCCGGGCACGAACCGCGTCACCATCACGGGCCGCTACCTCAAAACCCCGCCCGTCGACCTCGGCGCCTCGTTCATGGCCGTGCTCGACCCGAACCCCAGGCACCCGTTCGTCAGCTACATTCAGCCGGGGCTGCCCGCCATCATCCGCCCGAACAAGCACCTCCGTATCGACTCCGGCGTCTATGTCCCCTGGTATCCCACCACGGATTCACATCTCGGCCTTCGCGTCCCGCTGAACGTTTACGTCCAGATCGCGGACCGCTTCCATGTCGGCGGGACGAGCGCCCTCGTCGTCTCGGACCTCCGCGATCCCCATGGGACCACGTCCATCCCGTTCGGTCTCACCGGCGGCTACAGCGCGGGCCCCGAGCTCGACTTCCTGGCGCTCACCCCGTACGTGACCTGGACGCGCTTCTATTCGACCGCGACAGGCGCCCTGGACACGCGCTCGTTCGTCGCCGGACTCATCGCCGACTTCATCATCGACCTTCGGTGAGCCTCCTATCACGGCAGGCGTGACGTGGCTCGGGTTTCCTCCTATCCTCGGGACCGGAGGTTTGCCATGCATTTTCTTCACCGCTCCTTGCAATTCGTAGTCCCTGCGGTGCTCGTCCTTTCCGCCTGCGGCGTCACGCCCAGCGGCGGAGGTCCTTCCGGGAATGGCGGCGACGGAGGCGAATCGAGCGGCGGGCTCGGTGGAAGCGCCGAGGCCGGCGGGATGGGCAGCGGGAACGCCGGTTCGGGCGGCGAGGGCGGAGATCTTTTCGGCGACGGCGGACTCATGGGCGCAGGCGGCGGATCCGGCGACGACGGCTGCGCGGACGAGGCGAAGCTCGTCTACATCATCGGCCAGGACAACGAGCTCTACAGCTTCAACCCACCCACGCTCGACGTGAAGCTCATCGGCGTGATCGACTGCCCCACGGGCGGCCTTGGCACGCCGTTCTCGATGGCCGTCGACCGCAAAGGGACGGCGTGGATCCTCTTCAGCGACGGCCGCATCTACCACGTCGACGTGAAGACGGCGGCCTGCGCGGCGACGACCTACGCGCCGGGGCAGCAGGGTTTTACCACGTTCGGAATGGGCTTCGTCTCCAATACGTCGGGCAGCGCGGAGGAGACGCTCTACGTCGCCGACTACAACGGCAAGGGGCTCGCGCGGATCGACACCCAGTCGCTCACGCTCTCCTTCGTCGGCCCCTGGGACCAACTCTCCGGCGCGGCCGAGCTCACGGGCACGGGCGACGCGCGGCTCTTCGGCTTCTTCAACTACAGTCCGATCATCATCGCCGAAATCGACAAAGCCTCGGGCAAGATCCTGAGCCAGGCCCCGCAGCCGAGCGTATCGATCGGGAGCGGCTGGGCGTTCGCGTTCTGGGGCGGCGATTTCTGGCTGTTCACGAGCCCCACGGGCGACTCGCAGATCCAGCAGTATCGACCCTCGACCGGGACGACGACCGTGGTGAAGACGGGGCTCGGTACGAACATCGTCGGCGCGGGCGTCTCCACGTGCGCGCCGGTCGAGCCGCCGAAATGAGCGCTACTGGAAGTTTATCGCGATCCAGCCGCCGGCGGAGCTGAATCCACACGCGACCTTCGAGAAGTACTTCGCGCTCATGTTCACGTAATGCCCACAGACGTCGCCCGTGGATTGCCCGTAGAAATCACAATTCGGGCAGTTCGGGTTGTACCCTTCATTGCAGGCGTCACAGCCGGAGCAGCCGGTCTGATCTCGCTCGGCCCACATACCATCGAGGCAACCCGCGACGTTCTCGGCCCCGTGGCCCAGGCACTCGTTCTGGCCGCTGCCATTGCAGGTCGGGTAGAGGCCCATGCCCCACGAGCCGTGCGCCTTGTTGTTCTGCTGATCCCACGTCGCCTGCTGATCCACGCAGGGCTCCGCTTCCTTCCAGCGCGCGTAGGGCGGGAGCCCCATCGTGGCGCGGTGCGCGTTGATCGTGTCGACGCACGCTTGCCGGGCCGCCTCGTACGGATCGGACCCGCCGCCGCTGCTGCTCGTCGTGCCGCCGCCGGCGCCGCCCTGGCCGTTGCCGCCGCTGCCGCTCGACGCGCTGCTGCTCGGCATCCCTCCTTGTCCGGCCGCGCCGCCGCTCCCGTCGCCGCCCGCCCCGCCATCACCGCCGCTCCCTTGCGACCCCGCGTCCGAACACGCGACGACGCCGAGCGCCAAAAGACCCAGAAAAACCCGGTAGGCCATCTTCATCCACATGGGGAAGCTCCTTGTTACCCCATCGAGTGTAGAGGACGACAACGGGCGCCTGGTATGGAAAACGACCGGGACGGGCGTCAAACCCGTTTCATGTGGACGGGGCAGGGGAGCGGCGTGGCTTCACGGCGCGGCGCTTCATGACGAACCGGAGCGCCTCCTCCAGATTCCCGAGCGTCATGACGCTCCCGAGATCGACCCCGAGGCCCACGAGCGCCGTGGCCACGCCGGGATTGACGCCCGTGACGAGCGCCGTCGTGCCGAGCAGCCCGAGCGCGCGCAGCACCTTGAAGAGGTGATCGGCGGTCGTCGCGTCGACCTCGTCGATGCCCGTCATGTCGAGGATCACGTAATGCGCTTGCTCGCTCACGACCGCGTCGAGCAAGGTGGCGAGGATGCGCTCGGCGCGCGCCGCGTCGATCGTCCCGACGAGCGGCAGCGCGAGCACGCCGTCCCATACCCGCACGATCGGCGTGGAGAGCGTGCGAATCGCGCCCTCTTGCTGCGCGATGAGGTCGAGCTGCTGGCGGAGCGTGCGTTCGGCTTCGATGCGCTCGGTGACGTCCATCGCGACGCCGAGCACACCCTCGACGGGGTCGCCGTCGCCGCCCCGGATCGGGATGTATCGGCATTCCCAGGAGGCGCCGCCTGCATGGGCGAGAGTGACCTGGTGGGTGCCGCCGAGGGCGGCGCGGATCGCGGACAGGATTTCGGGGACGTCGCGATAAAGATCGAAGGCGCTCATGCCGACGACCTCGCCGGGCGCGAAGCCGAGCGCGTGCAGCCCGGCGCCGTCGGAGAGCGTGAAGACGCCCTTTTCGTCGGTGGCCCAAAGCACGAGCGGGGTATTGTCGAGCATGCGCCGGATGAACCTGCGTTCGGCGGCGAGCGTGGCGCGCGTTTCGGTGGCCTCGGTCGTGTCACGAACGAAAGCGGCGCGGCCGAGGAGATCTCCGTTTTCGTCGCGCAGGGCGCGGAGTTGCCATTCGCAATGAAATCGCGCGCCGTCCTTCCGGGCGCACGGGGCCGAGAAGGACGGCGGGCTTTGCGTGTCGAGCTCGGCGAGGAGCGCGCCCGGGTCGACCTCCGCGTCGGGGCCGAGCAGGTCACGTATCGTTTTTCCGATGACCTCGGTCGCGCCGTAACCGAACACGCGCTCGGCGCCCGGGTTCCACGCCACGATGGCGCCGCTCGCGTCGAGGCCCACGATGCCGATCGGCGCCTCGCGCGCGAGCGCGCGTAGCATCTTTGGATCCTCGAAATAAGCTGACGCAGTCCGTTCGTGAATACCCATCCAACCCCGTGTACCAAAAGTGTCGCCGCACGGAAAGCACCCTTATCCTGAGGAAGTACGCGCGGTTACGGGATTGTCGGAAATGGCCCACTGCGTCAGTGATATGACAGTGGTCCGCGTTTCAGCGGCGCGCGCGGAGGTTTGGCGAAGCGAGCGCGCTCGCTTTCACGAAGCGGTGGGCTGGGTCGAACGGCGAGGCGACCGCGCCGCATGGCCACGCCCCTGCTCGACGAGCGCCTCGCCGGCCGGGCGGAGGACCTGCGCCGCCGCCTGCCGCCGCAGCGCGGAGACCTCCTCGGCGGGCAGGAAGCCGTGTTCGCGGGGCGGCTCGTCGCCCGGGACCGTCGCTTCCTTGCAGGCCATCCGGAGCGCCTTCTCCAGGGTCGTCGCGACCTCGGCCGCGAGCGCCGCGCCGCCCGTGCCGATCGCCCAGCGCACGAAGGCCCATCCGAGCTCGGCGTGGCGCATCTCGTCCTCGGCGATCTCCAGCAATGCAAGGCGAACCGCCCGCGGACCGGCCTCCTTTGCCGCCGCGGCCGCCTCGATGGCCGCGAGCGTCTCGCCCACGCAGCCCTCGACCACCGTGGCGAGCGTGGCCGCCGTGAGCGAGCCGAGATCCTCGAACGCGCCGTCCACCGCGAGCGGCCCGAAGCCGAGCGGCTCGCCTCCATACGCGGATGCGAGCGACATGGCGAGGCGCGCGTGCCGCACCTCGTCGAGCGCTGCTCGATGGGCCGCCTCGACGAGCGCCGGCGGCGCGCCGAGCGCCATGAGCGCCATCGAGAATCGGGCGAACGAGGCCACGGACGCATGCTCGTTGCGACCTCGCTCGGCCCAGCGCCGCGCGAGGAGCGCGCGCACCTCGGCCGGGAGAGCGGCCGTATCGAGATCGCGGAGGGCGGCATTGAATTCGCGGAGCGCCTGCCCGCGATCCGCGGGCACGTCCGGCGGGCTCGACCAGGCGCTCGGCCCTTCGCGCACGTCGGCGAGCCTGGGTTTTCCTTGTACGAGGAGGGGGCGCCCATCGCAGCCGATCGAGCCGACGAGATAACAGCAGCTCTCGGCGCTGCCTTGGTTTTCACTGGCATACGGCCCGCGGAGCGGCTCGCATTCGCATTCGCCGGAGCCCGGCGGCCGACCCTTGAGGACGACCTCGTTCGCGCCGGGACACACGCCGTTCACGGGCGCGGTGCAAAGCGTGATGTCGCAGCACTGGCCGTGATAGCCGAAATCGTCGTCGTACACGGGCCCGTAGCAGGCGGGCGCCGGCGCGGGCTCGAGGTTCTGGGCAGGAGCGGCCGGGCCGGGGGCGCCGGGAGCGCTTTCGACGTCGGCCCCGCACGCCGAGGCCAGGAGGAGGCTTGCGCCCCATTGAGAAGCGACGAGAAGGCGATGAAGGAAGACGCGCATGAGGGGCCATTGGGCAATTCGCATGCCGATGGCCGCGCCCGTGTTTTTCGCGAGGATGTGCTCCAGGGGCTGTGCCGGGTTGTGCCGAGCGCTCCGGGCGTGCTACGCCCTCGACGTGACCAAGGCCGCCCGTCCTCCCCTCCCGCTGCCGAGCTCCACGCCCCTCGCGCCTCCCGACGGCTTCGAGGCGCGCCTCGTGGAGATCGGCGTTCGCCTCGACGCGCCCGTGCTCGCGACGCTCGGCGACTACCTCGCGCGGCTGCTCGCGATGAACGAGCAGATGAACCTCACCGCCATCAAAGATCCGAGCGACGCCTGGGAAAAACACGCGCTCGACGCGCTCACGCTCGTGCCCTTGCTCGGGGACGCATCCCCGGGATCGCGGCTCGTCGACGTCGGCTCGGGCGGCGGTTTGCCCGGCATTCCGATCGCGATCGCGCGGCCCGATCTCCTGGTCACGCTGGTCGAGGCGACGCAGAAAAAAGCGGCGTTTCTCTCGGCCGTCGTCGCCGCGCTGGGCCTGCCGAACGTTACTGTGCGCGCCGAGCGGGCCGAGCAGGTCGGGGCCGGGGAGCTTCGTGGGGTGTTCGACGTCGTGACCGCGCGCGCCGTGGCGCGATTGAACCTGCTCGTGCCGCTCACCGCGCCGCTCGCGAAGCCGGGCGGGCTCGTGCTGCTGGTGAAAGGGCAGCGCGCCGAGGAGGAGCTCGCGGAGGCCAAGCGCGTGCTCGCCGAGCAGGGGACGACCCACGAAAAGACGGTCGCGACGCCGACGGGGCGGATCGTCGTGCTTCGACGAGGCGCGGGGGAGGCGCGGCGCAAGGCGAAGCGGTGAGGGGAGGCGCCTCAGAATTCGAATGTCGATTGCACGATCGGATTGCCGTAGTCGTCGACGTTCGGCGGCCAGCCCCCCGTGCGGACCACGAGGTTCGGCGCGGCCTCGAACACGCCTTGCCCGTGCGTGTGCCCGCAAAGCACGGTGATCCGTGTCGCTGGATGGTTTGCCGCGTACTCGGCGAGGACCTCGCCCGTCGAGACACACGTGAACCACGGGAGCCACTCCGGCGATGATTGCGCACCAGCGTACCAGCAGGCCTGGGGGAACGGCGGGACGTGCGTCAGGACGAACAGCTCTTCGGCGTCGGGCGCGCGGGCGAGCTTTTCACGCAGCACGCGGGCCTCATCGGCGCCGAGCTTTTGGAGCAGCTCGATCCGGCCGAAAGGATCCATGCGCACGTCGAAAAAATCCGTGATCAGGTGCCAGTCGGAGAGCTGGATGGGTGAGTCGAGATCACCGCATCGCGCGTCGCCCCAGCCGTCGACGCCGAGCAAGACGACGCGGTCGTCGAGCCGCACCGGATCGACGCCGGGGAGCCAGGTCGCGAGCTTGGGGATACGCGTGACCTGCTCGCGGACGTGGCGAATGCTCGATCGGTAATAGTCGTGGTTCCCGAGCACGAAATACACCTTCGCGCCGGTCTGCGTCGCGATCTCGTCGACGAAATGCACGACCGAGTCGGACTCGGCGATGTCGCCCGAAAGGAGGACGATGTCCGGCGCTTCCGCCTCGATGGCCTCGTAAAACTGCCGGAGCGCTCGAGGGAGCGGGAAGTTCAAGTGGATGTCGGTGCACCACGTCGCGCGCATGACGAGCGGAAGCATACCACGCCCGCGGCGCCCTCGTCGCTCACGCCGATCGGACGGAAAGGGTCGAGAGTTGCTCCTCGATCTGCGCGATCAACCACCCGATGAAATCCTCTTTCCGCATGACACGCGAGACGTGGAGCCCCGACCAGATCGGGGAGCGGACCGCGGAGGTGTCGCAGCTCTGCACGACGACGGGCAGATCGCGCATGCGGGCGTCGCTCCGGATGGCGCGGACGAGCTCCACTCCGTTCATCACCGGCATGTGGATGTCCGTGATGACCAGCGCGACCGGGTGCGTCGCGAGCAAGGAAAGCGCGTCGCGACCATTCTCGGCCTCGAGCACCTGGAATTTTGGCTCCAGCACCGAGCGATACACGCTACGCAAAAACGAATCGTCCTCGACGAGCAAGATGGCCCCGCCCGTGGCCCCGCCGAGGACGCGCTCCACCACCGCCCGGAGCTCTCCCGCCGTGACCGGCTTCTCCACGTACCCCGAGACGCCCTGGAGGATGGCCTCGGCCTCGCGCTTCACGACCGTGACGAACATCGTGGGGATGCCATGGCTCCGGAGGACGCGGTTGACGGCGAACCCGTCCATTTCCGACATCAAGACGTCGACGATGGCGAGGTCCGGTCGCCACGTCGAGACGACCTTGACCGCGTCGCGACCGCTCGGGCTCATGCGCACCTCGTGCCCGACGTCGGCGAGCGCGGTGGCCATCCAGAGCCTGGTTTCGTCGTCGTCGTCCACGATCAAAAGCTTCGCCATGGCCGGTCCTTCCTCGCTCTGTCCTTCACGCCGCCAGGGTCCCTGTCGAGCTGGGGGGCTTGCGGAGGCGGAACCAGAACCGGGCGCCTCCCTCGGGAGGCGCGGCGTACCCGATCGAGCCGCCCCAGCGCTCGACGGTGATGCGGCAGAAGTAGAGCCCGAGCCCCGTGCCCGCCTCGGGCCCGATCCCCCGGCCGAAGCGCTGGAACAGGCGCGTCGCGAGCGAAGGTGGCACGCCGGGTCCCTCGTCCTCGACGCTCACCTCGACGCTCGTGTCCTCCTCGCGCACGCGGACGCGCACGTGGCCCCCGACCGGGCTGTGGCGGACCGCGTTGTCGAGCAGGTTCGCGAGGACCCGCAAGAGCCGCGGTTCGTCCGCGACGACGAGGCTCGGGAGCGGCGGCACGTCCCGCTCGATGCGCACGTTGCGGCCGCGCGCGGTGAGCTCGTGCTCGGCGACGACGCGGAGGATCCCGGCGCGTAGATCGGAGATCGCGGTCTCCTCGTGCGTGGTGTCGAGGTCGCCGTGCTCGGACGCGAACACGCTCAGGATCTCGCGGATCATCCGGCGCTGTCGGAGCGCCGCGTCGAGCGCGAGGGCGATCATGTCGCCGTCCTCGCCGGGCGGATGTCGCTCGTCGAGGGACGAGAGCACGCCGAGGATCGTCTGGAGCGGGTTCGCGAGATCGTGGACGATGCAATGCATGAGGATGTCCTTCTGCTCGATCTCGCGGGCGAGCGCGTCATGGGTGATGCGCAGCTCGCGGGCGCGCTGCAGGACCAGGCGCCGCTCGTGGAAGAGCTCGTCGCAGCGGGTGATCACGAGCAGGCGGCAAGGGCCCACGAGGAGCGCGGTCGCCGCGAGAGGCAGCTCCTCGCCGCTTTCGGCGGTCTCGCACCAGAGGTCGGAGTCGAGCCGCGTCAGACCTCCGCTCTCTGCCTGCCAGACGGCCTCTGCCTCGGGCAGGAAGACGGAGAGGAACGGGAACATGCACTCCACGCGGATGGGCGTGTTCGCGCGGAGGACGCCCCGCAGCATGCGCGAATACCAGTCGGGCGCGCTTCCGCGTTGCAAGAACGTGCCGTCTGGCTGGCGTTCGAGGACGACCTTTTCGAGGGACGCGAGGATCGAGCTGGCAATCGAGGTCTCCATGGCAGGCCTGCCCTTCAGCGCTGGAGCAGCGCGTGGCCGAGCGCGCGGAACGCTTCTTCGACGCCCGCGCCGGTCTTCGCGCTCGCCTCGAAGACGGAAAAACGCGCGGTGAGCTCCCGCTCGTAGGCGTCGTCGAGCTCCCAGAAGGCGCGCAGATCGGCCTTGTTCAGCACGAGGACACGAGGCACGTCGCCCACGACTTCCGCGGCGACGTGGTGGAGGGCGATCGCGGTCTCCACCGTGGCGCGGCGGGTCCCGTCGGCGACGAGCAGGTAGCCCGCGGCGCCGCGCAGGTACGAGAGGCGGACGCGCTGGAACTCGTCCTCGCCGCTGAGATCCCAGAGCACCAGGACGAGCTCGTGATCGCCGTAGGTGAGGTGCTTCGTCTCGATCTTCGTGCCGATCGTGGTCAGGTATTGATCCGAGAAGATGCTGCGGACGAAGCGCATGACGAGGCTCGTCTTGCCGACGCCCGTCGCGCCGAGCAGGCAAACCTTCCGCTTCTCCAGCGTGTTCATGACCCCTCGCTCGCCGGCGAAAGGCGCACGTGGAAGGTCACCTTGCGCGCGGCCAGATCCGCTTCGCCCACGCCCCGCACGGAGAGCCGATCCGAAGCGACGCCGCGCGCGTCGAGCTCGGCCGCCACGCTCGAAGCGCGCTCCTCGCTGAGGTGCTGGTATTTCTCGGGTGTGCCCGTCGCGTCGGCGTGCCCCACGATCTCGATCCGCGCGGAGAGGCCACCCCGCGGGGCGGCGTCGAGGAGCGCCTGCACGGCGCGCGCCGCGGCGTCGAGGCGGGCGCGCTCGGCAAGAAGCGGACTTGCCGAGCCGGGCGGGAACGAGATCTGGAGGCCCTCCAGCGTGGCCGCCGCGGCCCTCGCGGACGTGATCGCCTCGGCCTCGAAGAGGCGCGTGTCGTCGAGCGCCGTGACGCCTGGGAGGCTCGTGGCGAGCAGACGCGCCCGGTCGATCCACGCGCGCTCGGCGACGCCCGCGGCCACGAGCGTCCCTCCCGCGAGGCGCAGCGAGACGTCGGGCGGAGGCCGCAGCACCTGGAACGCGCGTCGCTCCGTGAGTGGAGGATCCAGCGAGTAAACCGGCTTGAAGCGCAGCTCGACGTCGGACGCGCGCAGGCCGTGGGGCGCGAGCAGGGCGGCGGGGTCCTGCGCGAGCGGATCCCCGAGCCCTTCGACGAAGCGGCGTCCTCCGTCGCGCCCCGTCCGCGTGACCGTCAGGCCGGGCTCCTCGCCGAGCGCCTCCAAGTACGCGTCGAACCGCGCGTTTCGGTCGTGCACGACCTTCCACCCGATCCCGGCGCCGACCAGGGCGAGGACTGCGATCGCCGCGAGCGCGAGGGTGCCGCGGCGGCGGCTCTTCGGCTTCTGAATGCGCTCCTCGCGCATGCACCCGACGAGCGCGTCGCGGGTCGGCTCGAACGTGGCCACATCGCCTTTGAACTGCTCGAGCGGGGCCGCGTAGGTTCGGTGGATCTGCTCCAGCGTCTCGGCGAGTGATGCCTCCACGTCCTTCGTGGCGACGCCGCGGACGATGGCGACCAGCATGGCGCGTGGCCCGTGCTCGACGACGCCCGTGAGCCCACCGACGCAGAAGCGTGACAGGCCCGCCTCTTTTTCTTCGCGAAACGCGTCCCGCGCGAAATCGTCGATGGCCGCGAGCATCGCCGACACCTGATCGGGATCCTCCGCCGCCACGTTCTCCGCCGCGACGTGCTGCAAGACGAGCCCACTCTCGCGATGCACCAGGAACACGTGCTCCACCCGATAGGCGAGGTTGTGGAGCATCACGACCTCGACGAACGGCCGGCCGGTGCGGGCCGCCTCGATGCGCCAGCGCAGGCTCTCCAGCGTCATCGTCTGCTGCACCATGTCGTCGACCCGCTGGAGGAGCCCTTCGAGCGCGGCGCGGGCGGCCTTCCGGACGGCCGGGCCGATCGAGGGGAAGATGGCGTCCGCGAAGAGCTCCGGGTTTTTCCGGACGGTCTCGTGGATGCTCGACAGCATGAGCGGCTGCATCGCGGACGAGAGCTCCTCGCCGCGCTTCTGGCTCGCGACGGCGGCCTGGGGCAGCACCTCGCCGATGGCCTCGGCGAGGGCCTCGGGCGTCTCGAGCTTGTGTTCGAGGGACTTCAGCCGCTCCTGTTCGGGTTTCACGAGGAACGGGCGCAGGTCGTCGAGGGTGTAGTCGTGTTCTCGCCGCCGCGCCCGCGCGCGCAGGCGGGCGCTCATGACTGCTCGGCGCGAGGCTCCGGGGTGCGTGTGGCCTCGACAACCCCGCTCGCGGGGCCGCTGGCCTCCGAGGGCTCGCCGGTGTACAGGGCGAGCTCACGCTGGAGCGTGGACATGAGCTCGTCCCTGAGGGAGCGTGATTGCTCGACGAACCCCTTGGCTTCGTCGAGGATCTGTTGTCGGAAATCACGCTGCGCCCGGATCAGCCCGTCCTCGAGCTTCTTGATGCGCTGGTCGAGCTCGGCGACGGCGTCCCGCGCCTCGCGCGCGACGTTGTTCAGCGCGGCCATCTGGGCGGTGCGGTCGGATTCCCGCTGCGCGTTCTGCGCGTCCGTTTCGCGCTTCACGTGGGCTTCGAGCACGTCGATCATGCGCCTCGTATCGGCGCGGAGCTCTTCGCCCTGCGACGCGACCAGGCCCTCGATGCGGGCGATCTTTCGCTCGAAATCGCGAACGTAGGCGCCGAACAGGATCTCGCGCACCTGATCGAGGCTGTTCGCCGGTGACGGCGCGGCGTGCGTGGTCCCCCTGCTTTCGAGCTCGGCTCGTGCACTCGGGTTCATGGCTCCCCTCGTCGTGGACGGCCTCTCGCGTGGATTTGGCCGCGAGCGTTCCGGGCCGCCTTGTCGTCCAGATGCGCTGGAATCCATAGGAAATGACTCCCTTGGCCGCAGCGGATCCATAAAGCGGTGGACGCTCATCGCCACCCCGCGGCGCCGTGCGCACCCGGCCGGCTGCTCAGAACTGCTGCTCGATCTCGATCAGCCGCTCCTCGAAATCCATCTTCTTGCGAGGGGCGGCGGGGCTCGGCGCGTGCGGCGCTTCCATTTGTTGCTTGCGCCGCACGTCGAACACGAGGGACGGCGGGTATTCGACCTGGTACGACACGCGGAACTCGCGCTCCTCGCGCGGCGCGAGCGTCACCTTGAAGCGAACGATCCCTCTCGCGTCCGGCTTCTCGTTCGGCGTGATCTTGACGTTGCTCACGCGAATGTCGCTGTTCTCCGAGACGGGGATACGCTCGGCGAGGACCACCGTGACGGGGCGATCCGAGAGGTTCTTCGCTTTGCTCACGAACGAGAGCTGCATGCGATTTCGCGCATTGCGCTGGAGCGAGCTCTGGTGTTTGTCGAGCTCCCGCGTCAGCTTGACCTGGTCGGCGACGCTGAAGAAAACGGAAAAATCCTCGTCTTTCGCGACGAACTCGATGTCGGTCATGCCGAGGAACGCGCCGTCCTGGTACCGCGCGACGCTGCCGGGCAGGAGCGGCTGGCTCGTCTTGTTGGCCATCTCCAGGGTGATGGCGGCATTGAGGGATTCTTCCGGGGCGGCGATGATGTGGCGCTGGGCCTTGATGCGGCTCGAGCCGATGCGCAGCCGGATCGAACGACCGTCCGAGCGGACGATCGCCGGATCCTTCGCGATGAAATGCGCCGTCGTGCCGCGCGTCTGCAGGCCCTGGAAGATCTGCACCGTCTTGCTCTGCACGCGCTCGAGCAGCG
This sequence comes from Polyangium sp. 15x6, assembly GCF_029960785.1. Classification (GTDB taxonomy): domain Bacteria; phylum Myxococcota_A; class Polyangia; order Polyangiales; family Polyangiaceae; genus Polyangium. Next base: position 23,272 of record NZ_JASBQE010000092.1, read on the forward strand.
CCAGGTTCGACGAATAGGATTGCTCGAACTGCTCCACCTCGGAGATGCGCTGCGACGTCGCCTGGTTCATCCGGTTCCAGTGGCGGTTCTGCTCCTCGAATTTCTTCTGCGCGGAGCTGAACGACGTCACCTGCCGCGTCACGCTCCGGGTGACCTCCTGGGTCTTGCCGAGCGCCAGCATTTCGAGCTCGGGGATGCGCTCGCTGTCGGAGGAGGATTGCGTGGAGAACGAGAGCTCCGCGTGGCTCCAGTCTTCGCCCGTCGTCTGGGTGACCACGGCGAACGACGTGAGCTCCACCCAGTCGGGATCGGCCGCGCTCGCGCGCACCTCGTGCATCGGCTCCCACGTGGCGCCGGGCGTCGCGTACGTCAGCGTCAACGCCGCATTGCCGGCGGCGCTGCCTTGCACCGTCACGAGCACGGTCGTCTCTTCCAGCTTGGTCAGGCGGCGGAGCTCCTCGAGATTGCGGGCGCTCGCCTCCACGTCGGGGGCGAGCTGCTCGCGCGCGGCCTGCACCTCGCGCCGCGACGCGCTCGTCTTGCGAAGCGCCCCGGAGACGAAATCGATCACTTGCCCGTACGTATCGACCTTGATGTCGCGGGTGACGGCGTCCCCTTCGAGCTTCTGCACGGAAAACACCTTGATCGATTCGACGTGCTCTTGCTGCGCGTCCAGGATCGCGAGCTCGTCGTCGAGCGCTTGCAGCTTCCGGAGCAGCGCCTTGTGTTTTTCCTCGACCTTGCGAAACCCGTCATCGGTCGATCGTGCCAGAAAGCGCCGCTCGACGGCCACGTCCACGATCTTGCCGGCGCTCGTCGACGCCCGCACGGAGCCTTCGTCGACCCAGCCGGGCAGCTTCTTGAAACGAAAGACCGTGGGCTCGGTCGTGAGCGCCACGGCGGCCTCGCGGCTCACGAGCGCCCGATCGGAGTACACGGTCACCTTCGTGATACGCGACGCCACGCCTCGGTCGGCGGGGTCCTCGGCCGTATCGGCGACGGTCGCCGCCAGGGCGAACAAGGGTGGCGTGCTCGGCGGCGGATTTTCCGCGCGTGGCGTCACGGGCGAGGGCGTACTCGTGCACCCGAGGGCCGCGGAGAACAGGAGGGAGAGGGCGATCCACTTCGAAGGGAGGGGCAGCGTCATGGAGATCCCTACTGTACGAACGAGACGTGCCCAGGATCTATCCGAATGTGTGACCCGACCACCTGCACCGGCTACGATGCCGCCATGCTGCTACCGACGCTGCGCTACCAGCTCGACGTGTCGTGGTCCCTTTTGGCCCTTCACCTCGACGGCTTGACCGACGAAATGTGCCTGTGGGAGCTGGCGCCCGGGGCGTGGACGGTCCGGACGACGAACGGACGCTGGGTCGCCGATCTCGTCTTGCCCGAGCCGGATCCTCCGCCCACGACCACCATCGGCTGGGTGACCTGGCACATCGGCTGGTGGTGGACGGGGGCGCATGCCCATACGTTCGGCGCGCGACGCGGCGAGGCGCTCGACATGATCGAGCACGCGAAGACCGTGGACTGGCCGGGCAGCGCCGCGGGCGCCGCCGCGTGGCTGACCCGCCTGCGGGATCAATGGACGCAGGCGCTCGACGGTCTCACCGAGGCCGACCTGGACCAGCATATCGCGTGGTTCGACAAACCCTTGAGCCACGTGATTGCCTGGGCAAACATCGAGCTCATGAAAAATGCCGCCGAGATCGGCCAGCTGAAGCTCTTGTACAGGGCGCGAAACGGCCGCGCTTAGTTGGCGAACCAATCGCTCGGCCGCTGCCGCTGGGTCACGACGATACGCGCTTTCGTCCACTGGCCCGCGGTGGGCGCGAGGGTCCCCGAGCATTCGATGGGCCGACTCGACGAATGCTCGTACTCGTCCATGAGGTAAAGCCAGGCGGAGAACCCGCTTCCGCCCTTCCGCTCGACGTTGTGCGCTCCGTAGCCCGTCAGGCTGACGTCGACCGTCTGCGCTCGGCTCCCGCGGGAGCAGGCGACGCTGCCGCTGACCTTGAAATTCGAGCCGCTCGTCGTCCCCTCGTCGACCACGAGCCAGACGTTGTTGAACGCGTACCCCGTGCCGTCCCATTTGAACTGGACCTTGAAGGGTTTGTCCGGCTCGACGGCCACGCTCGCGACCTCGGTATCGGGGACGTGTAGTCCGCGGCCCTCCTCCTGATAAAGGAGATATCCGCCGACGCTCAACACGAAGAGGACCAGGGTGAAGCAGCCGGCGCCGAGGAAAAGGCCGACCCGGTTCACTTTCCCGGACGTGGCCGGCCGGACGCCTGGAAACGGGGCGCCTTGCGGGCCGGGAGGCGCTGCGCTGCATTCCGCGGCGGCCGCGGCGAGGAACGTCTCGGGGCTCATCATAGGGAGATCGGCGCCCCGGATGCGCATGAGCCCTCCGCCCGGCGCCTGCCGCCATTCGGCCCAGTAGGCCCGCTGCGCGCCGCCCTCGCCCTCGATTCCCCGCTCCATCACGAAGTAACGGGGCGGCTGGCCGCCCGCGCGCACGAGGGCGACGTAATGGCATTCCGTGGGCGCCTGCGGAGGCGGCAGGGGGATGAGGAGCGCCTCGACGCCGGGCGCGGGGTACATCGGCGTGATCGCGAGCGCCGAACCGTCAACGCGATCCTCGGGCCCGAGGCCCTCGCCGGCGGCGGCCCATGCTTGCTGCAGCATCGCGTTTCCCTGCGCCGCCGCGGCCGCCCACCACGCGGACGGGTCACGCAGCACGGCACTCATCAAGACCTGATGCGCAAAACGGTAGTGTTGTTGTCTCACCGCGGACCTCCTCCGAGCCGTACGTTGGCGCCCCTGAGGTCTCACGGGCCGGCCGTCGCGTCAATGGTTGCCATCGAGCGAACGGTCGGTCCGGGCAACACGCGGCTTCGAGGGCGCTGGAAATTCAAATAATGTGCGTTCTCGCGGCCAGGGCAACGGACCTCCGACGGGAATGTGCTTCTTTCACGAGGCAGGCGACCTTTTTTCGGACATCGGGCATCCTCCTCGTGAGGAGGGACGCCGCGGGACCGGACGATCCCCCCAGGGGATGCAACGGAGCCCGCTTCGCAGGCCCATGCGCGGCTGAGTCCCACCGCGATCACAGGACGACCATGACGACCGACGAAAAGGTAACTCTGCGCGAGGAGAAAGAGACCCTCCTCCTCACGGTGTACGGCAAGGCGGAAGAGAGCCGCATGCCCGATTCCCTCCTGCGTGATCGTTTCGCCGCGGAGGCCATCCGCCGGGTCGACTACGATTTCTCGAAGCTGAAGGTCCGCCGGGACGACATGATCTCCCTGGCGATACGCGCGCACATCCTGGATGGCTGGACGCGCGAATTCATCGCCCGCCACCCGGACGCCACCGTGCTGCACCTCGGATGCGGGCTCGACAGCCGGGTCTTCCGCGTCGACCCGCCCGCGAGCGTCCGCTGGTTCGACGTCGACTATCCGGAGGTCATCGCGCTGCGCCGTCGTCTTTATCCCGAGCGTCCGGGCTATACCCTCCTCGGCACGTCGCTCACGGATCCGCAATGGCTCGACGCGGTGCCGTCGGATCGTCCGGCGATGATCGTCGCCGAGGGCGTCCTCCCTTATCTCCGCGAGGACGAAGTGCCCCGCCTCTTCGATAGGCTCACGTCGCATTTCCCGGCGGGCGAATTCGGATTCGACTGCTACAGCCGCCTCGGTGTGCGGCTCCTCCGGCGACACCAATCGATCAAGGCAACCGGCGCCTCCGTGCACTGGGCCCTCGACGATCCCCACGAGCTCGAAGCTCGCATCCCGAAGCTCGTGTTCCTGGCGGAGGTCAAGAGCCACGATCCCGCGCAGCTCGCCAGGATGTCGAGGGGAATGCGCCTCATCAACCGCGTCTTCATGGCGATTCCGGCCCTCAGGAAGGTCGGACGGATGGTGCGATACAAGTTTGGCTAGACAAGCTAGAACCACGCCACGGCGTCGATGTCCTCCGCGCCGGCTCCTGGTTCGATTACGTCCCCCGCGACGAACGATCGTCCCTCCGTCTCCACAACGAGCCGGAGACTCGCCTATCCCGGCTCGGCTTCCGGTGCGCAGCAACCGCCACGTTGTCACGAGCGAATCGTGGTAACATCGGCGTCATGCGTGTGCAATCGTATCATCTTTTTTGGATAGGGGTCGTCACGCTCGCCGCCGCTGTGGGCTGCGGCGGGCAGACGAACGAAGTGGACGCGACATCGGTGGGCGCCGGCGGGGCTGGCGGAGGCGGGAACGGTGGGGCTGGCGGAGGCGGGGCCGGCGGAGCGGGAGGCGAGACGTGCGACGCGCTCGTTCCCCTTGGCGAGCCGGTCGTCGTCGATGGGCCATTGGACCAGTCCGCGCTCTCCCCGAAGCTCGTGCGATCGGGCCTCGACGCGAAGACCGTGGTGCTCGCTTTCGTGGGCGCGCCGGTCGGGGGGCCCGCGGGCGCTTTGAACGACATTCACCTCCGCTTTCTTCTGGATCCCTGGAGCACGTGGCCGCCGACCGAGGGGTCGAATGTCGCGCTGGCCGACGCGCAAGGGCCCTTCGTGATATCCGAGGGCGCAGGCATCGAGGTCGCCACACTCCGCGGCACGAGCGCTGGGCCCGTGCGATATCAGGTCATCCCCAGCCTGGACATGGGGTTCCCGTCCTTCCCGTCCTCCTCGCTCCCGCCCGACGCGACCCAGGCAGCCCTCCTCCGAATGCATCCCGGGGGGCACATCGTCGGATATGGGCGCCCCCACGCCGGAGATACGATAGAGCTCCTCGTCGGGCTCGGCCATCACGACCAGAAGCCCACCGCGGAGGGATTCACGCCCATCGGCTGCACGAAAACCTCCGTGCTGATGGACGCCGTCCATACGGAGAAAGGGACGCTCGTCGGCTTTGCGAGCAATGACGAGTCGCCGAGCGCCAAGGGCTGCACGGGCTCGCTCGGGGCCGCGACGAGGGTCGCCGTCGCCCGCGTCACCGATGGGAGCCCGGTCGGCACCGAGCTCGCCGCGACGACGCCCGACAATCCGGCGTGGATCATGGGGCTCGCCATGGCAGGCCGCAACGACGGCGCGTGGGTGACCGTGGGGCGATCGGGTTGGATTGAGGCGACGGCCACGATCCTGGCGCACTTGCTCGACGCGGCAGGGGCCTCGGTGGCAGCGCCGTTCAACTTGGCGGGATCGAGTGACCTCAATCCGGATTCCGTCGGCGCCAGCAGCATGGCCGGCGATCTCGTCGCCGCGTGGTCCTACGGCGGGCTGCCGCCCGACCGTATCGAGGTGAAGCGCATCAACGCCGCGGGCGCGGTCGTGGCCACCGCGATGATCGAAGCAAACCCCAGCCTCTCCCAGCCGATCGCCGTCCTTGGATCCCCCACGGGCGACGCCGTGCTCCTCGCGTATTCGTCGATCTCGCCGGTGGACCAGACTGCACGTATCCATCTCCAGCGGCTCGGTTGCGTTCCTGCGCCCTGAGCGCGCCCCCAGGCGGGCGCATTTTTTTTTGCTATCCTCCTCCTCGGTGACCGTTGTAGAGAAGTCACAATGGTCGCGGGGGCTCACTCCCGCGGAGCGAGGGACAGCCGCAATGAACACGTTCAATTTCACACAAGCCGACGGCTCGTCACGGGCCGTCGTCGGATATCGGTATGCGCCGCCCAAGGCTGCGGCGAAGCGTTACGTCGCCGGCCGCGGCAATCTCTCGCGGTTGCCCCCCAAGGTCGATCTCCGGCCGTTCATGTCGCCGATCGAGGATCAGAAGAACACGAACAGCTGCGCCGCCAACGCCACGGCGGGCGCCTACGAGTACCTCGTCAAGCGCCACCTGGGCGAAGACGCCTACGACGTGAGCCGCCTCTTCATTTATTACAACGGCCGCGCCGTCGACGACCCCGAGAACATCGAGGACGAGGGCAGCTTCCTGCAATCCGTCATCGCGAGCCTCGAGGCGCACGGCGCGTGCTCGGAGGAGACCTGGGCCTTCGATGTCGAGGCCGTCAACGAGCAGCCCTCGGACGAGGCGTACCAGGAAGCCGCGCACTTCCGCATCGAGGACACCGAGCTCGTCCCGACGAACCTCGAGGCCTGGAAGACGGCGCTCGCGGAGGGGCACCCGATCATCTTCGGCGTCAAGCTCTTCTCCTCGTTCGACAAGCACAAGAAGGCGGGCCTCGTCCCCGTCCCGACCCCGCGGGAGACCGGGCGCGAGAGCCACGGCGGACACGCGATGCTCTGCGTCGGTTATTCGGACCCGGACCAGGTCTTCATCGTCCGCAACTCCTGGGGACCGGAATGGGGCGACAAGGGATATTGCTACATCCCTTATCGGTACCTCATGAACGAGGAATACAACTTCGGCGACTCGTGGATCATCAAGCGTATCGACGTCCTGCCGCCCGACGAGGAGACCTGGTCCGACGACGAGGAGTCCGTGCTGGAGGACGTATCGAGCGTCCTCGCCCAGCTCGACGAGGACGAATATACGAGCCTCCTCGACCGCATGGGCGACGTTCCGCTCGAAGTGCGGCTCTCGCTCCTCTTCTTGTGCGCCGCGGGCGCGGACGGGGACATCGCGGATGACGAGCTGCGGGCCACGGCGGAGTACGTCACGCCCGTGCTCGAGCAACTCGGCTCGCGGCAAAGCGCGGAGAAGGTGCTGCGCAATGCGCTGCGCCGCCTCGATGACGAGCAGCTCGTGGAGGAAACCATCGAGATCCTCGGCGAGGTCTTCTCGCAGGAGGTGCTCGCCTCGATCGCGTCCCAGCTCCAGGAGATCGTCGGCTCCGACGACGACGTCTCCGAAGAGGAGCAGGGCTTCGTCGACGCCGTCGTCGAGCGCTGGCAGATCGAGCCCGCGGAGGACGAGGGCGACGAGGACGACGAGGAGGAGGACGAGGGCGACGAGGACGACGAGGACGACGAGGAGGAGGACGAGGAGGACGAGGGCGACGAGGAGGAAGACGAAGGCGACGAGGAAGAGGACGAGGACGAGGAAGAAGACGAGTAGCCAGCCCGAGACCACGCTCGGCGAAAAGTGAACGCCTCGTTCACTTTTCGCCACCCCATCCTTGACGTCGTCCTAAAGTGAACGTACGGTTCACTCAACAGGGCGGACGACGTGGCACGACAGCTCAACGAACAGGTACGCGAACGGGTATTTCGCGCGGCGGCGGAGGTGTTTGCCGAGGCCGGGTACCAGGGCGCGACGATGGCGGCCATCGCCACCCGCGCCGGGGTCTCGACCGGCAATATCTACCGGTATTTCGAGCACAAGGATGCACTGTTTTACGCGGTGCTGCCGGACGAGTTCGCGGCGCAATTCCTCCGGCTCACCCGCAGGCGCGTGCAGGCGCTCGTGCGCGCGCCCGTGCCCACCGAGCTCGATGCGGGCGCGGAGGAGCGCGGCGAGGAGCTCCTCCGTTTCTGGATCGAGCATCGATTGAAGGTGATCACGCTGCTCGACCGCGCCCAGGGCTCACGGCACGAGGGATTCGCCGAGGCATTCGTGCGGGAGCTCATGCGCCCCTCGCTCGCCAAGCTGCGCGTCGATGCGCCAGAGAGGCGGGTGAGCCCCATCGCGCGTTTCGTCCTCCAAACCATCTTCCGCAACACGGTCCGCACGATCGTGTCGATCCTCGAAGCCCACGCGGACGAGGCGCAGATCCGCAAGGCGTTTCAAGGGTTCTGGAGTTATCAGCTCGCCGGTTTGTCCGGATTTACCAAATGGGTACAGTCATGAGCCAAGATCTCTGGGAGCTCGACGCGGTCGGGCAGGCGGCCCTCGTGAAGTCGGGCGAGGTGAGCGCGCTCGATCTCGTGGACGCGGCCATCGCGCGTATCGAGAAACTCGAACCCGTCGTCCACGCCGTGGCCAGCGTGGACTTCGACGCGGCCCGCGAAAAGGCCCGATCACGGCCTTCGGGGCCGCTCGGCGGCGTGCCGTTCCTCATCAAGGACGTCCTCGCGTATCCCGGGCACAAGTTCACGTTGGGCTCGCGCCTCTTCCGCGATTACATCGCGCCTGCGGGGTCGCCTTATACCGATCAGCTCGATGCCGCGGGGCTCGTCACGCTGGGAAAAACCACGACGAGCGAGTTCGGCCTCCTCGGCAGCACGGAGACGCTCCTCGCGGGGATCACCCGCAATCCGTGGGATCTCACGAAATCGGCCCTGGGCTCGTCCGGCGGCGCCGCGGCCGCGGTCGCGAGCGGAATGGTGCCGATGGCGCACGCGAGTGACGGCGGCGGATCGATCCGGATCCCCGCGTCCGCCTGCGGCCTCTTCGGCTTCAAGCCGGGGCACAGGCGCTGCGTGACCACGGGGCAGGTCGACACGTTCGAGCTCGTCATCGATCATTGCGTGAGCCGAACCGTGCGCGACAGCGCGCTCCTGTTGTCGCTGACGGAGGACCCGGACGCGCATCCGCGGGTCGGATACGTGGATCGCCCGCTCGATCGAAAGCTGCGCATCGGCGTGTATTCGACGACGCTCCTCGGCCGGGCGCCCGATCCCGAGGTGATGCGTGCTCTCTCGCAGACGATGCGGCTCTGCGCCGACCTTGGGCACGAGGTGGTGGAAGCGCCGCCGCCGCCCGTCGACGGCGTGCTGCTCTCCGAGGCGTTCTTCGATTCGGCCGGCGCCGCAATGCACGAGATCGTCCGCTCCATGGAGAGCATGCTCGGCAGGTCCATCGGCGAGGACGACCTCGAGCTCTTCACCCTCGCGCTGATCCACCATTCTCGCAGCTTGCCCGAGGGCGCCGAGGCGCGCGCGAAGGCCACGGTTGCCCACGCGTCCGCGCGAATGCTCTCCTACATGGAAAGCTACGACGTCCTCCTGTGCCCGACCCTCCCCGTGGCGCCGTACGATCTCGGCACGCTCGCGCCGCATCTCGATCGTGAGCTCCTCATTCGCCGCACGGAGGTGCTCGCGGGGTACACGCCCATCTACAGCATGGCGGGTGTCCCGGCCATGTCCGTGCCGCTCGGCTCCTCGGAATCGGGCCTGCCGCTCGGCAGCCATTTCGCCGCGCCGCTCGGACAGGAGGCGACCCTGCTCGGCCTCGCTTATCAGCTCGAAGCGGCCGCCCCGTGGCGGCATCGCTGGCCCGCCGTGACGATCGCGGCGCGGGAGCGCGCCTCCGCGGCCGTGCTAGGGTAGCGCCCATGTCGCCTGCCGAGTTCGAACCGCCGATCACCCCAGCCTCCGACATCGTCGAGACGGTGCGAAGACAAGGGTTCGCCGTCGCGAGTTCGTCCTGGGCCCAGGGCCTCACCGGCGCGCCGCGCCCCGATTGGGCAAAGATAGCCGCGGAATGGGACGACATGCCGCTCGACCCGTACCTCAAGGACGGCGGGCACTACCGACGGCGCCGGCACGCCTCGTTCATCGTCGACGAGGCGTCTTGCCGGCTCGTCCCGCACCGCGCGCACTTTCAGCCTCTGCAATACAATGCGCTCCACGGCGGCATGGAGCGCTGGTTCGAGCCGATGCGGCAAGATATGATCGGGCAGCCGTTCTGGTCCGACTTGCTCACATCCCTCGCGCGGGTTTGCTCCGAGATCAAGCGTCCTTCTTCCGTTCCACGCTCGGGGGCTACGCTCGGACAAGCCGAGCTACGCCCCCGAACCCCCTGGTACGTCGAAGCACACCAGTTCCGGATCGACACGAGCGAGGGAATCGGGCGGCCCACGCCCGAGGGCGCGCATCGCGACGGCGTCGACTTCGTCGCGCTCTTCCTGATCGGGCGCCACGGGATTCGCGGCGGCGAGACCCGCGTCTTCGATGCGCGTGGCCCGCAGGGGATCCGCTTCACGCTCACCGAGCCCTGGTCCTTCCTCTTGCTCGACGACGAACGCGTGATCCACGAGTCCACGCCGATCCAGCCGCTCCTCGGCGGAGAATCGGGGACGCTGCCTCACGGGCATCGCGACACGTTGGTCCTCACGTACCGCAGGAATGGGTTTCAGGACCGGTGAACCCGCGCGCGCCTCTTGACAGAGGCGGCCCTGTTCGATTCTCTTGCGTGCATGGGCGCGGGTAACGCGAGCGGAGATCTGCCGGCGGCGTACGCGCTGCACCTGGTCGATCTCGCGGCGCGATGGGGCGTCGCGCCCGACGAGCTGCTCTCCGGCCTCGGGCTCACGCGTGATTCCCTGACGAACCCGGCGGCTCGGATATCCCTGGAGACCACGGGCACGCTCGTGAAGCGGGCGACGGCGCTCACCGGAGAGCCGGGGCTCGCCGTTTTCATGGGCCTGCAGATGCGCCTCTCGTCGCACGGGTATCTCGGCTTCGCCGCCATGACGGCCGGGACGATCCGCCAGGCGATCGCGCTCGCCATTCGTTTCGTCCCCACCCGCACCACGGCGCTCGCCTTCCACCTGCACGTCGAGGGCGATACGGCGTCCCTCGTCTTCGAGGAGCGCGCGCCGCTCGGCGAGGCGCGGGAGTTCATTCTCATCGCGCTCATGATGGGCATTGCCCGGATCGGCCGGGACATCACGAAGCAGGAGCTCGGGGGGGACGCGTACTTCGCGTTCGCCGAGCCCTCTTATTTTTCGCGGTTTTCACACCTCGCGCCGGGGCGGATTCATTTCGGGCAGCCCTCGAACCGCATCGTCTTCGCCTCCTCGGTGCTCGATTTGCCCCTCGACATGGCCGATCCGGTGGCGATGCAGCTCGCGCGCGAGCAATGCGAGCGGGAAATGCAGGCCCTCGGGCGGGATGATCGGACGGCGGCGAAGGTCCGCGAGCTCTTGCCGCTGCCGGAGGGATATCGCTCGCTCGAGGAGATCGCGCAGCACCTCGGCGTCTCGCCGCGCACGCTCAAGCGGCGCCTCGCCGACGCGAATACCTCCTATTCAGAGATCCTCGACGAGCTCCGGCAGGAGCGCGCCATGCTCCTCCTCCGGGACGAGAGCCTCTCGCGCGAGCAAATCGCCGAGCGGCTCGGCTACTCCGACGCGGCGAACTTCGCGCGCGCCTTCCGGCGCTGGACCGGACGAACCCCGGGCATGCTCCGCAAACCGTGACCTTTACGGCGAGGTCGCGGCTCGATACGAGGCCTTCCAGCGATCGAGCTCCTCCCTGTTATCCATGTCCCAGGGATGGAAGCTAGGCCGGTAGTAATCGAGGTAATGCAGAAACAGCTTGAACATGCCGCCCGGGCGGAAGAATAGGAAATCGACGAGCGACACCCATTCCCGGGCCGAGAAGAGAATCCCGTTTTCGTGCATGAGCCGCGCCTGGTGCTCGATCACCTTCGCCCAGAAGATCAGGGTCGTCGGGATCATCAGGGCACAGCGCTCGAACGCGTGGCCGCCCGACGCGAGGTAGACGTCGAATGCGACGGCCTTGTGCTCGTTCTCTTCGGCGGCATGCCAGCGCCAGAGCGCGGCCATCTCCGGGTGCGCGCCTTCGAGGAGGCGCGGATCACCGAGGATGAAATGCCCCATCAGCGCGGTGAAATGCTCGAGGTTACACGTCACCGCGAGCCGCCAGCGCGGAGGCAAGAGCTTCGTCGCGCGGCGGAGGATGCGCTCGACCCGCTTCTCCATCGCGTCGATCGGATACCCCTCCTTGCGCAGCATCTCGTTGTACCGGTCGTGCTCGCGGCCATGAATGCCCTCCTGGGCGACGAAGGCTTTGATCTCCGCGAGGAGCCGGGGATCTCGGACCCTGTCCCGATGGGCCTTCACGGCCGCGATGAAGAATCGCTCGCCCGCCGGGAAGAAGATGGAGAGGTTGTCGAAGAAGAGCGTGACGGCCCGCCGCTCTCCGTGCCAGAAACGCGGGATCCGCTCGTCGGTCTCGAACCGCAGGTTCCGAACCTCGATCGTCGGGGAAACGGACATGGCTCACCTCGTACCGGGACATGCGGATCGTGACACGATGCGCCAAGCGTCGGCAGGTTCGCGCGTGCCAGATCCGTGTCATCTGGGGCCACGGCGGAAGGTCGGCGGCAAGCTGGCTTGCGAGACGGAGCGCTTCGCCGGGGTTTCGTGGTAGGGTCGCGTGCACGGAGGTCTTGTCATGAAATTGCTTGCGTTCGCCATTCCTCTCGCCGTTGCCTTCGTCCTCGCCCCGCGCGCCGCGCACGCCGGCTGCCCCCAGGCTGCCGGTGATGGATGCGATGCCATCATCAAGATCGAAGCTCGCCTCGAAGGCGCGCCCGCCTGCGCCCGCCTCGACCAGATCGAGCCCGAGAACGGCTGCGTTTGTCACGGCACGGTCTCCTTCGTGAACAATTGCGCCTTCGACATCGTGGCCCAGGATTTCTCGTTCGGCAGCGACAAGACCCTGATCCTCGCCGGCGAGACGGCCTTCCTCAACGTCGAGGGGAGCCCCTCGGACGACGCCGTGGGCGGACCGCCGGGCGTCCATCACGACGAGCTGAACCTCCAGGCCGACGGGCAGGCCTTCAAGCTGATCGTCGATTACACCGTCGAGCACCGCGTGCTCGAGACCGGGTGCAGCGTGTCCGGCGCCGATCGGCCGGGCCTCGCCGGCGCGGGTCTGGGCCTCGCCGCGCTTCTTTTCGCGCGTCGCCGCCGGGCTCGTTGAGGCTGCGGAGGAGGGACGGGCACCATGCGAATCGGAATGCGCATCTTCATGATCGCGCTGCTCCTCGTCGCGGCGCAGGCCACCGCCGGCTGCTCCGGCGGCGGGAACAGCGGAACGGGAGCGGGCGGCGCCGGAGGAACGGGCGGGGTTGGTGGAATGGGCGGCGCCGGCGGCATGGGAGGCGTGGGCGGCGCCGGAGGAACGGGCGGGGTTGGTGGAATGGGCGGCGCGGGGGGCGGTGATCCCGGGCCGAGCGTCGATACGACGAATCCGCAGCTTTACAAGGTCTCCTTCAAAGCGGACCAGGCGGATGCGGCGGCGACGCAGGCCCTCGGCACGCAGCTCGCGCACCTCGATACGCGGGTCACGCCGCGGGGGCAGCTCGTCGTGTATCTGCACGGCGCGGGCGCGCCTTCCACGTGTGGATCGAATGCCCACGGCGAGGTGCTCGCGGGCCTCGGCTTCCACGTGCTCGGCCCCTGCTACCTCAGCGATTACGGCGTGGGGAACTGCGGCGACGACATCGAGGGATGCCGCCTCGAAGCGTTCGACGGCACGGATCACCACCCGTTCGTCGACATCGCCCCGCCGGACAGCATCGAGACGCGTATCGTCAAGGGGCTCGCCTATCTCGCCGAGCAAAACCCCCAGGGCGACTGGACGTATTTCGTCGACGGCGACAAACCCCGCTGGGACAAGATCGTCATCTCGGGGATTTCCCACGGCGCGAGCACGTCCGCGGTCATCGGAAAACACAGGCTCGTCCACCGCGTGGTGAGCCTCTCCGGGCCGCTCGACAGCAACCAGGCCTGGCTGAAAGCACCGTCACTCACGCCCATCGATCGGTTCTATGCCCTCTCCCACACGGCCGATTCGCAGCACCCGGGGCATTTGAAATCCTTCGAGGATCTCGGCCTCCCCGGCATGCCGATCTCCGTCGACGGAGCGATGCCGCCCTACGGGGACAGCCATCGCCTCCTTTCGTCCGCCGAGACGAGCGACGGCCACGTCTCCACGCAGGCCGGCGGCCCCTCGCCGAAGGACGCGGACGGGAACTACGTGTTCCTGCCAGTCTGGACCTACCTTTACACCGGATCGCCCTGAGCGTTCCTGCCACATCGACGCGCCTCGCCCGCCCGCGTCTCGAGCGCGAGGCAGCGTCGCATGGCCTCCAGGAAATATCGATCTCCGAACGAGAGGGATTGCTGCGGCCCTCCGTAGGACGTGGATCCGCGCGCCAGAATGCCTCGGTGGGGAGAATCCACCGCGAGATAGGCGAGCTTGCCGTCGGGGGCGCGGAAGGTGAGCAGGGAATGCAGGATGTTCTCGGCGGCGCCGAGATACCGCTCCCGCAGGCCGGGATCGTCGACGAGCGCGCCGAGTTCGAGCAGACCCGAAGCCGCAATCGCGGCAGCGGACGAGTCCCGCGCCGTGAACGCATGCGTGCCCGGCCGCCGGTCGCCGAGGACGCCGTCGCCGTTCGCGTCGTTCCAGGGCCCCTCGGGCTCCCCGAGCGCCGCGTCGAAATCGCTGGGCGGAACGAAGTCGCTGGGGACGTGGTTGTAGGGATCGCGCGTGTCGTTCGGCAGGTGCGCAAGGAAATAGTCGGCGACGCGTGTGGCCGTTTCGAGGAACCGTGCCGGCTCGACCGAGGGATCGTCCCTGGTGAAGCGATAGACCGTGGTGAATCCGTGAAGGGCCCATGCCTGACCGCGTGACCACGTGGATTCCGCGGCAAAACCTTGAACACTGATTTTCTTGTGGATCCGACCCGCCCCCGGGCCCGCGCCCTCCCCGTGCTGGACGATGTGGTAGGTGCTGCCGTCGGTGCGAATGTTCTCGGCCATCACCGTCTTCGCGTGGGTCACCGCGTGCTCGTAGAGCATGCGCAGCGGCCCGGACCCGGGACGACCGGCGAGGTCCCAGGCGAGCAAGGGAAGCTCGACGTTCATCATGCTGTCGATGTACACGGGGTAAGGCGCGAGGTAATCGTTCGAGAGCGGGAACGCTCGGTAGGCCCCGACCTTCGTGGAGCCCGCGTCGAAGAGCCGATCCAGCGAGAACGCGCTTCGCTCGATTGCGGTCCGCGCGCGTCCCCGCCAAACCCCGCCCGGATCGTCGCGCTCGTCCAGCACGGAGAGCGCCTCGCCGAACGTCGAGAGGAAACGAAAACCGAGATCATGGTCGATCGCGTCATTTTCCAGCGTCGCCATGTGAGACGTCCACGCGAGCGCCGCTTGTCGCATCCGCGGATCACGCCCGTGGCGATAGAGCTCCCACACCACACCCGGGAAAAAGCCGCTGCGCCAATCCTCGACGGGCTTCTGCACCCAGCTCCCGAGGTTGGGCGGCGAAGGCTTGGTCACGACTGGGTAAAGCGAGGCGAAAGAATCGGGAGCCGCGCCCGCGAGCTCGTCGATCGTGGCGCGCGTCCGTTCCTGGGCGAAGACGAACGCGTCGTCGATTCGTGGGCGAAGCGGAGATGCGGCAGATTCGCTCGGCGGCTCCTCGGGCACGCACGTCGGGAGCGTGAGGCATAACGCGGCGATGACCGGGAAAATCCGACGGAGCCGGCCTTGGGGCTCGTGCATGCCTCATGTCTCGTGCTCCGGGGGGCCGGCGTAAAGCCGCCGAGTGCCTCACGAATCAGCGAGAAATCGCGGCGCTCTGCCCGGAGCCGAAGGTATCCGCCCCTGCGCGTCGCGCCGCGTGCGCGAGCCTGTGCTCCCGCGGGCCCTGGCCGTGGGCGCGCGTAAAAGCCCGCGTGAAGGCCGCTTCGCTATCGTAGCCGACGCGCGCCGCGATCACCTTGATGGGCAGCGTCGTCCCCGCGAGCAGCGCGGCCGCGCGGTCGAGGCGCAGGCGGCGCACGTAGCTCCCGAGCGGCTCGCCGAGCAGGGCGGTGGCGCGCGCCGCGAACGCCGAGCGCGAGAGGCCGACCCGACGCGCGAGCTCTCCGAGCTCCCAGTTCTCCTCGGGCGCGGCCCGCACCTCGGCGAGCGCGGCCGCGATGGGCTCGTCCTGCAGCGCCTCTCGGCCGGGAAGCGGCGAGGCCAGCGTGCGGAGCGCGCAAGCAAAGAGCGTGTGCCCGAAGGCCTCCACGATTCCGTCGCGTAGCGGCGGCGAGAGATCGGGCGCCTCGGCGAGCAAATGCAAGGTCTCACCGAGCCACCGGGACAACCCCGGATTCGAGCCCTGGAGGTGCACGAGCGAGGGCAGGAGCGAGAGCCACGGCGCGCCCGCGGCGTCGAAGCGTAGATCCACGATGACGAGGCGCGTCTCGGGCGGCGCCTCGGTGCGTATCGTGGTCGGGCCCGTGGGCCGGAGGGCCTTGCAATAAACGTCGGAGAAGCCCGAGAGCGAGGTCGTGGGTTTGTCGCGGATCGAATGCGCGTCGCCGCGGGGCAAGAAGACGAGCTCGCCCTCGCGGAGCGCGAGCCGCTGATCCTTCTGGCCGACCCAGCCGCCCCCGCGCAGGGCCGCGTAGACGCGCGCCTTGCCTTGCGAGGGGAGCTGTTTTCCCCATCGCTCGCCGAGATCGGCCTGCTGCACCTCGGTTCCTTGCAGGCGGAGCGTCCGTGCCAGCTCGTCGAAGGCTGCCGACATGCCGGGGAGCCTAGCGTGGAGGCGCCGGGACGTCACGCGTGGACGCGCGGGCATGTGATCCGGACGCGCGGCAAAGCCCTCTGCCGTTACCTTCTGGGCATCCCTCGAACGGAGGAGGTTTCCCATGACGAGTATCGGACATCGTGACGCCGCGCAGGCCCTCGACGAGCACCTCGCGCTCATTTCCCAGGACATCCAGCGCTGGATCGATCTCTTCGCGGACGACGCGGTGGTCGAGTTCCCTTACGCCCCGCCCGGGCTGCCGGCGCGCCTCGAAGGCAAGGCGGCGATCGACGCGTATTTCCGCCCCACGCCGCAGACCTTCGTTGGCCTCACGTTCAGCAACCTGCGCCGGTACGTCACGACGGACCCCGACGTGGCGCTGGCCGAGGTGCACGGCACGGCGTTCCTCCCCGCCACTGGTAAGCGATACGAGCAGGACTACATCATGGTGCTGCGAACGAAGGAGGGGAAGGTCGTTCATTATCGCGAATACTGGAACGTCGGGCTCGCGCTCGAATCGTTTGGCGGGACGGACGAGGTGCGCAAGGCCGTGGGTGCGCCATGAGCGGCCATATTCTGATCACGGGCGGGACCGGGAACACCGGTCGTCGGATTGCAGCGCGCCTCGGCGAACTCGGTGTGTCCGCGCGCGTGGCGAGCCGCGCGGCCAGCGGCGGCAATCACGTCGTGTTCGACTGGGCCGACCCCTCGACCCACGGGCCCGCGCTTTCGGGCGTGGATCGGGTGTATCTGATCGCGCCGGGGATGGTCGA
The DNA here is from genome assembly GCF_029960785.1 of Polyangium sp. 15x6. Taxonomy (GTDB): domain Bacteria; phylum Myxococcota_A; class Polyangia; order Polyangiales; family Polyangiaceae; genus Polyangium. Next base: position 40,228 of record NZ_JASBQE010000092.1, read on the forward strand.
GGATCCTTCCACGCTGATGCTGCCGTTTCTCGAACGTGCCCTCGCGAGTGGGGTCGGGAGGTTCGTCCTTTTGAGCTCGTCCGCCATTCCCGAGGGCGCTCCGGGGCTCGGCACGGTGGAGCGATTTCTGCGCGAACGCGCGCCGGGCTGGGCGATCCTGAAGCCCTCGTGGTTCATGCAGAATTTCGTCGATTCGCGACACCCGCACGGGGCGAGCCTGATCGGCGAGGGAAAGGTGGTCACCTCGACGGGCGCGGGGCGGGTCGGATTCGTGGACCCGGACGATATCGCGGAGGTCGCCGTGCGCGCGCTCGTGGACGAGGTGTCGCATGACACGGCGCACGTGATCACCGGGCCGGAGGCGCTCGCTTATGCGGACGTGGCGGCGATCCTGGAGCGCGTCACCGGCAGGCCGATGCGGCACGTACACGTGGACGACGACGAGGCCCGGCGCCGGCTCACGGCCGCAGGCATGCCGGAGCCGTATGCCGCGCTGCTGATCGGGCTCGACGTTGCCATCCGGGGAGGCGCGGAAGGCCGCGTCACGGATACGGTCCTCCGCGTCACCGGGCGGGCGCCGCGTTCGTTCGAGGCGTTCGCGCGGGCGCACGCGCAGGTCTTTCGGGGCTGAGCCACGAGGGCGGGGCAGGTCGACAATCGGCTTCAATCGAGCGGGCACGTCGTGAGCGCGGCGAAGGCGCACGCGGAGCAGGTGGCCGCGAGGCTCGCGGCGCGCGCGGTCTCCGTGCAAGGGGCGGATACGAAAGCGACGAAGGATCTTTTCCTCGTCCTCTTCGAGTTTTTGTCGGATGCCCTCTGCGCCTCGGCCCAATCGCTCGACGTGGCCGAGCTCCGCGTCGTCGCGGCGCGCGCCGACGACGTGGGCCTGCGCGAGGCGCGCGACATCAAGAAGGCCAATACGCGGGCGAAGGCGCTCGCCGACATGCAACGGGAGGAGCTGGAGCTCGCCGATCAGCTCGGCCGGCGCGATCAGCAAGTGCTCGCCTGGGTGGAGGACCATCAAGGCATTGCCGATACGCTGATCGGGCTCTTCCGGCTCGCTGGCCGAAAAGACCTGGCCGAGCGCGTGAGGCCGACGAGCCGGGCGCTCGCCGGAGAGGAAATCACGCCGGCCGAGACGACGACGAGCGAGGAGCCGTCGGGCGGGCCTGTGCCGGGGTGAAACGGGGGCCGGTGACCCAGAGCGATCGTTGTATTGCCGCCCCGGGGCTGCTCGCCCCATTTCCGGGGTCCAGTCCATCGCGGGGACGGGGCTCTGCGTGGGCTCAAGGGCGAAAACGGACGGCCTCGCCCCGCCGGGTGGGGCCGTAGCTCGCCGCGGCGACGAGCGTGTTCCGGTCATAAAGGAGGATGGTCCCGCCGCGATTGCCGAGCGCCATGCCCCCGTCGACGTCGCGGCGCAGCTCGACCTCGAGGTCCTCGCCCGCACCGAGCGTCCCTCCGAGCGGCGCGGAGCGCGCCATGCGATCCCGCAAGGCCCAGCCCGAAAGCTCGATTTCCTCCGAAGACACGTTGCGCAGGCGAATCCATTCCGTCCCGCTGTCCGGGTGAGGCATCGCCTCCTCGATGACGACCGGCCCCTCGTTGCGCAGAGCTGCTCCCACGGGCCGGATCACGACAGGGCCTTCCTCCAGCGCGTCGGCCCTGCCGTCCCCGACGAAGACCGGATAAAGCGATCGAATGTGGTCGCCGGGGGAGCCGTCTTCACGGATGTTGCGGCAAAGGACGAGATCGTAGGTCTCGTCATGGATCCGGATGCGCCGCCGGATGCCCTCGAAGAGGCCGGCCACGCTCTCGTGGAAAGCGACGGCGCCGATGGCGAGGTCGAACGCGGGGCTCGTGCCGACGAAGAATCCGCCGATCTTCTTGAACAGCTCGGCCCGCATCGTCCCCGATAGGTCGAAATAGTACGAGAGCATCTGGAGCGTCACCGAGCTCGGCGCCGAGCGAGGGTCGGGGTGGCGCACGCCGCACTGATACCCCAGATAGTTCACGCGCCGGTGGGACTCGTCCAGGTAAAACTTGATCCACGAATGGTACCCGGAGAGCTCGCCCAGCGCCTGGGCGTCGCGGCGTGGATCGTACCGGCCTTCCCCCACGAAGACGTGCTCGAACCCGGAGGCGTCCGAAAGGACACGGCCGCCGTAATGGTTCGTGTAGGTCCGAAACCACAGGTCCCGCAGGTGTTCCTGGAGAGACGCCTCGGAAAGCGCGTGCCCGAGCTCCTCGCGAATGTACACGAGCGCGCGCTGCATCACGGGCGTCTGGGCGATGGTTCGAAGGAAATCGTGGATCTCCCGCCCTTCTTCCGGCGTCTCGATCTCCGGGGCGTACGGGTCGGGGATGTAATTGTCGAGGAGAGTGACGAACGCCGCATACGTCGGCCTCTGGAGGACGGTCGGATCGACGTAGGCGAAGAGCGGGCGCGTCGCGAGATCGATGTGGCGCTTGCCGGATGCGCAGCCCTGGAGATCGAGCTTCACGTGGGCGTCCTCCGGGATCCACGTGTCCTCGGCCGTTCGGGCCGCGACGCGGCATCCCTCGTGCGCCTGATCGAGATCCCATAACTCCTCGTAGATCATAGAGCCCCCTCGGAAATATCTATGGCCGAGGAGGCCCGGCGGCCATCCCACCCGAGCGCCCGTCCCGCGCTGGAATTACGAGAGATCCTGGCGGGACCACGCGTTCAGGCGGAATGCAGCACGATCGGGAGCGAGCCGGGGCCACGCACCAGAAGCGTGCGGTGCCAGGCCATGGGCTCGGGGCCGGGCGAGATGCCGCGCGCGCGATCGAAGAGCGCCTCCAGGGCGAGGCGCCCTTCCATGCGCGCGAGCTGCGCGCCGAGGCAGAAGTGCACGCCGTGCCCGAAGGGCAGGTTTTTCGGGCCGGGCCGCTCCAGGTTGAATTGGTCGGGGTCCGGGAACTGGGATTCGTCGCGGTTCGCCGAGCCCGTCATGACGAGCAGCGGCGCGCCTTTGGGCAATTTCACGCCGGCGAGCTCCACCTCCGTGGTCGTCGTGCGCGGCACCGCGTGGAGCGGCGGCTCGTACCTGAGCACCTCGTCGATGAACGCGGGGATCCGCGAACGATCCGCGCGGAGCTTCTCCCAGAGCTCCGGCCGTTCGAGGAGGACCACGAGCGACGCGCCGAGCATGTTCACCGCGGTCTCGATGCCGCCCACGAGGAGCAGGGTCATGAATGCGATGAGCTCGTCCTGCGTGAGGGCCTCGCCGTCGACCTTGGCCGCGAGCAGGTCACTCACGAGATCCTCGGCGGGCGCGCGCCGGCGCTCCTCCAAAAGCTCGCCGAAATACCGCCGCAGGTCCGCCACCGCGCCCCGCGCGAGATCTTTGCGATCGTGTTCGTCCGGACGCACCGTGGTCACGCCGCCGGTGATGAGGTCCGCCCATCGCTTGAGGCGCGCGTGCAGCGAGGGGGGAAGCCCCATCAGGTCGCCGATGACGAACGCCGGGATTCGCAAGGCGTAGGGCGGCATGACGTCGACGGGCTCTCCGAGCGGCAGCTCGGCGACTGCCTGCTCGGCAAATGCTCGCACGCGCGGCTCCATTCGCGCCATGGCGAACGTGCCGAAGGCCCGCGAGACGAGGGCTCGCAGCCGCCCGTGCTGGGGCGGATCCATGGTGATCATCGAATCGGCAAACGGGTTTCCGCCGAGCCACGGCGGGTTCACCGCCAGGCCAAAGCCGCGTGAGGAAAAGAGCTCGGGATTCTTGAGCACGAAGATGACGTCCTCGTGCCGCGTGACGGCCCACATGCCGCCCGGATCCACTTGACACACGGGAGCGTTGCGGCGCATGTCCGCATAAACCGGATAAGGATCGTTCCTGAACTCCGGGGAGAGCACGTTGTAACGAACGGTCATGAAGTCCTCCGAAGAAGGGGGGCCCATGATACCGCGCCAGGGCGTTCTGGGTCGGCGAAAACGTGCGTTGCGAGGGCATGGGCGCGCGCCCACGTGGTTCGGAAGGGGAACGGGTCGCTACGCGTTGGCGCGGCGATGAGCGAGCCCCGCCGGACCGGAGACCCCACGAAGACGCTCGTCGCGCTGGCCGCCGCGTTTGCCCTGGCCGCGAGCGCCTGCTCTCGCCCTGCGTCGCGATCCGACGACGTCGCGGTCGCGCCCGAGCCCGTCGCGTCCGCGGAGGTGCCTGCGCCGCCTCCCGAGGTTTCTCGGGTCACCGACAACCGCATCCTGCTGCACGACCTCGCGTCCGGACAAACCAGCGAGATCGCCAGGAATGGCACGTGCCTGAGCTTGTGGTCCCCGGTCTTCGCGTTCGACGATCTCGTCCTGCTCGACGCGCGTGGGTACGAGATCCCGCGGTATACCCACACGAGCGTCTGCGGCGTCGACCTCCGGAAAAAATCGCCCGTGGTGAACACCGTCGCGAGCGGGACCGATTGCGTGACGGCCATTCGCTCCGGGCCCCACCGGGGCCACCTCTACGCCGAGGGGTATCGTAGCCCCGGCCCCACGGAGTATTTCGCGATCGTCGATCGCTCCGGCCGCGCCGTCCGCGAGCTCGAAGCTTCGGCCATCACCGAGGATCCCCCCGAGGGCCCGGTCGCCCAGACCGGGGCTTTCTGTCGTCCTCCGCGGCGGCTCGATTTCGAGAAAAAGTGAGCCCGCCGTGATAGAGTGCGGACGATGCTCCGCCACCATCGCCTCGTTCTCGGCGCCGCGCTGTCCGCATTTTGTTTGAGCTGCAACGTCATCTCGCCACCGCCGCTTTTGCCGAATCTCGCGCGGGTCGCGCCGAACGAGCCCGGCGACACGCGGATCATGCTCGTCGTGGGGCTCGGGGCGGGGGTCTGGGTCGACGGCGGGGTCGGTGCCGAGCTCAGGGTCGAATCGCAAGTGAACGAGTGGGCGACCGTGGGCGGCGGGCTCTCGGGCGCGCTGAATCTGGAGCACGACGAACCCGAGCCCGGCTTCATCGTACGAGCGCGGCACAGCCATCCGCGCTGGCTTTATGGTCTGCGGACGTGGGGGCGGTTCAATCCCGGCGAGCTCGATTGGCTCGCGCTGAAGGCAGGCGCGGGGATCGCGGGCACGAACAAGGGGACGGTCGCGTTGACGCTCGATGGAGCCCCGCTGTTTGGCCATTCGTTCGAGGTCGGCGGCGAAGCGGGGAGCGCGCCCTGGCAGGTGAGCCCGTATGGCGGGCCCGTCGTGGCCCTGTCGGTGCCTTTGCGGCAGGGGGAAAACATCATGAACCAGCGGATCAATCTGGGGCTCGGGCCCGATATGCACACGACGAGCCATATCGAGCCCATCCCCTTCACCACGACGTTTTTCGTGGGCGCGCAAGGAGGGCTCGCCGTGGACGCGCCCGGCGCCCCTGCCTGGACAGGGGCGCTCGAGCTCCTCACGTTGCTCGGTATCTCCGACACCCACGCTGCGGTGCTCATGGGCATTGCCACGGGGCAGGGCGTGCGCGTGCGCCCGTGAGCGGGCGAGCCTTCAGCGCTTCGGCCGGCCCGCCACGGTGCGCGCGAGCGCGAGCACGCGGAGCGCGACGATCTGCGATTCGCTCTGATCTTGCTGCGGCACGGCCTCGACGATGAGGCGGGCCGAGAACCTCGAAAAGAGCGGCAGCTTCTTCGAGAGATCGAGCGGCAGGTAGGTCGGGATGCCCTTGTCCGCCATCGGGCCGTGGAGGAGCGCACGGATCCATTCGGCGCCCGAGAGCTCGCGTTTCTGGTACTTGCGTTGTTCGAGCAGGACCCGCCGTGAATGCACGTCGAGGTAATCGGGCGGGAGCATGCGGTTCGCCTTGGCCCACGCCTCGCGCACGCGGAGCGACAAATTCGCCGCCACGTCGGCGGAGCTCCCGAGCGGCGTGCCGAGCGCCTCGTTCGCGAGATCGAGCGTCTCCTTGAGCTTCTTGTCGCCCACCGCGAGCGGCGCGGCGGCGCTCGAGAGGACCTTGAGGACCTCGATCTCGTCGAAAGGCAATTCGAGCTCCCCCGCCACGACGAGGAGCGGAGGTTCGAGCACGCCGTCGTCGTTGACCGATGAGAAGAGCGCGTTCTCCACGTCGAGCGTGGGGATTCCGCGCGTGAGGACCCTCGAGACGCGGGATTTGTCCTCCTTCGCTTTTTCTTCCGGGGTCTTTTCTTTCTTGCGCTCGGGCTTCTTGCGAGGCTTCGGCGGCGGAGCTTCCAGGTCCTCGTCGTTCCACGGGTCCTCGGACGCTTCGCTTTCGGGTTCTTCGGGCGCCGCGGGCGCCGCCGGCTCGAAGAGCGGCTTCCACGCCTCGTTTTCGGGAAGACGCGGGGGAAGCTCGGCGGCGAACCACAGGAGATCGACGAGAAAACCCGCGGGCGCAGGTGTAGCTGCGGGTGGCGTGATTGCGGGTTTGTCGCGCCGCTCTCTTTCGCGGTCGTCCTCCGTGGGCGCCGTGGCGGCGGCATTGGAGGCCTCGGCCGCGCCGAGGAAGGCAGCCGTGGCGAGGACGCGTGGATCACTCTTCCCGGGGCGGGGACGATCCTTTTCGAGTGGCGCCGGCGGAGCCGCGGGCGGCGGGGGCTCGGGCGCGGGGCGCGCCTTTTGCGCCGCGAGCACCGCCGCTTGTCCCACCGTGGTCCCGGATGGCCGCGTGACGGGCGGCGGCTGTATCGGGAGGGCGGGCGCGGGCGGCGCCGAATGCGGGACGACGACGCCCGGGAGCGACGGGACCTGCGGGCGCGGCGGCGCGGGCGCGAGGTGCGTCTGCGGCGGCGTCGGAATGGGCGGCGGCGCCACGATGGGCGGCGGGGCCGGGGCCGCAGGTTCGGCCGGGCGCCGGAGCTGCGTCATCGGCGGCGGCG
>NZ_JASBQE010000093.1 GCF_029960785.1 Polyangium sp. 15x6
TTCAAGCGGCAACGCCTTCCCACGGGCCCGTTGGAAGAACTGCGCGGAGCGCAGTTCTTCCACCCTCGGTCCAGGCCGTGCCTGGTCCGGGTCGAGGGGCGGACAGCCCCCGCGGGGTCCGGGGCAGCGCCCCGGCGAGGCGGCCCCAGCCCAAGCTTTCAGGGCCACCACCGTACGACCGCTTTCGCTGGCCGCGCACGCAGTACGACGTGCCGCTCGCCCTTGTTCGCGATGTGCTTCGCCGCGATCCACACGTCGCTCCCGGAGGCCCACACATCGCGCATTTCCCACCGGGAATCGAGGCCCGGCACGAACGTGTACACGGGCGGCGCGACCTCCTCCCATTCTCCGGGCGGATATCGCTTCCAGATCGCGTCCGCCGTGACGAGCCACAAGGTCCCGTCGCCCGCCCCCGCGAGCGAGCGCGCGGGCGCGTTGAGCTTCGGCAAGGTCTGCGCCTTGAAGGCGCCGCCTTCGAGCCGGAGCAGGTGGGCATTGCCGTTTTCCTCGGCGCCGAGCAGCCACACGTCGCTCGCTCCCTGCGCCACGAGGGCCACGTGCTTCATCGACGCCGGCACGTCCGGCAGCACGAAAACCTGACCCGGGACCCCCACCGGCGCCTCCTCCACCTCGCCGCCATCCGCGCCGGCGTCCTCCACGCCGCCGTCGCGTGCCGCGTCCTCCTTTGTTGCGGGCTCGGGCGCTGCGCTCGCGACGACGGGCGCCACGCTCGCGCTCGCCTTGGGCGGCGGCGCGGCTCTTGTTTCGCCGGCCTTGCCTTCAATCGACGGGGCCCAGCGCACGACGACGTGATGCCTCGCGGCATCCCCCGTCTTGCAATGCCCCGAGGCGAACACCTCTCCGGTCGCGAGCGCCGCGATCTCCTCGATACGCAGCGACTTCCCGCACGCTTCGTCATCGAGCCGCGCGCTCGGCAGATCGGGCGACGGTTCGTCCTGGTGAGGATCCATCACCTTCACCTTGAGTTTGCCCGAGGACGTCGACATGGCCAGGATCCGCTTCTTCGACCAGGCGGCGAGGTGCGGCTTCCAGTCGTCGGCGTATGGCTTGAAATTCCCCTTGGCTTGCTCCAGCCGGAAGAACGGATTCTTGACGGGCTCTTTTTTCGCCCCCGAACCCCCCGGCGTCTCGAACAGCAGCCAGACCGAGCCCGGGAGCCGGCCCGAAAAACGCAGGATTTGCCCCTCCGCAGGCAGGCCGGAGGGCATCGGCCTTTCGACGAGCTCGGCCCCGACGGCCGCCGTCGCCATTCGCGTGCGCCCCGCGTCGGCGAGCACCACGCCCTCGGCGACACCCGAGAACGTGATGGGATCCTTCGCCTCCAGCACGACCGAGAGCGGGCCCTTGGGCGCTTCGGGTGCGGGCGCGGGCGCGGGCGTGGTCGACGTGGTCGTCGTCGAGGGGGCCGGCGCGGGGCCTTTGTCGGTGTTGCCACAGCCGAGGAGAGGCGATGGGACGAGCGCGCACGCGAGCAAGGCGACGAGGCCACGCATGCGCGCAAACTAGTCGGTTTCGACGCGAAAAGGAAGACATCGGCGGCCGGCTTGACCGGGCCGACGCGGGTCCCTACGTCCCGCTGCACCACCATGATCCAGGCCTCATGAAGCGTTTCCTCGCCGAGCTCCGCGCCGCCGCGCGAGACGAGCGGGGGCGCACATTCGTCTTCGTCCCCTACGATCAGCTCTCGGACGCGATCGGCCCCCTGCGGGAGCTTCCTCCCGAGCGCGCAGGCGTGCTGCTCGTCGAGGATCCGGGGAAGGCCGCGCGTCGCCCGTACCACAAGCAAAAGCTCGCCCTCGTGCTCGCGAACATGCGCCATTTCGCGCTCGAGCAGGCGCAGCGCGGCGTGGCGGTCCGATACGTGGTGGCCGACGCGGGGTACGCCGGGGCCGTCACGCGCGCCGCCGCCGAGGTCGGTCCGCTCGTTTGCATGGAGCCGGCCGAGCGAGAGCTGCGCGTGGATCTCGCGCCCGCCGTGGCATCGGGCGCGCTGCGCTTCGTGCCGCACGAGGGGTGGCTGACGACGCGCGACGATTTTCTCCAGGCGACCGGTGGGCGTCCACCCTATCGAATGGATGCGTTTTACCGGTATGTCCGAAAGCGGACCGGCATCCTCGTGCACGAGGGAGAACCCGAGGGCGGGCGGTGGAGCTTCGATACGGACAACCGGCTGCCGTTCCGCGGAGAGCCCTCCGCGCCGACGCCGCCCTCGTTCGAGCCGGATCCCATCACGGAAGAGGTATGCGCGCTGATCCATCACCGTTATGCCGATCACCCGGGCCGCCTCGATCCCCGCGCGCTGCCTTGCACGAAGGCCCACGCCGAGGCGCTCTGGGCCTGGGGAAAACACGCCGCATTGCCGCATTTCGGTCCGTTCGAGGACGCGATGTCGCAAAGCTCCACGAACCTCTTCCACACGCGCGTCGCCCCGCTCCTGCACCTGCACCGCCTCTTGCCCGCGCGAATCGTGCGCGAGGCGGCGGCGCTCGCCATTCCGATCGGGAGCAAGGAGGGGTTCGTCCGGCAGATCCTCGGGTGGCGGGAGTTCGTGCGGCACGTGCACCGCGAGACGGACGGGTTCCGCATCCTGCCGGAGCTGCCCGAAGGAATGGCGCGGGGCCTCGAGGACCCGAACGCGCCCGCCATGCCGGACATGCTCGGCGCGACGGAGCCGTTGCCCGCATGTTTCTGGGAGGGAGGCCCGCGCTCGGGGCTCGCGTGTCTCGATCGGGTGATCGGCGACGTCTGGCGCGAGGGCTATAGCCACCACGTCACGCGGCTCATGATCCTGTCGAACATCGGGACGCTGCTCGGGCTGTCGCCGCGCGCGCTCACGGACTGGTTCTGGATCGCGTTCACCGACGCGTACGACTGGGTCGTCGAGCCAAACGTGCTCGGGATGGGGACGTTCGCCGCGGGCGACATCATGACGACGAAGCCGTACGTCTCGTGCGCGGCGTACGTCGATCGAATGAGCGATTATTGCGAGAGCTGCCCGTTCGACCCGAGAAGGACGTGCCCGCTCACGGCGCTCTACTGGGACTTCCTCGCGCGGAACGAGCCGATCCTCCAGAAAAACCCGCGCATGCTGGTGCCGCTCAAGGCGCTCGCCTGTCGGCCGAGCCCCCACCGCGAAGCGGATTCCCGCACGCGTGAGGCCGTCCTTTCGGCGCTCGCGCGCGGCGAGCCGCTCACCCCCGAAAAACTGCCGCGGCCTCCGTGAACCAGGAAGACCACGCGCGTTGCCTCGGCCCGGATCGGACGATATAGAAGGCCTCGCATGGAAACCCCCTCGCCCTCGCCCCGCACCTCGCCGTCGACGCCCACGTCGAGGCCGTCCGGCGGGTCCTCGGGAAAGATCCTCGTCCTGTTCATCATCGTCACCTCCACCGCGATTGCCGGCACCATCGTGGGGATGCGGCTCTCGGTCCGCGCAAAGATGAACGCCGCCGCGGCCTCCGCGAGCGCCTCCGCCTCGGGCGCGCCCTCGGCCGGGCCCGCTGCGCCGCGTCCTTCGGGCAGCGCCGCGCCGCACTGAGAGCTGCATCGACCGCACCGCGGTCGATGCACCAAAGGTCCAGGGCTGGCCCTGGTCCGGGTCGAGGGGCGGACAGCCCCTCGTCGGGTCCGGGGTGAAACCCCGGCGCTACGCTGTGGCAGCACCCACGGAGAGACTGTCGATACGTCGAGGGCCTGGGTGGGATCTCCATTGACTCGCTCGTCCTTTCTGCGGAAGCTCGCGTTGAAACGATGCGCAGACATCGGGCGATCGAGGAGGTCTCCACGGCGATCGGCAAGAAGCGTGCGGGAGCGACGACCCCACGCGCCTTGCCTGCGCTGACCCTCGTCGCGCATCCGCATGGAGATCGGGTGGGTGAGCGGCTGCTCCTCGACGCGCTCGTCGCGGGAAAGGAGCTCGAGCTCTCGCGCAACGCGCCGGATTTCGTGAAACCTGGCGCCGCCCTCGGTGCGGGGCTCGGCGATCCGTTCGTGAGCCGCAAGCCGATCCGACTTGCGCCCACGGAGAACGGGGGAATCCTGCTGCGCGTCGGCGACGATGGCACGGCTGTCGTCGTGGGCGCGCGCGTGCGCGGCAGCCTGGAGATCGGGGCCGCCGAGATCGACGCGGGGGTGCCCATCACGCTGGCCGACCGCGTGGCCCTCTTGCTTCATCGCGCCTCGCTCGACGTGGAGGACGGCCCGGAGACGCTCGGCATGATCGGGCAGAGCGCCGGGATCCGGCGCGTGCGCAGCTTGCTCGAGCGCGTCGCGGACCTCCACGTGCCCGTGCTCATCCGGGGCGAGACGGGGACCGGCAAGGAGCTCGTGGCGCGCGCGCTGCACGACAGGAGCCCGCGGCGGAACAAGCCGTTCGTGAGCGTGAACCTCGGCGCCATCCCGCGGGAGCTCGCCGCCGCGGAGCTCTTCGGGACGGAGAAGGGCGCATACACGGGCGCGGCGAGCGACCGGAGCGGGTTTTTTCGGGCTGCGCAGGGAGGAACGCTCTTCCTCGACGAGGTGGGCGAGGCGCCGGCGGAGGTGCAGGTGATGCTGCTCCGGGTCCTCGAGACGGGGGAGTTTTATCCCGTGGGGGGACGGACGCTCCACGCGACGGACGTGCGGCTGGTCGCGGCGACGGACGCGAACCTCGAAAACCACATCCGCGAGGGGCGCTTCAAGGCGCCGCTGCTCCATCGCCTGGCCGGCTACGAGATACGTTTGCCCCCGCTCCGCGAGAGGCGCGAGGACATCGGGACCCTGTTTTACCACTTCGCCCGCGAGGAGCTTCAATCGATTGGCGAGGCGCACCGGATCGCGCCGAAGGATCCTTATGCGGAGCCGTGGATGCCGGCCTCGCTCGCCGTGCGCCTCCTTGGTTCTTCCTGGCCGGGGAACATCCGCCAGCTCCGCAACGTGGCGCGGCAGCTCGTGATCGGGAGCCGCGGGCAGGCGCGATTGTCGATCGATCCACGCCTCGACGCGGAGCTCGAGGGGGCGGGGCCGGCCCCCGCGCCGGCCCTCGCCGCGACGATCCCGAAGCCTTCGGCGAGCGCGCCGCGGCGCAGGCCGGCGGATGTGAGCGAGGTGGAGCTTTCGGCGGCGCTCGAGGAGCACGCGTGGGACCTGAAAGCCGCCGCGGACAAGCTCGGGATCCCGCGGTCATCGATGTACGACCTCATCGAGCGGTACCCGAGCATTCGCACGGCGGGGGATTTGCGCGCGGAGGAGATCGAGCGCTGTCATCGCGAGAACGCGGGAGATCTCGACCGGATGGCGGCGGAGCTCAAGGTATCGCGGCGCGCGCTCCAGCGGCGGGTGAAGGAGATGGGGCTCTTGTGAATCCGAGCCCCGAGCGCCTTCACGCAGCGCGGGAAGGCCGGGGCTGCGACGGCGTGGTCGGGAGCGCGACCGCGGGGGGGGTGGCGTTGTTGTATTGAATGCCCACGAGCGTCTGGCAGAAGCTCTGGAGGGTTTGCCAATCCGCGTTGGCCGCGTTCAGGTCGGCCTGGAGCTGCGTGATCTGGCTGCTCGTCAGATCGGCCTGCGCATTGTTCAGGTCCGTGATCACCTGGGTGATTTGTTGCTCGAGCGACTGCCACGCCTGCAGGAGGAGAGCGATCTGCTGGCTCGCGGCCTGCGAGAGCGTGATCAGCGTGGTCAGGTTGTTCTGGATCACCTTGAGCGAGGCGATCTGCTGGTTCAGCGCATTCATGTTGGCCTGATCGAGCGCGATCTGCGCAGAGAGCTTCTGGATCTCGATCTCGCCAGCGACCATCGTCGCGATGCCCGCCAGCGCGCCGACGATGCCGAACGCGAGCCCGGCCCCGAAACTGAAGATGGCGATGACCGCGCCCGCGAAGAACGAGACGCCCGCGCCGATCGCCGAGGCCGTGACGACCGTCTGCCACGTGGCGATCTGGTCGTTCAGGCTGTTGATGTCGTCCTGAAGCTGCTTCACCTGGGTGGCGTCGTATCCTTCGGTCTGCTCCGCGTTCTTGATCGCCGTCTGCATGTTCGTGGCGTCGGAGGTGAGGGCGTTCGCGAAGTCGTCGATCTCCTTCTGGAACGCCGTCGTCGTTTCGAGCTGCGTGCTCAGGCCGGTGAGCAAGGTCTGGAGCGAGCTCTGCACGGCCTGCCGCGCCTGCGGATTGCTCGGATCGCTCTGGAGGATGGGCATCGCCTGATTGATGGTCATCATGTTCAGGCTGAAGAGCGACGCATAGTTGATGATCCCCTGCGGAATCGCGTACAGGCCCGGCGTGATCGAATTCTGCCACTCCATCGCGTGCGTCTTGGCGTCGGAGAACTGATTCACGAAGCTCTGGTACCAATCGGGCGGCGGCGTGAGCGTGGGCAACGTGCTCGCCGTGATCGCGAGGACATAGGCCATGACCGCGTTGTTCGCGTTGAACGCGTCGGCGAGCTGCTGGTCGATGGGCGGCGAATCATTCGCCGCCGCCGCCGCGCCGAGCGCGCGGTTCGGCCGGACGAGCGTGAGCGCCGCGCGGGCATCCTGGTGCGAGAAGCGGAAAGGGAAGAATCGTCGTGCCATGGTGATCTCCTGTCTCGTTCGGGTGCGTCCCGCCGCGAGCTCATCGCAAAGCCAATGCCAGCGCCCGGATCTGCGAATCCGAAGGGCGAAGCCATCGCCCGGGGCCCTCGCCCCGCCCGGTCGACGCGTCGACGGCGCCGCTTCGACGCGTCGACCCGGCAAGGAGCCGTTGCGCGCGGCGCGCCCTGAGGGGACGATGGGGCCCGCGCGAAGCCCCAGGCGGACTGGCACGCGCGCTGCAAACGCTACGGCTCGACGAGAGAGGACAAGATGGCGCAGAGATTCACGATGGACATCACCGACAGCGGCTTCGAGAACTTCACGGGCCGGAACGGCTTATCGAACTCAGTGGATCGAGGCGACTCGATCCAGTTCCAGCTCGCCGGAGGCCGGACGGAGAAAGCTCCCGTGACCTGGCCGGCGGACCTCTTCCTGTCCGACAAAAACCCGTTCGACGTCACGACGGAGGGAGCGGTCATCGTGACGGTCTCGGTTTCCGCGAAGCTCGGAGACAATGATATCTCCACCCTGACCGTGCCGGACCAGGGAACGAAGACCGGGACGATCAACGTGGGCTCTGGCCGCGTGGAGCGCTGACGGAGCGCCGCTCAGCGCCCCGCGGCGGCGCGTGTCTCGAGGAGCGCCCGCGCGGGCCCCGGATCCTCGCCGTTCGCGTCGAGCCACGCGGCCCACGCGCCGCAGAATCGGCGGAAGGCGTCGAGGTACTCCGCATTCTTCGGTTCGAGCTCGAGCCCCCGCTGGAAATGCCGAGCCGCGCGATCGAAATCCCCGGGGCGCGCCCGTCCTTTCCGCGCGGCCGAGCGCGCCTCCGTGCTGCGCGCCTCGCCGAGAAAGACATGGGCCTGCGCGGCGCGAGGGTTTCGCGCGATCGCCTCTTCGAGCGCTGAAAAGGCTCGCCGGAGGGTCGAGGTCGGATCACGCCCGCGCGACGATTCGTATTCGGCGAGGACCGCGTGGGCCATGCCGAGGTTCGACCAGAAATCGGCCTCCCCGGGGATTCGTTCGAGGGCCTGCTCCAGCGCGTCGACGGCGGCGCGCACGCTCGGCTCGGGGTTTTCCCCGCGGGCACGCTCCGCCATGGCGCGCCGCACGAGCGCGAATCCCTTGTTGCTGTACGCGTATCCCTGATCCGGGGCGACGAGGATGGCCTGCTCGAAGGCTCGCTCGGCTTCGGCGAGCAGCGGCACGGGATCGAGCCCGCGCGCGGAGGCCACCCGGGCCTGTTCGACCAGGACCGCCCCCACGCCGTTGTGCAAATGCGGGAGCCTGGGATTGACGGTGAGCCCCGCCCGATACGTCGCGAGCGCCTGCCCGAGCAGCGGCCCGGGATCCTCCCCGCGTCCTTCTTTCCGTTTCGCGAGGAGCGCGTGGATCTCGCCCCCGTAAAAATAGGGGACGATATGCTGGGGGTTTTTCGCCCGACCCCTCTCGAGCGCGGCCAGGGCCTCGCGCAGGTCGCCCTCGGGATCCGCCGCGCCCGGCTGCGAGGCGCGCGCGAATGCATTGATGGCCAGGTTCAGCCAGACGTCGCTTCCCCGCGGGTCGAGGTCGATCGCTCTTCGGTAGGCGTCGATCGCCTGGCCGCGGTGCAGGTCCGCGGGGAGGCCGACCTGGTCCTCGTAATCGGCCCATATCTTGTGGATCAGGCCGACGTGGACGTGAAAGTCGTAATCGTGGGCGTCCGGGCGGATCTCGTTCGAGATCTCGAGCGCCTTGGCGAGTTTTCTCCGCGGGTCGACGTTCTTGCTCTGGAGGTGCTCTCCCCATTGCCGGTAGCCGCGCGCGATCTCCAGCTCGGCGTCCGGGCCCCCGGTCGGGGAGAAGGCAGCGCGCTCGGCGAACCGGATTCCGTCCGCGAGGAGGGGCTCGATGTCGCGCCCCTGGTTGTTCCGGTATTCGGCGAGGCTCCGGCGGAGGCGCGCTTCGAGCAGGAGGGAGGGGGCATGGTCGGGCGCGGCGCGTAATGCGCGATCGGCCGCGGCGACGCCCCGCTCGAACGGCGGATCGACGTCTCCTCCGCCATAAAGCTCGATCACCAGCGCGGCGTACTCGAGCTCGCCGAGCGCCGCATGCACGGCGGGTACGCTCTCGCCGACCGCGGCCGCAGCGGCATACGCGCGCCGCGAAGCCTCCAGATCGGCGCGCATGAGCTCGAGCCTACCCTCGCGCCTCCGCTCGAGCGCCCTTCCGAGGAGGACATCCCCGCGGAGCAGGGGTGCCTCGTAAAACCACGGGAGCCCGTCGCCGAGCGCGTCGAGGCGGGAGAGCGCGTCGTCGTTGCGCCCCTCGTAGAACGCGAGGAGCGCGGCCACGTACGCGGTCGAGGGGACCTCCGCGCCCTCGCTCCGGGCGAGGAACGTGATGGCAGGATCGCGATGGCGGCGCTCGACCTCGCGCCTCTTTTCCTCGCGCTGCTCCGCGTTGTGAATGCGCTCCGCGTCGAGGAGACCGCGCTGATAGAGGCGACCATGGACGAGCGCCAGCGCGTAAGCCACGCGGGGCTCATGGTCGTCGTGCTGCCACGAAAGCAGAAGGTAGTGCCGCGCCGTCGTGTCGTCGTCGAGCGCGAGAAAACCTCGCCCGAGGGCGTAGTACCCCGGCCCCGCCATCGAGGGGCCGGCGTCCCGCACCTCGGCCTCGAGCTCCGCCATGCTCGCGCGAATGCGCTCCCTGTCCGCGCGGACATCGTGCAAGGGGGCGAGCGCCGAGTACCGGGCCATGGCCTCGATGTGCTCCGCGAGGGCGGTATAACGCCGGGCGAGCCGCTCGCGCTCGCTCGCCTCCCGTCGGGTATGAATGCCCCAGCCGAGGGCCACGAGCACCGCCACGAGCGCGACCGCCGCCGCGGCGACGAGCCGCCGGTGCTTCCGCGCCCTCTTGCGCAGGCGATAGAGCGGCCCCGCGCGCCGCGCCAGGACCGGCTCGCCGTCGAGGAAGCGCTCGAGGTCCTCCGCGAAGGCGCGCGCGGAGTCGTATCGATCGGAGCGGTCCTTTTCGAGGCATTTCAGGACGATGGCCTCGATGTCGGCCGGGATGCGGGGATCGATGTCCCGCGGCCGGCGCGGCTCCACGTGGGCGATGTTCGAAAGGACCTCGAGCGGATGGTCGCCGGGGATGGGCGGCGCTCCCGTGAGGAGGGCATGGAGCGTGGCCCCCAGCGAATACACGTCCGAGCGGCGGTCGAGCTTGCTGGCCTCGCCGGAGGCCTGCTCGGGCGACATGTAATGCGGTGTTCCGCGAATCGTGCCGGTCTCGGACGCGCCCTCGTGCGAGGAGCGCGCCAGGCCGAAATCCATCACGTACGGCCGGAGCTCTCCTTCCTCCGTGCGCTCGACCATGATGTTCGAGGGCTTGAGATCCCGGTGGATGAGCCCTGCCTTGTGGGCCTCGTGGACGCCCAGGGCGGCGCCGCGGACGAGCATGGCCTTCTGCTCGACCGTGAGCTCGTCGACGAGGCCCGAGAGCGGCCTGCCGTCGATGTACTGCATGGCAATGTAGATCTTGCCGTCGATCTCGCCGACCTCGTAGACCTTGCAGACGCGCTCGTGATCGACGCGCGCCTGCGCGCGCGCCTCGAGGACGAACCGCCGCGGGAGCTCGGGGTCGTCCCCGCGGACGAACTTGAGGGCGACGTCCCGCGAGAGGCGCAGGTCGCGGGCGAGGAACACCCGACCCATACCGCCCTGGCCGAGGAGGCGAATGGGCTGATATCGATCCCAGCCGTGGACGGGGCCGTCCTCGGGCGACGCGGGGCGCACCGCGCCCGGCTGCAGCGTGGCGTCGAGCGAGTGAGGAGCCACCTCCGCCGTGTCGGGATCCGGCAATGCAACCTCCCGTCAAACCACGAGCACGAGCTTCCCGGTGCTCGCGCGGCCCGCGAGATCCCGGTGCGCCTCGGCTGCGTCTTCGAGGGGATAGGTCTTGCCCACGATCACGCGCAGCGCGCCCTCCGCGGCTGCGGCGGCGAGCTCGGCGAGCGGCGGCGCGCAGAGCTCGCGCCGCTTGATCAGGGGCGTCATGTAATAGCCGGTGATGGTCAGGTTCTTGTGCATGAGCCCGACTGGCTCCACCGTCCCGCGCACGTCTGCCGTCGCGGCGCCGTACACGACCATCCGGCCCATCGGCGCGAGACAGGCGAGGCTCCGCTTGTACACGTCCGTGCCGCCCAGCATTTCGAGCACCACGTCCACCCCTTCCTTCACGGCCGAACGAATCTGCGTGGCGAAATCGTCTTCCCGGTAGTTCACCACGAGGTCCGCGCCGAGGGAGCGCACGAGATCTGCCTTCGCCGGCGAGCCCACCGTGCCTGCGACGAACGATGCCCCGAGCCGCCGCGCGATTTGCACCGCGAGCGTCCCGACGCCGCCCGCCGCCGCGTGCACGAGCACCTTTTCCCCGGGCGCGAGCCTGCCCGAGAGTGTGAGCACGTGGTGCGCCGTCAGGCCCTGCACCGGCAACGCCGCGGCCTGCTCGTAGGACAATCCTGCCGGGATCGGATAGACGCTGTAGGCCGGCGCGACCATTCGCTCGGCATAGGCACCGTCGCCGAGGGCCATCACGCGGTCGCCCACGCGGACCTCGGTCACGCCTTCGCCGACGGCGAGCACCTCGCCTGCGGCTTCCATGCCTGGGATCGCCGGAAATGTGGGGCGGATGAAGTATTGCCCCTTCGTGAACATCGTATCGGCGTAATTGAGGCCGACGGCGCGGACGGCGATGAGGACCTGGCCCGGCTTCGGCGTGGGCTCGGGCGCGTCCTCGACGCGGAGGACGTCGGGGCCGCCGAGGGCGTGGAATCGAATGGCTCGCATGGCGCGAGCCTAGCAGCAGTTCGTCACCGCTGGCGAGGCGCTCGTAGCCCGAGTGCGTGCGACAGCGCTGCGGCCAGGGTCCCGAACGTGAGCAGGCTGCTCGTGTCGATCCCGAGCTCGACCATGGTCGAGGCGATGGCCGGCCGGATGCCGGACACGAGGCAGTCGCTCCCGAGCAGCCTCGCGGCGTGGACGAGCGAGAAGACGTGCGACGCCGTGTTCGTATCGATGTCGGCCACGCCCGTCAGATCGAGGATCGTCACGCGCGCCGCCGATTGCACGATGGATTCGAGCAGCTTACCCATCATCATGGCGGCGCGGCCGGCGTCGATCTGCCCGATGACGGGCAGGAGGAGGACCCCCTCGGCGACTTGCAGGATCGGCGTCGAGAGCGCCCGGACCGCCTCGTTTTGCGCGTGGAGGGCCGCCTCGGCTTGACGGCGCTCGGCCATTTCCTGCTCGAGCTGCCGATATCGCTCTTCGAGCTCGCTCTGCGACGCGCGCAGCTCCGTCTCGAGCTCGTGCTGCTCGGTGACGTCGCGCGCCACGAAGTAAATGCGACCCTCCGTCGGCACGCACGTCCAATGGATCCATCGGTAAGAACCGTCTTTGCAGCGATAACGGTTCTTGAAGGTGAAGAGCTCCCTCCCGCGGCCGAGATCGGCCGCGACCTCGGCCGTTTTTGCCTGATCGTCCGGATGCACGAACGCGAGGAACGGGGATCCGCAGAGCTCGGCGAGCGTGTGGCCGAGGCGGCTTTCCCAGGAGGGGGAGAGCTCCAGGAAGTAACCTTCCATATTGGCGATCCCCAGGAGGTCGGGCGACAGCTCGAAGAGGCGTCGATAAGGGTCCTGCACCGCTTCACCCACGTTGGACGCTGCCCCGCCCTCTCGATTCTCGTGCATTTCTACCCGTTCGTCTGCGGTAAATCCCCCAAATGCGGATGCTAGGACGGCGCTCGAAGCCCTGTCAAGGCGCCTCGCGCGAAAAAGGAAACGCCCGCGTGCGTGGCGTACGTGCGCATACCGGGAGATCTCGACATCTCCGTGGCCTCGGCGCGTGCGCGTGATTCCTTTTCCTCGCCTCGGCTGGCGGGCGGGTGTACCCTCGTGGGCAGCATCATGGCCTCCACCACGCGACGCGCCCTCGTGATCGGGACCGGTACGGGCGGCCTCGCGTCCGCTGCGTTCCTCGCCAAGGACGGCTTCGACGTACTCGCGCTCGATGCGAGCGCCGAGCTCGGTGGCTATCTCGCGCCGTTTTCGCGGGACGGATTCGTGTTCGACCAGGGGCTGCACTACGTCGGCGCGTGCCGCCCCGGCCAGCTCGTCCACGACCTGCTCCAGTCCGTCGGCGTCGACGCCGGCGAGCTCTTCTGCGAGCTCGATCCCGACGGATTCGACCTGTATCGATTTCCCGAACACGATATCCGGGTTTGTCGGCCCCTCGCCGCCTACCGCGAGCGCCTCGCCGAGCTCTTTCCGGACGAAACGAAGGGCCTGCGCCAGTTCTTCGGTTGGCT
Source organism: Polyangium sp. 15x6 (assembly GCF_029960785.1). Taxonomy (GTDB): domain Bacteria; phylum Myxococcota_A; class Polyangia; order Polyangiales; family Polyangiaceae; genus Polyangium. The sequence goes on from NZ_JASBQE010000093.1 coordinate 12,929, forward strand.
CGACGGCGCGGCCCGGATGCACGACGCGCTCGCCCGGGGCATCCTCGGCCGCCCCGTCCTCACCGATCTGGTCGCGCTCACGGGCGTCCCTTCGCTCTTGCAATGGAGCCAGCGACCTTTGCGCGAGCTCATCGAGCAGAGCACGGAAAACCCGCGCCTGCGTGCGGTGCTCGGCGGTCAATCCGGCGCGTGGGCCTTGCCGCCCTCGCGCGTGGTCGGGCTCGCGGCGCTGCTCTACATGGCCCATTTCAGCGACGGCGCGTTCTTCCCGCGCGGCGGCGGCGGGGGCCTGCGCGACGCGCTCGTGCGCGCGGCCGAGGCGAAAGGCGCGCGATTCCGCACGCGCGCCCTCGTCGAGCGTATCGAGACCGAGCGCGGCCGCGTCACCGGGGTCGTCCTCATGGGAGGCGAGCGCATCGAGGCCGATATCGTGGTTTCCGCGATCGATCCCACGATCACCCTGGGCCGGCTCGTCTCCGCTTCGGATCTGCCGACCTCGCTCCGGCGCAAGGCGGCCGTGATCGAGCCCTCCATGGCGACGTTCCAGATATGGCTCGGCCTGCGCCGGGACGTGCGCGCCTACGGGTTCGGCGCGCAAAACGTGTGGCTTTATCCGTCCTACGACGTCGAGGAGGGTTTTTCCGCGCGATTCACGGGAAGACTCCCGCCGCGGCCGATGCTGTTCGTCTCGCCGACCTCGCTCAAGGATGCGAGCGGCGCGCTCGCCCCGGAGGGGAGCTCGTCGCTCGTCGTGCTCACGTACGTGCCGCACGCGCGTTTCCGCAAATGGCAATCGCTCCCGGAGGGCGAGCGGGGGCCCGCGTATGTGGCCTATCGCGACGAGATCGCGCGGTGGATGCTGAAGGAGCTCGACGCGCGGTACCCAGGGCTCGTGCGCGACGTGGTCGTCCAAACGTACGGCACGCCGCTCACGGCGGCGGATCGGACGCGCGCCGTGCATGGCGCGCCGTTCGGCCCGGCGATGACGCTCTCGCAATGGGGGCCCAAGGGATTCCGCACGCGCACGCCCGTGACGGGCCTGTATCTCGCGGGCTCCGGCGTCTTCGGCGGCGGCGTGGCCCCGTGCCTTTTGTCCGGGCTCGCGGCGTCGTTCATGGCGAAGCTCGCGCCGCGGTGAACCTGAGCATTGGTCTCGTCTGGGAGGCGTTTCGCTGGGGCGTTGCCCCAGGCCCCACCGGGGCTATCCGCCCCTGGACCCGGACCAGCGCAAGCGCTGGACCCGGGGTCGATGAACTGCGCGATGCGCAGTTCATCGAACAGGCGGAGGAACGAGCCCTGCCAACCGAGACAGCCGCGCTGACCTTTCGATCGGCAACGTTGTCCCTGGTCTTCCACCCTCGGTCCAGGCCGTGCCTGGTCCGGGTCGAGGGGCGGATAGCCCCCGCGGGGTCCGGGGCAGCGCCCCGGCGCGGCGACCCAAAGAAGAGACCAATGGTCAGGCGGTGAGCGGGGTGGGTTCGGCGCCGCGTTTCTGAGAATTCTCTCAGGATCCCCTCAGGATCTCCTCCGGGGGGTGGCGCTAGGGTCCGTCGCATGAGCTTCTGGCTCGCGCTCCCGATCGCCGCGAACGTCGCGCTCGCGGCCACGACGCCCGCGAAGGAACTCTCGTTCGACGAGGCCATCGGCCTGTCCGTCGAGACGCCCGACGTGCGCGGCGCCGAGCGCGCCGTGGCCACGAAACACGCGCTCGGCGCCCGGATCTCGGGAATGACCGAGAACCCGCAAATCTACGTGCAGCCGGGATTCCGCGTCCTGCCCACGCCGAACCAGGGGGTCGAGATCCAGGCGAGCGTGACGCAATCGTGGAACCTCGCGGGGTTGTCCTCGGCCCGCAAAACCGCGGCGCGCGTCGAGGAAGAGGAGCTCTCGGCCGGCGCGCGCGCTCTCGCGCTCACGCAGCGGCTCGAGGCGGCGCGGGCGTGGATCGACCTCTGGGCGGCCGAGCGCGTGCTCGAAGTGGCCACGCGGGAAGCGGCGCTCGCCGGGGAGTTCACGCGGCTCGTGGAGAAGGCGGCGCAGGCCTCCGCGGCGACGAAGGCGGACGCGGCCGACGCGCGCGCGTACCACGCCGAGGCGCGCCTCGGGGTGATCGGGGCCGAGGGCGAGGTGTTCGAGCGCGGGCTCGGGCTCTCGCGGGCGCTCGCCGCGGGCGCGCAGCCGCTCGGCGCGCGCGGGGATCTGCCGGTGCCCGTGTTGCCTTCCGGAGCGGGCCTGCGTGATGTGCTGAAGCGCGCGGCGACGCTGCCGTCCGTGCAACAGAAGTCGCTCGCGGCGCGGGTCGAGCGCGCGCGCGAGGCCGAGGAGAAGGCCGCGCGCGGGACGTCGCTCTCGCTCGGCGTGTACGTGCAGCGGGATTCGCCCGGCGGGCTCGTGGGGTACGGCGCCGTCGGGCTCACGCTTCCGCTCTTCAACCGTGGCGAGCGCGAGCGCAGCGTGACGGCCGCGCGCGCGGTCGAGCTCGAAGGCGAGACGAAGCGCGAGGAGGCGAACGCATCGGCCGACGTGGCGATGGGGATCCACGAGGTCGAGCACACGCAGGACATCGTGGACACGCTCGCCGGCGCGATCTTGCCGGCGCTCACGGAGGGGCTCGCGGCGCGGGTGCGGCTCTTCGAGGCGGGCGAGGGGACGATGCTGGAGGTGATCACGGCGCGCAGGAACGTCGCGGCCGCGCAGAGCCGGCTCGAGCGCGCGCGGGCAGCCAACGCGTGGGCGCGCGTGAAGTTGTGGCTCTGGCTCTCGGCGATGGACGACGGGAAGAAGCAGGAGAAGGCGCGATGAGGGCGCGATCGATTGGGGTTGTCGTGGCAGCGCTCGTCATCATCATCCTGGCCGCGTGCACGAGCCCCGAGGCGGCGCCCGAGCCGGCCGCCGCGGACGTGGGCCCGAAGAGCGCGGAGACGCCGTGGGTCGCGGCGCGCGCGCCGGGCGGGCTCTCGCTGCTCGAAGCGCCGGCCGAGCTCGTGCCGCCCGCGGGCGCGAAGGGCGCGGTCGTGCCGCCGTTCTCGGCGCGGATCACGAAGGTGCACGTGGAGCACGGCGAGCGCGTGGAGGAAGGCGCGCCGATCGCGGACGTGGTGATGCCGGAGCTCGCGCGCGCGGCGGGCGCGTTCGCCGCGGCGGGCACGCGGATCGGGGCGCACGGCAAGCGCAAGGCGCAGCTCGAAGATCTCCGGAAGGACGGGCTCGCGAAGCTCGCGGAGATCGCCGAGGTCGAGGGCACGCTCGCGGATGCGTCGGCGGCGCAGCAGATGGCGCTCGCGACGCTGAAGATCGCTGGGCTCGGGCCGAAAGACGTGGCCTCGCTCGTGAGCTCGGGCGGCCTCGTGACGCTGAAGAGCCCGGTCGCGGGCGTGGTGACGGAGCTCGACGCGGCGCTCGGTGAGTCGCGCGAGCCCACGGGCGCGCCGATCGCGCGGATCGAGGGCGCGGGCGCGGCGCGGATCGAGGCGCGGTTCTCGCAGCGGCCGCCGCCGGGCGCGCGGTTCGTCTTCGTGGCCCCGCTCGGACAAACCACGGCGCTCACGCTCCTGAGCGAGGCGCCGAGCACGAACGGGCGGGACGGCACGGTGGCCGCGTGGTTCAAGCCCGCGGAGGCGCTGAACTTGCCGCATGGAACGCTGGGGAAGGTGCGCGTGTCGCCCGATCCGGGCGGCACGGCGGTGGCGATCCCCGCGGCGGCGGTGACGCTGAGGGACGGCGTCGCCGTGGTGTTGTCGCGAAAAACCGGCGCGCCTCTGCCGGTGAAGGTGCTGTCGAGCTCCGGGGCCGACGCGCTGGTCGAGGGGGATCTGCGCCCCGGGGACGAAGTGGCCGCCGACGCGTCGCGCGCGTTGCCCACGGCCGGAGGCGACGTCGATTGATCCCCGCACTGGTAAAACTCTCGATCCGGCATCGGGTCCTCGTCGTGGTGGTGACGCTCGTGCTCGCCGTCGTGGGGGCCTTTCTCGGGCGGCGGCTCGAGCTCGATGCGCTGCCGGACATCACGAACAACCAGGTGCTCGTGCTGACGAGCGCGCCCGGCCTCACGCCCGAGGAGGTCGAGCGGCAGGTGACGCGGCCGATCGAGCTCGCGCTCGGCGGGCTGCCGGGCCTCGAAGAGCACCGCAGTCTGTCGCGGTACGGGATCTCGTCGGTGACGATCGTCTTCGACGACGCGGTGGATCCATGGCGCGCGCGGCAGATGGTCTCGGAGCGCATCGGGGCGGTCGCGGGCTCGCTGCCGCCGGGCGTGAGCGCGCCCGAGCTCGGGCCGGTGACGGGCGGGCTCGGCGAGATCTTTCACTTCACGTTGAGCTCGCCGTCGCGCTCGCTCGCGGAGCTTTACGAGCTCTCGTCGACGCGCGTGGCGCCGCTGCTCCGCGCGGTGCCAGGCGTCGTGGAGGTGAACCCGTGGGGCGGTGAGCGGCGCACGATCGAGGTCGTGGCCGATCCGGCGCGGCTCTCGCAGCGGCACATGACGCTCGGCGCGCTGCGCGAGGCGCTCGAACGATCGACCGGCAGCGCGCCCGGGGCGAGCTTGCCGCTCGGCCGTGGACAGGCGCTCCTCCGCGCGGTCTCGCGGCCGAAGGATCCTTCCGAGCTCGGGCACGCGATCGTCTCGCCGCTCGATCAGGAAGGGCGCGCGGTGCGCGTGTCGGACGTGGCGGATCTGCGCGTGGGCGGGCTGCCGCGCATCGGCGCGGCGACGGCCGACGGCCGCGGCGAGGTCGTCTACGTGATGGTGCAGATGCTCCGGGGCGACAACGCGCTCGAGGTGATGGATCGGCTCCACGCGGAGATGCCCGCGGTGCGCGCGGCGCTGCCGGAGGATGTCTCGATCCAGCTCGTGTACGACCGGAGCCACCTCGTCGAGAGCACGCTGCGCACGGTGGGCAAGAGCTTGCTCGAAGGTGGCCTGCTCGTCGGCGTGGTGCTGTTCGCGATGCTCGGGAGCTTGCGCGCGGGGCTGCTCGTGGCCTCGGCGATCCCGCTCTCGATGCTGGGGGCGCTCTCGGGCATGGTGGCGCTCGGCATCCCGGGCAACCTGATGAGCCTCGGCGCCATCGATTTCGGCCTCGTCGTGGACGGCGCGGTCGTGATGGTCGAGCACCTCTTCCACGCCTCGCAGAAGGGGGCTCCCGCAGGAGGGCCTGAGCGGACATCGTGGGTGAGCCGCGTCAGCGCCGAGGTCGCGAGCCCGGTGTTCTTCTCGGTGCTGATCATCCTGATCGTGTACCTGCCGGTGCTCACGATGACGGGCGTCGACGGGAAGATGTTCCGGCCGATGGCGCTCACCGTGGTGTTCGCGCTGTTCACGTCGCTCGTCCTGTCGCTCACGTACGTGCCGGCGGCGATGAGCCTCATGCTGCGCCAGAAGGACGTGCCGGCGCGGGATCCGTGGCTCGTGCGGATGATCGATCGGATCTACGGGCCCACGCTTTCGTTCGTGGTCAAACGGCCCGTCCTCGTGGCCGCGACCGCGCTCGCGCTCTTCGCGGCGGGGGTCGTGCTCTACGTGCGGTCGGGCAGCGAGCTCGCGCCGCAGCTCGACGAGGGGGATCTCGTGGTGCAGACGACGCGCGCTCCGGACATCAGCCTGGAGACCGCGATCGTCGAGGCGGGCAAGCTCGAAGCCGCGGCGCGGAAGGTGCCCGAGGTGCTGCAGGTCGTCTCGCGCGTGGGCAGCCCCGCGGTCGCGACGGACATCATGGGCCTCGAACAGGCGGACGTGTTCCTCACGCTCGCGCCGCGGGACAAGTGGCGCCCGGGGCTCGAGCGCGAGGCGCTGATCGAGGAGATCCGGCGCGTGATCGACGCGGCCTCGCCGGGCGCGGATCCCTCGTTCACGCAGCCGATCCAGATGCGGTTCAACGAGCTGCTCGGCGGCGCCGTGTCGGACGTGGCCGTGAGCATCTACGGCGCGGATCTCGCGGTGCTCAGGCAACTCGCGGAGAAGATCGCGACCGAGATCGCGGCCGAGAAGGGCGCGGCGGACGTGAAGGTGCTGGCGCCGCCGGACGTGTCGCTCATCGAGGTCGAGCCGAAGGCGCTCGAAGCATCGCTCGTGGGCCTCGGCGTCGGCGAGGTGCTCGACGCGGTGCAGGCGGTGCGAAACGGCATCGAGGTCGGCGCGACGTACGACGGGGCGATCCGGATCCCGGTGATCTTGCGGATCGCGGGCGCGCCCGGCGCGTTCGATCTGCCGAACCTGAGTTTGCCGACGCAGGCGGGCGGGCTCGTGCCGCTCGCGCGTGTGGCGAAGGTCGAGACGCTGCCGACGCCGGGCCTCGTGAGCCGCAAGGACGGCGAGCGGCGCATCGTGGTGGGCTTCAACGTGCGCGGCGCGGATCTCGGCGATCTCGTGGCGCGGGCGCGGGCGCGCGTGGACAAGGCCGCCCCCGCGCCGCGCGGCTATCGCCTCGTCTGGGGCGGGCAATACGAGACGTTCCAGGAGGCCTCGCGGCGGCTGCTCGTCGTGGTGCCGGCGGCGGTCGCGCTCATCCTCGCGGCGCTCTTCGCGGCGTTTCGCAAGGTGAAACCGATGCTCGTGATCTTCACGAACGTGCCGTTCGCCTGTGTGGGCGGGATGGTGGCGCTCACGATCCGCGGCATGCCGGTGTCGATCTCCGCGGCCGTGGGGTTCATCGCGCTCTCGGGCGTGGCGGTGCTGAACGGCGTGGTCTTGCTCTCGCGCGTGCTCGCGAACGAGGCCGCGGGGCAGGATCCCGCGGCGGCGGCGGAGAGCGCGGCGCGGGCGCGGGCGCGTCCGGTGCTCATGACGGCGCTCGTGGCGGCGCTCGGGTTCGTCCCGATGATGCTCGCGCGCGGCGCCGGCTCCGAGGTGCAGCGGCCGCTCGCGACCGTGGTCGTGGGCGGGCTCGTGACCTCGACGCTGCTCACGCTCCTCATCGTGCCGAGCTTGTACGGCTGGATCGGGCGAGGTCGCCGCGGGCAGCCGGCGGAGGCTCCTTCTCCGCCGGAGGGTTCGTCCGGCGCTACGATGGCGGCGTGAAGCTCTTCGTGGTGGAGGACGAGGCCAAGATGGCCCGCCTGCTCGAGCGCGGCCTGCGCGAGGAAGGCCATCAGGTGGACCTCGCGAGCAATGGCACCGAGGCGCTCGAGCAGGGCCTCGGGGTCGTCTACGACGTCATCATCCTCGACTGGTCGCTCCCGGGGATGGATGGCGTCTCGCTCTTGCGGCGATGGCGGGAGCGCGGGCTCAAGACGCCGGTCCTCCTGCTGACGGCGCGCGGGACGGTGGGCGAGCGCGTGACGGGCCTGCGGGCCGGCGCGGACGATTACCTGGTCAAACCTTTCGACTTCGAAGAGCTCGTGGCGCGGCTCGAGGCGCTGCACCGGCGCGGGGCGGGGCACGAGGCGCTGACGCGGCTCGGGCCGATCACGCTGGACGCGCGGCGCCGGGTGATCACGCGGGACGGCGCCGAGGAGAGCCTGACGGCGCGGGAATATGCGCTCTTGTCGGAGCTCGCGGGCCACGCGGGGGAGGCGCTGACGCGGACGGAGCTGCTCGGCACGGTGTGGGGGACCGGGTTCGACGGGGCGCCGAACGTGGTCGATGTGTACGTGGGGTATTTGCGGAGCAAGCTGCGGAGCCTTTGCGGGGATGCCGTGACGATCCAGGCCGTGCGCGGCGTGGGATATCGGCTCGTGGTCGCGAAGCCGCCCAGGAGCGAATCGTGAGGGTCCGGGCGCGGCTCGTTCTTTTTGGCGCGGCGTTGCCGTCGCTCGCGCTGGTGATCGCCGTGGGCGTGGCGGGCGTGGTGTTCCGCGGGAGCTTGCTCGGGGCGCTGGATCGAGCGCTGCTCGCGCAGGCGGCCGTGGAGAGCGTGAGCCTCTTCGACGGTCCGACGGGCGTGCCGCACGTGCACCTCGGAAAATCGCCGCTCGCAGACAACGTGCGCTCGTTCGTGCCGATGGCGGGGCTTTACGATGGGACGGGCAAGCTCGTCTCGCATTTCCCCGAGAATGGCTGGATTCCCGATCCGCCGGCCGCGGACGTGGGATCCGAGGGGCCACGCCTTTCCACGTATCGGTCGTCCGATGGGCGCTGGGTGCGTTCGCTCGTGGTGGCCGTGCGCGCGCCGTGGGGCGAGCCGTACGTGCTCACGCTGCAGAGCTCGCTCGCGGAGGTCGACGCGACGATGCGGCTTTACTGGCAAGCGACGCTGGGGCTCGTGGCCGTGGCGGCGGCGCTTTTGTTTTTCTTGCAATGGGTGCAAGCGGGCCGGATGAGCCGGCGCATCGGCGATATGACGGCGCAGCTCCCGGAGCTCCGCGGCGGCGCGCTCGCGTGGCGCCTGCCCCCGGATCCGACGGGTGACGAGATCGCGGATCTGCGCGTGGCGCTGGCGGAGGCGATGGAGCGGCTGCGGGCGGCGCGGGATGCGCAGGAGCGGCTGATCGCGAATGCGGCGCACGAATTGCGTACGCCGCTCGGATTGATGCGGACGGAGATGGATCTCGCGTTGCGGAAGGAGCGGAGCGCGGAGGAGCTGCGGGAGGCGCTGTCCGAGGCGCGCGGCGAGGTGACGCGTCTGTCGAACCTGGCCGCGCGGCTGCTCGATCTCGCGGCGCTCGGGAAGGTGACGTGGGAGGCGAAGCCCGGGGATCTTTCGGCCGTGGTGCGGGAAGCGGCGGAGGCGTGCGAAGGGGAGGCGGAGGCGCGCGGGGTGAAAATCACGTTGTCGCTGCCGGAGGAGGCACAGGCCGCGTTCGAGGCGCAGACGGCGCGGCAGGCGATCGACAATTTGCTGTCGAACGCAATGGGCCACGCGTCCCGGGGGACGACGATTTCAGTGGGGATCGAGGCGGCGGGGGAGGTGTGGCGCATCTCGGTGGAGGACGAGGGAGAAGGCGTCCGGGCCGAGGAAGCGGAGCATATCTTCGAGCCGTTTTTTCGGGGAGCGAAGGCGAAGCAAGGGCAGGGGGCGGGGCTCGGTTTGTCGATCGTCCGGGAGATCGCGCGGCGGCACGGGGGGAAGGTGTATCTCGCGCCGAAGGAGGGGCGGGGGGCGCGGTTCGTCGTGGAAATACCGCGGTAGGGGGCGGGAGCGGGAGTTCCGCTTGCGCGTGGTCCGTCGGGGAGGAGAATCGCTCGTCGTCGAGACACCCCGACGCGATATTTCCCGCGGCATGACACCATTGCTGCGGGATTTGTGCTCATGCATCGCTATCCCTCGTCCATGCCCGGCAAGCATGGCAGGGGCGTAATAATGAGCTATCCTCACGTTTTTCGCAGCATCGTCATTTCTCATGCCTCGTGTTGCCCGTGGCCCTCCTGGCGGGTTGTGTCGAGGCTCCCTCGGGAGCCCCCGCCGCGCCCGCGGCGCAAGGGTCCGCGTCCGCCGCGCATGTCTCTGCGCCCTTCGACGTGGAAGGCGCCATGCGCGCGGCCCGGATCGCGCTCCGGCCCGAGGGCGGACGCTGGCTCGGCGCCGGGCGGGCCCATCGGCTCGTGGCCATGGCGGATGGGCTCGAAATCGTGCCCCTCGCGCCGGCGATCTCGGCTGCGCAATCACCCCGCGAGGGCGCGCCCTTCCGCATCAAAGCCACCCGCCTCGCGCGGGGCGAGCGCGTGATCCACGGCGTCGGGCCCGAGGCGCGCGTCGAGAAGGGAAGCCACCTCGTGGTCGAGAAGCGCGAATTCGCGCAGCACATCGACAATCGCGAGGAAGGGGTCGAGATCTCCTATTCCTTCGCGCATCCCCCGGCGGGCGAGGGCGACCTCCGCGTCGTGCTCGACGTGGAGGGGGAGACCTTCGTCGGCCGCACGGGCGAGGGGCTGCATTTCGCCGACCCCACGACCGGGGTCGGCGTCCGCTTCGGGCAAGCCACCTGGATCGACGCCCGCGGCAAGCGCAGCCCGGTCCGCGTGCGCGTCGAGGGCTCGCACATCGAGCTGCGCGTCAAGGAGGCGGTGCTCGCGTCCTCCGCGTATCCGGCGGTGCTCGATCCGCTCATCTCGCCCGAGTTTGGCATGGACGAGCCCACGCTCGCCCTCGGGTCGAGGAGAAGGCATCAGCCGGTCGTGGCGTGGAATGGCAGCTCGTACCTCGTCGCCTGGCAGGATGGCAACGATCAGCGTCTCCACGGCACGCGATTCGCCTCGAATGGCACCCTGATCGACGCCGTCGACCTCCCTTTGACCACCGCTGCGGTCAGCAATTACGCTCTCGCCAGCGACGGCTCCGGTTTTTTTCTGACCTACAAGAGCTCGACGCCCGGCCTCTACGGCCAGCACTACGACGGCAATGGTCAGGCCGTCGGCACGCCGATCACCCTCGGCACGGAGACCGCCTACAACAGCGATAGCGTGGTTTTCGATGGGACGAACTACGTGGCCGTGTGGCTCGAGGGCGGCGCGGCCCGTCGCGCGCGCATCACGACGGCGGGGCAGGTCCTCGATCCCGGCGGCGTGATCATCGCTGCTGCATCCAGCGTGGACATCGCCTCGAACGGCGCGGGGTCGTTCGTCACGTGGACCGGCCCGAATGAGCTCGTCGGCACGAACCTGGACGCGCAGGGCAACCTCCTCCATCCCGCGGGGGTCGCCCTGACGGCGCCTGGCTTTGAAATATGGGATGCGGGCGTCACATGGGCAGGGCAAACCTACTTCGTCGCGTACGGGCGATACGATGGCGAGGACAATGCCTACATGGCCGGGACGCGCATCGACCCGGTGCAAGGCACGCCCCTCGATCTCGCGTGGGCGTCGCTCCCAGTTATTACGAGAACATCAAGAGGCCCGACATCGGGAGCGACGGCGTGAATGCAGTGGTCACATGGTTCACCTTCGCGGATGCCGAGGGAATCCCGCTCTACCGCGCGCGCGTCAGCCCGCAGGGCGTGGCGCTCGAGCCGAACCCGAGCGGCGCTCAGGTGACGGACCGGGGGATCGCCACGAGCTCGGCAACGAACGGCACGGAGACCTTCATGGTATGGGAGGAGTCGCTCTACAACGGCTTCTATTCGGAGGCCTACGCGATTCGGGCGCAGCGCTTCGGCCAGGACGGGGCGGCCCTCCATGCGAGCCCGCCGATCGTCGCGACGAGCACGAATACCCAGCGCGCGCCCTCGGCGGCGTTTGATGGGCAGAACTTCCTGATCGTCTGGGATGACGATCGGAACTACATGAACGTCGCGGGCTCCGACGTGTTTGGCGTGCGCGTGAGCCCGACGGGCACGGTCCTCGATCCGGACGGGATCAAGATCGCCGGCGGCGGCGCCTCGACCCATGGGGCACATGTGGTGTTCGATGGAACGAACTACGCGATCGCCTGGACCGCGTATCAATCCCAGGACGATCCCACGTACAACATGGCGGGCGGCGCGCATGTGAGCCCCCAGGGCTCCGTGCTGAACGACTTCACGCTCGTCTCGGAGCTCTATGAATATGGTGGCCAGAGTGTCCTCTCCGCGGGCAGCAGCGGCCATACGCTCTTCGCTACCTTCGACTACGATGGGGTGCTCGCGAGGCCCTTCGATGGCTCCGGGCCGACGTCCGAGGCCAAGGCGATCGCCCCGGAGCCGAATGGCTTCTCGATGAGCTCCGGATCGTTCGATGGGACGAACCATCTGCTCGCATGGTATTCGTCCGCGAACGGCCTGCTCGCGGCGCTGGTCGATGAGCAGGGGGCCGTGGTCGGCGCAGGGCCGATCACGATTGCGAACAGCTCCTTTCGAGGCGTCACCGCCGTCTTCGATGGGACGAACCATGTCGTCTTCTGGGGCGACGCGGACAAGATCCTCGCCGTGCGGGTGAGCCCGGCCGGCGTGGTGCTCGACGCGACGCCCCTGGTCGTTCTGACCTCGTCCATGTGCGACGTGAATCTCACGCCACGGAGCGCGGTGATCACGGGGAACCGAATCGTGGTGGGGTATCGGAGCTGCGATCAGGCAGGCACGCCCGATCTCCTCGCCGCTGTGCTCGACCTGAACCTCTCCGTGCTCACGTCGTTCGCCGTCACGAGTGATGGCACCGAGGAGAGCTCGCCGTCGCTCGCCGCGGGGAGCGAAGGGAAAGTAATGTTCGCCTATTCGCACCACGACCCCAGCGTGCCGTGGGGCAACGGTGGAGAGCGCGTCTTCGCACGCATCATCGATCTCGATGAGGGCAATGGAGGTGCCGGAGGCGCGGGCGGCAGTGGAGGTGCCGGAGGTGCCGGCGGCAATGGCGGCGCGGGTGGCAATGGCGGCGCGGGCGGAACCGGCGGGATCGGAGGTGCGGGGGGAGCCGGCGCTGCCAGTGGCTCCGGCGGTCCCGCCGGATCAGGCGGTCAAGGTGGGGGGTCGCCCCCCGACGACGGCGGCTGCACGTACAGCGTGCAGAGCGCTCCGCAACGCCCGAATGCATCTCTCGTCATGGCCGCGGCAGCCATGCTCCTCGGACTCCGACGAGGCAAGAGCGTGAAGCCCAAGCGCGCCGCGCGCTGAATCTCATCCGCGATCATTTCCGTCCACCCAGCGCGTCGAACTCGGCCTCGAAATCGTGCTTTCGTTCACCGTCGAGGCGCTGTTCGACGCAGGCGGCGGCACCAGCGGCTGCCCGCCGTCATGGATCTCCACCATCCGGAACGGCGCCATGTCGAATCGCCTCCTCTCGGGACGACCGTCCGCGCGCAAGATCCTTCAAGCCCTGCCGCCCGCGGGGGCTTAGACTCGCCGGCGTTCGAGAGGAGGGACGTATGATCGGTGGCATCAAGCGCGTGCAGGCGAGGGCGGGGGCCGAGGCCGAATTCGAGGCGGCGTTGCGAGAATTCTCGGCGCTGGTTCGGGCCCATGAGCCGGGCACGCTCAGCTTCGAGCTGTTCCGGGACGGCGCCCCCGGGCGCTACGTGGTCCTGGATCGATATCGCGACGGTGACGCCCTGGCGGCCCACAACGGCTCGCCCCACGGAGCCATCTGGTTTCCGCGTATCCGGGCGCTGCTCGACCGCCTGGAGGTGAGTTATTTCCCCGGCCATGAGCCCGGCGAGACGAAGTACACGGCGGCGGCATTGACGCGCGCTCCGTGGGAGAGGGCTTTCCGCCTGGCTGCGGACATCAGCCTCTTGCCTCGCTGGGCCACGCGGTTTTGCCAGGAAATCCGCGCCCAGGGAGACGTGCGCTTTCGCTACGAGGCCGACGCTGCGGGGCGCGTGATCTGGCATTGCGCGGGCACGGGGAGCGGAGAGCTGCGCATGCCGATGCGCGTGTTGCCCCATGGTCCCGGGAGTCTGCTCCTGTTCACCATCCAGCGGCCGCCCGGGTGCTCGGAGGCGGCCTTCGGCGAGCAGATCGAATGGGTGGATCAGGCGCTGGGACAGCTACGGGAGCTGGTCGAGGCTCCGTAACGGCGGCGGAAGGAAAGGCTCGCGGCGGGGGAGGGATCGCGTAATACTCGGGCACATGAGCACCTCCCAGAACGGGGACGCGAGCCCCGAGATCCGCCACCGCACCGTCGACGTCGGCGAGGTCCGCCTGCACATCGCCGAGGCCGGCAGCGGCCCGCTGGTCATCTTGCTGCATGGATTTCCCGAGTTCTGGTATGCATGGCGGCGCATCCTCCCGGCCCTCGCCCGAGAAGGGTTTCACGTGGTCGCCCCGGACATGCGCGGATACGGCGCGTCGGACAAACCAGAGGGGATCGAGCCCTACGGCACCCGCCACCTCGCCGCCGATATCGCGGGGCTCGTGCGCGCGCTCGGCGCGCCGCGGGCCTCGGTCGTAGGGCACGACTGGGGCGCCGGCGTCGCCTGGTGCTTCGCGATGGCACATCCAGAGCTGCTCGAGCGGCTCGTCGTGATCAACGGCCCGCATCCCCACCGGATGCTGCGCGACGGGCTGCGCTCGCCGCGGCAGATCGCGCGGAGCTGGTACATGTTCACGTTCCAGATCCCCGGCCTCCCCGAGCATCTTTTCAGCCGGGACGACCACGCACTCCTGATGAAGGCGCTCCGCGAGGAGGTGCGCGGGCCAAACGCATTCGACGCCGCGGACCTCGAACGATACCGCGAGGCATTCGCCGCGCCCGGCGCCCTGTCAGGAATGGTCAATTATTACCGCGCCGCCATTCGCCGCAAAAGCCAGGTCCAGACGCGCCGCATCGACGCGCCCGTGCTCGTACTCTGGGGCGACCAGGATCGTCACCTCGGCCGCGAGCTCTCCGATCCAGGCGCCGACCTCGCGCCGAACGTGCGTATCGTACACGTCCCCGACGCGACCCACTGGATTCATCACGAGCGCCCCGAGTTCGTGACCGCCGAGGTCACCGCGTTCCTCCGGTAGAGGTGAGCATGGGTTTCGTCGTGGGGCCGCCGCGCTGGGGCGTTGCCCCAGGCCCCACCGGGGCTATCCGCCCCTGGACCCGGACCAGCGCAAGCGCTGGACCTTTTGTCGATGAACTGCGCGATGCGCAGTTCATCGAACAGGCCGAGTCAAGACCGACGACGATCCTGCCAATCGAAACAGCCGCGCTGCCCTCTCGACTGGCAACACGGTTCCACGGGCCCGTTGGAAGAACTGCGCGGAGCGCAGTTCTTCCACCCTCGGTCCAGGCCGTGCCTGGTCCGGGTCGAGGGGCGGATAGCCCCCGCGGGGTCCGGGGCGGCGCCCCGGCGCGGCGGCCCCACGTAGGGACTGCTCCTACCGCCCGAGCGGCAAATTCACTGTGAATGCGGCGCCTTCCCCGAGCGCGCTGTGGACGCAGACCGTCCCGCCGAACGCCTGCACGATGGCGCGGACGATGTGAAGACCGAGCCCGAGGCCGCCGTAACTGCGCTCCGAGACGGCCCGCTCGAATCGCTCGAAAATGCGTTCGTGATCCTCGGGGCGGATCCCGATGCCCTGGTCTTTCACCGTGAGGACCGCGGAGCCGGAGCTGGCGCCGATTTCGATGCTGATGGGCTTTCCAGGACCGTATTTCAGCGCGTTCGAGAGGAGGTTGTCGACCACCTGCTCGATGCGGAGCCGGTCCCAGAGGCCTACCACCTTGGACGGGGCGTCGACGACGAGCGGCGAACGCATGCGCGCGGCGTTGGGCCCGAAGCGCTGGCACACGTCACGTACCACCTCGACGAGATCCACCTCCTCTCGCACGATGGAGAGCTTGCCCGCTTGAATGCGCGTCGCGTCGAGCAGGTCCGTGGTGAGATCCGTGAGGCGCTCGAGCTGCCGCTTGGCCACGTCGAGCACGCTCTTCACCGTGCGCACGTAGGGCGAATCCGGTTGCCGCGCCGTCGCCCGTTCGAGCGATTCGATCCGCAGGAGCAGCGGGGTCAGCGGCGTCTTGAGCTCGTGCGACGCGATCGAGAGGAAATCGTCGCGGGCGCGCACCGCGTCGCGCAGCAGGACCACGAGGCGCGCATTCTCGTACAGAGGCCAGGTGATGTCCGCGACGGCACGGAAGAGCATCGTCTCGTCGTCGGTCCATCGATGCGGCCTCGTCCTGTGAGCGTAGAGGTACGCGACCCACCCGCCGTTGCGGAAGAACGGGGCCATGGCAATGGCCGCGACGCCATACTTCGAATGAAATCGCTCGTAATCGTCGCAGACGCGCGGATCGACGCGCGTGTCGTGGATCACGATGACGTTCCCCTCCTGCAGCTCGTCGAGCGTCCGGCCCCAGACCTCGAGGGGAAAACGCCACACCCCCTTGGGAGGCACACCGTATTCGTACCCGGGGAGGTGCACGACCTCTCGGGCCGCGTGATCCACGAGCACGAGCCCCGCGCCGTCGACGCCGAGCCGCTTGCCGAGGCGCGCCACCGCGAGCCCCGCGAGCGCCGCAGGGTCCTCGTAACGTAAGAGCTCGGACTGCAGGTCGAGCAAGAACTCCCGGATCTCTTCGAAACGCTTCTTTTCGGTGATGTCCGTGGAAATGCCCGCCACGAGGGAGGGACCGCCGTCGGGGCCGGGCAGAGGGAATTTGACGGAGAGGTATGTGTGGACGCCGTCGGGCTGGACGATGTTCTCCTCGGCCTCCAGGGGCACCCCGCGGTCCCGGACGAGCGCGTCGTGGGCCTGGAAGACGGCGGCCGTCTCGTGCGACAGCACGTCGCGCTCGCAGACGCCGAGCAGCGCCTCCCGGCGCTTGCCGTACGCCAGCTCGACGTGCCGATTGACGAAGAGCAATCGGCCCTCCGCGTCCTTGATGTAAATGGCAGCGGGCGCGTGATCCGCGATGGCCTGGAGCTGCGCCTGGTTCTGCCGGAGGGCCTCGGCGAGCGCGCGGGCCCGGTCGCGCTCGGCGGTCACCTGCGCTCGCGCGGCCGAAAGGACGGCGTGCTCCACACGATCTTCCTCGATGCGCGCCACGACCCCTGCGGCGAGGAACGCGATGACGTGGAAGGCGACGAGCGTGAGGAGCACGAAGGCGGCGTAGGAAAACGCGAGGCTGTAGAGCTCTGCGTAGCTCCCGAGGCGCAGGAGGACGGCCAGCCCGAGCGGCAGGATCGTGGCCACGACGAGGAGCCTGCGGAGCAGGACGCCGCTCGATCCGCCGCGCAAGAGGGCCGAAAGGATGCCCCGCTCGGGCGTGAGCGCGAGGCAGGAGATGGCGATGAGCAGCGTCGCGACGGCGCTCGGAATCGCCATCCCGATCATGCGGTTGACGCCGAGCAGGACCCTGGCGCCCTGCACCTGCCCGACGAGCGAGAAGAGCGCGAGCAATCCCCCGATCACCGCGAGCGGCGTGGTCGGGGCCCGCGCGCGCCGCGAGCGCATCGAAACCGAGAGGCACGCGAGCCCCGTGAGGGTCACGTCGACGGCCGTGTATATCGACATCCGGCCGGGGAAAGGGCCGGGCATGGCATGGGCCGCGCTCCGGAAGAGGAGGCCGTCGAGGAAGACGAGTCCGGTTGCATATTCGACGAGGGAGGCGACCGTGAGGGCGAGCGCGCCGGCCGCGAGCGCGCCGGCCGGCAAGGCCAAGCGAGCGCATCTCCCTCGCCGGACCAAGCTCGTGGAGAGCACGGCGAGCGCCTGGAGGATGAGCGCCACGGCGGTGACCGGCATCATGGGTTGATGGTGCGGCAGCCACGTGCGCAGGCGGGGGACGTCGAGCGCCCAGCTGGTGAGCGTGCAGGCGGCCACGATCATGACTGCGACGGCGAAAACGACGGGCAGGCGCGCAACCGAACGGGAAAGGGCCGGGCGCTTCACCGCGGTCTCCGCTGGGCCACGCGGGTCCGGCTGTCGAGCTTGATCCCCCTCCCATGCCATTAAACGCAATTTACCAGCCATCCGCGTGGAACGTCAGGGATCGTGCCACACGTCATGGCGTGAGCTCGGCGGGACGCCGGGGGGTTCGGTCGATTTCGTTCGATCGCCTCGTGGGCGATTACGGCGTGCCGAACAGCGCCTTCATGACGTCGGGGAAGCGGCGGCTCCAGGAGGTCTCGTCGTGGGCGCCGATGGGATCCTCGTACCAGGAGAGCTCCTTGCCCTCGACGTAGCCATACGATTGTTTCAGGAGCGCGACCATTTCGATTCCGCGCTTCGTGGCGGCCGCCTCGATGGCCTCGTTGTGGAAGCCGCCCGTGCGCACGAGGCCCCAGTCGATCCAGAGCCGCGGCCGGATCGCGGGCTCTCCGAGCGTGCCTGCGAGGGTCGTCACGAGCGCCGAGCTTTCGAGGGGGCCGCCCGGGAAATTGCCGCCGAAGACCGGATCGAGCCCCGCCCAGAACGACGGGGAGAGGCAGCCGGCTTTGCCGAACCGATCCGGCCTCCGGTTCGCCATGTAAAATGACGCGAGCCCACCCCGCGAGGAGCCGAGGACGGCCGTGTTCGCGGACTCGGGCTTCGTGCGGTAATACGTGTCGAGCCAGCCTTTGACGTCGTCCGCCACGTAGGCCGTGTATTCTTCGACGTCGCAGCAGGGTTTGCCGTCGCCCATGTCGACGTGGCTGTACTCGCGCTCCCGCTCGATCGGGTGCAGGGCCACGACGATCACCTCGGGGATCGCCTTCTCGGCGTAAAGCTCGGAGAGGCGCTGGTCGACGTCCCAGGTGATGTTCCCGGGCCCGCCGGGCCAGAACGTCGTGTGCCCGTCGTTCATGTACACGACGGGATAACGCGCGTCCGTCTCGGCATAGGCGCGGGGCAGATAGACGTGCACCTTGCGCGGGGCAAAGCCCGTGGGGCCGATCGTGAGGGCGTCGTAGGTGTGGAAATAACCGGAAGGCTGGGCCTCGTCGTGCTCCCAGCCATTCTGCCCGCCGAGGGTGAACGGCGCCGTCGGCAAGGGGACGATCGGACCCCCGCCGCCGCTCCCGATACTTCCGCCTGCGCCGCCGCTTCCGCCTGCGCCGCCGCTTCCGCCCCCGCCCCCGCCGCCGCTGCCGTTTCCGCTTCCGCTCGAAGCGGCGTGGCTCGCCGTGGGGTCTTCCGGGGAATCGGCGGCGGGTGTGCAGGCGAGCAGCAACAAGAGGGCGGGGACGAGCGGAGCAGCGGCGCGCGGGATCACGGCGCGAGGCTCACTTCTTCGCGGCCTTCATCAGCTCGCCGATCTTCTTGCCGATCTCGTCGAGCTGCTTCTTGTACTCGTCCATCTGCGCCTGGTGCTTGTCTGCGCGGGCCTTGGCGTCATCCTCCTTGGCCTTGTCCTTGGCCGTGACCGCCTCCTCGGCTTCCTTCGCCGCGGCCTCCTTCTGCAGCCGCTCGTGCTCCATCAGCCGGCCGACCGCGATCCGCTTGTTCGTGTACGCGGCGGTGTCGTTGGGCTTGAGCGCGATCACCTTGTCGTAGGACTCGATCGCCTTCTTCAGCTGCTCGGCGACGATCGGGGCCTTCATGTCGCGGGCGCCGCCCCGACGCGCGGCGAACT
Source organism: Polyangium sp. 15x6 (assembly GCF_029960785.1). Lineage (GTDB taxonomy): Bacteria > Myxococcota_A > Polyangia > Polyangiales > Polyangiaceae > Polyangium. The sequence continues at coordinate 31,755 of NZ_JASBQE010000093.1, forward strand.
CGGCCAGCCATGCGAGGGACTGATCGTCGTTCGGGTTCAGCTTGATGGCCTCGCCGTAATTTTTCTCGGCGTTCGCCGTGTCGTTCTTCTCCATGTAGACGCCGGCGAGGTTCGCGTAGACCTCGGCCTTCTTCGCCGCGTCGGGCTTGAAGTCGAGCGTCTTCAGAATGGCCTCCTCGGCCTTCGCCAGGTCGCCGGCCTGCTTGTAGCTGTAGGCCTTCTTCTCCCAGACCTTCTCCTGCTTGGGATCGGCCTCGAGCGACTTGCCGTACTCCTCGGCCGCCTTGGCGAAATCACCCGCGGCGAGCGCCTCGTCGCCCGCCCTCAGGTGCGTAGCCGCCGGCCCCTTCGGCTCGTCGCTACACGCCGGAGCCCCGGCGAGCGCGAGAGCCCCGACGAACCACAGGATCTTCGTGCGAATGTTCATGCGTGACCCCTCAGGGCGTACGAATGCCCTGCCTCGTTCGCTACACCTCACGCGCGCGGCCCACAAGAGGTTTTTCGAGGAGATCACTCAGAGAGGTCTGTCGACCAATTCGACCCAGCGCGTCGCGCGAGACTCACCGTGCTCACGCGCCGCCACGAATTCCGTCCGCGCGCTGGTCGCGTCGCCCTGGAACAGGCGCACGAGGCCCGATACCCAGCGCTGCTCGCCGGTCGTGTCGCCGCTGCGGAGGAGCCACGCAGGGCCCCACTCCGGGGCGTTCTCCCAGAACCCTTGGGCCGTGATCGCCGGATCCTTCTCCCACACCTCGATCGACGGCAGGTCCTTCCAGATCGCGTGGCAGAGGATCTGAAAGCCCATGAACGGGAGGAAATCCTCTTTTCCGCGCAGCGCCTGGAGCTGCTTTCCGAATGCTTTGTCGAGGCCCTTTGCGCGGCCGGCGAGGATGGATACCTCCGAGACCGAGAGGTTCTCCGGCAAGAATCCGTTCACGTACGCGAGCATGCGCGGATAGTCCTCGCGGCTCATGACGAACCGCGCGACGCCGACGAGCGGCATCAGGCGGGCCGGGTACGGCAGGGCCCGATCCACGCGCCGCGCGACCTCGAGGATCTGCTCGGCCATCGCGTACTGCACGAACTCGAGCACGTAGCCGCCGTACCCCTCGTCGAGGAAGATCCCCGCCTCCGGGTACCGCGAGACGGCCGTGATCTCACCCGACGCTCCGGTCTCGGCCACGATGGCCTTGGCGAGCGCGATGCAGTCGAAGACGCGGTTCTCTTCGGTCTCCGGCATCCAAGCCCAGAACTCGGGTTTTACGTACGAGCTGCCGACGCCCGACGTCGCCGCGAGATCGGTCAGGTTGTTGTCCTGCTCCCCCGTGGCGTACTTGTAGGAGAATCCATCGGTCCCGCTGATGTAACGGCCCATCGCGCGCTCCTCGTTCGGGGCCCAACGAATATCGAGAGGGGCGCGCGGCGTCAAGGTGGCGCCTCGGGGCGGGGCCGAAGGCCCGCCTGAGGTCGCGCCCGACTCCTCGTGTCGTCCGTATCGAGGGGTCCTGCCGATGCCCTCGCAGGGCAATCCCATTGCATGCGGCGCGCCTCATATCCTGCGCGATCGCGGCGGCGGCGACGCACGGTCACCCGACGCCCGAGTCGGTGCTCACGCACATGCTCCGCAGCATTGCATTGGTCTCATCCGGGAGCCGCTGCGCTGGGGCCTGCGCAAGAGCTGGACCCAGGGTCGGAGAGACGAGCACGGCCGTCCCCGTCAAGCGAAGCCCGTCGGGCCGAGGGCCGTCCGGCATCCGGCTTGCCCCGGGAGAGCTCATGCGGTCCCATCCCCCGCTCGGTGTGCAAAGCCGTCCGAGGCGCGCATATGGGCGCTGGCGCAAGCCTCGCGCCGATCGCGGAAAGCAGCACCGAGAGCTCGCGCCCTTCCGTCGCTTGATCCGGCCCAGCGTCGGGTTTCGCCAGTTCTTCAAGGATCTCTACAAGGAGATTCAAGAGGACCAGATCTCGACGGGCGCGGCGGCGCTGGCGTATTTCCTGATGCTGTCGATCTTCCCCGCCGCGATTTTCCTTCTGAGCCTGCTGCCCTACCTGCCCATCCCGGACCTCGAGCCGGCCATCATGGACCTGTTTCGAGAGGTGATGCCGACGCAGGCGGCGGAGCTCTTCACGAGCACGGTCGATCGGGTGCTGTCCGAGCGGCGCGGCGGGCTGCTCTCGGTGGGTCTGCTCGGGACGCTCTGGGCCGCGTCGAGCGGGCTGAACGCGATCATCGGGCAGCTCAACGTGACCTATGACGTGCGCGAGACGCGGCCCTTCTGGAAGACGCGCGGCCTGGCGGTGCTGCTCGTTCTGCTCTTCGGCGCGCTCGTGGTGACCGCATTCGGGCTGGTCGTGTTCGGCGGGATCCTGCAGCGCGAGGTGGCCGAGCTCATCGGCTGGAGCGGCGCATTGTTGAAGCTCTTCTCCGCCTTCCGATGGCTGGTGATCCTGGGCTTTTTGCTGACGGCCTTCGCGGTCGTGTATTACTTCGGGCCAAACGTGGAGCAGAGCTTCCGGTTCATCACCCCAGGCGCGGTGCTCGGAGTCGGGGTGCTGATCCTGGCCGCCCTCGGTTTCCGGTTTTACGTGGAAAACTTCGGGAAGTACGAGGCGACCTACGGGAGCCTCGGCGCCGTGATCGTGCTCTTGTTGTGGCTCTACGTGGCAGGGCTCGTGATCCTGCTCGGATCCGAGGTGAACTCGCTGCTCGAACACTACGCAGAGGGCGGAAAGCGGAAAGGCGAGCGGCAGTTCCCCAGCTCGAATGCATGAGCAGAGGCGCGGGGCGTTGCCCCGCACCCCAGCAGGGGGCTGTCCGTCCCCTGCACCCCGGACCAGGCACGGCCTGGACCGAAGGCGGAGAAACCGCGCGATGCGCGGTTTCTCCGACGGGTCGGTGGCAAGACCACCCGGCGCTACGCTTTCAAGAGCGGCGGCCGGCCCAGCGGACCATGGGGCCTGCGCCGCGCCCGCCGCCGAGGCTCGTCGCGCCGCGGCGCTTGCGCCAGTCGCCCGAGAGGACGCGCCGGCGCCCCGCCGATTGCTCGGGGGCGACGGTGTAGCCTTGCGCCTCACGGCCATCCGCGAGGCGGATCGAGATGCGCTGGTTCAGGACGGGGTGGCCACGGAACACGTCGAGCGCGGCGAGGGCCTGCGGTTCGAGCGCATAAAGCTCGCCCGCGACAGAGACCATGCCGCCCGGCACGAGGGCACCCGTGGCCCCGAGGTCGACGAGATCGTAGGCCGCGGCGGTCGTCGCCGGGCCGAGCGGTCGCGCAGCAGCGAGGCGCGCATGGAGCTCTTCGCCTTGCATGAGGCTGTCGCACACGAAGAGCACGATCTCGCGGTTCGCCGTCGGCGCAGTCATGGCCGGAACGATAAACGACAGGGGCCGAAACGCAAAGGGAGGGGGGGGGTGCCCCCCCCCTGCACCCCGGACCAGGCACGGCCTGGACCGAAGGCGGAGAAACCGCGCGATGCGCGGTTTCTCCGACGGGCCGGTGGTAAGACCACGAGCAGCGTTGCCAGCCGAGGCGCCCTCGAGCAGACGCGTCGACGCTGCGGTCTTGGCTGGCAAACCCGTCGCCGGTCTTGCCTCAGGCCTGTTCGATGAACTGCGCATCGCGCAGTTCATCGACCCCGGGTCCAGCGCTTGCGCTGGTCCGGGTCCAGGGGTGGACAACCCCTGGTCGGGGTCCGGGGTGAAACCCCGGCGCGACGCATCCGCCGTCCCGGACATGGCCACCAGACAGCCGGGCGCCTTGCTCTGCAGGGGGCGGCAAACTAGGCTGCGCCGCGCCATGTCGCCCGAACCTGACTTCCGCCGCCCGAGTGCTGCGGGCATCTTGCCACGCCGGGGGCGCTTTGCCTCTGCTGCGCTGGTCCTTGCTGCCTCGGGCCTCGTCGGCCTTGGGGGCTGCTTCTCGGTCGCTGACGGCGTACCGCCGCCTCTCGACGCGTTCTACTACCCGACGGGCCTCGTGGTTTCGCCAGGACGAACTGCGCTCTACGTGGCGAACTCCGATTTCGATCTGCAATACAACGGCGGCACCGTCTTCGCGCTCGACCTCGTCAAGCTTCGGGCCGACACCGACAAACTGCGGCAGGCCATCCTCGACGCGGCTGCGAGCCCTGCGTCGAGTGGGGATCCGACGGCTGCGGCTTGTGGCACGCTCGGCGTCGGGCGCAACGACAACACCACGCTCTACCCTGGGCCTTGCGCGCCCGTCGCGCTCTCTTCGTACCTGCAGAACGGCAAGGTCGTCACGATCGGCGCCTTCGCCACCGACGCGGTCATCGCGGTGAAGCCGAACCCTTGCGACGATGGACGCGGCGCGCGGCTCTTCGTGCCGGTGCGCGGCGATCCCTCGGTCACTTACTTCGACATCACCGACGACCGCGAGATCTCTTGCGACGGCGCGCCGCTGCCGGCTGCTTCGCCGTGCAGCGGCACGGTCTGCCTCGAGTGCGGGGCGACCTCCTCGGGTGGACGGTGCTCGCGCGACTTCCTCGTCGGCCGTGATCCCTCGGACAGCCAGCGTGATCTCACGTTGCCCGTCGAGCCCTTCGGCATCGCGGTGGACGAGCGCGGCGAGTCGATCGTCGTCGTCCACCAGACCGAGCAGACGGCGAGCCTCATCGTCAACCGCTGGGAGAGCGAGCCCGCGCTCGAGCACTACGTCACGGGCCTGCCGCCGGGCCCGACGGACTTGGCGGCGATCCCGATCACGCGCCTCGCCGAGGAGAACCGGGGCACGATCGACTACACGCCTGCGTTTGGCGTGAGCTACCGATCGTCGGCGGTGTTCGACGTCCTGCGGTACAACGACGACGGCGGCTCGAGCCCGGCCCGGCCGTTCGTCACGCGCAGCGCGTCGGTTGGCATCGGGACGACGGCGAGCTCGACCGACTCGCGTGGGGTCGCGATCGACGGCACGGAGCGGCGGGCGTGCGAGGACGCTTGCCCGACCGGCGCGGTGCGCAGCGGCTGCCTCAGGGCCTGCGCCGAGGACAACCCCCTCGGGATTTACATGGCGAACCGCGCTCCCGCGGCGCTCGTGATCGGGCAGATCGAGACCAAGTTCACGGAGCGCGAGGGGCCGAACGGCCCGGAGGTGACCGGCGCGTTCGATGTGGTCTCGTTCCACGACTCGGTGCCGCTCGCGTTCGGCTCGTCGCGCGTCGAGATGGGGCGCGTGATCGGGCTGGATGGCCGGCCTGCGTGGCGCGTCTTCGCCCTCGCGTACGATTCGAGCTTCGTCTTCTCGTACGACCCGGCCTCGCGGCGCGTGGACAACGTCATCAAGACGGGCCGCGGCCCGCACGCCATCGCCTTCGACACCGAGCGCCTGCGGGACGAGGCGGGGAACCTCGTCCTCGACGCGCAGGGCAACCCCATCTGGTACTCGACGATGTACGTCGGTCATTTCACGGATTCGTACGTCGGCGTCGTGGACCTCGACATGCGCAATCACGCCACGTTCGGGGCCATGTACATGTCGCTCGGCAAACCGGTGCCGCCCAAGGAGTCACAATGAAGCGGCGTATTTCCTATTCGTTCGGCAGCCTCGCGCTCGCCACGCTCGGTTTGCCCCTCGCGCTCGCCTCCGCCGGCGGATGCGAGACGCAGACGGTGGACTCGGAGATTCGCGCCCTCGAGCGCTCGGGCCGCGTCTCCTTCCTCTGCCTCGGCGCCCCGGGCCTCGGGACGACGCCGGCGCTGCCCTACGAGCGATGCGGCGGCACGCGGTTCGAGACGCCCGAGGATTACGCCGTGGCGGACGGGGTCACGACGCAGCCGCACCTCTACGCGCTCGTGACGCAGACGACGCGCGGCGAGGTCGCCGTCGTCGACATGAGCACGAAGGTCGACTCCGTGCTCGACTCGAACCCGCGCGTCCCCGGCGCGAACTTCCTGCCCATCGGCGCGCAGCCCGTCGACATCGCGAGCACGAACGGCAGCATGGCGGCGTTCGTGGGCGTGGCCGAGCCAGGCCGCGAGGGGATCTTCGCCCTCGCCGGCAAGGACATCCGCGTCTGCAGCACGTGCGCGCCGAAGACGCTGTCGAGCTGGCCCGCCTGCGCGCTGCCCGGCGCGCCCGGCGAGATGCTCGTCGTCTACGATCCGAAGAACGACGCGGGCGAGGTCCGCGCGCACTGCGACGACACCACGTATTCGAAGCCGCGGGAGCCCGAGCCCGACGGGGCCGGCGGGTTCCTCGTCGACCTCACGCAGGAGGGCCTCGGCCGGCCCAAGCTCGTCGTCACGATCCCCGATCAAGGCGCGATCGCCGTGATCGACGCGCAGACGCTCTTCGACGTGGAGCGCGAGGCCGACGGTACGCCCCGCAAGGATCCGGACACCGGCGAGCTCGTGTACGTGCACGCGCCCGGCTCGTGGAAAGAGTGCCCCATCGATCGCTGGGTCCCGCTCACGGTCGACCTGCCCGTGCAGAGCCCGCCCGCGCCTCCGCCGACGGGCGCCGCGTGCGTCGCGCCCCCCGTCACCGCGCCCGCGCCCGCGCAGGACTACGAAGCGCGCCCCGCGGGGATCACGCTCTCCGAGGAGCGGCTCTTCGTGGGCGACCTCGACGCGCCCGTCGTGCACGTGCTCGACATGAAGACACCGTGCGAGCCGATCGAGCGGGACCCGCTCCTGCCGACGTCGCTGCGCGAGCCCGACCGGGTCGTGACCACGAGCCAGATCGCCGCGTCGCCGACGCTCGCGGGCTCGCTCGATCGCTTCCTCTACGCGATCGATGATCTCGACGGCAGCGTGATGATCTTCGACATCGCCGAGGACGCGACCTCGCGCCGGCCCGTCACGCGGCCGCACCCCGAGTGGACGCCCTCGCAGGCGCCCGATCGCGTGGAGTTCGGCGTGCCCGTGCAGGATCTCGTGATCATCGAGCGCGACAACCCGCTGCCCATCCCGAACACGGGCGTGGCCCCGGAGGGCGTCCGTTGCAGCCCGGATCCGGATCTCACGGTCTGCACGACGACGTCGACCTCGTGTGATCCCGAGACGCTCTACCGGACGAGCGGGACCTACGAGAGCGGCGCGGGGCCGACCCGCATGCGCGGGGCGTTCGCGTACGTGGTGCTCGGCACGGGGCAGATCGCGGTCGTCGACATCGACGATTACGACGCGCTTTGCCGCGCGCCGACGCGGTACACGTATCTTTATGGCTGCCCGCCGCCCGGCGCGCCGGCGGACCTCGCCAAGGCAGAGGTGCTCGCGAGCTCGGGCGAGGTCTCGTGCAACATCGTCGTGCCGCACACGCCGCGCAGCATGAACTACATGCGGACGTCGGAGCGGACGGGCCAGAACCAGCCCGGCCTCTCGGGCTTCCCCTTGCTTTACAACAACCAGGGGACGCTCCAACCGACGTTCGACGCGGACGGGCCGATCCTCCGCGCGACGTTGCCCGTGCCGCCGAGCGGGAGCAAGGAGCTCCCGCTCGAGCATTTCACGCTCGCCGTGGGCGGGACGATCCGGGTGATCGATCAGAAAACGGGCCTCACGACGAATGCCGGGGATCTCGAGCACACGGTCGTGATGAATTTCGAGGACCCGCGCGCCCAGACGACGAGCCAGGCTTTCACGATCACCTACGAGGGCGCTTTGCCTGGTTTCGCGGGGAAGGCCGGGCGGCTCGATCTCACGGGCGGCCCGACGCCCACGCTCTCCGATGCCGCGAGCCGCTTCTGCGATCAGGGCGTGCTCGGCGAGCGCGCCTGGGAGGAGATCCTTTCGAGCGAGGGCGACGCGAACGCCGCGGCGAAAGCGAAGGCCCTCTCCGATTACGTGCAGATTGTCTCGAACATCCCCGAAGAGGACGACATCCACTGGACGAGCCCGGAGACGCAAGGGGTCTGCACGTACCAGCAATGCAAATCGACGTTCGGCCCGGCGGAGCTTCCGCGGGAGGCGCGCGACATCTCGATCGTCGAGGCGTATCAGGATCGCCTGGAGCTCGGCGCGTCGCGCGGCGGCGCCTCGCCGGAGCTCATCGAATGCTGCTTCCCCTCGCTCGTCGGGTTCAACGTCCGCGTGGGCGGGCAATGGTCGGTCATCGGCGACGCCTCGGGCTTCATGCACCACGTGATCGCGGCCCCGGAGACCGTCGGCGATACGCCGCTCGGCGCCTGCCGCAATTCGTGTGATCCGACGCGCGCGCGACTCAATGGCCGCGTGCGCGCCGCGCCGCACGGGGAGATGGTGAAGGACGGCGACATCCTCGCCTTCATCAATCCCTTCTTCCGCATGGCCATCAACGATCCGGCGCCGGGGAGCGAATTCGACGCGAACCCGAACTCGGCCACGATCAACGGCCCTCCGCGCGACACCTTCTTCCAGTTCGCGACCCAGGGCAACTTCCGCCCCCTCCTCCTGAACCTCGCCTCGTCCACGACCGAGATCCAGCCGCAGGCGGTCACGTTCGTCCCCTCCACCGGCGAGCTCGCCATCACCGACGGCTCGCTCGAAGGCCTCATCCTCCTCTCGGCCAGCCGCCTCGCTCTCACGCGGCAATACTACTGACACGGTTCGTCCGCGGATCCTGAACGCCTGTCGAGGTCCCGGGTTTTTCCGGGGCGCCCTGGACAAACGGGGCGGATCCATCCGACGAACCGTGGTAAGGGGGGGCCGTGCAAATGCGCGGCAGCAGCAGCGGCAAGAAGCTCACCCCCGTGATGCGGCAGTACGAGGAGGCCAAGGCCGCCCATCCCGACGCAATCCTGTTTTTCAGGATGGGGGATTTTTACGAGATGTTCCGGGAGGACGCCGTCATTGCGGCGCGCCTCCTCGACATCACCCTCACGAGCCGGAACAAGGGGAACCCCGACGAAGAACCGATGGCCGGTGTGCCCCACCACGCGGCGCACGGATACGTCGCCCGCCTGCTCGCCTTCGGACACAAAGTGGCCATCTGCGAGCAGATGGCCGATCCCGCGACGGTGAAAGGGATCGTGCCGCGGCAGGTGGTCCGCGTGATCACGCCGGGGCTCGTGACGGACACCGATCAGCTCGACGCGCGGGCAAACCACTACCTCGTCGCCGTGGACAGCGAGTCCGGCAATGCAGAACGCGGGATTGCGCTGCTCGATCTTTCGACGGGAGAGCTTTCGGCCGGGACCATTCCGGATCTCGCGTCGCTGCTCGCGGAGCTCGCCCGGTGTGACCCGCGGGAGGTGCTCGTCGGCGGGGGGCTCGACCCGGACGTGAAGAAGGGCGCCGGGCTCGCGGCGCCTCGCGCGGTGCTGCGGGACGACGAGCCGCTCGACGATGGAGACGTGGCGGCCACGATCGACGCGTCGGTGGCGGAGCCGATCGCGGCGGAGGCGGCGTCGACCTTGCCGCTCGCGGGGCGGCGAGCGGCGGCGCGGGCGCTCCGGTTCGCGCACAAGTGCACGCCGGGCAGTCCTCTGCCCGTGCGGAGGATCGCGCCGTACGACCCGACAGGGGCGATGCGGATCGACGAGACGGCGCAGGCGCACCTGGAGCTCGTGCGAGGGGCGGACGGGTCGCGGAAGGGGACGCTGCTCGAGACGGTGGACGCGACGGTGACGCCGGCGGGGGCGCGGCTGCTCCGGCGGAGGTTGCTCGCGCCGCTGCTCGACGTGGCGTCGATCCGGCGTCGGCTCGACGAGGTGCAGGCGTTCGTGGAGAACCCGCGGGCCCGTGGCGAGCTCCGGGAGGCGCTCGGGCGCGTGGGCGATCTGGAGCGGCTCAGCGTGCGGGCAGTGCTGCGCGAGGCGACGCCGAAGGATCTGGGCGCGCTGCGGGATGGGCTGCTCGCGGCGCCGGCGGCGGTGGCGGCGACGCGGTCGATCGTTGATACCGATGGCGAGACACGCGAACTCTTCGGCGCGGAGGTGGACACGCTGCCCGAGATCGCGGCGAAGCTCGCGGCGGCGCTGGTCGATCGGCCGCCGGCGCTCGCGCGGGAAGGCGGGTTCGTCCGCGAGGAGTACGACGCGGAGCTCGGCACGCAGCGCAGGCTCGCGCGCGGCGGCGCCGAGGAGATGACGAAGCTCGAAGCCGAGCTGCGCGAGAAGACGGGCGCGGGCTCGCTCCGCATCCGCTTCACGCGGGTGTTCGGCTGGTACATCGAGGTGACGAAGACGCACCTCGGCAAGGTGCCGGCGGACTTCCGGCGCAAGCAGACGGTGGCCGGCGGCGAGCGCTTCACGAGTGATCGTCTCGACGAGCTGGCGGACGGGCTGGAGAACGCCGAGTCGCGCGCGCTCGCGCGGGAGACCGACATTTTCGACGGCCTCGTGCGCATGGTCGCGGAGAACGCGGAGCGGATCCGCAAGCTCGCGCGGACGCTCGCGTCGTGGGACGTGGCCGCGGCGCTCGCGGACGTGGCGCATCGCCAAGACTACGTGCGGCCCGTGGTCGACATGGGTGACGCGCTCGTGATCGAGAGCGGGCGGCATCCCGTCGTGGAGCGCCTCGCAGCGGCAGGTCGCTTCGTGCCGAACGACACGGCGCTCGATCTCGGGGGAGAGCGTCTCTGGCTGCTCACGGGCCCGAACATGGCGGGTAAGTCGACGCTGATGCGTCAGGTCGCGCTCATCACGATCCTCGCGCAGGCGGGGAGCTTCGTCCCCGCGCAGGCGGCGCGGATCGGGCTCGTCGATCGGGTGCTCTCGCGCGTCGGGGCGAGCGACAACGTGGCGCGCGGCGAGAGCACGTTCATGGTCGAGATGCGCGAGACGGCGACGATCCTTCGCGACGCGACGCGGCGATCGCTGGTCATCCTCGACGAGATCGGTCGCGGCACGAGCACGTACGACGGGCTCGCGATCGCGTGGGCCGTGGCCGAGCACCTCTACGACGCGGTCGGCTGCCGCGCGATGTTCGCCACGCACTACCACGAGCTGACGGAGCTCGCGCAGCACGGGCCCGGCGTGGCGAACTGGTCGGTCTCGGCGCGCGAGCACGGCGGCGACGTGGTCTTCCTGCACAAGCTCGTGAAGGGGCCGGCGAGCCGCAGCTACGGCGTCGCGGTCGCCAGGCTCGCGGGCGTGCCCGAGCCGGTGCTCGCGCGGGCCAAGGCGATCCTCGCGACGCTCGAAGCCGGCGCGCCGCTGCCCACGGGCAAACACGCGACGGTGCGCGGACGCACGCGTCAGGGCGCGGTGCAGCTCGACCTGTTCGCGAAGGCGAAACCCGACACGGATGCGGCCGCGCCCGTCCTCGAAACGCTGCGCGCCGTGGAAATCGAGCGTTTGACGCCGCTCGACGCGCTCACGTTCGTCGCGCGCCTGAAGTCGCTCCTGCCCTCCTGAACACGCCAGAAGCGGCTGCGAGAAAAAGCAAGCGATCCGGCTCTGCGGCCGCGCGTGTACCTGCGCATCTGCACCTGGGACGTGCTCTTACCGTCCATCTTGCGCCGGGAAACGTTGAGGACGGTCCTGATCCGAGCCGGGCAAGGTGCCGATGCACTTTTCGGGTGATTCCTGACGGGGAGCGTGCAGAAATGACCTGCTGCCCCGACCATGACACCTCCGAAATTCAACGAAGGATTGTCCCGGGACCTCCTCCCGACGCTCGACGCCCCGCCCCCCGGCCCTAAGGCGGATCAGGGGGCTCCGTACGTGCCGGGCCTGGTGCTCGAGGGCGTCGTGGCCGAAGGTGGCATGGGGCTCGTGTACGCGGCCCGCGAGATCTCCTCGGGCAAGCGCGTGGCGCTGAAAACGCTGCGGGCCTGCTTCGCGAACGACGAGGGGGCGCGGGCCCGGTTCGAACGGGAGATCTCTTTCACGCGTCGGGTCGTGCACCCGAACGTGGCGCCGGTGCTCGGTCACGGGCACATGAGCGACGGGCGGCCGTACTACCTGATGGAGCTCTATCGGGGCCGGACGCTCGGGGCCGTGGTGCGTGAGGACGGGCCGCTCTCGATCGGGCGCGCGCTCGAGATCACCGACCGGATCCTGGCCGGGCTCGAGGCCGTGCACGCGGCGGGGATCGTGCACCGGGATCTCACGCCGGAGAACGTCCTGCTCACCGAGGGGCCCGCGGGCGAGACGCGGGTGCTCCTGCTCGACTTCGGCTTCGCCCACGAGCCGGGCGTGGACACGGGCGACGGGGTGACGGCGGACAGCCGCGGCGCGCTCGTGGGGACGATCCGGTTCATGTCACCCGAGCAAGTGACGCGCGGTCGCGCGATCACGGCGCAGAGTGATCTGTTCGCGACGGCTCTGCTGCTTTACTACGCCGTGTCGGGGAAGCTGCCGTTCCGCGGGGAGGGGGACCTGGACGTGGCGGTGGCGACGGTGCGCAAGGCGCCGGTGCCGCTGCGCGCCGAGAACCGGAACGTGCCGCGCGCGCTCGACGTGCTCCTGTCGCGCGCGCTGGCGAAGCACCCGGACGCGCGGTTCTCGGGCGCCGCAGAAATGCGACGCGCGCTGTCCGAGATGAGGCGCCCGCGCGCGAAGGTCGCCGGGGTGGCCGCGGCGCTCGCAGGGTAGGAGATCACCCGCCACGTGGCGCCAGCGCGGCATCGAGCACGCCGTGCGCGCCCGCCGTGGGCCCGCTCCTTGCCATAGACGGCCGCGCTGCGCGGCTTTCGCTCACGGTTCCGCCCGCGGGAGCGAGGACCGCCGCCGCAGCGACAGGCTTGGAGGAGAGGGCTCATGGATGCACTCGATCTGTTGGAGCAACAGCACCGCGACGTCTGCGCGTTGCTGTCGCGGCTCGTGGAGGCGTCGCCGGTCGGCATGGGGAGCGAAGAGGCGTTTTACGCCGCGCTGCGCGCCGTCGAGGCGCACGTCCGCGTCGAGGAGGCGTACGTCTACATCGCGTGCGCGAGCAGGCTCGGTGACGACACGAAGGTGCGCGAGGCGCGCGAAGAGCACACGCGCATCCTCGACGCCGCGCGGATCGCGCTCACGATGCCGCGCTCGGGGCCGCAGTTCGCGGCGATGATCGCGGCGCTGCGCGAGCGCTTCGAGAAGCACGCGGACGTCGAGGAGGACGTGGTGTTCCCGAAGCTGAAGCGCAGCCTGACGGACGAGGAGCTCGACGTGCTCGGCGAGGAGATCGAGCGTTCGTACAACCGGCTGCTCGCGGGCGCGGACGATACGCGCACGACGCACGCGCGTCCCTCGGAGGACGCGTCCCGGGCGGAGCCGCGGCTGCGCCGAGGCGTGCGTCGTCCGGCGCCGCGCGGGGCGATCTGAGGTGGCGCGGAGATCTTTGGTGCAGCAACGGATACGGCCCGGCTACACGGGGACCGGGCCGCCGAAGGCGCCGAAGAAGCGCGCGAACCAGACGGCGATCATGGCGACCGCGAGCACGATCGAGCCGAGGGTGACGACGCGCGTCTGCTGAAACGCGAACGTGTACCAGCGGCCGTGGCGCACGTAGTTGTAGCTTCCTTGCAGCGCGAGGAGCGCGACCATCGGGACGATGGGGATCACGAGCGGGTGGAAGTGGATCGCCTCGCGGAGGTCGCCGGTGGCGAGGGCGATCGCCGCGCGCGTGAGACCGCAGCCGGGGCAGGGATGGCGCGTGACGAGCGCGAACGGGCAGAGGGGGAAACGGACCGCGACCGCGGCGCCCAGCACGGCCCCGACGAGGGCGAGGCGCGCGGCGCGACCGAGCGCGGATCCTTTGGGGCGAGGGGGCGTGGAAGGGCGCGGGACGGGGTACGGGACCGGGGCGGCGATGGGTTTGTCCAAGCGCTGCCCCGGTTCGTCCTGGTCGATCAGTCCGCCGCGTTCGGATCCCAGACCTGGTTCAGGTCCTTCGCCAGCGCGTAGGGGAAGAGGAAGATGTACATCACGAGGCTCTGCGACTGCGGGTTGCGCGAGCCGGCCATCTGCTTCGCCCGCGTCACGATCTCGGGCAGCTTCAGGATCATGAGCAGGTTCAGGATCGGGACGAAGAGGTGCCACGTCTGGAGCGACTCGTCCTTCGTGTAGGCCTTGAGCTCGTTCAGCATGCCGTAGCCGCCGAAGAGGTGGTACATGCCGCAGCAGAAGAGCGTGCCGAGCAGCGCGGTCATCGGGTTGCGCGTCGTTCCACGCACGCCGCCCATGCCGCCGCCCTGCGCGCCCATCATGGCGCCGCCGCCCATGCCCATCGGAGCGCCCATCGCGCCGCCGGGGTACTGGCCGGGGGCCACCATGGCGCCCGCGGGAGGCGCGCCGTACGCGCCGCCGGGAGGCGCGCCGTAGCCGCCGGGACCGCCCATCGCGCTCGGATCACCCGGAGGCGGGCCGTAGGCGCCGGCAGGCGGAGGCGCGCCGTAACCGCCCGCGGGGGGCGGGGGAGCGCTGTAGCCGCTGCCCGTGGGGGGCGGGGGAGCGCCGTAACCGCCCGCAGGAGGCGGAGGAGCGCCGTAACCGCCCGCAGGAGGCGGAGGAGCGCCGTAACCGCCCGCAGGGGGCGGAGGAGCGCCGTAGCCGCCCGCAGGAGGCGGAGGAGCGCCGTAGCCGCCCGGAGGCGAGCCGCCCATGGGTCCGCCGGGCGGGGGCGCGCCGAAGCCGCCGCCGGGGGGCGGGCCCGCGGGGGGCGGGAACGCGCCGGGCGAGGGGATGCCGGGCGGGTTCGGCGAGGGAGGCGTGAAGTTCGGGAGATCGATCGCGATCGTGCTCCCGAGCCCGCCCTGCGGCTCATATCCGCCCGCCGGCGGATATCCCGGCGGCGGCGGGGGCGCGGCCGGCTGCGGAGCTGCCGTCGGGCCGAGGCCCGCGGGAGGCACGCCGATCACCGTGCCCGCGAGGCCCTGATCGCCCAGCATCGGGCCGCCGGGCGGCATGCCTGGCGGCGGCGGCGCGGCGGCCGGCATGGGCGGCGCCATCGGCGGCG
>NZ_JASBQE010000094.1 GCF_029960785.1 Polyangium sp. 15x6
ATCCCCCCTCCCTCATCCCCCCTCCCTCATCCCCCCTCCCTCATCCCCCCTCCCTCATCCCCCCTCCCTCATCCCCCCTCCCTCATCCCCCCTCCCTCATCCCCCCTCCCTCATCCCCCCTCCCTCACCTCCCCCGCCACCGAAACACCACCGTATTGTCCTGACGAACACCCATCCCGACGAATTCCCATTCTTCGTTTCGGGATTCGATCGCCGCCCTCGCCTGGCTCTTCGCGCCGACGACGACCCACGTGGGCCGGAGCTCCGCGAGCCGCGTGAGGAAAACGTCACGCCCCTCCCAGCGCAGGTATTTCAGATGGTTCGACATCGCGTCGTTCCATAACGCGCCGAGAAAGGCGGAATCGTCGCTGAACACGACGAGGCTGCCCGGACCGAGCTCGCGCTCGCGTTTTTGCGCGACGTCCGGCGGCAGATGGTACCCGCCCGAGTATGCGCACGCGCGCTCCGCAGGCGACATGCGCACGAGCGCCGACAGCTTTCCGGGCATGGGCTCGAGGCCGAAGAACCACGCGTACCAGGCCCACGGGACGAGCGAGAGGACGAGCGCCGAGGCGACGGCCGCCTCGTGCAGGCGCGCGGACTTCGAGGCGCGCGCCACGAGCCACGCGATACACGCGACGGCGAGCGCGACGATGTGGACGTTGAAACGGGCAATGTTGAGATTCGGGGTGAGACGAAGGAAAACGGCGCCGAGGGCGACGAGGACGAGCACGCGCTCGGCGCCGGCGTCGGGCTTCTTCGACAGACGCCCGCGAACGGCGATGAATGCCGCGACGAGCGCCGCGATCGAGGCGAGCGGGACGACGACCCAGGGGACGGCATAACCATAATCGCGCGCGATGATGTCCGCGACGCCGCCCGTCGGGTGGTGATACTTGGTGCGCGCGATCGTCGCGAGCGGCGGCTCCGGGCTGAGCTGCGCGAGGGTCCCGACGCCGCGGAAATGAAGGCCGAGCCGCGAGATGACGTGATCGACCGGCCAGAGCGGATTGCCGAAGGCGAGCCAGTTGCGGCCGAACGTGAGCGCAGCGACGCCCGTGAACGAGACCAGGCTCGTGACGAGGACGAGCGCCGTCGCGCGCGGACGCGCCTTCGCGTGGCGGCGCAGGAGATTCACGCCGGCGACGAGGGCCATGGGCGGCGCCCAGAAGAGCGAGGCGCTCTTCGAGGCGAGCACGAGCACGAGGCAGCCGGCAGTGATGACGGCGTCGCGCATGCGCGCCTCCGGCTTCGTCGCAAAATGGAGGGCGGCGAGCAAAAAAGCCCCGACGACGACATCGATCATCGACGTCCGGAGCTGGCTCGTCGTGGCGGGCATCAGCAGAATGATCGCGGCCCAGCCCATGCAAGGGACGGGATCGGGGGCGAATCGGCGCGCGAGGAGAAAGACGCCCAGGGCGAGGGCCGGCGCTGCCAGGGTATTGCCGATCTCGATGAAGGTTTTTCCGGTAAAAGCGACGAAGAAGAGCGCGAACGCCTCGACGCCGCGGGGGTATCCATTGGTCGCCTGCACGACCAGGGTCCGTGGCAGGTCGACCATCTGGAAGCCGTGGTTCTGGAGGGCAAACCCGATCATCGGCTCGTGATAAAAGAAGCCGTCCCACGACTCGGAGGGCGCGAGGTAGGTGATCCACGCGGATCCGACGATGGCGAATGCGGCGGCGAGCAGGCCGAGGACCACGGAGCTTTGCGCGCGCCACGCGAGCACGAGCGCGTCCCAGGGCAGCCGCGCGAGCGAGACGCCGGCGCGCGCGATTTCACGCACGAACGCGCGAGGCGCGCGCCCACGAAGAGACGCCGCGAAGGTCGCTCCGGACACGACGAAAGAGAGCAGCGCGAGCCCGCCAGGCGTCAATCGATTCGTGTACCCGAGCGCGAAGACGGGGGCGATGATCAATCCAAAAAACACCGTGGAGGCGAGCAGGCCGAGCTCGGCGCGGCCTTCGGGTTCCGCGCGGAGGGCGACGCCGAGCGACGCGAATGCGGCGAACGAGAGGAGCACGCAGAGGAGCAACGACGAGGCCACGGCACGAGGGGGTTACACGAAGGAACACGCGGCGCCAAGCGCCCTGTCTGGGAGCCGACATGGGCCTGGAAATGGCAGCGCCCGGGGGCCCCGTGCGATCTCCCCTCCCCCGCTGGCACACGAGCGGGCGGGCCTTGACACGGCCGGTTCCGGTCACAAGTTCCCAGCCTGGATGAGCACCAAGGCCTCCCTTCACCTCGCCCGAGCCAGCAAAGCCGCGAAGCTCTTGAAGGAGGCGACGTCGCAAGAGGAAGCCGCGCTCCTGCTCGACGCGGGCCTCAGCGAGCTGAACGCGGCCCTCGCAGCGGCGCCGAAGGCGCTCGCTGAGCGCGTGCAGCGCGTGGTCAACGACATCGCCCGGCAAATGATGAGCGTCGTCAACGAGGACGTCCTCGCCGAGGCGGTCGAGGCGGCCCAGGCCTGACGGTCTGGGGGGCCTCACCCTCGGCTTCTTCCTCACCCGCCTCCTCCCAGCCAACTCCCCAGCGCCGACGCCACCGCGCGAGCCCCTGCTCCGCCCGAGCGCCTGCTACCTTCGGACGCGGTTCGCTTACGCGCTGGCTTTCCCGATGGAGGATGGCAATGAGCTTCCATACGATCCTGGAGCGATACGATTTCGACGACGTATCGCGCCGTCTTTCGGCCACGGATGGCTTCACGGACACGGACGTGGAGCGCGCGCTCGACGCGGCGCCCGGGGATCGAGGCCCGGAGGATTTTCTGGCCTTGCTCTCGGCCGCGGCGCAGCGGCGCTTGCCCGATCTCGAAACCCGCGCGCGCGCGCTCACGCGAGGTGTTCGGTTCTGGCATCGAGATGTTCGCGCCCCTCTACCTCTCGAATACTTGCAAGACGACGTGCACGTACTGCGGGTTTGCGTACAAGAACGATATCAAGCGGAAGACATTGACGCTCGACGAGGCGGTGGCGGAAGGTCGCATCCTGCATCAGCGTGGATTCCGGCGGCTCCTGCTCCTCACCGGAGAGGATTACGTGGCAACGCCGATCGCGTATCTGGCAGACGCGTGCCGGGCGCTCGCGGGGATGTTTCCTTCCCTGAAGCTCGAGGTGTATCCGCTGGGCGAGAGCGATTACGAAGGCCTGCGTGACGCGGGCGCCACCGGCATCGTCTGTTATCAGGAGACGTACGACCGTCGGCGCTACCGGGAGGTCCACCTCCGCGGGATGAAGCGCAAGTACGATTATCGGCTCGATAGCCTCGACCGGGCTGCACGCGCGGGCATTCTCGAGCTGAGCACCGGAGCGCTGCTCGGCCTTTCGAATCCCCGGACCGATACGTTCTTCGCCGGCATGCACGCCCATTCCTTGCCGCAAACCCATCCACGCGCGAGGCTCTCCATCTCGCTCCCACGCCTGCGCCCGGCGGCGGGCTTCGAGGACGTCCCGCTCCTGCCCGATCCCGTCTACGTGCAGATGTTTCTGGCGACGCGCCTCTTCCTCCCGCGCGCGGGCTTGATCCTGTCGACCCGCGAGCCCCATGCCATGCGCATGCACCTCGCGTCGCTTTGCATCACGACCATGAGCGCGGGCGTGAGCGTGGCGCCGGGAGGTTATTCAGGCGCCGATACGACGGAGCAGTTCTCCCTCGGCGATCACAGCACGACGGCGGAGGTGGCCGAGAGCTTGAGCGCGCACGGCCTTCACGCTTCTTTTTGAGAATAAAGCGCTCGGGCGGCCCTCCCGATTGTTGCCGTCCGCCCCCTCCTCCGTTACCCTCTTCCCGGAATGCCCTACGTCCGTGACGAATCGTTTGCGATCACAGAGGAGCCCGACCTCGCGATTGCGCATTACATCGGCCACGTCACCGCCGACGACGTCCGGCGGTTGACGGCCATCCGGCTTCGTTTCTGCGAGGGCAAGCCGTACGCTTTTCTGATCATCGACCTGCACCGCATGGTTCACCTCACGCCCGAGGCGCGACGTGTCGCGGCCGAAACCTCCGGTACACCAGACGATACCGTGCGCATTCACGGAGTCGCCATCGTCGGCGCGAGTTTTCAGTTTCGTGTTCTCGGCAGCATGCTGTTCCGCGGGATCCACCTGCTCCGCCAGACCAGCGCCTTTCCCGTGCGCTTCGTCGACACGCACGCCGAGGCTCGCGCCTGGTTCGACGAGCGGAGACGCGAGCTCGGCCTCGCACGCTGACGTCTCTCGCGGACCCCAGGGGCGCTGCCCTTCGCCCTACTTCAGCGACGGGTCGCCCCCACGCCAATCGCTGAATGCACCACGCGCGCGTCGACACTCCACGATCACGACGCGCTTGTTCGCATCGGAGGACGTTCCCCACTGCGAGGGCATGAGGAGGGCGTCGGTGCCGTCGCCGCACGCGCTCGAGATCTGCGGGCGAATCGCTTCGACTTCCTTGGGGCCCTTGGCGGCGGGCGCATCGGTGCACGGCGTGAAATACCACCCGCGCTTGGGCGTCGAGATCGTCGGGTCGGTCCAGCCCGCCGGCGTCGCGCGGCTCTCGACCGAGACCTGTCGAACGCCGCAGGCGGTGACGGTCGCCAATTCGAATTCGGTGAACCGCTTCTCGCACTGTGCCCGCATCTCGGCCGCCGAAAGCTCGCCTTTCGAGGTGGTGAGCTTCGCCTCGGGATAATCGCGGGCGAACGCCTTCCAGGCATGCGCCTCACCCACAGGGACGTCGCCACCGCACTCCCAGAGCTTCTTCCTCGCCTCGACGCGCGCCTTCACGTCGGCCTCGGTCTGGAGATCCACCGGCGCGGTTACGCCCATGGCCTCCTCGAAGTTGGCGAGCATGACTTTCGCCATATCCGGATCCGGGGAGCGGGCGTTGCCACCCCAAAGCGCCCCGCAGCCGGTCCCGCACAAGACCAGCGCGCTCGTCGCGACCAGGAAACCAGATTTCATGGAAACGGGGCTATGCCGGGTGTCATGCCCTGTCAAGCGCAAACGAGCAGCATTGAGGTGTGGGAGAGCGATTCCGATGGAATGTTCAATCGTCACCGCTTTTCGCCGGACCCAGACCGAACACACGCTCGTATCGAGCGCTCACGTGGCAACCCATGCACGATGCGACGCGCCCCGCGGACGTCACCTCCCCCGTGGGCGTCACCGTCCCATAGACCCATCCCGCGTCCGTGCCCGGCGTTCCGGGCGCGACCTTGAGCACGACATAGGCCCCGGCGAGCCGCGAGGCCCGGTAGACCTTCTCGCCGAGTCGTACATACGGGTTGAAATGGTCGGCCGTCGTGGGTTTTTCCTGCTCCGCGAGGTCGGCCTTGGGATCCGCTTCTTCCACGAGGTCGGGGTGATAACTCTCCTTCACGAGGATCTGCCCCACCGGCTGGGGCACGGCCGGGGCGGACGGGGTGAGCGGATATGCATGTTGCTCCTTGGCAAACACCGAATAAAGCTTGCGCGCGTGGTCGCCGTCCTCCGCGGCGCTCATACGCGCGCGGCCAGGCAGCGGCATGCGGCAAAGCCAGGGAGCCCAGCGCAGCTCGTCGTCGATGCGCCCCCAGGCCTTGTAATCGCGGAATGCGGCGGCGATGACCGGGACAAACCGAGAATCGAGCTCGGCGGCGTTCGGGGCGGATTCGGTGGCCGGCGCGGCGGAGGATATCGCCGAAGGTGCGGGGGCCGATGCTTCTTTGCTTTCGTCCGCCGCGGTGATGGGCTCGTCGAGGGGGCGGGTGCACGCGGGCGCGAGGGCGAGGAGGAGCAGCAGAAGAGGACGCATCAGGATCGCTCAGACGTACACGACACGCGGAAGATCTGCACCCTTCGCGCGGCGCGCCGTCACGCGTGGCGCACCGCGTCGGGTGCGGTGAATCGGCTGATGATGGCAGGCTCGTGGCTCACGGAGACGATGACGATCTCTTCATCCGTGGCGATGGCGATCCGATCGGCGGCAGGACTGAACGCGGCCGCGAGGATCATCGTATCGATCCGGAACCACAGCTTCTCGCCGTCACTGACGACCCCGGTGCCGTGGAGGAAGCGAAATCGATTTTGCGGGGTCGAGCCGATCGCCGTCGCGGTTTCTCCGGCGTCGCCTTCATCACGCACGTCGGGGGCCTCGGGAGACATGCGCACGACGGGGTCGTCTGCGTGGAACCAGGACTGCATCACGGGGTCGAGCTGCGGGATTCCCGTATCAAGGTCGAGGACGGCCGTTTCCTCCTGCTCGCCGACCCAGGCATAGCGGCCGTCTCGCGTGCTGGCCAGCATCGCGGGCCGATCCCCACCCCAGCGAAGGGGCGCAGGCCGCGGGTGCGCGGGCTGCGACGCGCCCTCCGCGACGCTGCCGACCACGAGTTCCTCGGGCTGGGCGTGCTCGAGCAAGCGCAGCGGCATGTCCGCGGGATAGGTGTCGAGATATTCTCTCGTGTCGAGGTCGAGCACGGCCACGCTCGCGCGGCCCGATTTGGCGTCCCAATACTCGTCCTGTCCAAACCAATCCCACTCGTCTCGAATCCACTCCGTCATGCGCAGGCGCGAGCCGTGTATGCTGGTAACCATTCGACCGCACGAGGGGACGTGCGCGAGGACGTCGCCGCCGGTGGTGACGAGCCACGATCCGTGGGGCCTCTGCACGAACAGCCGCTCGTCGTCGACGAAGAAGAGGCCCCTGACCTCGGTCCCGACATCCTCCGGCAAACGGCTCGGCGCGCCCATGAGGCGCACAGGCGACGAAATCGGCTCCGACTCGGGCCACGGGCGCGTCGCCGCGGGGGGCGACACGGTGGCTTGCACGACGACCTCGAAGAGCTCCTGGACCGTGCACTGCTGGTTCATCAGGACAATCGGCGGCGGCGAGAGCTCGACGAGCCGGAGCTGGCTCTGCGCCGCGAGCACGAGGGAGCGCCATGCCTCGTTGAGCGGGCCTATCCACGGGTCGACCATGGCCGGACCGAGATCGCCGAAGAAAGGACGCATCCCCGGCGGCGGCAGCGGGAGGGCGCGGGTGACCGCCACCGCCACGAGCGCCGGGTCGGCTCCTTTGCGGATCAATGCCGCCTCCAGCGCCGAAGGGCCCGTCGCATCGGCGTTCTCGTGCGTATCCATTTCTTCGGCGGGGCGCACGGTGTCGCCGTCGAACCATGCTTCGCAGCGCGCGATCGCGCGAACCTGATCCGCGGACAAACCCAGCACATCGGCAACGAGGGGCACGACCGCGGGGTGCACGACGCCCGCGACGAGGACATGGCCGTATCGACGCTCGCGCAGCGCGGGCGTGGAGCAGAGGACCCCGCACTTCTTGCATGACTCGCCGGCGTGCTCCTCCCCGCACAGCGCACCACACGCGCAGCGCAACGGGCTCACGGGCCCGAAGATCCGCTGGCAGAAAATGCCGTCGCGGGCCGGCCGCCGCCCGCTGCCCGACCAGCGCCGCATGAGCTCGATGCTGGTCACGCGCCCGTGCGAGCGCATGTCTTCGGGAGCCGCAGGATCGAGGAGGTTGGTCCGGACCCATTGAAGGTCCGCCACGACGTCCGACGGAGAAAAGAACCGATCTCGAAGAGACATGGGCGCGATTTTCCCTCGGCAAACCACGATGCCGGCGAGGGATGCCCGTACGCGACCTTCTCGGCGGCGTCAATGGTAGAGCGAACGGCCTACCGCCTTGCGGTTCGAGAATTCAGGGCGAGATAGTCGGCCGCCGCGTGGTGATGCTGATTTCACCCGGGCTCTCCTCCGTGAACCACGCGACCGTGGTCGCCTCGGCGGCTCCGCCGCGCACGCGGGCGACGCGAATCTCGCCGTCGATCCCACCGGCGCCGTAGGCGATCAGCGCGTCGTCGCCGCAGATGCCTGGAGCCGCGCTGATCGCCGAATGGGGGTTGGCTGCCGGGTCGATCGGGAGAGGCTCGCCCCAGCCCACGCCGGGCACGTAGCGCAGCGCGTAGACAACGCCCGTCGTCGCAGCCATGCCGACGATCACGTCGCCCGCGGGGGTCGCGGTGAGGGCGAGAACGAGGCTCTGGTCCGCCAAGGTAATGCTCTCCGGGGCCGACCAGACCCCCTCATGGAGCCTCGTCGCCGCGATCCTGGCATAGCTCTCGTAGTACACGACGACCACGTCACCGTTCGGCAACGCAACGGCGCGCGGGGGCGCGACGGGAACCTCGGCCTGGAAAACCTCGATGCCGTCGCGGCAATGCATATCCGTCCAGCTTCCGCCGTCCGCCCAGAAGATCTCCGTGTCGCAGAGCTCGCCCTGGGGGCCCACACCGACACCGAGAACGGTGCCCGACCCTTCCCTGATGACAGCCGCGGCCAGATCGAACGGCGCCGGATCGGGATAGGGATGCCAGTCGAGCGCGTCCGGATCGAAATAGACGAGGATCGATCCTCCGACGCCACTGCCGAGGAGCAAGGAGCGTCCTACCGTGACGGGCGGGTTCCACGGCTGCGGGAACCAGCTCTGAACATCGTGGAGGTCGAAGCCCGTGCCATCGGAGGTCGACGCGAAATGGCTCTGCGCGGTCTCATAGCTCCCCTCGATCCAGAACACGCCCAGATGATCATGGACATCCACGTACGTCGTGAGCGCAGTCGCGGCCGCCATCACATATGCGTTTTTGGTCCACGTGCCCTCGTGATCGAAGGCGACCAGGCTGGTTGAAGGGCCCATGGCCGCGACAATCGCGGCCTCACCCTGCGCGCAGGCGGGCGCGGGGAGGCTGCCGCCGCCGCTGCCGCCGCTGCCGCCGGTGGACGACGACGACACGCTCGTGTCTCCGCTCGAGGCGCTGGACGCGCTGCTCCCACCCCCCGCGCCCGGCGTCTCGATGTCGACCTCGTTCCCGCACGCCGCGAGCGCGGCCACGAACGCGCCTGCCGCGATTGCGCGCCTCCGGGCGCTCACGATCTCGAACATGATGTCTCTCCTCCGTTCGCCCGCCCCGATCGAGCAGGCACGACGAGGGTGGCCGCGCGGCGTCGGCCACGCACCTTAAAGCCGATTAAATCTCACCTCCAGCGCAGAACGAGGGCGGAGCCCTGGTCGAGGTCCACCTGTGCGCCGAATCCCCGGCTGATTCGATGGAGGGTATCCCGCAGCCACAGCGCCGCGCTCCGGCCGACGTGATGCAGCCTGAAACCTCGGATCTGCATCGGCGTCATGCGGAGGCTCGCGAGCTCGCCCGTCGATGGATCCACGACGGGAAAGTACATCAGGGCGAGATCCCCACGAAAGGACGCGTGGCCCGCGATTCCCTCGTAGTCGTTGAGGAAATCGCCGCAGCCGTAAAGGATGAGCTTGTTCCTGTAGACCTCGATGGGCCGCACGTGGTGCGAGGAGTGGCCGTGGACGAGATCGATGCCTCCCTCGATCAGCGCATGCGCAAAGCGGACGTGCTCCTCCGGGACGTCATACCCCCAGTTGCTCCCCCAATGGATGGACGCGACGACGACGTCCCCTGCCCGTTTGACGTGACGAACCCGATCCCGGATCTCGAGCGCGGTCGCCTCCGACAGGTCCGCGAGCCGATCGACACCGGGCGAATCGTCGGTCGCGGCCCAGCTCGCGGGAATGCCGCTCGACGCCGTCCCGAAGGCGAATACGTGGAGCCTTCTTGCTCCGCCGAGCGGGAGGACCGCGGGCGCGCGCGCCGCGCTCAGGTGTTCACCCGCGCCTGCGATCCTCAGCCCCGCCTGCTTCAGCGTCGTCAGGGTTTCGAGCAGCCCCGACGCGCCGAAGTCGAGCACGTGGTTGTTCGCGAGGATGCAGACGTCGATCCCAAAAGCCGCGAGGCAAGGGGTGTTCTCCGGGTGCATCCGGTAATTGATGCCCTTGCCTTCCCAGTACGTGTCGCTTCGCGTGACGCTGGTCTCCAGATTGATGATCCGCGCCGCGGGGGCCACACGCTCGAGCTCGGAGAGGGCGTCTCCCCAGATGGACGAGAACGCGATGGGCCGCTGGATCGGTCCGTTCGTTTCCTCCGCCATCGTGACGTAGTCCCTGGCGTCCCGTACGTACGGCTCGAAGAGCGTCGGCTCGCTCGGGTGTGGCAGCACCTGATCGATCCCTCGCCCGGTCATGACGTCTCCGCACAGGAACAACGTGAGGAGGTCGCCCGGCAGAGAATGGCTTGGTCCGCGTAGCTCCATCCACGGCGCCGCTTGGTGCATCGCGTTCCTCCCGTCCAGGGTGCCCCGCGGCGCACGACAGGACCGCTGCACGATCGCCTGCTCGCACAGTCTGCGACCTCGGCGAAAAACCAAGTCGTGCCCTTCGTCCGCCTGGGCACGTTGCCCTCGGACGAACGCCAAATGCCGCGAATGAAAAGGGATTGCGCACGCCCGTGGCGCGCGCCCGTATCCAAGTTTTCGTGCAAGGCGACGGCGCTAGAATTCTCCTCCTCGCAGGCGGCGCGGCGCCGCCTCCCCAGCCCGCGAGGGAGCATGCAAGGAGACCATCCCAGGGGTCGGATCCTCGCGAACATCGCGAAGCCGGCCGGTTCGTTCTGGAAGACCTCGAAGCTGACCGCGCGCATCTTGATCGGCCGGCAAGCCGAGCCCACGCAAGAGCAGTACGAGCAGTTCGTCGATCTCATGTTCGAGGGTGATCCCCTCGGCGACGCCGTCGCCGCGTGGATGCTGAAAGAAGGCGTCGGGCGCTCGATGAAGACCTTCGATCACGCGCTCCGCCACGGCATCGCGTCGATCGAGAGCCCGCCCGAGCCGCTGCGCACGCTCTTCGAACAGGTCGATCGCAGGCCCTTGTGGCTCGACAAGCAGATGCTGCTCGCAGGTCAGCGCGCGGCGCAGCGCGCCGGCGCCTTGATGCCGTACATCCTCGGAGACCTCGCGCTCGTGGGCGGCTACGTGACGATGGGCGCGATGAACAAATCGCTCGTGGCCACGGGCGCGCTCGCGCCCGGCGGCTCCGCGAGGCGGCTCTACGAAACGCTCTGCTGGTGGCTCGACGTGACGGGCGACCATGGCCTCGAGCGCTACGCGCCGGGGTTCATCTCGACCGTGAAGGTGCGCGTGATGCACGCCCTCGTGCGCATCCGGCTGAGCCGCGATCCGAGCTGGCGATTCGAAGCGTGGGGCGCGCCGCTCAGCCAGGCACACCTGGCGACGACGAACCAGGCGTTCGCCTCGGCGTACATCACGCTCGCGCGCGGCTTCGGCGTGCGGTACTCGGCCAGCGAGATCGAGTCGATCATGCACCTCTTCCGCTACGCCGGCCTCCTCATGGGCGTGCGCGAGGAGTACTGCTGCGCGACCGTGCGCGAGGGCTTCCGCCTCATCACGATGTCGCACGCGACCTCGCCTCCGCCGGACGAGGACGCCGTGAAGCTCGCCGAGGGCTACTTCGAAGGCGGGCTCGATTTCCGCACGCGCATGCCGAAATGGCCGCCGATGCAGACCCTCGGCGGCGCGCTCTCCCGTCTCTTCCTCCAGTCGCGGATCGGCACGCTCCGGGCGCTCCTCGGCGAGCATGACGCCGACCTCCTGAAGATCCCTCCGGCCGGCATCTCGAAGGCGTTCCCCGCGGTGCTCCTCGGCACGACGCTCGCGGCGCAGGCGGCGACGAGCTTCCTGCCCGACGCGCGTGCGCTCCAGGCCCGCATCGGGCGTCGCATCCAGCTCGGCATCAAGGAGATGTCGCCGCTCGGCGGCGAAGGCCCGATCTCGTACCAGCCCTACGAGCATCGCGAAGGCGCGGAGCGGCGCGCGATGCGGCCGCACGCCGTCCGCGCGGCGCCTCAGTCGAGCCAGCGGTAGATGCGATCCGCGAGCGCCGAAAGGACGGCGTCGTGGTCGATCTCGGGGCTCGGCACGAATACGAGGCCGAGCACGGTGCCGGCCGTCAGCGTCTGCATGAGGTAGAGCGACTCCGCCGTGAGCTCGCGCTCGCGATCGCGCCTCTGCCCGTACGCGTGCTTCACGAGCTCCGTGACGAGCGCGTGCGCGCCTTGCACCGAGGGCACGCTCATGATGAACGGCACCGTGAAGAGCAGCGCCGACGCGAGCTTCTCCTCCTGCTTCACCTGCTGGTGGATGAGGCGGATCCAGAAGTGGAGCATCTCGCGCAGCGGCAGGGCCATGGCCTCGTCGAGGTGTGCGCGGAACGCGGCGATGGATCGATGCACGGCGCGGTCGGCGACCTCCGCGACGATCGCGTCCTTCGTGTGGAAGTACTCGTAGAGCGAGGCGATGTTCACGCCTGCGCGCTCCGCGATCTCGTTCGTCGTGAGGCCGAGATAACCGCGCTCGGGCAAGAGCTCCTCGCACGCGAGGACGATCGCGTCGTAGGTGAGCCGCGAGCGCGACTGCTTCGGCCGCTTCTTCGGCTCAAGGATGTAGGGCGTGCTGCCGGTGGCCGGAGGCATGAGGTCCCAGGACGTACGCTTGCCGCGCCCACAACGTAGCGTCCGCGGCGCAGAGGGTCTATCGAGCCATGCGGGTTCTCTCCGCTCCGCCCGAAAGACGCTGCATGAATCACCCCACGATCGACATCGACGCCATCCGTAAAAGACCGAGCATGTTCATCGGAGCAGTCGATGACGGCAGCGGCTTGACGCACATGATCTGGGAGTTGCTCGCGAACACGCTCGACGAGCATGTCGGCGGTACCTGTCGGGCGGTCTCGATCTCGCTCAACGAGGACGGCTCGGTCACCGTCCAGGACGACGGTCGCGGGATTCCGACGCATGAGCTCGACGGAGTTCCCTTCGCCCAGAAAGCGCTCACGTCGTGGCATGCAACACCGACGTTCGACGGGCACGCGCCTCACGAACACGTCGGCGGCCATGGCGTCGGGATATTCGTGGTGAACGCCTTGTCCACGTGGCTCGAACTGGAGATATTTCGCGAGGGTACTCATTACAGGCAACGCTACGAGCGTGGCGTACCGTGTGGCCCCCTCGAAGCCGTCGAATCGACCCATCGAAGCGGGACGACGATCACCTTCCTTCCCGACCCTACGATTTTCTCGAACCCCTGGTTCAACGCCGGCACCATCGCCACCCGGATGCAAGAGCTCGCATACTTCGTCCCTTCCCTGAGGCTCGCCTTCGCGGACCGGCGCAAACATGAGTTCCACGAGCCACGCGGCCTTCGCGCGTTCCTGGAGCGGACGCCCCGTTCGGGCACGCACCTCGGTACCTTGACCGTCGAGGAGCGCGTCGGTGAAATCTTGGTCGAGGCAGCCATGAATTGGCAGGACGGTCCATGGGCTTCGTCTTCCATCGATAGCTACGCCAACATTGAACGTACGACGGACGGCGGAACGCACGTGCAAGGTCTCTTGACCGGCTTGGCGCTCGGACTCCGTGACGTCGAGGGGTCGCGCGTGCGCAAGCGACCGCTGAAGCAGCTACGCGGAATCGTCGCCCGAGGTCTCCACGCTGTCGTATGTGTACGGCTCCGCGACCCGACATTCGGCGAGCCCACGAAGAGCCGACTCATGACGCCGGCGGTCGCGAAGGCCGTTTCCGGGGTGGTGCGCCATGCATTCGTGGTCGAGCTCCAGGACAACCTGGAGCTTCGTCGGCATTGTATTCGCCTGCTCGACGGAGAGCCCACGCGCTGAGGAAAGGGCCGAGCTTCGAGAGGCACGCCTCGACAGCACCTTGGCGTCCGGCGCCGCACGCCCAATGGAGCAGGTGCGCGAAAGCGGTTCGGTTCGCGAACGACCCGGAGGGCAAGGGTATGCGTTTTCCCATGAAGATCCGCGGGGCGATGGCTCTTTCTACTTCTCTCGCGCTTGCCGGCTGCATGGCCCAGGAGAGCGACGTGCCGCCAGGGGAGCCCGCGGGTGAGGCGGAGCAGGCGCTCGACATCGCGACCGGGGACGTGATCTGCAACAGCGGCTGGCCTGGAACGCGGGGCTGCAGTGCGCGGTTCGGCGATGGGAGGGAAATCCTGCCCGGGTCGATCAAGGTGAACGTCGTGGGCCACAATGGGGCCATCAGCTGGAGTGCGGAGCTCGTCGACAACAACCGCGCCATCAACTTCACGGCGAGCATCCGCGAGGGCAATGCCTTCGGCCCAGGAGACAACACGACCCGATTCGCGCTGGCGTGGATCACCTTGTAGGAATCTGCCAGGAACCGATGTCTCGAGCACGCGGGCGCGCCATGCGCCCGGCGGCATGCCGCCCTCGCGGCGGAGGGCCACGCTGAAAGCGCCTCGCTCTGGATGCCCTACCGACGACGCCGCGGCCCGGCGCGACGCCTCCACGCAGTAAATGGCCTTTTCTAACCGTGTTTCCGATTTGTTTCGTCGGAGCAACGTGTTAGTGCCGATCTCGTTATGCCATAGGGAGGTGTCATGAATTCTCGCGCGAGCCGTGCCTTTCACGTCCTCCACTCTTCCCGGGCGAGATCGAGCATGCAATGCGTCACGCTCCTGCTGATGTCGGCGTTCCTTCTCGGGAGCTGTGCCGAGGGGCTCACCGGCGACCCCGACCAGAACACCGGTGCTGGAGCCGGGACCGGCTCCGGCGGCATGGGAGGTGCCGGTCAGGGAGGGGCGTCGAATTCGTCGAGCTCGTCCGCGTCATCGAGTTCGTCCGCGTCATCGAGCTCCTCTGCGTCATCGAGCTCCTCTGCGTCATCGAGCTCCTCCGCGTCGTCGGGCACAGGGGGTAGCGGCGGCGCTGGCGGCGCTGGCGGTTCAGGCGGCTCTGGCGGCTCTGGCGGCGGCCCGACGGGCATGATGGTTCAATACAAGGTGGAGATCAGCGCCACCGCGACGTCGGCCATCGGTTCCCAGTTCTGGATCGTCAACAACGGCAGCGACCCGGTGAACCTCGATGATCTGACGCTTCGTTATTACATGACCAATGAAGTCGCTGCGACGCTCGTCAAGACCATCAACTGGGCCAACGTCGGCGCCGTGGCCGGCCCCAGCGCGGGATTCCCCACGGGCAACATCGGCGTCAACGTGATGCCGATGGCCATGCCCGCGCCGTCTGCCGACACCTACGTGGAGTTCAGCTTCAGCGGCGGCAACAACGTGCTGGCTCCCGGCTACCGCTTGCAGTTCTCCTGGACCGTCCAGAACTTCATGTCGCAATCGTTCGATCAGCCCGGGGACTATTCGTTCAACGCCGCGGCCTCGGCGCAGACGGAGTGGCCAAACGTGGTCCTGATGTACCAGGGACAGTCGGTGGTGTGGGGCATCGAGCCCTGACGAACGCTCTCCAAGCCTCCGTTCCACGGATACCTCTTCCCCGGACGATCGACGGGGAAGAGGTATCCGTGGTCGGGCCACACGTCGCTTACTTGGGGACTTCCGGGCCGCAATCCACGAACGAGAGATTCGTGTCGATACGGAACGTCGACTCGGGCGTGTGCCGCTCCGCGTGGAACAGGTCGAGCGGATAGACGCTGCCTTTCACGATGCCGAGCTGCTCGGCGGACGCGTCGAGGACGACCGAGGTCGATCCTTTCGGGTGAAGCCCGCCCAGATCGACGGCGAGGTGGCCGTTGATGAAGACCCACACATCGTCGTCCCCTTCGAACAGGAAGGTCTCGCCGCCATTGTATTGAAACCGCGTGTGCAGCTCCGTGGTGAAGCTGAAATTGCGGATGACGCCGGCCTTGTCGACGCCCGAGTTGCCCCAGCCCGCGTCGTCGAGCGGAAAGAAAGACAAACTCTGGAACGTGAAGAGCCCTCCCGGCTGTGGAGCGAGCCAGAGCTCGAGCAGGTAGGGCTTGTTCACGTTCGCCGTGTCGCGATACCACTGATCGAAGTTTGCCTTCGTCGTCGTTTCTGGCCCGAAGGGACACGTCGGCGGCGGGGCCGAGTTTCCTTCCTCGCACTTCGAGGCGTAGACGGGCTTCTCGTCGGCGCCGAGGATCGGCTCCACGAGGCCCTTCGTGATGTCGTTGCCGTACAGAGGTCCCTCGAAATCGGGGTGCCCGCCCGCCTCGCTCCTGCCTTTGAAGTCACGAACGACGGCCACCAGGACATTCCCGCACACCTCGTTGCCGCCCGGGGCTCCTCCTTCGCCGCCCGAACCCTCGCTGGTGGGCGCCCCGAGCTTGTAGCCCCCTATCTCCGTCGCGAGGAAGCCCGCGGGGAGCGTCTCGATGATACCGCCGCCGTCATCCGGTCCGGCATCGGGAATGTTGAATCCCCCCACGCCGACGGAGATATCGCCTCCAGCGCCGCCGTTACCGCCGGCGCTGCCCCCGTTACCGCCGCTGCCGCCGCCGCCCGTGTTACTGCCGCTGCCACCGACGCCGGACGCGCTACACGCAGCGCATGACAAAAGCCACGCATAGACGAGTATCCGCACGGGCAGCATACGCTTCTTCCGATCCATGGTGTGGCCCCCGATCGTATGGAGTGTTCGACGAGACCTAACAACACGAGATGGCAGCCGTGATCCATCAAATTCGTAGTCAATGGATCGGTTTTACCGCCCTGACGACCCACGATCCACCCATATGGGCTTTTTTCGCGCCGAGTCCTCGCCCAATGATGACGCAATGCGGCGCCGATGCACGAATGCAACGGTAAAAATGCACACTGTACTGTGCACCCACCCGCCTTTGCTTCATCGTTCGAACCATGCTTCGACGACCCCTCCTCTTCGCCTCTTTGGGTGTTGCGATTCTCGGCTCGATCGCTTGCAGCGCCACCTCCGCCGGCCCAGGCGGCAGTGGAGGCGGCGGCAGCGGCGGCGCATCGAGCGGAGGCTCGGGTGGCGAGGGAGGTCTCATCCTCGTCGGCAGCGGAGGGAGCGGCGGCGGTGGCGGTCCGGACAAACCTCCGGCGCAGATCGACGAGACGTTGCCTCCCGGCTTCACCGCCGAGACGACGTACGGCGGATGGAAGATCCTCGGGCCACTCGCGGATTTCAGCGAGCCGAGCGAGAACGTCTGCGCCAACGTGCTGCGCGCCATCGCGCGCGACTTCACGCAGGCGCACATCGACTTCGGCCAGGAGAAGCCGGCGTCGTGGGCCGCTCCCGGCCTCTACATGGGGCAGATCCTCCCGCTCCTGCCCGCCGACCGCAAGCCGGACGTGAACCCGTCGCGCACGCCGCTCGACGTGATCGAAGCCTTCGATGATTGGTACAGGAACATCGACGGCGTGAACGTACCTTTCGTGATCGATCTGTGGCTCGAGCCCGATCCGAACAAGGAGGGGTACTTCCTGTTCGACTCGAACAGCTTCTTCCCGCTCGACAAGTGGAACACCTCGCCGGGCGACGTGCAGATCGGCGGCAACGACGTCGGCCCCCACAACTTCCTGTTCACGATCGAGCTGCACACCGCCTTCGAGTACAAGGGCGGCGAAATCTTCAATTTCCGCGGCGACGACGACGTGTTCGTCTTCATCAACGACAAGCTCGCGGTGGACATCGGAGGCATCCACGGTCCGCTCGAGGCCAACGTGAACCTCGACGCGCGCGCGGCCGATCTCGGGCTCACGGTGGGCAACGTCTACAAGCTCGATCTCTTCCAGGCGGAGAGAAACCCCGGCGGCTCGAACTTCCGCATCGAAACGAGCCTCGATTTCCGGGCGTGTGGCCTCCTGCCGGAGGACGTCCCGAAGTGATCCGGTCCGCCGGTAAACACGCTCATTTAACCCAGTTTTCGATTGTCTTGTCCGCCTCTGCGTGGCTAAAGTGCCGCGCCATGCGCCGCTCCTGGTCGGGTCGCCTGGCGGCGCCCTTCGGCCGCGCCCCCCGGTCGAGCGGCGCTCGGTTCGGGCGAGCCCTCGCCTTCCTCCTCTCCCTCCTCGCCATTGCGCTCTCGCCTGCCGCGCGCGCAGAGGGGCAGCCTCCGCCGTCGCCCGAGGGGCGCGTGCGGGTGAGCTACTGGGAGAAATGGACGGGCATGGAGAAAGAAGCGATGGAGTCCGTCATCGACGACTTCCATCGCTCGCAAACCAGGATCTGGGTCGAATATCAGTCGGTCTCCCAGTACCAGCACAAGACGCTGATCGCGACCGCGGGCGGCGACCCGCCGGACATCGCGGGGCTGCTCGCGGCCGACATCGCCGACTTTGCCGAAAAGAACGCGCTCGTCCCGCTCGACGAGCTCATGCGCGGCACGCACATGAGCCGGGAGAGCTTCCTTCCGGTGTACTGGGACATGGGCGTCTATCGGGACCACGTCTGGGCCGTCGTATCCGTGCCAAACGTGGTGAGCCTGTACTGGAACAAGGACCTCTTCGCGAAAGCGGGGCTCGATCCGGATCGCCCGCCGCGCACCATCGCGGAGCTCGACGCTTTCGCAGAGAAGCTCACGGTCGTCAAAGGCGGCAGGATCGAGCAGCTCGGGTTCATGCCGGCCGACACGAACTGGTGGCCTTATGGCTGGGGCTTCTGGTTCGGCGCGCGGCTCTGGGACGGCGGCGCGAACATCACGATCGATTCGCCGGAGAACGTGCGGGCATTCTCCTGGTTTCAGAGCTACGGAAAGCGCCACGACCCCGGACAGCTTCAGAATTTCACGAGCTCGTTCGGCAACTTCGCCTCGGCGCAGAACCCGTTCCTGAGCGGCAAGCTCGGTATGGTGCTCCAGGGGATCTGGATGGGCAACTTCATCCAGAAGTTCAGCCCGGATATGCGCTGGGGCGCCGCGGCCTTCCCTTCCGAGAAGGAGGGCGGGCCGCCCGTCGCCATTGCCGACGCCGACATGCTGGTGATCCCGAGCGGCGCCAGGCACCCGAACGAGGCATTCGAGTTCATCGAATACCTCACGCAACAAGGTCCCATGGAAAAGCTTTGCCTGGGACAGCGAAAACTCTCGCCGCTCCGCAGCGTGAGCCCCGCGTTTTACCGCGAGCACAAAAACCCCTTCATCGAGAGCCTGCAGGACCTCGCCGCGAGCCCGGGGGCGACGCCCCAGCCGCGGATCAGCGTCTGGAACGAGTACACCCTCGAGATTCGGAATGCCTCGCAGCGGCTCTGGCTCGGGGAGGCGACGGCCGAGCAGGCCCTCGGCGACGTCAAGCAGGTCGTCCAGAAATCGTGGGACCGCCATCGCCATCGGCAGGAGGCCACGCCGTCGCGCTGGCTTTCCGTGCTTCCTTTCCTCCTGATCGGGCTCTTCGGAGCGGGGATCGTCGGAGCGGCTCGGCGCGAGCAGAAGAGGCTCGCCAAGGTGAGCGGCGTCGAGAAGCCGGTGCGCTCGAACGCGTCGCTCGGAAAGGGACTCGCGTTCTTTTCCCCTTGGGGCATCGGGCTCCTCGTATTCCTCGCCTATCCGGTGGCGTCGTCGATCGTGTATAGCTTCTGCGATTACTCGGTCCTGTCGCCGCCGAGGTGGATCGGGCTTCAGAACTTCATCGATCTCTTCCAGGACGAAGTGTTCTGGATCGCGCTGAAGAACACGCTGCTTTACGTGGTGATCGCGCTCCCGCTCGGGCTCACCGTGGCGCTCTTTTTCGCGCTCCTGCTCGACGCCAAGCTGCGAGGCTCGAGCATCTACCGCACGCTCATCTTTTTGCCCACGCTCGTCCCGGTCGTCGCGGGGGCGACCATCTGGATCTGGATGCTGAACGGCGAGTATGGCGTCATCAACCATTTCTTGCATCAGGCGAGCTTCGGGCTCTTCCCGAAGACGTCCTGGCTCGCCGAGCGGCGCTTCGCGCTGCCGTCGCTGATCCTGGTGAGCACGTGGACCGTGGGACAAACCGTCTTGACGCTGCTCGCCGCGATGCAGGACGTACCGAGATCGATCTACGAAGCAGCCGACATCGACGGCGCAAGCTTCTGGCAAAAGATCCGCCACGTCACGATTCCCTTGATCTCTCCGGTCATCTATTTCAACGCGATCATGGGCATCATCGGCGCCCTGCAGGTGTTCGCGACGCCCTACATCATGACGGCCGGCGGCCCCGCGCGGGCGACGCTGTTTTATACGCAGCGCCTGCACGAGAACGCGTTTTACTTCCTGCGCATGGGGTACGCCTGCGCCATGGCGTGGATCCTCTTTCTGGTCGTGCTCGGACTCACCGCGCTCGCACACCGGCTCGGACACACCCGGGTCCACTATGGAGGGGCGTGATTCATGGCCGCCGCAGACTCCCCCTTCAGCAGCACATTTCGCCGAAGACCGTGGTCGAGGGCCGTCGTGCACCTCTTCCTCATCGTCGGCTCGCTCGTGTTCGTCTTTCCCGTCTTGTGGATGCTCTCCACCTCGCTCAAGCCCATCGAGCAAACGCTGACGCCCGAGCCCGTGTGGATCCCGCACCCGATCGAGATCGGGAATTACGCGTCGACCATCGCGTACATCCCGTTCCTCCGCTACGCGCTCAACACGGTATTCGTCTGTGCGCTCGCGACGATCGGGACGACGCTGTCGAGCGCGCTCGTGGCGTTCAGCTTCACGCGACTGGAATGGCCGGGGCGAAACCTGCTCTTCGGCTTGACGCTGGCGACGATGATGGTGCCGTTCCCGGTCGTCATGGTACCGCTCTATAGCGTCTACCGGACGCTCGGCTGGATTGGCAGCCTGAAGCCGCTCTGGGTGCCCACGTTCTTCGGCAGCGCGTTCAGCATCTTTCTCTTGCGGCAGTTCTTCATGCGCATTCCGAAGAGCTTGCCGGAGGCCATGACGCTCGACGGCGCCTCGGAGTTTCGAATCTTCTGGCAGTTGTACCTGCCGCTTTCCAAGGCGCCGCTCGTGGTCGTCGCGTTCTTTCAGCTCATGTACTCGTGGAACGACCTCCTCGGCCCCCTTCTGTTCCTCACCGACCAGAGCACGTTCACGCTGACGCTCGGACTTCAGGCGTACCAGAGCCAGGAAGGGGGCACCCAGTGGCACTACTTGATGGCCGCGTCGGTCATGACCACGCTGCCGATCGTCGTCCTCTTCTTCATCGTCCAGCGGGCCCTCTTTCAGGGCATGAGCTCGACGCAGAACTTCGAAGGTTGAACGGGCGACGAGTGGTCACAGGAGCCTTGCCCCGCAGGATATCCGCCGTGATAGTCTCCGCGTCGGACCATGCCTTCGCGAAAAGTCGAAGCCATCGCACGATTGCTCAAAGAGCAGATCCTGGCAGGGCGGTACGCGCCCGGCTCGCGGCTGCCGACGTACGACGCTTTGATGGAGCAGTTCGGCGTCACGCGGCCGACCGTCGTGCGTGTGCTCGATACACTCCGGGAGGAGGGTCTCCTCACGGTCAAGGGCCAGCGCAAAGTCTTCGTGACGCAGCGATTCCCGCATCACGACCGCTACGTCTGGGTCACGAGCGAGCAGCCGGGCTCGAACGAGTGGTCGCTTTTCCTGGCGATCACCCACGAGGTCATCGAGCGGGGCGAGACCGGAATCACCGGGCAGGTGAGCGCGCTCGTGGGCGTGGACGGTCGCGCCAACAACCCCGAGTACAAACAGCTCTGCGAGTTCGAGGCACGCGGGTCGGCGGCGGGGCTCTTGCTCGTCAACTCCGCGATGATCTATCTGCTCCCCGTGCTGCAGAAGCCCGGGCTGCCGCGCGTCGCGATCGGGGCGCCATTGCCGCACGCGAACCTGGTCGCGCTCGATTTTGCGGGGCTCATCGACCGGGCGTCGGCGCGCTTGCTCGAGAAAGGGCGGCGCATCGCGGTCATGTCACCTCACGCGCCGAAGCTCGCGGCTGCCCAGGAGTGCCTCGAGGGGTATGGTTTGCATCCCGACCGCGTGCTCACGGTGCACGCTGCGCCGATTGGGTGCGAGCGGCTCACCGAGCTGATGTTCGACCGCCGGAGCCGCCCGGACGCGATCTTCGTCATGGACGACAACCTGGTCCCGCCGCTGCTCGCGGGGCTCGAGCGTGCGAAGGTAAAGGCCGGCGAGGATGTCTACGTGCTTGCCCATTGCAACTGGCCGAGGCCGCTCGGCATGGCGGAGGGCGTGGAGCACATTGGCTTCGACGTCCGGGAGGTCCTCTGCGCGGGCAAGGACCTCATCGACGCGCAGCGCGCGGGGGCTCCGTGTCCCTCGCGCCTCGTTCCCGCTCGTTTTCTGGGCGAGCTGACGCGCCCTCTCTCCACGGCGACGGACGCTGCCGTGGAAGAGAAAACCGTCCATCCCTGACCAACGTCCTTGACAGGCGGACCCATGTCGAAGCGCGCTCGCGCGGCGCCGCGAGCAACGCATTCGTGCGCCGAGGGACACGACGAGGAGCGGGAGCGAAGCGATCATGGCCAGCGTGACACTGAAGGACGTCGTGAAGGTGTACGAGGGGGGCGTCAAGGTCGTCGACGGCTTCGACCTCGAGATTGCGGATCGCGAGTTCGTCGTGCTGGTGGGGCCCTCCGGCTGCGGCAAATCGACCACGCTGCGAATGATCGCCGGGCTCGAGGAGCTCACCTCCGGCACCATCCGGATCGGCGATCGCGTCGTGAACGACGTGCCTCCGAAGGATCGCGACATCGCGATGGTGTTCCAGAATTACGCGCTCTATCCGCACATGACCGTGTATGAGAACATGGTCTTCGCGCTCAAGCTGCGCGGTCTCGACGCGGCCGTGATTCACGAGAAGGCCATGCGTGCGGCCAGAATCCTCGGCATCGAGGGGCTACTCGACCGCAAGCCCAAGGCTCTCTCCGGCGGGCAGCGGCAGCGGGTCGCGCTGGGGCGCGCCATCGTGCGCGAGCCGAAGTGTTTTCTCTTCGACGAGCCGCTCTCCAATCTGGACGCGAAGCTTCGCGTGCAGATGCGCGCAGAGATCAAGCAGCTCCACATGAGCCTCCACGCCACCACCGTCTACGTGACCCACGATCAGGAAGAAGCGATGACGCTCGGGGATCGCGTGGTCGTGATGAAGGACGGGGTGATTCAGCAGTGCGACGGCGCCCTCGAGATCTATCATCACCCGAAAAACCGCTTCGTCGCCGGCTTTCTCGGCAGTCCCCCCATGAATTTCTTCGAGGGACGGCTTCTGCGCGAGGGCGAGCGCTTGCTCTTCGACGAGGGGACGGCGAAGATTCCGGTGCCCGAATGGGCGCGCGCCGAGCTCGCGCCGCGCGCCGGGACGGTCGTCGTGATGGGCGTGCGGCCCGAGGCGATGTCGGACCAGGCGAGCGCTCGCTTTGCGATCGCGGACAATTCGCTTCCGATGCGCGTCACGCTCATTCAACCCCTGGGGGACAAGATGGACGTGGTCCTCGCGACGGAGCGCCATCCGCACACGGTCGCGCACGTCGACGCGCACGCGGGCATTCGCGCGGGCGAGACAGTGCCGGTCTACATCGACACGGAGCGAGTGCATTTTTTTGCTCCCGGCGCGGTCGGCGAGCGGATCGCGACGAAGCGTCGATAGAAATCGAAAACGTGGACAGGCTCATTTCCTGACGCGGACGCGCGTCATTCACGCACATTCGCGCGTTTTCACGGCCGCGCGCGACGTTCGACCGTTCGAACTCCAAGGGCCTGCCCTCGGCCGAGAGCGCTTGGTAAACGATGATGTTTAATCATGAACCAGTCTTGACGTGCTTCTTGTCGAGCAATAAAACATGAAGACTTCGCTCGACCGAGGCGCGGCCTCGAAGCCATCGAGCGAACAGAGGAGCACGATGGTGCGAATGACGATCGACTGCACCGACTACGCCCCGCTGGGTGACGTCGACTGGATCGAGCAGACAGAGCGTGGCCTCCTCCTCGGCGTCGGCGAGGAGAAGGTGCGGGTCGACGTGCTCTTCCCGGACGTTCTGCGCCTGAAGATCTCGCAGGCAGGTTCTTTCGACGAGAGCCCGACGTTCGCGACGTGCTTCGAAATGCCGGCGCCGCCGCCGTTCGAGGTCCGAGACACACCCGACGAGGTCGTCGTCGAGACGGCGCGCCTCCGTCTTCACATCTCGAAGCATCCATTTGCGATGGCCGCTCATCGCGAGGACGGTTCGGTCATCTTCGAGGATGACCGCGACGAGGAGGGCAACCCGCGCGGGTATTTGCAGCTCAACGACGCGTTCGTCGTGACGCGGCGCATGGCCCCTGGCGATTCGATGTACGGACTCGGCGAAAAAACCGGCGCATTCGATCGACGGGGCCGGAACTTCGCGCTCTGGAACACGGACATCCTGCATCCGAACGTGCTCCGCCTGAACCACTTGCACGAGGCCGACCACACGCTCTCGGGTCGGAGCACGGAGTTCGATCCTTACTACACCTCGATCCCGCTCTTTTATCATTGTCGAACCACGGACGACGCGGCCATGGTCGCGGGTTTCTTCGTCGACAACGGCTACAAGGGCAATTTCGAGTTCTCCGCGGACGGGTACTACCGTTATGCGTTCGCCGGTGGGCAGTACACCGAGTACGTGTTTGCCGGTCCGGATCTGCGCGGAGCGCTTCGCGCGTATACGTTCGTCACGGGACGGATGGCGCCGCCGCCGATCTGGGCGCTCGGCCATCACCAGTGCCGATATCACGACTATACCGACGATGAGATCTTCGCCATTGGCAAGCAATACCGAGAGCGTGACATCCCGTGCGACGTGCTCTGGCTCGACATCGGTTACATGGACGGCTACCGCGTGTTCACGTGGCATCCCACCAGGTACCCGGACGCGCCGCGCTTCATCGATGCGCTGAAGGAGAGCCGATTCCGTTTGGTCACGATCGTGGACCCGGGCGTGAAGGTCGAGCCGGGCTACCCGGTGTTCGACGAGGGTCGCGCCCAGAACGTCCTCTGCAAGACGGAGTCCGGGAACCTTTACATCGGAAAGGTTTGGCCGGGTCGATCAGCGTTTCCGGACTTCGTCAAGCCCGAGGCCCGCACCTGGTGGGCCTCGCTCATCGCTCGGCACGTCGCATCCGGCGTCGCGGGGATCTGGATCGACATGAACGAGCCCGCGACGGGCGACATCGAGCCGTTCGCGATGCGCTTCGATCGCGACGGGGAGGATCACCCGCACGAGCGTTATCACAACCAGTTCGCGCTCCTCATGGCCAAGGCCACGTCCGAGGGCCTCGCTGCGGCGCAGCCCGATCACCGCACGTTCGTGCTCAGTCGCGCGGGATTTGCAGGCATCCAGCGTTATGCGGCGCAGTGGCTCGGCGACAACTGTTCGAACTGGGAGCACCTCCAGATGAGCGTCCCGATGGCGCTCGCGATGGGGATCTCCGGGCAGCCCTTCATCGGCGCCGACATCCCAGGGTTCGTCTCGACGCCGAGCCCGGAGCTCGCCGCGCGCTGGGTCCAGTGTGGGGCGCTCACGCCGTTTTGCCGCTATCACAACCACTGGGGCGAGCCCGATCAATATCCCTGGTCGTTCGGTCCGGAGGTGGAAGAGATATGCCGGAACGCGATCCAGCTCCGCTACCGCTTGCTGCCCTATCTCTACACCGCGTTCTTCCAGGCGAGCGCGTCGGGCGATCCCATTGCTCGACCGCTCGTCTACGATTTCCAGCAGGATCGTCGCGCGCGAGAGACGGAGGACGCGTATCTGCTCGGGGAAGCGCTTCTGGTCGCCCCCGTCTGCGTGTCCGGCCGCACGGAGCGCCGCGTCTACCTCCCCGAGGGGACCTGGGTGGATTGGCACACGGGCGAGCGTCATACGGGTGGACGGTTCATCACCGCGAAGGCGCCGCTCGATCGAATCCCGCTGTTCGCCCGCGGCGGATACATCATTCCGACCTACGCGTCGGCGCCGGAATCGACGATGGGTCACACGCCGGAGCTCCTCGTGCTTCACGTCTTCCTCCCGGACGAGGACGGCGAGTTTTCCTCGGAGCTGCATGAAGACGACGGGCTCACCCTGGCATTCTCACGCGGCGCCTATCATCGGACTGCATTCCGCCTCACGCGGCGCGGCGCGGCCGCCTCGATTTCCGCGGTGGTGTCGGGAGGCGGGTTTGCCGAGTTTCGCCGGCGGGCGCTGCGCCTCGTGTTCCACGGCTTCCGCGGCAAGGAGATCACCCTCGATGGCCGGGCGTTGCGCGTCGAGGACGGAGTCGTGGAATTCGAGAACCGAGCCGAAAACTTCACGCTCGAGCTCGAGCTCGACGACGCGCACCGCGTCGCGGCGAAAGGCGGAGAGCGGAAGGCTTTGCGCGAGGCGCTCTGAGCGGGAGCGTTACCAGCCCGCGTTTCCGGCGCCGGGCAGGATTTTGAACTGTCCCTGCGATTGATCGTTCACGCCGACGGGGGCTTCGGTCGCCACGACGTGGGCCGCGTCCATTGCTCCGTTCGAGCCGGGGCTCAGATGGAACGCGGCGGTTCGTGGTTTCTTGATGTTGACCTTGTTGAACCAGATGCTGTCCATCGTCGCCGGACCTTCGACGTGGA
Source organism: Polyangium sp. 15x6 (assembly GCF_029960785.1). GTDB lineage: Bacteria > Myxococcota_A > Polyangia > Polyangiales > Polyangiaceae > Polyangium. The sequence goes on from NZ_JASBQE010000094.1 coordinate 26,232, forward strand.
TGCCCGAATGGGTCGGCTCGATGATCTCGAGCTCATTCACGGTCACGTGCTGGAGCACTCCCTGGGCGGCGTGGAGCTTGAAGGCGCCATGCTCCTCGTTGTACGCGGAGCCGCCCGCGCGGATCAGCGAGTTGCGCTCGATCCGCGTCATTCCGCTGAAGGGATGCGAATTGAACTGCCGCGCGATCAGGATGCCGGGATATTGCACGACGTCGGCGCACACGTTGTCCTCGAGGCTGATGTCCTCGCCTCCGTAGATCCCGAAGCAGTTCGCCATCCACGGCACCTGCACGAGGTTTTTCCGGAAAACATTCTTGCGGTTGAGCGCCCGGTCGGCAGGGGACCACGACGCGAAGGCATCGTCGCCCGTGTTCCGGGCATGCGTGTACTCGACGACGGAGTTGCTCGTTCCGCCGTAGAAGTTCACCGCGTCGGCGAACAGGTTGCGCATGCGACAGTTGCGGATCACGAGCCCATTCGTGTCGGCGCCCGTCCAGTAGCCGACCTTGACGTGCTCGATCCAGATGTTCTCGAGCAGCGTGCCCGAGCTGCCGTTGCCGCTGAATGCATTCTCGGGCGAGTCGTCCTTGCGCAGGATCGTGTCGCCGAACACGGAGAAGTCGTGGTATTTGCAGTTGTTGCCCCAGCAGTCGAAGCGCGCGAAATAACCGGAGATGGTCGTATGCCACATGCCGGCTCCGCGGACCGTGATGTTCGATAGGCTGGGCGGTTTGCTGATGCTCCTGAACTCGCCCGGCGGCAAGTAGAGCCCGGGGTGCCCCTCGCCCTGCACGCGATCGATGCAATGCTGGAGGGCTGCGGAGTCGTCGCTTTCGTCGTTCGGCGTGGCCCCGCAATCGTCGATCAAAGAGAGATACCCTTGGGGCTTCGGGAGCGGGGGCGCGACCGCTTCCATGTCGACCAGATCGATCACGTACTCGGCAGCCGCGTCCGACGCGTCCTTTCGCAGCATGACGGTCGCGCCCGCAGGGATGTCGGAGAGGAGCGCGCGCGACTCGTCGAAGAAGTGATGCGGCACGCCGAGCCCAGGGTCGTTCTGGTCGGGTTGGTTGAAATGGTGATGGTCGCCGTAGGTCCAGGAATACCGCGAGGTCACGGGCAGCTTGTGACGGAGCTCGTCGTTCACGTACACGCTGAGCGTGCTCCAGAAATCACTTCCGCCGTCTGGAATGGAGTACCGAACGACGATCGAATTCGATGCGCTCTGATTCTCGAAGCGCACGAAGTCGCCGACCTTGGAGAGCCGGACGGCCTGCCTGCCCGATGCCTCGGAAGCGATCTGCGTGAAAACGCGGGTCGGTTCGAGCACGACGCCGTTCGTCTCCATGACCTCGGCCTCGTATTCGACGAACGGCGCCGCCGCGCCGCCGCCCGACGGTCCCGGAGGCTGCCCTCCCGCGCCGCCCGAGCCCACGCTTTGGCCTCCGGCGCCGGCGGAACCAGCAGTGCCGCCGGTCCCGCCGGCGCCGCCGCCGGTCCCGCCACTCCCCGTGCTCACGCCACTCCCGGCGGGGGGATCCGGGTCAGCCGAGCAAGCGGCGTTGGCGAGGAGTCCCATGCCCACCGCCACGATGAATCCGAAGTTCGACGACGAGAACGAGCGTGTTTTCATGGCACCCCACCTTGCTGAAGTCAAAACGGAATTCGGCGTTTGCTGGAAGAGAGCTCAGCTTTCGTGACCCGCGCGCTCGTCACCACCACATGCTCCCGGAGATCGAAATCACGTCCGCGTCGGGCGTCAGCATGGGATCGTCGACCGCGGGATAGCCGCTCCGCACGAGCGGGTTCGATCCGTAAATGAAGCGCGAGTACTGGAGGACGACCTGATTGCGTGACTGCCAGTCGGTCCGGAAGATCAGGCGCGGCGAGAGGATCGAGAACTCGCGCCCGTCGACGTTGCTGGTCGGTCGCACGTGGTCGAGCCGCAGGGAGGCGGCAAAAAAAGACGCGAGCGTGTAGGTGCCCTCGGCGCCGAACTTGACCTTGTGGTCGCCGTTGTACGCCGGATCGTCGCTCGTGACGTGCGAGTAGATCCCGAACGCCGAGAGGATGATGTCGCGGCTTTTTCCGTCGTAATCGCGCGGATGGAGACGCAGGCGGGCGAGGCTCACGCTGTACTCGGCCCCGAGGGTGACGAGCTTGCCCGTTCCGCCGCTGTTCGGGCCGAGGTAATTGCGCATCAGATCGGGACCGCCTTGCGTGTTCATGACGGAGAGGATCCGGCCGACCGAACGCGCGTCGGTGGCGTCCGTGTACGAAGCGCCGACATAGACGTGGCCGAGGTGGCTCGCGGAGAAGCGCATGTCTGCGCCGAGCACGGTGATGGTCCCGTCGGGCGTGAACGCCTGCGAGGCGCGGTTGTCCTGGCTCCACGCGCGCATGTGATGAAGGCCCAAGGTGAGCTGGCGACGGTAGGTGAGCCCGAGGTGCTCGTGCAGGACGAGGCTCGTCCCGGTGTTGGGATCGGCGAATCCATTCCAGCCGTCGGTGGTGAGCCCGATCGGCGGTTTGTCGAGCTGCGCCTGGAATCCTTGCTCGAAGGAAAGCACCACGTTGCCGAGCGCGAGGCGCGCGACGACGTTCTCGCCCACGCCGTTCGTGCGGCCGATGATGGCCGTCCCGTAGCGGCCTTCGTCGTATTCGCCCATCGTGCCGTATCGGTTCGAGAACGCGCCCACGTGAATCGCGAGATACGTGTTCTTGGCCAGCTTTGGGAGGTTGAACGTGATGAAGGCATCGGTGATGCCCCCCTGGAGCGTGGGGTCGAAGAAGCTCGCTGCGGTGGTGGCCGTCCACGCCTTGATGATGGCCGTACCGGTCACGATCGAATTGCCATACGAGAACGCGAGCTGCGCGTACGGCTGCGGCACGACACTCGTGCCCGCGAACGAGTCGCGGTAATCGGGGACCACGGGCGGCGCGTGGAGCACGAGGTTCTTTTGCTCGGTCGTCACGAAGCCTTCGCGCTGGTTCAGCCCGAGCCGCAGCGGCATCGTGATGAGGCCATGAAAATCGAAGCTATAATCCTGCTCGCTCGCCGGCTTCTTTCCGTACGACGGGCCGATTCCGCCGGGCAACGTGGCGACGACCGGCGTCCCGGGCGTGAGTCCCAGCCCCGTATCCGACGAGGCTGCGCTCTCCTTCTCCTTCTCCTCCTGGGCATACACGACGCTCGTGAGGAGAGGCAGGGTGCAGAGCGAAAGGAAGAGAGCGCGCGCCCCGCGTCCGCATGAACCAACGAGCTCCTTCATGATCACCACCACATCCCGAAGGTGAGGGCCAGCATCTGGTTATCGAGCTCCTCGCGCGTAAAATCGTTCGGCGCCTCCCCGTGGGAATGCGCGCCGTAAAACCAGCGCGTGTAGCTCAGCGTGACGTGCTCGTGGCTGTTCCAGTTGCTCCGGAAGACGAGCTTCGGGCTGAGGACGTGGAAGCTCTCCTCGCGATCCTTGGAGTTCGGCGACACGTAATCGTACCGGCCGGAGATCGCGAGCCACGAGAAAAAGCGATAGGTGGCCTCCGCGCCGAGCTTGTACAGCGTTCGGCCGTCGAAGCTCGGATCGCGGCTCTCGATCACGGTGCCGACATTCGCGAACACGCTCGTGATGAGATCGGGACCTTCTCCCCAGAACGCCGTCGGATGCCAGAGGAACTTCGCCCAGCTGAAATTGTATTCGAAGCCCGCGATGAGGAGCTTGCCCGTGCCTCCGCCCTGCTGACCGAGGAGCCGCTTCGTGAGCAGCTCGCCGGTGTCGGCGCCGTAGTAATTCATGCCGGTGAGCAGATGCGCGTACGACGCGTCGGCGTACGACGCCGCGACGGCGAAATTGCCGAGGTGGTTGTTGATCATGCGAAGGTCGGCGCCGAGCACGGTCATCTTCGGGTCGGGCCGCAGGCCCTCGTCGAGGAACGGGGTCTTGGGGTCGTCGACCTGGTCGCGCTCGTCCTGCGCGAAGTTGTAGAGGTAATGCAGGCCGAGCACGAAGGGCACGTCACCCTCGATTCCCAGGCCGACGTGGGCGTGGTGGACGAGGGCCGACGGCCGCGAGGGGTTCGCGTCGTGATCGTACACGTTCGGCCCGCCGCCGAGGGGCACCTTGCCGAAGCGCCCCATCAGACCGTGCTCCGCGATGAGCGAGAGCGAGCTCGAGAGCTTGTATTTCGCGCTCAGCGTCTCGCCGACGCCGAACGGCGAGCCGACGATCGCGGCGTTGTATTGACCTGCTCCGTATTGCCCGAGCGAGCCGTATGCGTTGCGGAATGCACCTACCGTCCAGTTCAGCGTCAGGTCCGAGGTCACGGGCGCCGTGAACAGGAGGAATGCCTCGTTCAGGAAATTTTGGCTCGTGGTTTCACGCCAGGTCTCTCCGGCCGACGGCTTCCAGGTGCTGAGCTTGACCACCGCCTTGACGTACGCATTGCCGTAATCGAACCGGAGCTCGACCCAGCTCCCCTGCGGCGCGTTCGTGCCTCGCACGGCGCCATAGAGATCGGGCGTCTGGGGCGGCGCGAGCAGCGTGGTCTCGAATTGCCGCGGCGTCGCGCGTTCGCGCTCGTCCATGGAGAGCCGGAGCGCAGCGCTCATGAAGCCGCTGAACTTGAACGTGAATTCGCTGCTCTCCTCGGCCGGCACGCTGAAGGGAATCGTCGCGCCGCCGGGCAGGGTCGGTCCGCTCGGCGCGAACGGGGAAAGCCCGAGTCCAATGGAACGGCGCGAGCCCGGGATGTACCCCTTGGGCGGCAATGCCGGAGGGATCTGCGCCCGGGGCGTGGGCGACAGCGCAGGCTTCTCTTCTTCCGCGGCGGGAGGCTTTGCCAGTGGGGCGGGCGCGTCTTTTTTCTCCGGCACTTCGGGTGACGGAGGCGGCGCGGGAGGGGTGTCCGGATTCGCGGGCGGCGGCTCCTGCCCGAAGGCCGCCCTTTCCGTCACGATGGCACCCAGAGCCCACACGAGCGCCAGAAGCTCGGAAAGCCTTCTCATCGGGTCCCTCACCGGCGGCGATAGAAGGTGACGTTGTCGATGTACACGTCCGCGAACCCGACCGGGAGTTGCAGCGCGAGCATGTTGATCGAGCGCAGATCCAGGAACGGCGCGTGCTTGGCGAACCCGACCTGGCGGAATTCGCTGAAGGGAATCACGAAGAGCTGCCAATCGGTGGTGAGACGAATGGACGCGACCCAGCCGTCGCCGCAGCGCTCCTGCTCCGCGGCGGGCGCCACGCTGCCGTAGCAATAATAGCCGGCTTGAGCACCGGAAAAATCGTAGGCCTTGCATTCGGTGCCGTCGAGATCCCGGTCGTAGTAATAATCCGGGGAACGACACGCGCTCGCGCCGCAGACGGGATAAAGCTCCTCGAGCAGCGCCGGCTCGGCGATCGGCGCCATGCCCACGGCAGGATCGAAGCAGCGGTGCGTCGGCACCGGCGCGTCGGGGTTCTCGGGCGTGCAGGGCAATCCATTCTGGCAGGCGGGGCGACAGGCCTTGATGCGACGGCAGAACGTCTGATGCTCGCGGTTGAGCGCGTCGCTCGTGTGTTTGTCGTGCAGCGCGACGAGGACGCCGGGCTGGCTGTCCGGACCGCGACGCGCCCAGAACGTGACGCCGTCATACCGGCTGAGATCCCAGTAGCGGTGCGGCTCCGGTTGCTCGAAATCATGGCCGTCGGGCCGCGTGAGCGGAAGGCCCACCGGATCGAGCGTCGCACCGGGATCAGGCGGCTGGGGGCAAAAATCGGAGCCCGAAGGACACGCCACGATCGCGGCGAGCGGGTGCTCGAGGCCCGCGCCGAAATAATTGAAGCGCCCGCCGCGGAAGTGCAAAGCCCAGCCGTTCGGCTGGCCGTCACAGCTCGGTCCGTTCGTGATCCGATCCGCGGCAAGGCCCCATTTTTCCTTGTAGCGCCCGAAAAAACCGGGGTACCACGCCGCGTCGCCCGGCACCCGAAAGGCGCCGTACGTCTCGTCGTCGTACGCGGACCACCCCTCCGCGACGCCCACGGCGTTCGGGAGGCTGGGATCGGCCTCGAATGTCTCGATCCAGAATGGCGAGAGCTCGATACCGGACAGACCGCTGCAGTCGACCGGACGCGAGCCAGGATCCGGCGTCCCCGCGCCGATCGGCGGAAACACGGGTTCGTTCGGCGAAACCAGGGATCCGTCGGGGTTTCGCAACGGGACCGCTCCATTGGTCCAGGGCACGGCGGCCGCGAGCCCGTCAGCGAGCCACACGCGACCCGCATTCCCGTCCTGGGAGCAGGCGGCCTGGGTGCAGAGGAGAACTCCTGCCAGCCCGTATTCGACCTTCATAATCCGCTCTGCGACTTCCGTAGGAGCTGCATGAAGTAGTCGGGGCGTTGCCACTGCCCGTGGAAGTAGTAGTCGTAGTTGCGGTGGATGCCGGTGCCTTCGCCGAGGTCGTTCCAGGTCGCGATCACGAGCAACTCCGCGTCGCGCGTCTCCTCGAGCACCCGTGAAAAAACGACCGCGTCCTTGATGATCAGGTCGGTCTGGCGGGGAAGCTTTCCTGGATGATCGCGGCCCACCGCGTCCCACTTGACCATTGCGTGATCGATGACGTGGCCCTTCAGCGTCGAACGGCTGCGGCGCTCCGGGGAATTGAACGTGAACCACTGATAACGCGCGTCCGCCACGCGCTCCATGGCCGCGTCTTCGAAATAAGCGGAGTCCGCGTCCACGAACGGCTCCTCCTGGAAGTCCGCGGCGAACATCTCCTTGAGCCTCGTGATGAGGGCCGCGGACTTGGTGCGAGGCAGGAGCGTCCCGGCGTTGTAGAAGTAAACGAAGGGTTTGCCCTTGAAGCGATACCAGTGGCGCTTGTCCACCTGCGAGAAGAAAGGCTTCCATTTCATCTCGTAGATTCGCTTCGCCGCCGCCTCCGTATCGTCGAGGTCAGGCTTCTGCTTCCACGCCTCGGAGAAGTAGGGCTGGCCCCAGGTCCAGGTGTCGTCGAAGAACGCGATCTTGATCGGATCCTCGAGGCTCGTGAGGGCCCGCGCGAGCGGCTCGAGCTTCTTGTCCTCGATGTCCGGGCCATACGTGTTGAGCAGCAAGAAATCCAGGCCCGCGTATTTCGCATCGACGAGCTCGCGCCGCCAGAAGCCGGGGTTGCTCGGCACGTAATAGCCGGCCTTCTTCTCGCCGAAGCCGAGCAGCGGGTGCTCCTCGGCCATGCCCGGCGCGTGCGTGTTCGCCCAGTCCATCTTGCAATTGACCTCGTTCGGGCAATTGAAGAAGTACATGAACACGGCGCCGACGTCGCGCTTCACCTTCTTGACCGGAGCCCCCGTGAGCTCGGGATGGTTTTCCCAGGGATCGGAATAGGCGAGCTGGCAGATCCGCTTCTCCTCCTCGCAGATCGACCGCACGACATCGATGCGACGGGTTCTCGCTTGGGTCGAAAGCTTCTCGGCCCAGCTCCGGACGATCTCCGCGCTCGGCTCCTTGCCCGTGATCTGGCAATACGCCGCGCGCACGAAGTTCTCCGGCGCGTGCCCGAGGTTGACATCGACGACCTCCGCGCGCTGGCACGGACCGCTCCACTCGGGCTTGAGCTTGAACGGTCCGAGGTCCTTTTCGTCGATGGCATGATGCATGGCTCGCGCTCCCGCCGCTTGGGCCACCGGCCCCGTGCCCACCGCTGCCGCCGGGCCCTGCCGCGGATTGTCGATATGGCTCACCGTCTGGTCGAAGCAGCCCGAAAGGAGGCCGAGCATCAGCGCGACCGGCCCCCTGAGGGCCGCCCACCCGAGGCCGGTCGCGACGCTTCGCGGATTCATTTGCCGATGGGACCGGTCGGCGCCGTGCCCGAGAACAGGGTCACCTCGTCGATCCAGATATCGAAATCGGGGCCCGGCGTGATCCAGCTCAGGCCGAGGATGACGTCCTTGACCTGCACCGATCCTGCGAGCTCGTTCCATTTGATGGTGTATTGCTTCCACTCCGACGTCAGCGTGATGTTCTTTCCGGGGTGGTTGTAGCAATTCGTCTCGCAGTCGCCGCCGTCCGCCTTGGCCTGCGTCGCCGGGTGCACGGCCTGGACCCTGAGCGCGTTGTCGGCGCCGGCGGTGCCCTTCGCCCAGAACGAGATGCCGTCGAAGGCCGCAATGCCGGCACACGCCCCGTTCGCGTCTTTCAGGCCGAAGCCGAAGCCCGCGCCGAATCCGCCCTCGGTCGGCGCCTTGACGCCGGTGGCGCTCACGTGGCCGGCCATGGTCGTCGTGACGGCGCCCTCGCCTTCGCGGGCAATCTTGTCGAAGTTGACGGCGTCCGTATCCGCGAACGAGTACCAGCCGGGGAAAGCCATATCGGTCTCGAAGTCGTCCACGAACGCATCATCGACGGTCAGCACGCGCACGTTGTCGTCGCAAACGCTGGGCGTCGACGAGCCGCCGCCACCGCCGCTGCCGCCCGCGCTGCTCGACGAGCTGCTTCCGCCGCCACTTCCGCTGCTGCTGGCGCTCCCGGCGCCTGCGCCTCCGTTGGGATCGCCGGTGCCCGACGAGCACGCCGACGCCAACGCCAAGGTGCAAACGACCGTATAGATGGACACGTGCAACGCAGGAATACGCTTCATGGTCTCGCCCCGTTCCTTGCAAGTTTCGAGAGTTCGTCGCTGTCGTGAACAGCTCGTGTACAGATTCAGCGAACTCCGCAGGCACCGTCAATGCGAATCATGGTCAAACATCAGCATTTACTCGGGGTGCAATTCGGCTGCGCCAGCGGTAAAACTGAAACCATGCTCGAAGTGGGCACGAGGCCACTTCTACGGCTCACATTGCGCGGCGCGCAAAATGCTCATGAAGGCGTGGGGCGTGAGCCACTTCCCCTGGTGGTAGTAGTCGTAGTTGCGGTGGATGCCGGTGCCCTCCCCGAGGTCGTTCCACGTGGCAAACACCGCCAGATCGGACACCGCGGAGCTTTCGAGGGCCTCTTCGAGGAGCTCCGGGCCCTTCACGAGCCGATCGGTCTGGGTCGCAAGATCGCCCGGGCGATCACGCCCCAGCGAATCCCACTTCACCATGAAGTGGTCGTGCGTCACGCCTTTGAGGTCGAAGTGGCTGTCCTCGTCACCGAACGTGTCCCAGATGAACTGCGAATCCGCGACGGCCAGTGTGCCGGGATCCAGGAAAAACGCGCGATCCACGGCGACGAACGGCTCGACGCCGAAATCCGCGGCGAAAAGCTCCTTGAGCCGAGCCAAAACGCCCGCCGCTACGCTCAGGGGCTTCAGCGTGCCCGCGTTGTAGAAATAGATGAACGGGCGATCCTCGACGAGGTACCAGTGCTCGCGCGCGATCGCCTGGAAAAACGGCTTCCACTTCGCCTGATAGATCACCTGCGCCGCGGCGTCGGTGTCGTCGAGATTGGGGGCGACGTTCCAGGGCGGCGGCTGCTGCGGCCGCCCCCAGGACCAGGTGTCATCGAAGAGCGCAATCTGGATGCCTCCGCCCATGTCGGCGAGCGCCTCGCTCAACCTGCCGAGCCTGCCGATATCCGGTCCGTACGTATTCACGAGCAGGAACTGGAGCCCCGCCCAGCGCGCATCGTAGAGCTCGCGCTTCCAGAACCCGGCGTTGTCCGGATGGTAGTAGCCCTCCGCCGCCGCGCCGAACGCGTAGAGCCGATGGGTCGAATCCATTCCCCTCGCGTGGGTATTGGCCCAATCGAGGTCGCAATTGACGCCGCCGGGGCACTCACTGAAGAACATCAGGACCGCGCCCACATCGCGCTGCGTCTTCCGCACGCACGGCGTCGTCAGCAGCACCTGCTCCTTCCAGGGATCGGAATACGATAAAGGACACACCTTGCCCGCATCCTTGCAAAGGCGGCGCACGACGTCGATCCGCCTTACCCAGTCACGGGTCCGGAGTTCGTCGGAGAATGTCGCGATCAGCTCGGCGCTCGGCTCCGCGCCGTGAATCTGGCAGTGCGCCGCGCGGACGAACGCTTCGGGGGTGTGACCGAGGTTCACGTCGATCGTCGCTCGCGCTGCGCAGGGGCCGTCGAACTCGGCTCGAAGCTCGAAATCGACGTTCTCCGGGAGCGCCGTGGGAGGCGGGGTCGGACGGAGGTCGTCCGTGGGATCGTACGAACCCCGCCCGCAGCCGCAAAGGAGCGAAAGGAGTGCAAAGGAGCGAACGAGGGCACGGGCGCGCATGGTTCACTCGATGAAGGCAACGTCATCGATCGTGAAGTCCCACGTGACCGCGTCCTTGGAAGTCCAGTTCAAGCCGACGAGCGCCTTCGTATCCAGCTTGGCCTTGTCGCCCCATCCGAGCTGCTTCAGGTCGCTCCACTTGAACTCGTAGGTCTTCATCTCCGCCGAAAGGTTGGTGATGATGACCGTGAAATGGTCGTAACATTTCTTGCAACGACCGAACTCCGGCATCGTGTCCACCGTGGCCACGAGGAACTTCATCGGCGTGGAGCCGGACGCTTTGAAACGGATGCCCTTGTACTTCGTGCCGTCCACCGGGGTGAGCAGCTGCGCGCCGCACAGGTTCGTGCCGATCCCGCCGCCCCATTCGGTATATCCCTTCCCCGTCGTGTGGATCGCCCCGTTCTCGATCGCGCTCGTGAACTCCTCGACCGAAGGCGGCTTCTTCACGCCGCCGGTCTTGTCGCTGTACACGAACCAGCTCCCCGGCGGCTCGATCGTGGGCAGGTTCGAAATGCCGCCGCCGTCCCAGATCATGGGGCCCGTGGGCACGACGGGATCGGGGACTGGCAAGTCGCCCCGAGCCGCGGCGGGCGTCGCGTCCGAGGAGCCTGCTCCCGACGAGGAATTCTCACATGGACAAGGCGGGCACGGTTGCACGGCGCCTTGGGGACCGATACAGCCGACGGCCGGGCCGCCGGCGGCCAGCACGACGAGCACGATGGCAAGACCAGCGCGGAAGGAGCTCATACCCTGACTCGCGTCGCTTTGGATGGCGTTTGCGTGTACGCCCACCCTCCCTACCACGCGCGCAGGAGCGGCCCCAAGCAAAATAATAGGCAAATTGGGTCATTTACTGCGCGGCGTCGCCGTGGACGCGAGGCGCGCGGCCCCCGCGGATCCCCCATGTCCGCGGGGCCATTGCAGGTTACTCGATGCGGCAGGCCTCCTCGAAATCGAGGCGCGGATTGCGCGGGAAGAGCTTCGCCGGGTCGCCGTGGCCGAGGTTGACGAGGAGGATCGATTTCCACGGCACGTCGGCGAAAAACGCCGCGTCGACCTTCTCCCGGTCGAAGCCGGCCATCGGCCCGCAGTCGAGCCCGAGCGCGCGCGCAGCCAGGATCAAATAGCCGGCCTGGAGCGAGGCGTTTTGCAGAAGCAGAAAGTCGCGCTGCTCCTGCGGCATCGCGGCGAGGGCCTCGCCCATCGTCGGGCGCGCCGGGAAGAGCTTCGGCATCTTCTCGTGGAAGCGCGTGTCGTATGCGATGATCGCCGTGACGGGCGCGCTCATGGTCTTTTCGACGTTCCCCTCGGCGAGGCAGGGGCGCAGGCGCTCCTTCGCCTCGGGGCTCTTCACGAAGACGATCCGCGCCGGCACGCTGTTGGCCGCGGTCGGCCCGAGGCGCAGGGCCTCGTAAAGGCGGTGCAGGGTCGCGTCGTCGATGGGCTCGGCGAGCCAGCCATTGTGGGTACGTGCTTCGACGAAAATCTGCTGGAGGAGATGGTCGCTCATGGGGCCTCGTGGAGTGGGAGGTGGGGGACGCAGTCCATTCAGATCGCGAGGGCGGGCTTGCCGATGCGGGCTTCGGCCTCGCGCTTCGCTTCGCTCGGAAGCTTGCGGCTCTCGGGGCGGAGCGCCCACGAGGCGGCGGCGACGGCGACGAGGACGAGCGGCGTGATCACCTTGCCAGCGGGATCGCCGCTCACGGCGTGAGAGAACGCGGCGCCGGTGAGATCAAAAAAGATGCCGGCGTACGCCCACTCCTTGAGGCGGGGGAAGCGGGGGGCGAGCAGCGCGACGGCGCCGAGCACCTTCCACACGCCGAGGATGGTGGCGAAGTAGGCCGGATAGCCGAGGTGCGTCATGCCCTCCAGGACCTGCGGAGACCCGGAAAAATCGGCGACGCCGCCCGCGGCGAACGCAAATCCGAGGAGACCCGTCGAGACCCAGTAACCGATCGTTCGTGCCTTGTCGTTCATGAACAGGCATTGTCAGTCCTGCGGGCGCCTGTAACAATGCATCAACAATTGGAAGCACCTGACAGGATTTGATCCAGATGGACGACCCCCTCGAGACCTCCGAGCTCCTCGCCTTCTCGAAGGCCGTGGAAGCGCGATCGCTCTCCCGCGCCGCCGCCGAGCTCGGCGTCCCCCGCGCCACCATCAGCCGTCGCCTCGCGCGGCTGGAGGAGCGGCTCGGGGTGCGCCTGCTCCGCCGCACCACACGCAGCCTCGTCCTCACCGACGCGGGCGAGGCGCTCCACCGACACGCCCGCATCGTGCTCGACGCCGTCCACCACGCCGAGGCGAGCGTGCGCAAGACCGACGACGCCGTCCGCGGCGAGCTGCGCGTCTCGGTGCCGCCGATGACCGGCACGAGCTTCAGCGCGATGATCTGCGACTTCGCGCGGCGTTACCCCGAGGTCCGGATCCACGTTCACAGCACGACCCAGCACGTCGACCTCCAGCGCGGCGGTTACGACGTGGCGCTCCGCGCCACCACCGCGCTCGAGCCCGGCCTCGTCGCCCGGACGCTCGCGCGCGAGCCCACCCTCGCGGTCGCCTCGCCCGCCTACCTCGAAGCCCACGGCACGCCGCGCAATCGCCGCGATCTCCGCCACCACCGCTGCCTCATGGGGTTTGCCCGAGGGGAGCTGCCGCAGACGCAATGGCCGTTCTCCGGCGGCAAATTCCAGGTCGAGGGCGCGCTCTTCGCGAACGACGTCTACCTGCTCTGCGACGCCGCGCTCGAAGGCCTCGGGATCGCGCTCTTGCCGCTGATACTGGCGCACCCGCACCTCGAGAGCGGCGCGCTCGTGCACGTGCTCCCGGGCGCGCTCCAGGGGGAGTCGCACATCGCGGTGGTCTATCCGGAGCGGGAATTCATGCCTCCGCAGGTGCGTGCGTTCATCGACGCATTGGTGGCATGGGCGCCGGAGCTCGTCGCGCGGACGAACGCACCGATGCCGAAGCGGGCGGTGAAGAAGCGCGTCGGCAAAAGCGCGTGACGGGCCGCTTTGCGGCTTCACAGTTCTTCACGCCGTGCCTCGCCTCCGTACCCTATCTTCGGGGCCATGAGCCGCGAGAGCATCGACAAGGAAAAAGCGCGCCGCGCCGCCAAGCACCCCGATCGTCCCGGCGAGGAGTGCCGCGCCGAGCCTGGGCTATATACGCCGGTCGTCGATCGAGCGAGGTGCGAGGGCAAACGTGATTGCGTGGAGGTTTGCCCGTACGGCGTCTTCGAGGTGCGGCGCATGGATGATGCGGATTTCAACGCGCTCGGGTTCTTCGCGCGTTTGAAGAGCCGCGCGCACGGCAGGCAAACCGCCTATACGCCGAACGCGGATCAGTGCAAAGCCTGCGGGCTGTGCGTGGTCGCCTGCCCCGAGAAGGCCATCGAGCTCGTTCGCAAATAGCCCCGGCGAGCCGCTCGCGCCAAACATGGTCCAGAGCCGTTAACAATCCCAAATGCTGCCTTCATGAGCGGCTCATGCCGCGGGCGCAGGCTGTGTTCGTCGGTCGAGGAGCCTGTTCGAGCAGTCCTCCGCGGCCAGGACATTGTAGCGAATCCAGATGGAGGTCGGCGATGCGGCAGAAACGACGTGCCTTTGCGTGGACCACGTTGATGGCCATCGTGCCGGGGGTTGCTCTTGCGCAATCGGCTCCGCCCGCGGCAGGACAGCCGCACAAACCGGGAATCGAGGCCGCGCCCCACGGCGGGCGGGGCGGGAAGCCCGGCGAAGGTCATGATCCGACCGCGCGCAGGCCCGGAGAGCCCGCGAAGCCCGCGGAGCCGCCGGCGAAGCCCGGGGATACGCTCCGCCCTGGGCCGCCGGATGCGGGCGCGCCGCCCGCGCCTCGACGGGAGGAAGACCAAGGGCGCGCCGCCCGGCGCAAAGCCCAGGTCGACAAGGAGCGGCCCGCGGTGGAGGCGTCGCTCAAACGCCGGCCGATGGATGAAGCGCTCCAGCAGGAGATGAAGCACCACGCCGAACGTATCGCGCGGCTCGAGCGGATCCAGAAGCTCGCCGAGCAGTCCGGCGACACGGCCACGGCCGAGCGGGCGAAGAAGGTCCTGGAACAGGAAAACGCGCGTTATTCGAAGTTCATCCAGTCACGAAAGTAGGCGATTCATGAAGCATCTGCTCTGGATGGGTATGTGCCTCCTCCTCGGCTGCGAGGGCGGCGCGGCAAGCCCGCACGACGCGCCCGCGAGCGCCGCCTCCCAGGCGCTCCCCGCAGGGGACACCGAGATCGCCGTCCCCGCCGATTACGAGGACAAAGCGGCCAGCGAGATCACCACCGACAATTACAAGAAGGAGCTCGACGACATCGAACGTCAGGTCGAGAAATGAATGGGGGCGGGCCGCTTCATATCAGCCGCGCCACGGCCTCGAGCAGCTTGCGCTGGTCGAAGCGGCCCTTGACGATGTACTCGTCGGCCCCCGCGGCGCTCCCCTGCGCCAGATCCGTCGGCCTGTCCAGGCTGGTCACGAGGATCACGGGCAAACTCTTGAACTTCGGATGCGCGCGAATCCGTTGTGTCAGCTCCACACCATTGAGCCGCGGCATCTGGACGTCCGAGACGACGAGATCGTAAGCGCCTCCCTGCAGCGCTTGCCACGCGGCCTCGCCGTCGTTCGCCGTGTCCACGTCGTACCCCGCGGCAGCCAGGATGTTCCGCTCCAGCGTCCGGCTCGTGAGCGAATCGTCGACCACCAGGATGCGTCGCTTCTTCATCGCCTCCGCCGCGTGAACGGTCTCCGTGCGCTCGCCGTTTCGACCACGCGCGACATCGAGCAGGCGCGGCACGTCGAGGACGACGGCCAGAACGCCACTGCCCAGGATCATCGCCCCCGCGATGCCCGGAAGGCGCGGGATGTTCCACGGGAGCCCTTTGGCGACGGACTCCACTTCACCGACGACCTCGTCCACCACGACGCCGAGGCGGGTCGCGCCGTCGGAGAGGGCAATGACGAGGAGCTTCGCCGGATCGGTTTGTCGGGGCTCCTGCATCAGCGCCGAGAGCCAGCGCAGCCGCAGAGGTTCGCCCTCGGCATCCGGCACCGCCGCGACGCCGTCGACGACCTGCACCTCGGAGGAGGCCACGCGGAACGCTCGCGCCACGTAGGCCGTCGGCAGCGCGTAGGCGGTGCGCGCCGTGCGCACGAGGAGCGCCTTCGTCGACACCACCGTCGCCGGCACCTCCATCCGGAACGTGCCGCCGCCCATCGTGGGCTCGGCGATCCGGACGTGGCCCCCGAGCTCCGAGAGGCGCTGCTTGACGATATCGAGGCCCATGCCGCGGCCACTCACGTGGCTGACCGACGACGCGGTGGAAAAACCCGCGAAAAAGACGATTTCGGCGGTCTCGGCGGCATTCATGCGCGCGAGCCGCTCCGGCGACAAGATCCCCCGCTCGACGGCGCGTCGGCCAATCTCGGTGGCATCCATGCCGCGTCCGTCGTCGGACACCTCGAGCTCGACCATCATCCCGGGAGCGCGGGCGCGCACGCGGATCGTGCCCATGCGTGGTCTGCCCTGGCGCTCCCGGACCTCGGGCGGCTCGATGCCGTGATCCACCGCGTTGCGCAGGAGGTGCAGCATCGGATCCCGCAGGCCGTCGAGGATCTGCCGGTCGACCTCGATGTCCCCCACGTCCGCGACGAGCCGCGCCTCGCGGCCGAGGGCATGCGCGGTCTCCGCCACCGTCCGCCTCCACTGCGGCACCGCCCCAGCGAGCGGCAGCATGCGAGCGCGTTTGACGGCGGCCGACCAGTCGCGGACGAGGTGCCCGGAGCGCTGCACGTCCTGCCGGTTCGCCTCGACCAATCCATCCAGCCTGCGGCTGACCTCGCCGAGGGCGTGTCGCAGCTCCCCCGAGGCCGCTCGTTCGATCTGCGAGAGCTCGAGGAGACATTGCTCGAGCTCGGCGTGGCGCACGTGCCTGCGCCCCTGCGCGACCAAGAACTCCTCGGCGAATTGCATCAGATCGTCGAGGCGGCTCGCTTCGACGCGCACCGTGGTGGCGCTCGCCACGCTCGACGGGGCGCCCGGCTTCGCCGCCGGCAGAGTGTCACCCGCGGGGGCAGAATTCGCGGAGGTCGCGTGCTCGGAGGAGGAGGAGGAGGACGTCTCCGGCTCCAGGGAGGACGCGAAATCACGCGCGGCCTCGAGGGGCGCATCTCCCCCCACGAAACGCGAAATGAGGCCGATCCCGTCGCGCAGACGCGTGATCACGTCGGCGATCGGCGCGCCCTCCCGGCGATAAGCGCCGAGCGCCTCTTCGAGGCCGTGCGCGACGACCTCGACGCCCTCGCTGCCCGCGACGCGCGCCGCCCCCTTGATGTTGTGGAGGATCCGGAGCGCTCGCTCGAGCGCCCAAGCGTCGCCCAGCGTCTCCGACGCCGCGAAGCGCTCGACGACCCGCGAAAGATCCTCCAGCGCCTCCGTCGCCTCGTCGCAGAACAGCGCCCAAATGTCGTCGTTGTCGCTCTGGCTCATCCCGCCTCGCTCCCGCCCTCGGCCCCACAGAGCCGCTCGGCGCGGCTAGAACCGATCGCTGGTCGCTTTGAGGTCGAGCGTGAGGCGCTCGATGTCGACGACCGCGCCCTCGAGCTGCCGGACGCCGGTGGCGTTGTCCCGCGCGGCCTTCGTGATGCCGCCGAGCGCCGAGGCGATCTGCGCGACGCTGGAGGCCTGTTGCGCCGACGCGCCGGCGATCTGCCGCGCCCGGGAGGCGCTGTCGCTCAGCACCACGGCGAGGCTCTCCACGATGTCGCGCACGGCCTCGACGGAGCGGCGCCCGTCGTCGCAGCGCTTCGTGCCCTCCTCGGTCGCCATCACCGCGCTCTGCGTCGCCTTCTGGATCTGCGCGAGGATGCCCCGGATCTGCTGGGTCGCGCGCTTGCTCTGCTCGGCGAGGCTACGCACCTCCGACGCGACCACGGAGAAGCCGCGGCCCTGCTCGCCGGCCTTCGCGGCCTCGATGCTCGCGTTCACCGCGAGGAGGTTGCTCTGCTCGGCCAGATCACTCACGGCGTCGACGATCGTCGCGATCTGCGAGGTCTGCTCGGAGAGCTGGAGGATCTGGGACGCGATGCCGGCGACGCGCTCGTTGATCGTCTGCATCATGGCCATCGCCTCGAAGAGTTTGTCGCGGCCGAGGTGGCCGTTCTTCGCGGCCTCGTCCGAGATCTGCGCGACCTCTCGCGCGCTCGCCGCGGCGGCCTCGCTCGTCTGCTTCATCTCCTCCACGGTCGTGCTGACCTCCGTCACCGCCGAGGCCTGCTCGGACGCCGTCCCGGCGTACTCCTTGGCGGTCGCGCTGATCTGCGTCGCGTTCGTGGAGAGCCGAGCGACGCCCTCGCGCATGCTCTTCGTCACGGTCCGCAGCCCCTCGGTCATCTCGCGCGCCGCCGTGACGAGCGTGCCGACCTCGTCGTTCGCCTGCGCGCCCCCCGTGGCGGTGTCGACCAGCTTGAGCTCGTCCGCGGCGCCCGCCGTGTCGCCCGACGCCATCCTGCGGAACACCTCGACGAGCCGCGAGATGGGCGCCGCGATCGTCCCCGACAGCCAGAAGGCGAGCGTGACCGCCACCGCGAGCACGAACCCGATGACGAGGATCAACATGTTCCGCGCCTCGGTGTACGTGGCCTGCGCGGAACTGGCTGCGGACATCGCCTCGCGCCGGTTGTAATCGAGGAGTCCGTCGAGCGCGATGTTCGAGGCATCGTAATGCGTCTTCGCCGCGGCGAAGAAGTCCTTGCGGGCCTCCTCGTTCTCGTTTTTGCGGCTCCTCGCGAGGAGACGCGCGGCCTCCGCGAGGTGCGCCCGATGCGCGACGACGAACGTGTCGTGGAGCTTCCGCTCCTCATCGGTCGTGATGGCGCGCTCGTACTCCCGGATCCTCTTGTCGATGGACTCCTGCATCGTCTTGATCTCGACCTCGATGCGCCCCATCTCCCCCTCGTTCGTCGAGTCGATGTGGCTGAGGTAGAGCAGGCGAAGATCGGAGGTGTTCGCGTTCAACAGGCCGAGCGAATCGACGCTCGGGACGGTGTTCTCCGCGAGATCCCGGCTGACGTTGCGCAGGTTGCCCGCCTCGTACACGCTCACGATGCCGAGCACGCCCGAGAGAATCGTCACCGCGAGAAACCCTGCCAGCATCCTGCCGCGTATCGTCAAGTTCATGTCTTTCCTCAATCCGTGATCGCCCGCGTCCCCGCGCGCGGACTTTCCCCCTCGCCATACGCGACGGGAAGGCGCTCGACGTCGATGATCGCCACGAGGTCCTTGGTCATGGCCTGGATGGGACGCTGCGAATCGGCCTTCATCTGCGCCGACAGCTCGTCCTCGTAGATGTCCCGGAAGCCGAGGACGGACTCCACCGAAAGCCCGAGCGGCCCCCCCGTGCCCTGCACGACGGCCATGGCGCCCGCGCGCTCTCCGCCAGCGCCGAGGATCGACGCGAGATCGACGACGCCGACGATCTCGCCGCGCACGTGCGTGATCCCGAGAAGCCAGCGCGGCAGACCCGGCAGCGCGGTGATGTCGGGCATCGGGACGATCTCGCGCAAGACCTCGACCGGGATCCCGAGGCGCTGCGCGCCCGCGCCGACGAGCGCGACCTGGGCGGCGATCCGGCGGGGTTTGTCGTCGCTCGTCGTCGCGGCCAGGCGCTCCGCGCGCCGCGCGAGGATCTCCTCGCGCGACGTGTCGCTTTCGTGTCGTGGTTTCATAAGAGCCCTTCCTTGACGAACCGTACGGCGTCGAGGAGCTGCCCCGCCGTGGTCTCGCCGTCCTCGAGCAGCGCGTCGGCCGCGCATTTCGCGAGCAGTGCTTCCAGCGCGCGTCCCTGCGTGATGGCCTGCCCGACCTGGCCGGCTCTCTGCAGCGCCACGACGTACCAGTAGCGCGCGAGTCGATGCTCGGGCCGCATGAACAACGTCCGACGCAGGTCCTCCACGGCGGGCTCGGGCTCACCGCGCTCCAGCGAGAGTTGTGCGCGGATCATGTATCCGATCGGCTCGGTCGTGGGCTGCTCGAGCAGCCCCTTGACGACCGCGAGCACGGCGGCAGGCTGGCTCAGATCGGCGAGGCGCAAGGCCTCCGCTTCCGCATCACGATTCGGCGCGGGCGCAGGGGGCGCGGGCGCCGGGGTCGCTGCAGGCGGCGGGGCCGCGCGAGCCGCCGCGCGCGCCGGCCGTCCTGCCGCGCCGTGTGAGGGTCGCGCATGCGCAGCGAGGTGTG
>NZ_JASBQE010000095.1 GCF_029960785.1 Polyangium sp. 15x6
GCCTTCGCCGCCGATACCGCCGGCGCCGCCGACTCCACCCGTGCCGCCCGTGCCGCCCGTGCCGCCGACTCCACCCGTGCCGCCCACTCCGCCGGTGCCGCCTGTGCCGCCCGTACCGCCCGTGCCGCCTCCGGTTCCCCCGGTGCCGCCCGTGCCGCCGGTCGCGCCCGCGCCGCCCGTGCCGCCGGTCGCGCCGCTACCACCTTGGCCCCCCGTGCCGTTGTCCGAGCACGACGCGAGGCCGAGGGCGCCCGCGAGCAGAAGCAGCGAGCTGGAAAAGAGAAGGGTACGAGCCATCAGGAAAACCTCCGGGAGCAACGCGCCGGCGCGGCGCCGCCCGAATGCGCGCGGTGGTGCGGCCACGTGGAGCACCCACCGCGCATGTCGGATCCGGAGCGCGCGCCTGCCGGGAGTGCGGCTCCGATCAAGCGGGCCGAAGCGACTTCCGGAGCATCGTCTCAGATTTCCGCGTGCGGCTCAACTCGGACGAACGAAGTCGATCGACGCGCCCGACGCGAGCTGCAGCCGTGCAAACGAACGGCACCCATCGTGGGAGATCTCGCGATCCTGGGATGGAGCGGGGACGGAGGAAGGGCGGCGCGCCCGGGGTTGTCTGCCGCCGGGCGCGCGGGCGGGGGCGGGTCAGTAGCTCGTGACGAGCGCGAAGCAGGCGGCGTACGCCTTGTTGCAGTCGGGCTCGGAGCTGTCCGTGATGCAGTTGGCGAGCTCCTGGAGCGCGGCGCTGTTGAAGGGATTCGTCTCGAGCTGGCAGCCCTGCGTGTCGAAGACCTCGCCGTTGATGCAGAGCTGGTCGGAGATCGTCTGGCAGGCGAGGGCTGCGTCGGCCGAGGGACAGGCCGCGGCGTACATCTTGCCGACGCAGTCGGCGACCTGCTCATCGTCACAGGCGTTCGCGGGCTCGACGCCGATGTCCGAGAGGCAGCTCTGGAGCACGGTGGCCGCGCCGCGCGTGTAGATGTCGAAGCCACGCTTGCACGTGCCGTAGCCCGGGGGGTCGTACTCGATGGGGTTGCCGTTCCCGTCGGTGCCCTGGCACTGGGCCGCGGGGCCTTCCGGCTTGGGCGTGATGTTCATGGCGTCGCAGGAGGCGACATCGCCGCTGCCGTCGTCCGGGCCGATGCAGGAGGAGCCGCCGCCCTCGCCGCCGGCGCCGCCCGTGCCGCCCGTGCCGCCCGTGCCGCCCTCGCCGCCGACGCCGCCGACGCCGCCGGCGCCGCCCGAGGCGCCGACACCCGCGCCGCCGTCGCCGCCGCTTCCGCCGGTGTTGTTGTTGGGATCCGTGACGATGATGCAGCCGCTGCTGAGGGCCGCGGCCGTGAGGAACGAAGTAAGAACCAAGGCAAACGTCGAGCGAGACTGCATGTTCCGAGTCCTCCGGAGTTGGGAGGCGCCGAGGGCCCGGGGAGGTGGGGCTCCGGCGCGGACGATTTCAAGAAGTGTGAGCGTAGTACGAGCGGCCCGGCGGATCCTTCAAAACCGAACCGTGCTCCGGACGCCCGTTCAGCGATCGCGGGAGATCCGTTCAGCCGGATCCCTCACGGACGGTGGAGCTCGCAGAATTTCTGCGGATCTGGCTTGCAAGCGTCGTGGGGCTTTGCTAGACACCGCGCTCCGTTTTCCTGGGGGCGATCGCCTATGGTGTTCGTCCCTCCCGAAGCCGTAACGGCGCTTCGGATCCAGCTCGCCTCTTCGGCCGCCGTGGGACACCCCCCGGTGACGCGGAGAGGGTTCCTCGTCGCGAGACGTCGGGTTGGTCTTCCGGAACGTACGACGGCAGGGCTCGGTTCGACAGGCGTAACGCTGGTCGACCGAGTTGGCCAACGACCGGGCGCCCTGGGCCGAACCGGCCCCCTGTCTGCGAGGTTTCTCGGATGCTAAGCAAGGCCAGTGCGATGTTTTCGCGGATCTCTCCGCGAAAGGCGCGCATGATTGCGGACCTGGTCCGCGGACGCGATGCAGCGGATGCGATCCAGCTGCTCCAGTTCACGGAGAAGTCGGGCGCGCCGGTGATCAAGAAGGTCATCGAGAGCGCGGTGGCGAACGCCCGCCAGGGTGGCGCCGACGTCGACGCTTTGTTCATCAGCAAGGCCACGGTCGACAAGGGCCCGAACAAGTTCAACCGCCGCTGGCGCCCCCGTGCGATGGGGCGCGCGACGAAAGTCGTGAAGGGCGTCTCTCACATCGTGATCGAGCTCAGCGAGCGCAAGTAAAGGAACACGGCTTCCATGGGACAGAAGACCCATCCGTACGGCTTCCGCGTCGGCGTGATCAAGACGTGGAGCAGCAAGTGGTACGAGGACGGTAACGCGTACCAGAAGTGGCTCCACGAGGACATCCGCATCAAGCGGGCGATCAAGCAGTACCTCTACAACGCGAACATCGCGAGCGTGGAGATCGAGCGCGCCGCGAACCGGGCCAAGGTCATCGTCTACACGGCGCGTCCGGGGATGGTGATCGGCAAGGGCGGCAAGGGCATCGAGACCTTGAAGGGTGGCAACGTCGGCACCGCGACCAAGGGTGAGACGGTGTTCCCGGGCGTCGCCTCCTTCACGGACAACGAGGTCTTCATCGACGTCCAGGAGGTCCGGAAGGCGGAGACGAACGCGCAGCTCGTCGCGGAGAACATCGCGACGCAGCTCGAGCGTCGCATCGCGTTCCGCCGCGCCATGAAGAAGGCCGTGGCGACGGCGATGAAGTTCGGCGCGAAGGGCATCCGCGTTCGGTGCGCGGGCCGGCTCGGCGGCAGCGAGATGAGCCGTGTCGAGACGTACCGCGAGGGTCGGGTTCCGCTCCACACGCTGCGCGCCGACATCGAGTTCGGCCTCGCCGAGGCGAGGACGAAGGTCGGCATCATCGGCGTGAAGGTGTGGATCTTCAAGGGTGAGGTTCTCCAGCGCAAATCGCGCCGGATTCAGTAGGAACGACCGATGCTGTCTCCCAAGCGAACGAAGTTCCGCAAGATGCAGAAGGGCCGCATTCGCGGGGTTGCGACCACGGGAAGCGACGTGTCCTTCGGTGATTTCGGTCTGCAGGCGCTCGAGCCCGCGCGCATCACGTCTCGCCAGATCGAGGCTGCGCGTATGGCGATTCAGCGGCACTGCAAGCGCGCGGGCAAGCTCTGGATCCGCATCTTCCCGGACCGACCGGTGACGAAGAAGCCGCTCGAGGTCCGCATGGGTGGCGGAAAGGGTGCGCCGGAGGAGTGGGCCGCGGCGGTGCGGCCGGGCCGCGTCATGTACGAGATCTCGGGCGTGCCCGAGGAGATGGCGCGTGAGGCGTTCCGCCTCGCCGGGCACAAGCTCCCGATGGCGTGCAAGTTCATCGCTCGCGGGATCGTGTGAGGTATTCGAGATGAAGGCGAAGGATCTGCGCGAACGCACGACGGAGCACCTGCAGGAGCTCGAGAAGAATCTCGGCCGTGAGGTGTTCGACGCCAAGTTCAAGAACTTCACGAACCGGCTGAACGACACGTCGGCGATCCGCAAGGCGCGCCGCGATCTCGCCCGGGTCAAGACGATCCTCCAGCAGCGTGCCAGCGAGTCGGCAGCGGCGGAAGGGAACAAGTAGAGCCATGGCAACGAACGAGGCGAACGCGACCGCCGCCGGGCAGGCTCAGGCCGAGACGACCGCGAAGCCGCACGGCTTCCGCCGCAAGCTCGTCGGGCGCGTGAAGAGCAACAAGTGCGACAAGACCGTCGTGGTCGAGGTCGTGCGTAACTCGCCGGATCCGGTCTACAAGAAGTACGTCCGGGCCCGCGAGCGCTACAAGGCGCACGACGAGAAGAACGAGTACAAGGTCGGTGACCGCGTGGAGATCCAGGAGCACCGTCCGATCTCGCGCGAGAAGCGCTGGATCGTGACGAAGCTCATTTCCCGCCCGGTGGAGGAGTAGCCATGATTCAGGTCACGACGCATCTCGAAGTGGCGGACAACTCCGGGGCTCGGGTCGTCAAGTGCATCAAGGTTCTCGGTGGCTCGCGTCGCAAGTACGCGGGGCTCGGCGATGTGATCGTCGTGTCCATCAAGGAAGCCATGCCGGGCACCAAGGTGAAGAAGGGCGACACGGCGCGGGCGGTGGTGGTGCGCACGGCGCGTGAGTATCAGCGCTCGGACGGCAGCTACATCAAGTTCGACACCAACAGCGCGGTGCTGATCAACAAGGAGAAGGAGCCGATCGGGACCCGTATCTTCGGGCCGGTGGCTCGCGAGCTCCGCGCGAAGAAGTTCATGAAGATCATCTCGCTCGCGCCGGAGGTGCTCTGATGCGACGGCTCCGAGTCGGTGACCTCGTGCAGGTCATCAGCGGCAAGGACAAGGGCAAGCAGGGTCGCGTGACGAAGGTCCTCGCGGAGGACGACAAGGTCGTCGTCGAGGGGATCAACGTGGTGACGCGGCACCAGCGCCCGACGCCGCGCAATCAGCAAGGCGGCAAGATCACGAAGGAGGCGCCGCTTCATGCCTCCAAGGTGATGCCGGTGGATCCGACGACGGGCAAGCCCACGCGGGTGAAGTCTACGGTCGTCGATGGCAAGAAGCAGCGCACCGCGAAGAGCGGCGCCGTGATCGCGGCAGGCTGAGCCATGGCGGACAAGAAGGAAGAAAAGGGCAAGGGCAAGGGCGAAAAGCCCAAGGACGCCAAGCCGGCGGCTGCGAAGCCGCAGGCGGCTGCGGCCGGCAAGGGTGGCAAGGACGCCGGGAAGGGCGGCAAGGGCAAGGGCGAGGCGAAGGCCACGCCGCAAGCCGAAGTCGCTGACGTTCCGCGTGATCCGAGCTACGCGCCGCGCCTGCGCGCGAAGTACCGGGAGGCCGTCGGGCCCGCGCTTTCGAAGCGCTTCGGGTACAAGAACCCGATGATGGTGCCTCGCCTCGAGAAGGTCGTGATCAACATGGGCCTCGGCGCTGCCGTCGGGAACCCGAAGATCATCGACTCCGCTGTCGAGGACATGCGGGCGATCTCGGGCCAGAAGCCGGTCGTGACGCGCGCTCGCAAGTCGATCGCGACGTTCAAGCTCCGCGAGAACCTCCCGATCGGCGTGATGGTGACGCTGCGCGGGGAGCGGATGTGGGAGTTCGTCGATCGTCTGATCAGCTTCTCCCTGCCGCGCGTGCGCGACTTCAAGGGCGTGAGCCCGAAGGGCTTCGACGGCAAGGGCAATTTCACGATGGGTCTGCGCGAGCAGATCATCTTCCCTGAGATCGACTACGACAAGGTCGACGTCGTGAAGGGAATGAACATCTCGTTCGTGACGACCGCGCGCACCGACGAGGAGGGACGAGCCCTTCTCACGGAGCTTGGGATCCCGTTCAGGCATTGAGGAACGTTCGATGGCCCGTGCAAAAGAATTCGCCAAGCTGAACCGGCCGCCCAAGTTCGCCGTGCGGCACCGGAACCGTTGCAAGGTGTGCGGCCGTTCGCGGGCTTATTACCGCGATTTCGAGCTCTGCCGCATCTGTCTTCGTACGTTCGCGCTCCGAGGCGAGCTGCCGGGCGTGATCAAGGCGAGCTGGTGATGCCATGATGACCGATCCTGTCGCCGACATGCTGACCCGGATCCGGAACGCCGCGCTCGCGCGGCATGATCGGACCGAGGTTCCTGCAAGCAAAATGAAGCAGGCCGTTGCCGAGATCCTCAAGTCCGAGGGGTACATCGCGGACGTGCGGCCGAGCGACGGCAACCCTGGGAAGCTGACGATCGTGCTGAAGTACGGGCGTGACCGCTCGAGCGCGATCGACGGAGTCCGTCGGGTGAGCCGCCCGGGGCGACGCGTGTACGTCAAGCACGACCGCATCCCCCGCGTGCTCTCCGGCCTCGGGATCTCGATCCTGAGCACCTCCCACGGCCTGATGAGCGACCGCGACGCCCGCAAAAACAAGCTCGGAGGCGAGCTCATCTGCGAGGTGTGGTGATGCAAACGGCTACGACGCAACAAGGCGAGGCCTCCAAGACCTCGCGCATCGGCAAGCGACCGGTGGACGTCCCCAAGGGCGTTACCGTGTCGATGCAGGGGCGCAAGGTCGAGATCAAGGGCGCCAAGGGCCAGCTCGCGCGCGAGCTGCCTTCGAGCATCGACGTGAAGGTCGAGGGCGCGAAGCTGCACGTGACCTCGACGGCGCCCGGGCGTGATGGCTCGCGGCTGCAGGGGCTCGTGCGGGCGCTGCTCGCCGGCATGGTGAAGGGCGCGGCCGACGGCTACGAGCGGGTGCTCGAGCTGAAGGGCACCGGTTACCGTGTCGACCTGAAGGGCACGACGCTCACGTTCGCGCTCGGGTATTCGCACCCGGTCGTGTTCAACGTGCCGAAGGGCCTCACGGCGACGATCCCGGCGGATTCGAAGGGCACGGTCCTCGTTCTGACGGGCGCCGACAAGGAGCTCATCGGGCAGACGGCCGCGACGATCCGCGGCTTCCGTCCGCCGGAGCCCTACGGTGGCAAGGGCGTTCGTTATCGTGGCGAGCGCGTTCGCGAGAAGGCCGGCAAGGCTGGCGGTAAGGGCGGCAAGAAGTAACCGAGCGGGGCGACGTCGTGTCGCCCCTACAGGTACGGGGTTACGACCATGGCTATGAAGATCGTCGGACGGGAGCGCCGCAAGCTCCGTATTCGCAAGAAGGTGAACGGCTCGCCCGCTCGCCCGCGCCTCACCGTCTTCCGCAGCGCGAAGCACATCTACGCGCAGGTGATCGACGACACGACGGGTCAGACCGTCGCGCACGCGTCGACGCTGTCGAAGGACCTGAAGGGCACGCTCGACAACGACAACAAGGTCGACGCGGCCAAGAAGGTCGGGGCGCTCATCGCCAAGATCTGCAAGTCGAAGAAGATCGACCGTGTCGTGTTCGATCGGAACGGCTACCTCTATCACGGGCGCGTGAGCGCCCTCGCTCAGGCCGCGCGGGAGGCGGGGCTCGAGTTCTAGCCCCGAAGGCGCCGGACCCGCGGGGGTCACGGGCAAAACGTCTCGGGCGATAGCGAAGACTTCACGGACGACGAAGAAGGCACGGTATGGCGTTCGATCAGGTCGACGAAGAAAAGCTCAAGGAGCGGGTGATCCACATCAACCGCGTCGCCAAGGTCGTGAAGGGCGGGCGGCGCTTCAGCTTCTCGGCGCTCGTCGTTGTGGGCGACGAGTCGGGACATGTGGGCGTCGGCCTGGGCAAGGCCAACGAGGTCCCGGAGGCGATCCGGAAGGGCAACGATCAGGCCCGCAAGAACATCTTCCGCATCCCGCTCGACGGGGCGACGATCCCGCACGACGCGTTCGGGCACGTCGGCGCGGGCAAGGTGCTCTTGAAGCCGGCGAGCCCTGGAACGGGCGTCATCGCGGGCGGCGCGGTGCGCGCGGTCGTCGAGTCCGCGGGCATCCACGACGTTCTCTCGAAGTCGCTCGGCACGAGCAACCCGCACAACGTCGTTCACGCGACGGTGGCGGCGCTCAAGGCGCTGAAGAGCGTGGAGCAGGTCGCGGGCCGGCGCTCGATGCAGGCGGACGACGTGGGTTGGCAGCGCAAGGGTGGCAACGCGACGGGCAGTGCGACGAGCCGTCGTCGCGCGAGCCAGATGCCCCCGGCACGCTCTCCGCGTGAGGGGGGTGAAGGAGGTACGCCGTGAAGACCCATCTCCGCGTACGGCAGACGGGCAGCGTGACGAACCAGACGGAGCACACGCGCAAGGTTTTGCGGGGCCTCGGCCTTCGCAAGCCGGGCAATGAGGTGCTCGTGGCGAACACGCCCTCGTTCCGTGGCATGGTCAAGAAGGTGATCCACCTCGTTTCGGTCGAGGAAGTCGACGGCAACGGCGCGCAGGCGTCGAAGTAAGGAAGCGTAGCAGCATGGACATCCTCTCGAAGCTTCAGGCCCCGGAAGGCGCCAACAAGAAGGAGACCCGCGTCGGCCGCGGCGTGGGCTCCGGCCTCGGCAAGACGGCGGGTCGTGGCCAGAAGGGCCAGAAGGCCCGGTCGACGGGCAACATCGGCAAGAAGCACTTCCAGGGCGGCCAGACCCCGATCCAGCGTCGCCTGCCGAAGCGCGGCTTCCGCAACCCGCTCGCGGCGATCGTCGCGAACGTGAACGTCGGCGACCTCGAGATCTTCGAGGCTGGCGCGGACGTGAACCAGGAAGCGCTGGAGGGCAAGCGCCTGCTCCAGGGTCGTTACGACCTCATCAAGGTGCTCGGCGACGGCGAGCTCACGAAGAAGCTCACCGTGACGGCGCACCGGTTCTCGAAGAGCGCCATCGCCAAGATCGAGGCGGCGGGCGGCAAGGCGATCGTGCTTGCGCCCGGCAAGGCTTCGGCGCAAGCCTAACGTCCTTTCGGCTCGAGCCCCCCCAAGGCAGCACACCGACGTACCATGGCCACACTCGCGGGAATTGCGAACTTCCACAAGGTCCCGGAGCTCCGGCGCAGGGTGATCTTCACCCTCGTGATGCTGGCCGTGTACCGCATCGGGGTCTTCGTCACGGTCCCCGGCGTCGACCGCGCCGCCATGTCGAAGTACATGGCCAAGCAGTCAGGCGGTCTGCTGAACTTCTTCAACATGTTCTCCGGCGGCGCGCTGGAGAACTTCTCCCTCTTTGCGCTCGGGATCATGCCGTACATCTCGGCATCGATCATCATCCAGCTGATGGGCATGGTCTACAAGCCCATCGACGAGCTGCGCAAAGAGGGAGAGCAGGGGCGGCGCAAGATCGACCAGTACACGCGCTACGGCACGGTCGCGCTGTCGCTCTTCCAGGCGTACGGCAGCGCCAAGCTCGTCGAGGGCTGGTCGGCCTCGGATGCGGGCGCGGGCATCGTCACGCACCCGGGTCTCGGCTTCCAGCTCATGACGATGATCACGCTGACCACGGGAACGGCGTTCCTCATGTGGATCGGCGAGCAGATCACGGAGCGCGGCATCGGCAACGGCATCTCGCTCCTGATCTTCGCGGGCATCGTGACGGGCGTGCCGGGCTGGGTGGGCAGCTATCTCGCGACGAACGCGGGTAACATCCAGCCGCTCACGATCTCGGCGGTCGGCGCGTTCGTCGTGGCTGCGATTGCGGTGATCGCGTTCTTCGAGAACGGTCGCCGGCAGATCCCGATCGTGTATTCGCGGCGGCAGGTGGGGCGGCGCGTGTACGGCGCGCAGAACGCGCACCTGCCGCTCAAGGTGAACACGGCGGGCACGATCCCGCCGATCTTCGCCTCCTCGCTGCTCATGTTCCCCGCGACGCTGGCGAACATGAACGTGCCGGGCGCGGACAAGCTCCAATCGATCATCAGCGGTGGCGGCTGGGTGTTCAACACCGGCTACGCGCTCCTGATCGTGTTCTTCTGCTACTTCTACACGAGCGTCACGTTCCAGCCGGTCGACGTGGCGGAGAACCTGAAGAAGCAGCAGGCGAACATCCCTGGCATTCGCCCGGGCAAGCAGACGGCGGACTACATCCAGGGCGTGATGAATCGCATCACGTTCGGCGGGGCGATGTACGTCGCGGCCGTGTGTGTCTTGCCGTCGGTGGTTGGTGACCTCCTGCGTGTGCAGATCACGTTTGGCGGGACGTCCCTGATGATCGTCGTGGGTGTTGCGCTGGATACGGTCAACCAGATCGAGGCGCAGCTCATCACGCGCAGCTACGAAGGGCTCACCGGCCCTGGGGCGAGCCGCATTCGGGCGCGGCGCCTCCCCGAGGGATGAGAAGGGAGATCTTCGGATGATCGCGATCTTGGTTGGTCCGCCCGGTTCGGGCAAAGGCACGCAGGCGAAGGTCCTCACCGGCAAGTTTGGGATCCCGCAGATCTCGACGGGTGACATGCTTCGCGCGGCCAAGACGGCTGGCACGCTCGATCCGCGGTACCGTGCGATCATGGACGCGGGCGGCCTCGTTCCGGACGAGGCGATGATCGAGCTCATCGACAAGCGCATCGACGACGCGGACTGCAAGAACGGGTTCTTGCTCGACGGTTTTCCGCGTACGGTCCCCCAGGCCGATGCGCTCGAGCGTCTGCTTGCGGGTCGTGGCCTTACGATCGATGCTGTTTTGCAGCTGGATGTGGCGCGATCTCTCCTGGAGGAGCGCTTGATCCACCGTCGGACCGACAAAAGGTCTGGACAGATCTACCATCTCGTCTATAATCCGCCGCCCCCGGATGCCGAGCTAGAGCATCGGGCGGACGATCGGCCGGAGGCCGTCGGAAAGCGTCTCGATGCGTACGAGGCGATGACGGCGGCGCTCCTGCCCTACTACGAAGCAAAAGGTCTCCTCCGGCGTGTCGACGGTGTCGGCAAACCCGAGGAGGTCACGGCGAGGGTGCTTGAGGCCCTTGGCCGAGTGCAGTCGGAAGAGTCATGAGGCGATCGAACCAAAGCTCGAAACCCGCGAAGGAACCGAAGGGCGACAAGCTCGAGTTCGATGGTGTCGTTCAGGAGGCTCTTCCGAACGCGATGTTTCGGGTGAAGGCCGACAATGGTCTCGGGGTGCTCGCGACCATCAGCGGCCGGATGCGTCAGTACTACATCAAAATTTTGCCCGGCGATCGCGTTACGGTCGAGGTTTCGCCCTACGACCCGACGCGTGGCCGGATCACGTATCGTCACAAGTAGACCAAGCAGCCCAAGTAGCGGAGCGAGGACAGGGAACGGAGCCGCGACATGAAGGTGCGACCGAGCGTCAAGAAAATCTGCGACAAGTGCAAGGTGGTGCGCCGTCGCGGCGTCGTGCGCGTGATCTGCGAGAACCCTCGCCACAAGCAGCGTCAGGGCTGAGCTGGAGCAACCATGGCACGTATTGCTGGCGTCGATCTCCCGCGTCGTAAGCATCTCGCGTATGCGCTTCCGTACCTCTATGGTATCGGCCGCGCGCTCGCGAAGCAGATCTGCGCGAAAGCCAAGATCCCCGAGAACAAGCGGGTGGAGGAGCTGAACGACGCAGAGATCAGGACGATCCGCGAGATCCTCGACGCCGAGTACAAGGTGGAGGGCGATCTTCGTCGTGAGGTTCAGCTCAACATCAAGCGGTTGATGGATCTGGGCTGCTACCGCGGTCTTCGGCATCGCCGCGGTCTGCCGGTGAATGGCCAGCGCACGCACACGAACGCGCGTACGCGCAAGGGCCCGCGCAAGGGCATGCTGCAGCGTCGCCCGGCGACGAAGGCGTGACGGGACGTTAGGAAGAGGACGCTATGGCGAGTCCGAAGACGGCGGCCACCAAGGCCAAGCAGAAGAAGAAGGTCAAGAAGAACATCGCGGCTGGGATCGCGCACATCCAGTCGACGTTCAACAACACGGTCGTGACGATCACGGACATCAACGGCAATGCCGTGGCGTGGTCGTCGGCCGGTGCGCGCGGGTTCAAGGGGTCGCGCAAGTCGACGCCCTTCGCTGCGCAGCTCGCTGCCGAAGAGGCGGCGCGGCGGGCGCAGGAGCACGGGATGCGGTCGGTGGCCGTATTCGTGAAGGGCCCTGGCGCCGGGCGCGAGAGCGCGCTCCGGGCGCTGCAGACGGCCGGCTTCAAGGTGACGTTGATCCGCGACGTCACGCCCATTCCGCACAACGGTTGCCGGCCGCCCAAGCGGCGCCGGGTCTGAAGCAGCGCGCGCGGGAGTCCGCTCGAGGTTACGAACATGGCTCGCTACGTTGGTCCTGTCTGCAAGCTCTGCCGCCGCGAAGGCATGAAGCTCTACCTCAAGGGAGAGCGCTGCTACTCGGAGAAGTGTGCCTACACGCGGCGTCCTTACCCGCCCGGCCAGCATGGCCAGGGTCGCATCAAGCTCAGCGAGTACGCCGTCCGGCTCCGCGAGAAGCAAAAGGTGCGTCGCATCTACGGCGTTCTCGAGAGCCAGTTTCACGGCTACTTCCAGGAGGCGAGCCGTCGCAAGGGCCGCACGGGTGAAGAGATGCTGGCGCTCCTCGAGCGTCGCCTCGACAACGTCGTGCATCGGCTCGGCTACGCGGCGTCGCGCTCCGAGGCGCGTCAGCTCGTGCGCCACGGTCACGTGAAGGTGAACGGCAAGCGCCTCGACATCCCGAGCTTCGTGGTTCGGGTGGGCGATCGCGTGGAGCTCACGGAGGGCGCGAAGAAGTTCAAGTTCGTGGCGGCCGCCGTGGCCGGCGCGGACAAGCGCCCGATCGCCTCGTGGCTCGAGGCCGACCGCGGATCGTTCTCGGGTTCGGTCAAGGGCACCCCGGTGCGCGAGGACCTCAACGAGCCGGAGATCCGCGAGCAGCTCGTCGTCGAGTACTACTCGCGCTGATTCTGTTCGCAGGTCGGTGGTCTTGCGGTGAACGTTTCGGAAAGCTGATCGGGGGCGTGCGAGGGAGCGCGGCCCCGATCGCTTTTTGATTGCAGGAAAATAGCGCCATCCGGCGCGACGCGGGCAGGAGACGGCTTTCGCTCACCGAGTGCGGTGACGGGGCGAGATTTCCGCGCGAACCCCTCGAAGAAAGAGGACGCTGATGACGATGCAGACCAGCGGAAGCATGACGATGATCGCGCGAAACTGGCGCGATCTGATCCGCCCGAAGGGCATCTCGATCGACACCGAGTCGTCGAACAACTTCTACGCGAAGTTCACTTGCGAGCCTCTCGAGCGCGGCTTCGGGATCACGATCGGCAACTCGCTTCGCCGCGTGCTCCTCTCGTCGCTGCAGGGCGCGGCGATCACCGCCGTCCGCATCGAGGGGGCGCTGCACGAGTTCACCACCGTGCCCGACGTCGTCGAGGACGTCAGCGACATCATCCTCAACCTCAAGGAGGTCGTCTTCAAGGCGGCCGCCGCGCGGACCTACACGGTCCGCATCGACAAAGAGGGCCCGGGGCCGGTGTACGCGCGCGACATTCAGCTCGTCGACGGGCTCAGCGTGCTGAACCCCGATCACCTGATCGCGGTGCTCGCCAAGAAGGGCCCGCTCGCGATGGAGCTGACGGTGAACGTCGGCCGCGGCTACGTGCCCGCGGAGCGGAACAAGACGCCGACGATGGCGATCGGGACGATCCCCATCGACGCGCTGTTCTCGCCCATCCGCAAGGTCAACTACACGATCCAGAACGCGCGCGTCGGTCAGGTGACCGATTACGACAAGCTGACGCTCGAGGTCTGGACGAACGGCTCGGTGCTGCCCCAGGACGCGGTCGCGTTCGCCGCGAAGATCCTGAAGGAGCAGCTCTCGATCTGGGTCAACTTCGAGGAGTCGGAGGAGACGAGCTACCAGACGGTGCCGGGCGACGAGGAGCCGCTGAACGAGAACCTCTTCCGCTCGGTCGAGGAGCTCGAGCTCAGCGTGCGCAGCGCCAACTGCCTCCAGAACGCGAACATCACCCTGATCGGCGAGCTCGTGCAGCGGACCGAGCAGGACATGCTGAAGACCAAGAACTTCGGTCGGAAGTCCCTCAAGGAGATCAAAGAGATCCTTGCGAACATGGGGCTTTCGCTCGGTATGAAGATCGACAACTGGCCGCAGCTGCTCGAGCGCTGGAAGGCGCAGCAGGCGCAAGCCTAGAGGGTGCGATATGCGTCATAAGAAGGCGGGGAGGCAGTTTGGTCGGGACACGTCGAGCCGGCGCGCGATGCTGCGCAACTTGACGGCGAACCTGATCACCCACGAGCGCATCGAGACGACGGACGCGAAGGCCAAGGAGCTCCGGCGCGTCGCGGAGCGGCTCATCACCAAGGCCACGCGCCTCGGCAAGGTCGCCTATACCGCGCAGAGCGAGCTGTCGGCGGCTGACAAGGCGCGCCGGCTCCACGCCGAGCGCCTCGTCTCGTCGTACGTGCCGCGCTTCGGCGTGAAGGCCGACGGGACCAAGGTCGACGTCGTCGAGAAGGTGATGCTCGACCTCTCGAAGCGCTTCGAGGGCCGGCCCGGTGGCTACACGCGCATCATCAAGCTCGGCAATCGCCGCGGCGACAATGCGCCGATGGTCTACATCGAGTTCATCGACGCGGCGCAGGTGACCGACAAGCAGGCTCCCGAGGAGCCGGCTGCGGCGGTGACCGCCGAGCCCACGTCGGCCGCGTCGGCCTCGGCCGAGTCCGCCTCGACGGCGAGCTCGGGCGAGACCGCGTCGAACGAGTAAAGCGCTCCCACGACGAACCCGTGAACGGGGATCGGGTGACCGGTCGCCACGTTCACGGGTTTGGAAGGGAAAAACGAACACGGACACCGCGAGGTGCCCGTGTTTTCGTTTGTCGGGCCCGCGAGCGACTCGCGGAAACCTTCACTCCGCGCCGGCGACCGGCGCATCTGGGGCGGGCGGAGCGGGTGGATTGCCGCCTGCCCGCGGCCCTTCCGCGTCGCGACCGGCGTCAGGCTTACGCCTCGCCAAGAAGATCATCGCGATCATCGCGATCAGCGCGACGATCCCCACGCCGCCCGCCGCGACATAGCGGTGCAGCGAGCTCTTTTGCGGCTCGATGCGCTCCTGCTCCAGCGACGCGAGCGCCCGCTTCGCGCGCTCGTTGCTCGGATCGAGCTCGATCGCCTTCGTCAGCGGGAACTTGTCCGGCGTGCCCCGCGCGATGAGGGTCACGCCTTCGAGGTAGGCGATCTCCGCCTCGACCTTCCGCGCGCCCTCCCCCTTCGGATCGAGCCGCAGCGCCTTGCGGAGCATCTCCAGCGCTGCCGCCGGCTCCTTCTCTTCGAGCGTCTTCGCGTGCGCCACGTACGCCGGCGCCATCTCCTTGCGACGCTCGAACACCGGCGAGCGCGCGAGCACCTTGTCGAACGCGCTCGTCGCCTCGACCCAGCGGCTCGCGGTCGCGTGCGCCGCGCCCTCGTCCATCAGCTTGTAGACCTCGGCGAGCCGCGCGCGGTCGTACATGCCGAAGAGCTCGCGCGCGATGCGATCCCACGTGAACTCGCGCGGCGCCTTGTTGCCCGTCTGGTTCAGGTAGGCGTCGCGGAGCTGCCAGATGCCGGGCTCGCCGATCGCGGCGATCGCCTCGCGCGCGGCTTCGCGAAGCTGGATGCGGTCGCTGTTGCTGAACGAGAGGATCACGCGGACGGCGTCGACGTCGCGCGTGCGGCCGTAGGCGCGCAGGATGTCGGCGAGGGCCTGCGGATCGGTCACGCCGACGGCCTCGCCGGGGATCGCGCGGCCGAGCAGATCGAGCTGTTTGCTTGCGAAGCGCTGCACGATCTTCGCGTCGTGCTGTCGGCCCTCGATGAGCGCGGGGACGGCGCGGTCGCGGAGTTTTGCGATTTGCCGCTGGAGATCGACGCGGAGCAGCTCGCCGAAGTACGAGTACATCTGCAACAGCTCGCGCACCGCGGGCGTCGTGCCCGCCGCCGTCAGCATGCGCTCCATCGCGAGCAGGCGGACGAGATCCCGCCAGGTATCGTTCTTCGGCTTCGGAGAGGCCAGGACAAACTCGAGCCAATCGCCCTCGTCCTCCGCGTCCTTGTCCTTCTCCTTGTCGGCCTTGCTCTTCTTCGGCGCCTTCGCGTCCTTGCTGGCCTTGTCGTCCTTGGCGGGGGCCTTGTCGTCCTTGCCGGCCTTGTCCTTCTCCTTGCCCGCCTTCTCGGCCTTCTCGGCCTTCTCCTTGTCGCGCAGCGACTTGCGGCCGGCCTTGCGCGCGTCGTCGAGCAGGCCTTGCGCCTCCTTGCGGTCGAGCCCGGCGCGGAGCTCCTGCACACGCGCGCGCACCGCAGGCACCACGGACGGCGTGACCTCCGCGATGGCCGCGCGCGCCGTCTCCTTCCCGCGCGCGTCGCCCGTCGTGAGGCGCTCGAGCACGCGGTCGAGCTCCTGCAGCGCCGCGGCGTCGGGCTCTTGCAGCACGATCGGCTGGAGCTTCGGGAGCTCTGGCAAGGACGCGGGCGCGGCCGGCGCTGCGGCCGCCGAGGCCGAGGCCGAAGGTTGCGTGATCTCTCCGGCGGCGTGCACGTGCAGAGGCACGAGCGCGAGCGCGGAGACGAGAACGAACGACGAAGCGAGCTTCGAGACGTGATTCACGGTGCCCCCGAGAACGACGGGCGAGCGCGCGGCCCTTCCCGGGCGGTTCACTCGACGATGCGGAAGTCCGGAAAATCGCCCTGGAATCCGCGCCAGCGGACGTCGACGCGCTCCACGCGCGCCGCGCTCGGGCCTTTCTGGGCCCAGGCGATGAGCTCTTTCAGGCCATCTTCTTCGCCTTCGGCGAGGATCTCGACGCCTCCGTCCGGGCGGTTCTTGACCCAGCCGGAGAGGCCGAGGCGCTTGGCTTCGCGCTGTGTCGACGCCCGGAAATAGACGCCCTGAACGCGACCCTTCACGTGCAGATGCACTTGTTTCAGCCCCATCGGACCGCTCGATTCCTACTCGCACGTCGCGACCGAGGCAACCTCGTAGGCCTGCGCGCGAACGCGCACCCTGAAACGATCCGCCCCCGAAGGAGCGACCTCGCGAGGCGAATCGGCCGATTGACAGGTCAGTATCGCTTGATAGAGTCCCCGCCCGCCGAGCACCGCGCTCGGCCGCGCCCCCTCACTGGGGACGCCTCGTCACAGTCCGTCGAACCGCCCTTCCCAGGGGCGGGCAATCCACGAGAGCCGGCCCAAGGGCCGACTCGAAGCTCGACCTTCCCACAACCCTACCGACCTCGGGGAACGCGCCGTCTTCCGGCCGACGCCCCTCCGTGGAGTTTTCGATCGATGCACCTGCGTGAACTGAAGCAGAAATCGATGGCCGATCTGGTGCAGATGGCCAAGGGCCTCAACATCGAAGGAGCCGCGGGCCTGCGCAAGCAGGAGCTCATCTTCGCGCTCCTCCAGGCCCTGGCTGCCCAGGATCAGCCTGTGTACGGCGAGGGCGTGCTCGAGTGCCTGCCCGACGGTTTCGGCTTCCTGCGGGCGCCCGACTACAACTACCTGCCGGGTCCGGACGACATCTACGTCTCCCCGTCGCAGATCCGGCGCTTCAACCTGCGCACGGGCGACGCGGTGAGCGGCCCGATCCGGCCCCCGAAGGAGCGCGAGGCGTACTTCGCCCTGCTCAAGGTCGACAAGATCAACGGCGTCTCGCCCGAGGTCGCGCGCGACAAGATCCTCTTCGACAACCTCACGCCGCTCTACCCGCAGCAGAAGTTCAACATCGAGAACGGCACGAAGGGCTTCTCGACGCGCATCATCGACATGCTCTGCCCGATCGGGAAGGGCCAGCGCTGTCTGATCGTCTCGCCGCCCCGCGCCGGCAAGACGGTGCTGCTCCAGAACATCGCCAACGCGATCAGCACGAACCACCCGGAGACCACGCTCATCGTGCTGCTCATCGACGAGCGGCCCGAAGAGGTCACGGACATGCAGCGCAACATCAAGGGCGAGGTCATCAGCTCGACCTTCGATGAGCCCGCGACGCGTCACGTCCAGGTCGCCGAGATGGTCATCGAGAAGGCCAAGCGCCTCGTCGAGCAGAAGCACGACGTGGTCATCCTGCTCGACTCGATCACGCGCCTCGCCCGCGCCTACAACACCGTCGTCCCCCCGAGCGGCAAGATCCTCTCCGGCGGCGTCGACTCGAACGCGCTGCACAAGCCGAAGCGCTTCTTCGGCGCGGCCCGCTCCATCGAGGAGGGCGGCTCGCTCACGATCATCGCGACCGCGCTCGTCGACACGGGCTCGCGCATGGACGAGGTGATCTTCGAGGAGTTCAAGGGCACGGGCAACAGCGAGATCCACCTCGACCGCAAGCTCATGGAGAAGCGGATCTTCCCCTGCCTCGACATCAACAAGAGCGCGACGCGCAAGGAAGAGCTGCTCCTGCCCGAGTGGATCCTCCAGCGCGTGTGGCTGCTCCGCGGCCTGCTGCACCCGCTCAACGTCATCGACTCCATGGAATTCCTGCTCGACAAGGTGAGCCGCACCGAGACGAACCAGGAGTTCCTCGAGTCGATGAATCAATAAACGATGGGGGCTCCGTTCCGCTTCGCGGAACTCTGCCCCCAAACCCCCGCCGCCCCCGCGGCCATGCCTGAGGGGCCCTCGAACTGGGGGCCCCCTTCCCTTTCCCCTCCCCTGCCCCTACCGATCCCCCGGGCAAACGTCGGATCCATCGCGATTTTGCGGGAGCGCTGTAGCGCCGGCCGGAGGCGTGTTAGCGTCGACTGGTGACCGGTAAGGCGGACCGCCTGCGAGAGCTCACGGCCCGGGTCGAGGAGCTCGAGGCCAGGCTCGAACGCTCCGAGAAGACCGTCAGCGCGCTGCGCGACGTGGGGCTCGCGCTCGGCTCCACCCTCGACCTCGATCAGCTCCTCGAGCTCATCCTCGGCAAGATCACGGAGCTGCTCGAAGCCGACCGGGCCACGCTGTACCTGCTCGACGAGCAACGAAAGATGCTGCTCTCGCGGGTGATCCTCGGCGGCGAGGTCCGCTCGATCGAGCTGCCCGTGGGCGAAGGCATCGCCGGCCACGTCGCCAAGCACGGCAAGATCGCACGCGTCAAGGACGCCTACCGAGACAAACGCTTCCAGCGCACGTGGGACGAGCTCACGGGCTACCGGACGCGCTCGATCCTCGCCGCGCCGATGCGCAACCACGTGGGCCGCACGATCGGCGTCGTGCAGGTGCTGAACAAGCACGGCGGCAAGGGCGAGTTCTCGCAGTACGACGAGGAGCTGCTCTCGGCGCTCGCCACGCAGGCGGCCATCTCCATCGACAACTCGCGCCTGTTCCTCTCGGTCATCCAGAAGAACATGCAGCTCGTCGAGACGAAGGAGCAGCTCGAGCACCGCGTCGCCGATCTGAAGCTTCTGTTCGAGCTCGAAACGGCGATGAGCGGGGCCTCGTCGCTCGAAGAGCTGAGCCGCGCGGTCATCGCCGAGGCCTCGAAGGCGTGCGAGGCGCGCGCCGGTGGTCTGCTCGTCGACGAGGGCGAGGCCGGCGTGTTCTTGTACTTCTGCGACGCGTCGGCGCCGGGCGTCTCGGTGCGCGACGTCGACGTGAAGCGACTGCCCGTCAAGCGCGGCGAAGGCCTGCTCGGCTGGGCCATGACGCACAACGAGTCGGTCCACCTCGGCCCGAAAGATCCGCCGGTCGGGCCGATCGTCGAGGCCGCGCTCACGCACATGCATCCGTCGCTCGATCTGGAGATCGAGAGCGCCATCGTCGTGCCGCTCGAAGGCGAGGAGGACACGTCGCTCGGCGCGCTCGGGCTCTACAACGCTAAGAACGCGCTCGGCTTCACGCAGGACGATCGCTCGCTCTTGCGGCTCGTGTCGGCGAACGCGTCGACCGCGGTGCGCCTCTTCCGCTCGCGCACCGAGCGCGAGAAGAGCGAGCGACTCACGGCGATCGGGCGGCTGCTCTCGGGCGTGATGCACGACATGCGCACGCCGCTCACGGTGATCAGCGGCTACGTGCAGCTCATGGCGACCGCGGGCGAGCCCTCGGTGCGCGCCGAGCACGCGCGGCTCATCCTGAAGCAGTTCGACGCCATCAGCGCGATGCAGCGCGAGCTTCTGGAGTTTGCCCGCGGCGAGCGCAGCATCCTCGTGCGCAAGGTCTACCTGACGAAGTTCTTCGGCGACCTCGAGAAGCAGCTCCAGCTCGACCTCGCAGGCAACCGCGTCACGATCGTGATGGAGCTCGACGACCGCGGCACCGCGCGCTTCGACGAGACGAAGATGACGCGCGTCGTGCACAACCTCGTGCGCAACGCGGTCGAGGCGATGGAGCCGCACGGCGGCGGCAAGGTGGTGCTGCGCGCGCTGCGGCAGGGCTCGGACTTCGTGCTCAGCGTCTCCGACACGGGGCGCGGGATTCCGCCGGAGATCCGCGAGCGGTTGTTCCACTCGTTCGTCACGAGCGGCAAGCGCGGCGGCACGGGCCTCGGCCTCGCGATCGTCAAGAAGATCGTCGACGAGCACGGAGGCTCGATCGAGGTGGAGTCGTCCGAGCGCGGAACGACGTTCACGATCCGGATCCCGCAGGAGACGCCGATGATGGCGACGATCGCGCCGCCGGCCCCGACCGCGTCTCCCGCGTCGCCGCACATCCCGCGGCCATCGAGCGCGCGTGTCGACGAGGCAACGGGCTTGCCGCTCGTGCATGCGACGAGCCCCACGTCGGCCTCCGCGGCCGCGACGACGGCGCGCTCACCGCAAGCGCCGGCGGCCGAGGAGCCCGAGGCCGATCGATCGGCCAAGACGGCGCGAGCGAGCCAGCCCGGCGAGGAAGGACCACCGAGCCGACGCAGCGGCCGCGCGAGCACCCCGGGACAACCCGCGGGACGAACGGGGTAGCCGCGGATCCCTTGCGCGCATCGCCTCGGGAGCAGAGACTCCGGAGGTGCTCCGCCTGCCCATCGTCGCCACGCACAAACGCGCGCTCGAGACGTGCGTGTACTGCCCGAAGCTCTGCCGCGCCGCGTGCCCCGTCTCGAACGCGGAGGCGAGCGAGACGGTGACGCCGTGGGGCAAGATGAGCCTCACCTACTTCGCGGGCCGCGGCGACGTGCCCGTCGAGGCCGAGCACACCGCGCCGGCGTGGGCCTGCACGGGCTGCCACGCATGCCGCGAGAAGTGCGACCACAGGAACGAGCCCGCGACGGTGCTCGTCGAGTCGCGCGCGGACTTTTTCGCGCGCGGCGCCGCGCCGAAGGCAGCCATGGACGTGGTGATGCGGACGCAAGAGCGCGACGGCGAGACGGCCGCGGCGCTTGATGCGATCGAGGGCGAAACGAAGAGGCACGGGCACGTCGCGGCCGGCGTGCTCGTCGGATGCTCGTACGCTCGGAAAAACCCGTCTGTCGCGAAGGACGCGCTCGCCGTCGCGGCGAAGCTCGTCGGCGGCCCGGTGCGCGCCATTCGAAGCTGCTGCGGCCTTCCCTCGCTCCACGCGGGTGACCGGGAAGGCTTCCGTGTGTCCGCCGAGCGCCTCGCCGCCGAGGTCTCCGAGGTCCCGCGCCTCCTCGTCGTGGACCCGGGCTGCGCGCGCGCCACGATGGTCGAGCACGCCCGTGTCGGCGTCACCATGCCCCGCGAACCCGAGCTCCTCCTCGACCTCGCGCACGCCGCGCAGGACCGCCTCCGCGTGCTGCCCGAGCTCGCGGGCACGACCGTGCGGTGGCATTCGCCGTGTCAGCTCGGCCGCGGGCTCGGCCGGTACGACGAGCCGCGCGCGCTGCTCGCGAAGATGTCCGGCAAGGAGCCCGCGACCTTCCAGCGCGACCGTGAGCACGGCGAGTGCAGCGGCGCGGGCGCGCTCTTGCCCGTGACGCGGCCGCGCACGAGCGAGGCCATCGCGGACGCGCGCATCGCCGAGCACAAGGCGCGGGGCGGAGGCCTGCTCGTGACGGCGTGCGGGTCGAGCCTGCGGCGCTTCCGGAGCCGCGGCGAAGCGGCCGAGGACCTCGTCAGCCTGCTCGCGCGGGCGCTCGCTCCCTGAGTCCTCGCGCGCATGTCGACCCCGAAGGTTCCTCGCCGAAGGCGAACCGTCTCGAGCAGGCTGCTCGCGAGTTACGTGCTCGTGCTCGCGGCCTTCGCGCTCACCGTGACCTGGAGCTTTCGCGCGCTCCGCGACACGTCGCAAGGCGCGGAGCTCCTCCGCAGCGGATACGCGCCGCTCCTGCTCCGCGTGGGCGAGGCCCTCGCCGCGCAGAACGTCTTCAACGCGCAGCTCAACCACATCACGGCCGCGAAAAACCCTGGCGACGTGCGCGAGTGGATCGAGACCGCGCGCCGCACGCGCCCGCTCACGTTCGCGCACGTGCGTGAAGCCGCCGAGAAAGGGCTCGTCGACGAGGATCCTTCCGTCGCGAAGTTCCAGGACGAGATCGTGCACGAGGCCGCGGCCATCGAAAAACTCCTCGTCGCGGACCCCGAGCGGTTCGGGCAGCTCTTCCAGGCGCTCGCGGTGAGCGACCGCGAAGCCGCGGAGCGGGCGCGCGACGAGCTGCTCAAGCGCGAGGCCGAGGGCGCGCAGCGCCTCCGCGCCATCAAGCTGCGCGTCGAGGAGCGGATGGAGAGCCTCACGGCCGAGGCGAAGCGGCGCGAGGCCCGGTCCATTCAGCTCCTCGTCGGCCTCTTCGTGCTCACGCTGCTCGTCGGCGTGGTGATCTCCATCTACGCGCGCCGCGTGCTCGCGCCGCTCACGGCCGTCACCGAGCGCGCGAAGGCCGTCGCCCAGGGCGACCTCACGCCGCGCGAGGTCATGGCCACGAACGACGAGATCGGCGAGCTCGCGACCACGTTCGAGGGCATGGTCGCCGCCATCCAGCGCGCCCGCAGCGAGCTCGTCAACGCCGAGCGCCTCGCCGCCATCGGCAAGATGGCCGCGCACGTCACGCACGAGATTCGCAACCCGCTCTCGTCGATCGGCCTCAACCTCGAGCTGCTCGAAGAGGAGGTCGCCACGTCGGACAACAAGGAGGCCTCGCAGCTCGTCGTCGCCATCAAGGCCGAGGTGGAGCGGCTCTCGCGCATCGCCGAGCAGTACCTCAGCATCTCGCGCAGGCCTCGCCCGCGGCTCGAACGCGAGCGCGTCGAGGACCTCGCGGTCGAGCTCATGGCCTTCGTGCGGCCCGAGCTCGACCGCGGCGGCGTGGCGAGCCGCGTGGACGCCGACGACGATCTGCCCGACGCGCGCCTCGACGAATCGCAGTTCCGTCAGGCGCTCCTGAACCTCGTGCGCAACGCGCGCGAGGCCATGGCGAAAGGCGGCGAGCTCGTCGTGTCGATCCGCAAGGCCGAGGACGACGGCATCGACCTCGCGGTCGACGACACGGGCTCGGGCGTGCCCGAGGAGCTACGCGCGTCGATCTTCGATCCCTTCTTCACCACGAAGCAACGCGGCACGGGCCTCGGCCTCGCGGTCACGCGCGACATCGTGGAGGCGCACGGCGGGACGATCCGCTGCCTCGGCCGCGAGGGCGGCGGCACGCGCTTTCTGATTCACCTGCCGGCCGCGGGCGCCTCGGAGCCGAGCTCGAAGGTCGTCGACGACGACGAGCTTTTGGCCTAGGGCGCGCCCATCAGGGCAGCGCGCCGCCGCCCCACGGAATGAGCACGAGGAACACGAACGCGACGAGCACCAGCATGAGCACGCTGGTCACGAGGTACGTCGAGCGCGGCGAGCGCGACGTGCTCCATCCGTCGCCGTAAAACTTCCCTCGCGAGCGCGTGCGCAGCTTCTTCTGCACGCCTCCGAGCAGGCTCGGCGCCACCGCGCCCGGCGGCGGACGCAGCGCGCGCCGCAGGAGCTCGCGCACCTCGACCTCGTCGAGCGGCGCTTCGTCCTCGGCCTCGTCGCGCTTCTTCGCCGCGCGTTTCTCGTCCGCGCCCGGCGCCTCGTCCTTCGCTTCGGCCTTCTCTTCGGCGTCGAGCCAGCGCTCTGCTTCGGCCGCGAGGCGCTCGGCCTCTTCGCCCGTGACGTCGCCCTCCGTGCCGAGCAGATCCTGATCGTCGGCCGGCGCGCCCGCCTCTGGCTTTCGCTTCGCGTCGCCGCTCATGCCTTCTTCTCGCTCCTCAGCTTGTCGCCGAGCGCCTTCTCGACCAGGGCGCGAAGCTGCGCGCGGGCGCGGAAAATGCGGCTCTTCACCGTGCCTTCCGGCAAGCCCGTCACCTCCGCGATCTCGTCGTAGGACATGTCCTCCACGTCGCGCAGGATCAAGACCTCGCGGAAGTCCGCGTCGACTTGCTCGATCGCGCGCCTGACGATGCGCTCGAGCTGCATGCCCTCCAGGATCTCGTCCGGACGGTTGATCGCCCCGCTCACCGTGACGCCCTTGCCGCCGTCGCCCGTCACGCGATCGGCGATCTCGTGGACGTCCTCCTGCTCGCCCACCTTGCGCCGCGACAGGTACTTCGCCTTGTTCTTGCAGAGGTTCACGGCGATCCGGAAGATCCACGTGGAGAGCTTCGACTCTCCGCGGAACTGATCGATCGCCTTGAAGACCTGGACGAACACCTCTTGCGCGAGGTCCTCGGCCTCGTCGCGTCGCCCGATCATCCGGAACACGAGCGCGAACACGCGTCGCTCGTAGGCGACGACGAGCTCGTTGAAGGCCGACTCGTCACGCGCCACGAGACGCGCGACGAACCTGGCCTCCTCGGTCTCGTCGTCGCTCGTCACGCCCGGCTGCTCCTCGCAGCTACGGTAAACGCCCTCGGTCGGGGGACGCTAGTGGTTCCGGCGCATGGATTCGAACCATGATTAGGGGATTCAAAGTCCCCCGTCCTGCCCTTAGACGACGCCGGAGCGGGCCCCGGGCGTGCCCGGAGCTCGAGAGGGCCGGGACGATAGCGCGACTCTCCCCGCTTGGCACGTGCCGAGGAGACGGTCGCTGCCGGCCGCGGGAGGAGGCCGACCGACTTCGACGACGGTCGACCCCCAGCGAAACAGAGCCGTGACCAACCTCGCCGGCGGTCGACCCCCAGCGCAGGAGGGTCGCGCTCGTCTTCGGGGACGGTCGCTACCGCCGAACGCCCCGTCGCGACCGCCTCTGACCCGGGTCGGTATGGTGGCGCGCCGAGGGCGGAGGGGGCGCCACGGGGGCCGCCTCCGTCTGCCGGAGGGTCTCGACCGTCCTGTGCCCCACCTTCGACACGAGCTCGGAGGCGCCGGACACGAGCGCGGGACGGTTCGTACCCTCGTCTTGCCCAGACAGGACCGCGGGCGCGATCCCTCGATGCACGAGCGCGAGGCCCACCGCCGTCACCGCCACGACACACCCGAGCACGAAGGAGAACCCTCCTTGCCCTGCCACAGACCGTCGTGACCCACCCTTGCGACCGAAGGGCCACGCCCGGAGGGGGAGCGAAATCGGCTCCGAGCGGGTCTCGTCCCCCTCGAGAGGCCGTACGCGCGGAGGGTCGCCCGTCTGCGCGACGGCCCCGCTGAAGGTCAAAGGTGTCCTCGACTCGCCGCGCGGCGGCGTGAGCGCGACCTCCGGCAGCGGCGCCGGCGTCACGAGCGGCGGGTCGAAGGAGACCGAATCGGCGAGCGCGTAGGCGAGCTCGGGGATGTGCTCGATCCGCCTCCACCCCTCCATCCCGTCACGCCAGACCGAGG
Organism: Polyangium sp. 15x6; assembly: GCF_029960785.1. Classification (GTDB taxonomy): domain Bacteria; phylum Myxococcota_A; class Polyangia; order Polyangiales; family Polyangiaceae; genus Polyangium. The sequence goes on from NZ_JASBQE010000095.1 coordinate 24,982, forward strand.
TCTCGGCCCCGATCTCACCCCTGGCGAGGGCCATCCAGAGCTCGAACGTGGTCATGGCCCGCAGGCCCGAGCCGAGCTCGACGCACCACTCGGGCATGGGACGGCCGCTCTCGGTGCTCTCCTCGTCGAGGTCGAGGCGCGCGAGCTTGCGGCGCTTCTTGTGGTTGGCGAACCAGGATTTCGGGTTCGAGCGCGCGTAGGGGATCGTCGGATGGCTCTCACGCGCGAGCGGCGCCGGCTGCGTCTCGGCCTGGTTCTCCGCGGGGGGCGGGAGCATGGACGAGCGCGGCTGGAACACGCTCGGGATCGTGTCTTCCGGGCCCCTGCTTTCGATGGACGACGACACACACGACGCCTGCATGAGACGCCCCTTCCCGACAAACACCGGACGTCCGCAGCCCCGTGCGATGGGGCGACGGGCGGACGCTCGGCGTGACTAGGGCGCTCCTACAGGGTTCTCGTGAGGTCGGCCAAGTTTTAGACGCCCTTGATGACCTCGCACCCCATGAACGGCCGCAGCGCCTCGGGCACGACCACGGTCCCGTCGGCCTGCTGGTACTGCTCCAGGATGGCGATCACCGTCCGGCCGACCGCGAGCGCCGAGCCGTTCTGCGTGTGCAGGAGCCGCGGCTTCGCCTTGGGCTCGGGCCGGTAGCGGATCGCCGCGCGCCGCGCCTGGTAGTCGCCGAAGTTCGAGCAGCTCGAAATCTCGCGATAGACGCTCTGCCCCGGCAGCCACACCTCGAGGTCGTACGTCTTCTGCGAGGCGCCGCTCATGTCGCCCGCGCAGAGCAGCGAGACGCGGTAATGCAGGTTGAGCCGGCGGAGGACCTCCTCGGCGTTCCGCGTGAGGGTCTCGTGGTTCTCGGCGGAGGTCTCGGGCGTCGAGAAGCGCACGAGCTCGACCTTGTCGAACTGGTGCTGCCGGATGAGCCCCCGGACGTCCTTGCCGTGGCTGCCCGCCTCGGCGCGGAAGCAGGGCGTGTACGCGGTGTAGGCGAGCGGCAGTTTGTCGGCTTCGAGGATCTCGTCGGCGTGGAGGTTCGTCACGGGCACCTCGGCCGTCGGGATCAAATAGAGGTCGTAGGCGCGCTCGGGGTCGCTCTTGTGCGTCTTGAAGAGGTCCTCGGCGAACTTCGGGAGCTGCCCGGTGCCGTAGAGCGCCGAATCCTTCACCAGGAAGGGCGGGAGGACCTCGGTATAGCCCTGCTCGCGCGTGTGCAGGTCGAGCATGAAGTTGATGAGCGCGCGCTCGAGCCGCGCCGCCGCGCCCCAGAGCACGGTGAAGCGCGAGCCCGAAAGCTTGGCGCCGCGCGCGAAGTCGAGGACGCCGAGGCCCTCGCCGATGTCCCAGTGCGCCTTGGGCGTGAACGTGAACGACGGTTTGTCACCCCAGGTCCGGACGACGACGTTGTCGTGCTCGTCCTTGCCGTCCGGGACCGACGGATCGGGCATGTTCGGGACGAGGGCGAGCTCTGCCTGGATCTTCGCCTCGACGTCCTTGAGCGCCTGCTCCGCGTCCTTGATCTCCGCGGACAGGCGCTTCAGGGCCTCGCGTTGCTCGGTGAACTCGGCGGACTTCTTGTCCGCCTTGGCCATCTTCTCGTTGGCCTGGTTGCGCGCGGCGGCCTTGGATTCGCTGAGCGCGATGAGCTCGCGCCGCTTCTGGCCGAGCTCGGCGATGGGGGCGAGGGCGGCCGCGGCCGCGGGCGAGCGCCGCGCCAAGGCGGCGCGGACGTCGTCCATGTGATCGACGACGTGGCGGAGGTCCAGCATGGGGGCGGGTTTAGCCGAGACCTCCGCCGCTGTCAGCCGGGTCGGCTTAGTTGTACGTCACTTTCGTGAAGGTCAGGCCATCGCCCGACCGTCCAATCGCGACGGTATCGCCCGACTTGAACTCGCCCCCGAGCAGGCGTTTGGCGAGCTCGTCCTCGATGTAGCGCTGGATGCTCCGCTTGAGCGGCCGCGCGCCATATTGCGGATCCCAGCCCTGCTCGATGAGGAAGGCCTTCGCTGCGGGCGCGACGGTCATCGAGATCCCGCGCTTGGCCAGGCGCTTCTCGAACTGCGCGAGCTGGATGTCGAGGACCTTCTCCACGTCCGACCGTTCGAGCCTGCGGAAGACCACGATGTCATCGAGCCGGTTCAAGAACTCCGGCCGGAAGTGCTTGCGCACCTCCTCGAGCACCACGCGCCGCACGAGCTCGGCCTTGTCCCGCGGATCGAGCCCCTCGCGCTCCTCGACCGCCATCGCCGCCGGCGTGCCGAGGTTCGACGTGAGGATCAGGATCGTGTTCTTGAAGTCGACCGTGTGGCCCTGGCCATCGGTCAATCGGCCATCGTCGAGCACCTGCAAGAGCACGTTCCACACGTCCGGGTGCGCTTTCTCGATCTCGTCGAAGAGCACCACGGTGTAGGGCCTGCGCCGCACGGGCTCGGTGAGCTGACCGCCCTCTTCGTAGCCGACGTATCCGGGCGGCGCGCCGATGAGCCGCGCGACCGTGTGCCGCTCGCCGTACTCGCTCATGTCGATGCGCACCATCGCCTTCTCGTCGTCGAAGAGGAACTCGGCGAGCGCCCGCGCGAGCTCCGTCTTGCCGACGCCCGTGGGCCCGAGGAACATGAACGAGCCGATCGGCCGCTTCTCCTCGCCGAGCCCCGCGCGCGAGCGCCGGATGGCGTTCGACACCGCGACGAGCGCGTGGTCCTGCCCCACGACGCGCCTGCGCAGCTCGTCTTCGAGGCGCAGGAGCTTCTGCATCTCGCTTTCGAGCATCTTCGAGACCGGAATGCCGGTCCATTTCGACACGATGGCCGCGATGTCCTCGTCGGTGACCTCCTCCTTGAGATAGCTGCCCTTCTCCTGGAGCTTTCCGAGCGACTCGCGCAGCCCTTCGAGCTTCTTCTCGACCTCGGGGATCTTGCCGTAATGGATCTCGGCCGCCTTGCCGAGGTCGCCGCGGCGCTTCTCGCGCTCCTCTTCGAGGCGGAGCTGCTCGATCGATTCCTTCGTCTTCTTGATCTCGGAGAGCAGCTCCTTCTCGCGCATCCACTGCGCCCGCATCGCGTCGCGCTTCGCCTGGAGCTCGGCCATCTCGCGCTTGACGTCCTCGAGCCGCGCCTTGCTCGCCTTGTCCGGCTCGCGCTGCAGCGCTTGCTCCTCCATGCCGAGCTTGACGAGCTGACGCTCGACGTTGTCGATCGGCGTCGGCAGGCTCTCGATTTCCATGCGGATGCGGCTCGCGGCCTCGTCGACGAGGTCGATCGCCTTGTCCGGCAGGAATCGCTCCGTGATGTAGCGGTGCGAGAGCACCGCCGCCGCCACGAGCGCCGCGTCCTGGATGCGGATGCCGTGGTGAATCTCGTACCGCTCCTTGAGTCCGCGCAGGATCGCGATCGTATCCTCGACGCTCGGCTCGCCGACGAACACGGGCTGGAACCTGCGCTCGAGCGCCGCGTCTTTCTCGATTCGCTTGCGATACTCGTCGAGCGTGGTCGCGCCGATGCAGCGGAGCTCGCCGCGCGCGAGGGCGGGCTTCAGCATGTTCGCCGCATCCATCGCGCCCTCGGCGGCGCCCGCGCCGACGAGCGTGTGCAGCTCGTCGATGAACAGGATGATGCGGCCCTGCGCGCCCTCGATCTCCTTCAGGACGGCCTTCAGCCGGTCCTCGAACTCGCCGCGGAACTTCGAGCCCGCGACCATCGCCGCGAGGTCGAGCGCCGCGAGCTTCTTGTCCTTCAGCGACTCGGGCACGTCGCCGGCCACGATGCGCTGCGCGATGCCCTCGACGATGGCCGTCTTGCCGACGCCCGGCTCGCCGATGAGCACGGGGTTGTTCTTCGAGCGGCGCGACAGCACCTGAATCACGCGGCGAATCTCCTCGTCGCGACCGATCACCGGGTCGATCTTCCCGCGCCGCGCGAGGTCCGTGAGGTCGCGCGTGTACTTCTCGAGCGCCTGGAACTTGCCCTCGGGGTCACGATCGGTGACGCGCTGATTGCCGCGCACCTGCGTGAGCGCCGCGAGCAGTTTGTCGTAATTGAGCCCCGCGCGCTCGAGGAGCTGCGAGGTGTCCTTGTCGCTCTTCAGCGCGGCGAGGATCAGGTGCTCGGTGGAGATGAAGTCGTCCTTGAGGGACTTCATCTCGTCCTCGGCTTTTTGCAAGAGGCCGAGCGCTCGTCGTGACAAGCTCGGTTCGGCGCCGCCGCTCACGCGGGGGTAGCTATCGATCTTGGCGTCGAGGGCCTGCAAAACACGCCCTGAGTCGACGCCGGCCTTTTCCAGGAGCGGCGCCCCGATCCCATCCTCCTGAGCGACGATCGCTCTGAGCAAGTGCTCCGGATAAAGCTCCGGGTTACCGCGCCGGCTCGCGAGGTCGACGGCAGCACGAACCGCTTCCTGGGCCTTGGTCGTCATTCTATCGATCCGCATGGCACGACCGAAACTAAGGCCGGATCTCTGGCAAGCAAGGGCCTTGCCAAGGGACCGAGGAGGTCACACGCTCGGGGATCCTTTTCGGGTTCTTCGCGATCGACACGGACGGGCGCCCTCGGCGAAGATGCGCCTTCATGCGCAAACATCGGCTCTCTTTTCTCGCTTTCACGGCGCTCGCGGTCCCATCCCTCGCAGCCGCGCTCGCCTCGTGCGGTGACGGCAACGTGACGGGCAGCGGCGCGTCCGCAGGCACGTCCTCGGGCGGCCAGGGCGGCCAGGGCGGCGGCGGTCAGGGCGGACTCGGCGGCGACCTCTTCGGCGACAGCGGGACCACCGGCTGCACGCCCGGCGAGGCCTGCGGCGACGGCGGCGTCTGCACGTCGGGCGGCGTGTGCTGTACGCAGGACAAGGCCTGCGGGGCGGCGTGCTGCGGCGACGCGGAGGTCTGCTCGTTCCAGCAATGCGTGGTCCCCGGCGCGACGTGCATCGACGCCACGGAATGCCCCGCGGGCTCCTACTGCGAATACGCGCTCGGCGAGCCGGGCGGCATGCCCGACGGCGGCGCGGGCGGCTCGTGCCAGGGCGGCGTGACGCCGGCGACGGGCAAATGCCTGCCGCAGCCGCCCGAATGCGCGCCCGGCATGGAGCCCGGCCCGAACGACCCGATCACCTGCCTCGCGAAATGCGAGTACAAGCCGCCCGTCGGCCAGTTCGAGCCCGTGCTCAAGTACGTCTGGGGAGACCCGGCCGCGCCGAACACGCAGGACAGCGTGATGATGGCGCCCATCGTGATCCAGCTCGACGACGATACCTGCGACGGCGTGGTCGACGAACGCGACATCCCGGAGATCGTCTTCCTCACGTTCCAGACGAACAAGTACAACGAAAATGGCACGCTCCACGCCATTTCGATCGTCAATGGCCAGATCGTCGAGAAGTGGACCGCGAACGCAGGCGCGACGAGCCAGAACCACCCGGGCCGCTCGATCGCCGCGGGCAACATCGACGGCGTGCCGGGCAACGAGATCGTGGTCTGCACGATCGACGGGCGCGCGCGCGCTTATACGGCGACGGGCGCGGAGCTCTGGCTCAGCGCGCCCGGCACGTGTTTCATGCCCTCGCTCGCGGACCTCGATCAGGACGGCGACGTCGAGGTCGTGGCGGAATCGCAGATCCTCGAGGGAAAGACGGGCGCGACCGTCGCGACGTTCGAGCCGGCGAATACCTCGAACGTCGTGGTCTCCGACATGGACGCCGACGGAAAGCTCGACGTCGTCACGGCGAGGCGCATTTACAAGGGCGACGGCACGCTCCTCGTCGACTCGAACCTCGTCGCGAGTTTCCCCGCCGTCGGCGATCTCGACAAGGACGGCATCCCCGAGGTCATCGCGATCTACAATTCGAACCACGAGCTCAGGATCTGGCGCGTCGACCCGAACGAGCCCGGCGGCTTCAAGGTCGTGCGCACGGGCATCGACATCAACGGCACGCTCAATCCGGCCCTCTGCCCCACGAACAGCGCGGGCTACGTGCAAGGCGGCGGCCCGCCCACGGTGGCGGACTTCAATGGCGACGGCGTGCCGGACGTGGCCATGGCCGGCGGCGTCGGATACGCGGTCTTCGACGGCAAGAAGCTCATGGACCCCGCGATCCCGAACGCCGAGACGCTCCTCTGGATCCGGCAAACCCAGGATTGCTCGTCCGCGTCGACGGGCAGCTCGGTCTTCGATTTCGAGGGCGACGGCAAGGCCGAGGTCGTCTACGCCGACGAGAAGATGATGCACGTCTATTCCGGGACCGACGGGACGGTGCTTTACGAGACGTGCAACACGAACGGCACGCTCTACGAGTATCCGCTGGTCGCGGATGTCGACAACGACGGGCAGGCCGACATCGTGGTCGTGTCGAACTCGTATTCGAGTTTCACCTGCGCGGACGGCACGAAGACGGCGGGCGTGCGAATCTTCGGCGATAAAAACGGAAACTGGGTCCGCACGCGAAGGGTGTGGAACCAGCACGGGTATCACGTGACGAACGTGGAGGAGGACGGGACGATCCCCACGGTGGAGATGCCGAACTACAAGCAGCCGAAGCTCAACAACTTCCGGCAGAACGTGCAGCCCTCGGGCGAGTTCTCCGCGCCGGATCTCGTCGCCACGGTGTTCCCGCTCTGCGGAGGCCCGACGTACGGGCTCGTGGCGCGCGTGCGCAACATCGGCGAGGCGAGCGTGCCGGCGGGCGTGAACATCGGGTTTTACCTGGACGACCCGGCAAACGGCGGTGTGCCGCTGCCCGGCAGTCCCGTCATGACCACGAAGGTGCTCTATCCAGCCGAGGCCGAGGACGTGAACCTCCCGCTGCCAATGCCGCCGCCCGGCGTGCTCGACGGGTCGAAGAAGATCTTCGTGGTCGTCGACGATCAATCGCCGCCGCACGCATGGCACGAATGCCGGACCGACAACAACGTCGCCCAGGGCAGCGGCGTTTGTGAGGGCGGGCCAAACTGACGCAACGCGCTGGAGAAGTAAAACCCCTCGAAACACAAAACCCCCCTCGAGCAGCGCCGAGGGGGGTTTCGTGTTTGGGGGTTTGCCCCCGTCAGATGTCGAGGTTCTTCACGTTCAGCGCATTCACCTCGATGAAGCGCCTCCGCTCGTCGACCTGCTCGCCCATCAGAATCGCGAAGAGCCGCGCAGCCTCGGCCTCGTCGTCGATCTTCACCTGAAGCAGCGTGCGAGCGTCCGGGTTCATGGTCGTCTCCCAGAGCTCCTCCGCGTTCATCTCGCCGAGGCCCTTGTAGCGGCCGAGCGTGATGCCCTTCTTGCCGCGCTCGTCGAGGTATTCGATGAGCGATTCGCTCGTCTCGAGCTTCGTCTCGCTGCCGCCCTTCGACACGGCGGTCCAGGGCGCCGGGCCCGCGGTCTCCACGAGCATGCGCTCGATGTCGAGCGCGTCCTTGTACTCGGGCAGGCCGAGGAGCTGCCAATCGATCACGGCCACGCGGCTCGAAGCACCCGGCCGCGGCGTCACCGTGATGCGATGCGCGCCGTGCTCCGAGTCGAGCGACGAGACGACCTTGAACGGCATCATGTCGGGATAGCGGCGCTCGAGGTACGCCTGGAGCTTCTCCCGCGCCGATTGGACCTTCGCCTCGTCGCGCAGATCCTCCTGGCTCAAACCCGTCGCGCGGATGAGCGAGGCCACCATGCGCGCATCGCACCGTTTGTCGAGGTTGCCGAGGACAACCTTGAATTGCTTGAGCCGCTTCGCGAGGCTCGGCAGCACGGCGGGCGGCACCGGCGCGCGGCCCTCCGACGACAGGGAGAGGTCCTCGACCGCATTGTTGCCGAGGTACTCGTCGAGCGCGGCCTGATCCTTCAGGTAGATGTCCTTCTTGCCCTTGCGCACGCGATAAAGCGGCGGCTGCGCAATGTAGAGGTGACCCTGCTCGATGACCTCGCGCATCTGCCGGAAGAAGAACGTGAGCAAGAGCGTGCGAATGTGCGACCCGTCGACGTCGGCGTCGGTCATCAGGATGATCTTGTGGTACTTGAGCTTGCCGAGCTCGATCCCATCGTCGTCCTTGTCCTCGCCCTCGCCGCGCGTCGTCCGCACGCCGCTGATGCCGCAGCCGAGCGCCGTGATGATCGTGCCGACCTCGGCCGAGCTCAACATGCGGTCGAGCCGCGCGCGCTCGACGTTCAGGATCTTGCCACGGAGCGGCAGGATCGCCTGGAAATGGCGGTCGCGCCCCATCTTGGCGCTGCCGCCGGCGCTGTCGCCCTCGACGATGTAAACCTCGCTCTTCTCGGGATCCTTCGACTGGCAATCGGCGAGCTTGCCCGAGAGCGAGGTGATGTCGAGCGAGCCCTTGCGGATGACCTCACGCGCCTTGCGCGCAGCTTCACGCGCCCGCGCCGCGAGCACCGCTTTCTCGATGATCTTCTTCGCGCCCTGCGGGTGCTCCTCGAAATACTGGCCGAGCTTGTCGGTCACGGCGCGCTCGACGATGCCCTTCACCTCGCTCGACACGAGCTTCGACTTCGTCTGCGAGTCGAACGACGGGTCGGGGTGCTTGACGCTGAGCACGCAGGTGAGGCCCTCGCGGATGTCCTCGCCCGCGAGCTCCTGCTTGAGCTCCTTGAACAGGTTTTGCGCCTTGCCGTACTGATTGATCGTCTTCGTCAGCGCCGAGCGCATGCCGGCGAGGTGCGTGCCGCCGTCCTTGTTGTGGACGTTGTTGGTGTAGCAATAGATCTGCTCGGTATACGAGCCGCTCCACTGCATCGCGACCTCGACCGTGATGGGCGGCGTGGGCTTCGAGCCACCGTTGCCCGCCGCCTCGGCCTGGCCCTCGACCACGAACGCGATGACGTCGTCGTGAATCGCCTCCTGCGCCTGGTTCAGGAGCGCGACGAACTCGGCGATGCCGCCCTTGTAGTGGAATGTCTCGCTGCGGCCGGTCGGGCGCTGATCTTCGAGGTTGATGATCAGGCCGGCGTTCAAGAACGCGAGCTCGCGCAGGCGATTGGCGAGGATGTTGTAATTGAACTCCGTCACCGAGAAGATCTGCACGTCCGGCTTGAACGACACCTTCGTGCCCGTCCGGTCCGTCTCGCCGAGGGCCTTCAGGGGCTTGCGCGGCACGCCACGCTCGTACTCCTGGTACCAGACCTTGCCCTCGCGCTTGATCTCGAGCTTCAGCCACTCGCTGACGGCGTTCACCGCCGAGACGCCGACGCCGTGCAAGCCGGCGCTGACCTTGTAACTCGCGTTGTCGAACTTGCCGCCCGCGTGGAGCACGGTCATCACGACCTCGGCCGCGGAGACGCCCCTCGCATGCATGCCGACCGGAATGCCGCGGCCGTTGTCCTCCACGGATATCGATCCGTCGAAGTGCACGGTCACGCGAATCTCGGTGCAGTGCCCCGCGAGGTGCTCGTCGACCGCGTTGTCCACGGCCTCCCAGACGAGGTGGTGCAGCCCCGAGCCGTCGTGCACGTCACCGATGTACATTCCCGGGCGCTTGCGCACGGCTTCGAGGCCTTCGAGCGCCGTGATGCTGTTGGCGTCGTAAGCCTGGCCCGCGGTCGTCTTGGATTCGGTTTGCTGGATGCTCGTCGGTTCGGTCGTCATCGGTCTCGTGCTTTCGGCTCCCGAGCGTCTGGCCGATCGGTTCGTTCCGACCCGCACGTTCGCGCAGATCGAGAGGTTCCTCGGGCCGAGCGCGGACGCCTTGATGTCACGCGCGCGGGGGCCGTTTGGAGTCGCGGAAATCTAGCCTTTTTGTGCCTCTTGGGCAAGCTCGGCGGGGCCCTTTTCGTGAGGAAATCACGCCCGATTGGTGCCCGTTTCGCGCGCTCGCGGTCGAGGCGCTCCCGAGCGGCCGGAGGTCAGCCCGCGCCCTCGTCGAGCTCGCCCCGAAACACGCGGAAGTCACGCCGTCCCTCGGCCGGTATGTCCTCCGCGCGGATGAGCTCGGGGCGCGTGGTCGTCAGGAAAATCTGACCGCGATGGAGCGCGAGGAATGAAAAGAGCGCGCCCGTGCGCTCCGGATCGAGCTCGCTCGAAACGTCGTCGAGCAAGAGCAAGGGCTCGATGCCCCGCTCTTTGGCGATCGTCGCCGTCTCGGCCGCCTTGAGCGCAAGCGTGAGCGCGCGATGTTGTCCCTGCGACGCGACCACGCGCGCCGGATGCCCGTCCAGCATGAGCTCGAGCTCGTCGCGATGCGGGCCAAACCCCGCCGACGCCCGAAACGCATCCCGCTTTCGGCCCCGCGCGAGTTCGCCGCGCGCCGTCTCCACGTCGGCCGAGCCTCCCGGCGCGTATCGCGCTTCGAGGCGGAGGTCGGGCGCGGCGATCTGCGCGAACGCGCTCACGAGCTCGACCACGAGCGCCTCGGCCGCCGCCGCGCGCGCCCGCGTGAGGGCCGCGCCATGCTCGGCGCAGAGCTCCTCGAACGCGTCGAGCTCACGCGTATCTCTCGAAGGCATGTCCGCGCCGCGCCGCAAAAGCTCCTGCCTCGCTTTGAGCGCATGCGCATATCGCGCGCGCGCGTCGGCGCTCTCGGGCCGCGTGAAGAGCGCGAGCCGGTCGAGCAGCGTGCGCCGTCCCTGCGCGGGCCCGCTCGACAGCGTGAGCTCCTCGGGATGAAACACCACGACGGGCGAGCGCGTCGCGTACTCGACGAGCGCGCGCGGCCGATTGCCGTCGATGCGCACGGCCACGCTCTTGCCCTGCACCGCGGCCGTCTGCTCGCGCGAGAGCGCCGGCAGCGCGCCGCCGCGCTCGACGAAGCGCGCCTTCACGCTCGCCGCCTCCTCGCCGTGCCGCACGAGCTCGCCCACGCGCGACGTTCGAAAGCTCTTCGAAGTCGCGGCGAAGTAAATCGCCTCGAGCACGCTCGTCTTGCCGTGCCCGTTGTTGCCCCACACGACGTTGAGCCGCGGCGCGGGCTCCATGTCCACCCGCGAGAGGACGCGCAGGCCGCGCACGCTGAGCCGTTCGAGCTCGAGGCGATTCATCGAGATTCACCCCTCTGCCGGCGGGAGAGGGGTCGGGGGTGAGGGTGTATCGGAGACGGGTCGCGGCGCTGATGTAGCGACCGCGTTTCAAATCCGCATCGGCATGATGACCGAGACATAGCTCTCGGCCGCCGACTCCGTCGCCGGACGGATGACCGCGGGGTCGAGCTCGCCCGACACGCCGAGGACGACCTCGTCGTCGCTGATGGCCGCGAGCACGTCGAGGAAGTACTTCGCGTTGAAGCCGATCGTCACCTCGGGGCCGTCGTAGTCGATCGGCACCTCGTCGAAGCCGTTGCCGCTCTCGGGGCTCTCGCTCGTGATGCGCAGCGCGCGCGGCGTCACCGTGAGCTTCACGCCGCCCGTGCGGTCGCTCGCGGCGAGCGAGACAGCGCGCAGGGCCTCGGCGAGCTGGGCGCGCGGCGCGCGGATGCTCCGGTCGCTCACGTTCGGGATGACCTGCTGGTAGGGCGGGAACTGCGCGTCGACGAGCTTCACCGAGAAGGTCATGCCACCGACGCCGAAGAACGCGTTCGGCCCGCTCTGCGTGATGTGCACCGTGGGCGTCTCCTTGTCGACGCCGCTCGTGAGCCTGCGCAGCTCGTGGATGGCCTTGAGGGGGATGAGCATCGTCGCCGTCGCGCTCGTCCCCTCGAGCGTGACCTCCATCTTGGACAGCCGGTGACCGTCGGTCGTGACCATGCGGACGCGGTGGCCGGCCCACTCGAAGAGCGCGCTGTTCACGTGGGCGCGCGTCTCGTCGGTCGAGATGCTGAAGTGCGTGCGCTCGATGAGGCGCGAGAGCAGCTCCACGGGCAGCTCGAGCGAGGGCGCGTCGGGCGCGGGCTTCGGGAGCTGGGGGAACTCGCTGCCGGGCATGCCGTGCAGCGTGTAGCGGCGCGGCGAGCCGACGGCCTTGATGACGGTCTGCGCGCCCTCGCGCGCGGTCACCTGGATGGGCCCGTCGGGCATGGCCTTCACGCGGTCGAGCAGGTCCTTCGCCGGAACGGCCACGGAGCCTGCGCTCACGATTTCGGCCGCCGTCTGACCACTCACCGCGAGGTAGAGGTCGGTCGCGGAAACGCGCAGCGCGTTCCCATCGGCGGCGAGCAGCACGTTGGCGAGCACCGGCATGGCGCTCTTCTTGTCGGCGACGCCCTGGCAGCGGTCGACGAGGCGCAGCAGATCTTTCTTCGCGATGACGAGGTCCATGGCCCTTCAACTCCGCCGCGGCGGGAAAGCAGCGGGTCGGTCCCTCTTAGCAGGGTTATCGGCGGGGCGAAGGTCGAAAAGATGACCGAGGCAAACGTGACCAGGCTCACCCGTTCCCCTCCGATCTAGGGAGATCATTAGATCTAGATCAGGTCGTCATCGTAGAGCCTGTGGACGATGGGGAAAACTCTGGATCGGCCCATGATTTCGATGACTTACGGATCCACCCCCCTGTGGATTGTTCGGGGAGGCCCCGGGGTCGGGTCGGGGAGATCTCGACGGGGGGACGGCCGAGCCCGGTTCTCTCCCCAAGGCAGACCCTGGGATCACCGGAAGTTATCCCCAGCTTGCCCCCGTTCGGCTGTAGGCGCCGCGGACTGACCAGACGAGCACCTGCGTACCGATGCGTACCGAGTGCGTCATGGGCCGCCCGCGCGCGGCGTGTGCTTCCGTCGTGGGAACGAAAACGCGATCGCCGAGCGATTTTGCAGTGGCCGCGCGCGACGGAATGGCCGAACGTAGGGCTCGCGCGATGGGCGAACTCCGCTGCCGCCACTGCGGCATCCGGCATGACGAACGGCTCGTGATTTGCCCGGCGACGGGGCTCGCCATCGGGCCAGGGTCGAGTCTGCCGTCGCGCCCGGCGATGCACACGCCGCGTTCGTTCATCCCGCCCGCGCCGAGCATCCCGCGGCCCGTGGGCATCCCGTCGCCCCGCGTGCCGGGCCCCGCGCCCGTCGCGAACGCTCGCCCGGCGTCCGGCGCCCCTCCGAACCGCGACGGCCCGTCCTCGCAGAGCTCGCACAGGCTCGCGCGGCGTGACCTCGTGGGCCACGTCATCGGCGACAAGTACCGCGTGAAGGCGCTGCTCGGCGAGGGCGGCATGGGCGCGGTGTACGAGGCCGAGCACCTGGCCATCGGCCGCATCGTCGCGGTGAAGGTGCTGCACCCGAAGCACGCGCAGCAGGCCGACTCGGTCGCGCGGCTCAAGCACGAGGCGCGTATCGCCGGGTCGATCGGTCACCCGAACATCTGCGAGATTTACGACCTCGGCCGCCTCGAAGACGGCACGCCCTACCTCGTGATGGAGCGGCTCATCGGCGAGACGCTCGACCAGCGCATCAAGCGCGACGGCGCGCTGCCCGAGCGCGACGTCGTGGACGTGATGCACCAGGTCCTCTCGGCGCTCACGGCCGCGCATGCGAAAGCCATCATCCATCGCGACCTCAAGCCCGAGAACGTTTTTCTCGTCCGCAAGGCCGGCGTGCCGCCCATCGCCAAGCTCCTCGACTTCGGCATCTCCAAGACGATCGACGAGGAGACGTCCACCGACCTCACGATGCCCGGCATCGTCATGGGCACGCCGTACTACATGGCGCCCGAGCAGGCGCGCGGCGATCGCGGGCTCGACCACCGCGTCGATCTCTGGGCCGCGGGCGTGATCCTCTACGAAGCGCTCTCGGGCCGCCGCCCGTTCGTCGCACGAAACTACAACGCGCTGCTCGTGCAGATCCTCACCTCGAAGCACCGCTCGCTCTCCGAGGTGCGTCCGAACATCACGCGTGGAATCGAGCGCGTCGTCGACAAGGCGCTCGCCAAGATGCGCGAGGACCGCTACCAGAACGCCCCCGAGTTCCAGGACTGCCTGCGCCGCGCGCTCGAGCCCGAGCCGCCGCCGCCGTCGCGCCGCGCGCCGCTGCCGCCGGCGAAGATGTCGTTCTCCGAGGACGAAGACGAGACGATGGTGCTCTCGTTCTCGCGCAAGGACCTCGGCTTGCCCATGGCGCCGCCGCGCTCGTCGAAGCAGGGCGCCGCCGGCAACGCGGGTCCGCCGTCGAGCCGCCTGGGCCCGCCCACGACCGTCACCGCGTCGCACCAGGGCGCCGCCGCGCCGTCCTTGCCCGCGCCGCTGCCGCCTCCCTTGCCGCTGCCGCCGCCGTCGCATCCCGCGCAGCAACAAGCGTCCCAGGCATCCGCCTCCGCGAGCGGCCCGCCGTCGACCATGCCGGCCGGGCAGCTCGCGAGCATGGGCGTGGGCAGCGGTCGTCAGGCGTGGCTGCCGCCTCCGCCCGCGCCGTTGCCGCCGCCTGCGGCGCCGCCGCTCCCGGCGCCCGTGCCCATCCCGGTCCACGCGACGGCTCCCTTGCCGCCGCCTCCGCCGCGCCCCGTCCCGCCGGCGCGCCCCGTGACCGACGACGACGACGACGAGCGCACGCTCGTCGACCGGCCCTCGTTCTCCGACGAGCGGCCGACGCTCGTGCGCCCGTTCCCGGCGCCGCCGGTGCCCGAGAAGGGGTCGTGAGCCGCGTCGGATGAGCCGAGCACCACGCCTCACACGCATCGTCGGCAAGGGCCTCATCAAGTCCTACGGCCCCACCGTGGCCTTGCGCGGCGTGAGCCTCACGATCGAGCTCGGCAAGCTGCTCGTCGTCGAGGGCGCGAACGGCTCGGGCAAGTCCACGCTGCTCGGCATCCTCGGCACGGTGATCAAGCCGACCGCGGGTTCGGTCGTGTACGAGCCGCTCGGCGACGACCTGCTCGCGGTGCGCGCCGAGATTGGCTGGGTCTCGCACGAGACGATGGCGTACCCGGACCTGTCGGGTCGGAAGAACGTGGAGCTCGCGGCGCGGCTCGTCGGGCTCGACGCGGCGGAGGCGTGGGCGCGGGCTGCTTCGCGCTTCGAGCTCGGCGCGTTCGCCGAGCGGCCGGTGCGGACGTATTCGCGTGGGCAGCGGCAACGCATCGCGCTCGCGCGGGCGCTCACGCACGAGCCCTCGCTGGTCCTGCTCGACGAACCGACGACCGGCCTCGACAAGGCGGGCGTTTCGCGGCTGCTCGCGGTGGTCGACGAGGAGGTCGCGCGGGGCGCGGCCGTGGTCGTCGTCTCGCACGAGCCGGAGCTCTTTCGCGAGCGGGCCGGCGCGCGCCTCGTGCTCGACCGGGGTCGGGTGGTCGATAGCGTTACCGCCTGACCGTCGCCGAAAAACTACACAATGGACGTCGCCGCGAATGGACGGTGACGATGAACGCGAATTCGGATTCGCGTGAAAGAAGCGTTCGACCTCGGTGTGTCGAATTTCCGTCAGCCGGTATTTTCTTTTCTTTTGCGATTCGATTCGATAAGGATCGATCTCAGCGTGTTCGATCTCGAAAATGGATTGCACCGGGGGAGCACGAGGGCGCGCCTCGTCGCGGCGCTGGCCGCGCTTTGCTTTCTCGGAATCGGGACGGGCGCCGGGGCGCAGACGAAAACGTCGGCCTCGGACGCGGCGCCGACCGAGATCACGGGGACGGTGCTCGCCCTCGAAGAGGAAGGCGAGGAGCTGATCCTGGACCTCGGCTCGACCCAAGGAGCGACGGAGGGGGCGACGGTCGAGATCTGGCGCCCGCTGAAGCTCAAACACCCCGTGACCGGCAAGGTGATCTCCGACCGATTCCGGATCGGGACCCTCGAGCTCGGCCAGGTGCGGCCCTCGATGTCGATCGCCACGGCGACCGGCACGCTCACGCGGACCCCCGAAAAGGGCGACCTCGTGATCCTGCGCAAAGCCCCGGCCCTCGGCAAACCCGAGCCCGCAAAGCCCGACGCCCCCACGACCCCCACGGCGACGGAAACGCCCGCCGGGGATGCCGATCCCGAGGCGCTCGTGATCGCCACGATGTTCGACAAGCTCAAGGGCGCCGACCTCGTAACGCGCATCAAAGCCTACGAGGATTACGTCCGGGAGAAACCGAACGGTCGATATGCGCGCGTTCTCTATGAAGAAGCCGCGTCGCTGCGCCGACTGATCGAAGCCGAAGGAAAACCCGGTTCGAAGGCGGCGCCCGCGAAAGGGCAGATCACGCGGACCGAGCCCTCGCTCGTGAGTTTTTCCCGACCAACGGCAGCGGTGGAAGGCACCCCGCTCGAGCTCGCGGTGGAGCTCGACGACCTGGCCACGGGCGCGATCCTGCACGTGCGGACGAAGGGAAAACAGACGTACACGCCGTTCGTGATGGCCAGCGCTGGCCCCGGCTACTGGGCCGCGACCGTGCCCGGCGAGCGCCTCGTGCCCTCGGAGGTCGAGTACTTCATCGAGGCGACCATGGCGAGCGGCGCCGCGAAAGCCGTCGTCGGCCTGCCCAGCTCCCCCGAGCGGATCCAGATCCAGGACGCGCCCAAGGTCGCGAAGCCCGAGAAACGTATCGCCTCGGCGATGTTGCTCACGGATTTTGCCGACTACAACGGGCTCAAGGGCAACGATCGCGTCTGGCAAACGGAAGGCACGTTCGGGCTCCGTTACGGCGACACCGGCGTGCGCGCGCTACGCACGGGGTTCGGCGTCTACCGCGGCGTCGGCGGGTCGCTCAACGATCTCGATACGCTGGGGCTCTCGGGTCGGCCCGTCGGGTTGACCTACGGCTACCTCGAGACGGAGGTCGGCTTCCACCGGCTGTTCGGCGTGATCGGCAGGATGGCGATCGGGCTGCTCGACGACGGCATCTCGGGCGGCGGGCAGATCCTCTTCCGCATCGGCAACGACCGCGAGACGAACCTGGTGCTCGGCGGCGAGCTGCTCGGCGGCGTGGGCTTGCGCGGCTTCACCCAGCTCGAGCTGAACACCTTCAAGCGCGTGCCCATCCTCGTCCGGACCGAGGTGACGAACCAGCCAGCCGGATCGAGCAGCTACCGGTCGCCGCTCGAGAACGGACAGCCCACGCAGTCCGAGGAGGAAGGCGAGGTCGGCGCGCGCGGGATCGTGCAGGTGGGCTACCGGCTCACACCCGGATTCGTCATCGCGGCGCGTGTCTCGTTCCAGGGCCGAACCATCAACCATGCAGGGCCGGGCTTCGGCGGAGCCGTGGGGTACGAATGGTGACGCGAACCTTCGGGAAGACGCTGGCCGTGTTCGCCGCGGCCGCGCTGTCACTATCCTTCGCGCCGCGCGACGCCGAGGCCCAGAAAGCCGCGGACGTCCCGCCGGGCGAGACGCCGACGCCCACGACGCCGCGCGTCCATCACGCGCCGATCGCCAGCGCGGAGCCGGGCACGAAGCTCGTGCTGGAGGCGTCGTTCGAGCATGCGGAGCTCATCCGGAACGTGCTCGTCGTCTACCAGACCGCGCTCGGCGAGACGAAGGCCGTGCCGTTCCAGCGGGGCGGCGAGAGGGGCTACATCGCGGTCATCCCGGGCGAGGCACTCAAGGCGCCGGGGATCGGCTACACGATCGAGGTCGAGCAGATGAACGGGACGCGCTTCTCCGCGTTCGCGTCCCGGCAGAAGTTCCACCCGGTCAGCGTGATCGAGGATCGGACCGACGCGAAGGAACGAGCGGCGCTCAGTCGGCTCGGCGGGCGTCGCTCGGTCGTCGGGGTGGCGGGCGAGTACGTGGGCTTCGGGAAAACGACGGGCACGACGCCGATCCCATGCGCGGCGGGTCAGCCGACCTGCACGCCGGGCGAGGAGGTCCTGCCGGCGGTCGACGAGCAGTACTACCGGGTGGAGGCGAGCTACACGTACCGGCCGCTGCGCACGGTGTCGGAGTTCGGCTTCCGGCTCGGCCTCGTGCGCGGCTGGTCGCTCGTGCCGCTCTCCGAGTACAACGAGGAGCGGTACAAGGTCGGCCTGAACTTCGGCGCGGCGCGCATCCGCTTCCGGCTGCTCGACCTCTGGCACCTGGAGACGGAGCTCCAGACCAGCGTCACGGAGATCGGCTTCTCGGTCGGCCTCGGGGCGTCGACGTTGATCGGCGACCCGTACGGCTCGAAGCTCATCCTCGGGTTCGAATCACTCGGCCTCGGGGACAGCGCGCCGTTCGGGAATCGGTTCTACAGCCGGCTCGATCTGGTCGCGGGCGACCGCGTGCTCGTCTCGCCGATCGTCGAGGTGACGGACATGCCGAACGCGGAGACGTACGGCGTGCGTCTGATCGGCGAGGTAGGCATCACGCTCGGGCGTGGGTTCTCGGTGCAGGTCCGAGGAGGCTACCAGGCGCGGAGGTCGACGTCGGGTGGACCCGGGTTCGGCGGCAGCGTCCTCTACGCCTTCTGATTCTGGCCCTCGAGGGCGAGCGCCGAGAGCGCCCACTTCGCCGCCGCCCTCGTCTCCTCGGCCGTCGGCTCGGCCCGGGGAAATCCGACCAGCCTCGGAACGATCTTCAACTCGACGAGCTCCTCCGCATTCGTCCCCGTGGACGCATCCGGCACCGCCGGCGGCTGGAGCACGAGCAGCGGCACCGGCAGGTCCGCGGCCATCGTGCGCAGGGCGTGCAGCGTGACCGCGACATCGTGGAGCACGCCGAGCCGATCCGAAGCCACGAGCAGCAGGTGATCGGGTCGCAGCACGCGCACGAGGTCCAGGTTGGCGAGCCCCGGCCCGAGCGGCGACAGGAGCGCCCCCGCCGTCTCGATGACCAGGACCTCCGCGCAGGCATGCATGTCGACCCACTCGGCCACGCGACCCAGATCGATGCGCATCCCCAGGCGACGCGCGGCCAGGTGCGGCGACACCGGATCCGGCAGCGCGTAGGGCAGGGGATGTTTCACGTGAAACGTGCTGAACGCCGCGAGCGCGGAGGCGTCGGTCGGGGTCGTGGGGGAAGGCTCCGACGGAACGCCGGACTCGATGGGCTTGAGGCCCGCGACCGAGACGCGAGCCGAGGCGAGGGCAGAGACGAGGGCAACACCCGCGTGGGTCTTCCCGACGCCGGTTCCGGTTCCGATGACGACGATGCGACTCATGGCTTCCAGCCTTCCGCGAAGGCGGTGACGATCTGAGAGAGGTCCGCGTCGGTGAGGCGCGCATGCGCGGTGACGCGAAGGCGTGAGGTGCCCGGCGGGACCGTCGGGGGGCGAATGGCCTGAACGAGGACGCCACGCTCGCGCAGGCGAAGCGAGATGCGAACGGCCTCCTCGGGAGGACCCACGAAGCAAGGGAGGATGGGCCCATGCGAAGGGAGGAGCGCGTCTCCGATGAGGGAGGCGAGTCCGGCGCGCAGACGGTCCGTGACCTGGTCGAGCCGAGCGCGCGCCTCGTCATCGGCCGCGACACGGAGGACCCGATGCCGGATGGCGGCGGCGAGGGCAGGGCTGATGCCCGTGGAGAAGACGAAGCTACGGGCGCGGTTCCAGAGCCAGGTGCGGAGGACCATCGGCCCGACCACGAACGCACCCTGGAGCCCGAGCGCCTTCCCGAGCGCCCCGACGAGCACGTCCGGCCGAACACCCGCCCGCGCCGCGAGTCCTCGACCTTCGGGCCCGAGGGTCCCGACCGCGTGGGCCTCGTCCACGATGAGCGCGGCATCCCATCGGTCACACGCGGCCCGGAGCCGGACGAGGTCGGGCGAGTCGCCATCCATGCTGAAGTACGACTCGGTGACGAGCCATCGCCGCGGCGCACCCTGCGCCTGCTCGAGCGCGGCCTCGGCGGCAGCCGCATCCCGATGGGGAACGACGACGACCTTGGCTCCGGAGAGCCGACAGCCATCGATGATGGAAGCGTGGTTCAATGCATCCGAGACGATGACGTCCCCCGGCCGGGCGAGAGCCGAGAGGGTCCCGACGTTGGCCGCGTACCCGGACGAGAACAGGAGGGCGGCTTCGAAGCCGAGCCAGGTTGCGATCGTCTGCTCGGCGAGCGCATGTTCGGCGTGATGTCCGCTGACGAGGCGTGAAGCGCCGGCGCCGGAGGGAGCCTCGGAGGGCGCGGGCCAGGGGTCGGTTCCGTATCCGAGGTAATCGTTCGAGCAGAGGACGAGGCATCCCGACGGCGCCGGTGCGCTCGGCTTGCGGAGCAGGCCAGCCTGGTCGAGCGCCGCAATCTCCGCCGCGAGATGGCGAAGGGCGCCGAGTTCGGTCATCGGTCGTCCTCGTCGGATGCGTCCGCGCCGGGTTCGAGGGCGCCGAGCGCGGCGTCGACGCGTTCGAGCATGCGACCGAAGGCGATGCGGGTGCGGGCAAGCTGGTCGGTGTGGCGGGCGCGCTCTTCTTCGAGGTCGTGGGCGAGGGCGAGTGCCGCGAGGAGGAGGGCCTGGGGGTTGACCATGCGGCCGGGGCCGGCGACTTGTGTGAGCTTCTCCTCGACCATGAGGGTGAGGCGGTGGAGTTCGTCGTCGGACGCGGAGGTGACGACTCGATATGTCTGGCCGCCGATGCGGAGCTGGACCTGACGGCCACCCATGGCGGGGGGACGGTACCATGAGGGGGGCCGGGATGCGAGGCGGGGAGGGAGGGTCGGAGGTGGTGGCCACCCGGAGGGGCACGAGGGCGTGCGCGGGGCTTTGCCCCGCACCCCAGCAGGGGGCTGTCCGCCCCCTGCACCCCGGACCAGCGCAAGCGCTGGACT
>NZ_JASBQE010000096.1 GCF_029960785.1 Polyangium sp. 15x6
ATGAACTGCGCATCGCGCAGTTCATCGACCCCGAGTCCAGCGCTTGCGCTGGTCCGGGTCCAGGGGCGGATAGCCCCTGGTGGGGCCTGGGGCAACGCCCCAGCGAAACGCCTCTCGTTGCTAGCGGGGCCTTACCGACCGAGTTTCCCTGTCTCGCGGAGCCATGCTTCGCTCCGCCGCATGCCCTCGTCGAGCGGCACGCGCACCTGCCAGCCGAGGAGTCGCTCGGCCTTCGCCGTCGGATACTGGAGCTTCCGCACGTACCTTTCGAGTCGCTCCGCCGTGAGGGGGATCCCGAGCTTGAGGAGCTCGTTCGCGCGGGCGATGAGGTATGCGATGGGCATCGGCACGCGACGCGGACGCTTGCCGCTCATCGCGCCGTAGAAGCCGAAAAAGCGCTCCCACGTGATGGGCGCGTCGCTCGCGTTGAACGCCTCGCCCTGCGCTTCGGGCCGCGCCGCGACGAGGCGCACCATGTCGACCACGTCGTCCACGTAGACGGGATATGCATGGCCCTGACCGTCCCCGAAGATCACGGGCACGCCCTTCTGCACGAGCCGGAGCATGCCCACCGTCCACCCGCCCGATCGCGGCCCGTACACCATCGCAGGCCGCACGATCGAGATCGCGAGGTTCGCCTTCGCTGCCGCCTCGCGCGCCGCCTCCTCGCCGAGCGCCTTCGTCCGGCCGTAGAGATCTGCCTGCGCGACGTCGATCGGCACCGACTCGTCGATGTGATCCGTCGACGGGAGCCCGTACACCGAGATCGTACTCACGAGGACGAACCGCTCGCAGCCCGCGCGCGCTGCGGCCGTGACGAGCGCGCGCGTCGCGTCCACGTTCACCGCGTACGCGTCCGCCTCGCCGCCCTTGCCACGCTCGAGCCACGCGGCCAGGTGGAAGACCACGCGTTTGCCCTCGCAGAGCCGCTCCATCGCGCTGGCGTCGCGCACGTCGGCCCGGTGGATCGTCACGCCCGCGCCTCGAAGCCGCGCCTCGTCCGGAAAGGATCGCCCGGCGCCGACCACGCTTGCCTTGTCCTCGGCTGCGAGGCGCTCGGCCAGGCGTCCTCCGATGAACCCGCTCGCGCCGGTCACCAGGACCGGAGCCTCCGTCAACGACACATCACTCATCGGGGCGCGAGTCTACTGCGCCGCGCCGCGCCTGGGGAGCGCTGCTCGCTCGCTTCAGGGCACCGTGCCGCTCGTCACCTCGAGCGCGACCTCCGGCGATACTTTCACCGTGGCCTCGCAGCTCGGCGTCCCCTCGCACGACGTGGCGGCGACCTGGACCTTTGCGTCCACGCGGAGCGTCGCCGGGCCCGCCGGCGAGCCCTCGGGGATCCGCACGACGATCTCCCTGTCCACGACGCTCACCTGCGGCGGCGCCGGCAGTTCGAGCGTCTCGTCCTCGTACGTGAACACCACGTCGATGTCCTCCTCGGCGAGCTCATCGCCGGGCGCGGACCACGCGAGCGAGAGGTCGACGCCGGGATCGATCTTGTTGTGTGGGTGGCTCGGGGTGATCGTGCGCTCGGCGAGCAGGTCCTCGAAGTCGAGCGCGATGCGGGCCGTCTCGTCGGAGACCTCGAAGTGCGTCTTGTCCTTGCCGAGGTTCTCTTCTGCGAGGGCCTTGCGGAAGGTGGGCGCGCCGCAGACCCAGCCGTCTTTCGTGGGCGTCTCGCCGCCGCGCATGAAGAGATCCATCGGCCGATCGTCCACCTTGGCCTCGATGCTGTCCGTGATCGCCTCGCACGTCCCCCCCTCCGCCACGAGCGCGAGCGAGACGCGTGGCGACTCGCCGAGCTCCACCTCGACCCGCGCGCTGGCAGGATCGAGGTCGGCGAGGGTGGTCTCGGACTCGAACAGCTCGAAGAGGGTGCAGCCGGAAGATCCGAGGGCGAGCGTCGCGAGAAACGGCAAGGCGAGGAATCGAGGGAGGATCACGCGGGCGGGCATGCTGGGCGCCAAGGGCAAACAGCGTACCCGGCGCGGACAAACGCCCACGACGCGATTTCGCTGCGAAATGACGCGGCGCGCGCAAATGGTTTTTCGCGGCTCGTGACGCGGGAGCGTCTGGATTCGGTCGGGAACGGTGACCAAACCGGGCGGTCGCGAGCACGCGCGGGCGGATCCGAGCAGCCTCGACATCGGCGCGAGGTGCGTCGGACGGTACGCACGCGTGCGACATGTGCTCCGCATGCGGCAGGGGATCCGCAGGGGGGTGCGCGGCCCATGCGCAGGTCCCCGTGGGCGGACGACGGCCGTTCCAGGAAAATTTCGAGCTTTGCAGATTCCTCGTGGACCGAACCGAGGCGCGCGTTGACCACACCGCGCCTCCTCGCTTAGCCTTTCTCCCGATGGTCCCGGATCGGCGACTGGGCCCTTTGCATGACGCACGCCCCCGGCTCGTCGCGTTCGGCAACGTCGCGGTCGGTTTCATCGCCATCGGCAACGTCGCGATCGGCGTCGTGGCCATCGGCGCGAGCGTGGCCGTCGGGCCGATCGCGATCGGCATCAACGCCGTGGGCATCCTCCTCGGGCTCGGGATGAACGCGGCCGGCACGGCTGCGATCGCGCTGATCAACGGGCTCGGGCTGTACACGTTCGCCGGCGTGAACGGGCTCGGCGCGCGCGCGTTCGCCTACGTGAACGTGGGGCAGAGCGTGCTCGTCGCGCTGGTCTGGGCCGGCGTGCAGTTCATCGCCGCGCATCTCGTGAAGCGCCGGATGCCCGCTGCGACCAAGGACGCTCTGCCGCAAACCGTGCCGCTCGGAGAGATCACGTCGGGGGCGCGCGAGGAAGGGCTCGTCCGCGCGCGGGTCGTCTCGACGACGGAGACGAGCGTGCTCGTCGAGGAGGACACGCCCGAGGAGAACACTGCGCAGCTCGCGCTCTCGGGTGCGGCGCGCAGGTCGCTCGAAGCGGCCCAACGCGAGTCCCGTTCGGTCGCGATGCTCGTGACGGTGCGCGCCTCGCGCGAGACGCAGCCGCAAGCGGCGGAGGCGAACTACCGCAGCGCGCCCGAGGTGCAGCGCGTGCTCTGGGGCGATCATTTCGAGGCGATCCCGGCGCCGCCGCCGCTCTGGGCGCAGCCGGGCGTGGTGCATCGACTGTCGCGCACGAGCATGTTCGTCGCGGCCGCGATCGCGATCGCGGAGTTCGTGCGGTCGTGGCTCTGAGCTAACGCCGCGCCGCCGCGATCCGCGCGAGCGCGCGCGCCTCGGCCACGTCCATCGGCGTCCGCCCGGTCGCTTTCGCCTCGTCGAGCACGAGGCGCGCCGTCTCGCCGAGTCGATCGATGAGCGGCGTGCGGTCCGGTAGGCCCATCACGGCGAGGCCGATCCCATCGATCACCGCGCCTGCCGAGGCGATCGGATCCGGCACGTGGAGGATCCCGCGTGCGGCCAGGACCCTCGCGATCTCGGGCGAAGCGAGCACGTTGTTCGCCGCGCCGCACACGGCCCACGCGCGCATCGCGTGGACGACCTCGGCCGTGACGACGCCGCCGACGGCACACGGCGCGACGATGTCGACGTCCTCGACGAGGATACGATCCGCCGGCGTCACGCGCGCGCCGGGGATCCTCCGAGCGACCTCCTCGGCGCGGCGTGTGTCCACGTCCGCGAGCACGATCCGGAGGCCTGCTTCGGCCAGCACCTCGGCCGCGCTCGCGCCGATCGCGCCCGCGCCCTGCACCGCCACCGAGAGCCCTTCGAGCGGCACGCCCCGCATCGCCGCGCACGCCTCGATGCAACGAAGCAGCCCCCGCGCCACCGCCGACGCGAGGCCTCGCTCGTCCGTGTGCACGTACCGCGTGTGCTCGGCCATCACCGCGAGATCCGCGGCCGTCGTCCCGAGATCGCCGGCCGTACGGAACACGCCGCCGAGCTCCTCGACCACCTGCCCGAGCCGCGCGAACGCGGCCTTCCGATCGAGCCCGTCGGCGAGGAGCACGACCGCCTTCCCGCCGCCCGCGTCGAGCCCGGCGAGGGAGCACTTGCGCGTCATGGCCCGCGCGAGCGCGAGCACGTCGGCGAGCGCCGCGTCCGCCGACGGGTAGCGCATCGTGCGCACGCCGCCCACGGCGGGCCCGAGCGTCGTGTCGTCGAGGGCCACGATCGCGCGCAGACCCGAGCGTGGATCCGCGACGAAAATGCACCGCGGGCCGCCCGCCGCGGCCTCCCTGAGGAAGCGTTCCGCCATGGATCGCAAAAACGCACCGATCGCACCACGACGCAAGCGCGTGCTCCCCTCGACCGCGCGTGGCGCGGGCCTCGCATGGTCCTCGCGCGCGCGGGAGGTGCGGGCATGGACGAGTCATCCTTCCTGGACGAGGTCGCGTGGCGTGGTGGGCTCGGAGAAACGTCGCTCGCGCGAACGCTGTCCGAGGCCGTCCTCCGGGCGTTCGCCGAGACGCTCGTGCCCGACGAGGCCCGCGCCCTCGCGCACGCGCTCCCGGAGCCGCTCGCGGCCGTCCTCCTCGACGGCCCGCACCTCGGCAACCTCTCCGAGGACGCGCTCTATCGCCGCGTCGCCGACCGCGAAGGCACGCTCCTCGGCTTCGCCATCGAGCACACCCGGCTCGTCCTCGGCATCCTTGGCGAAAAGCTCCCGGAGACCACCCGCCTCCGCTTGCGCCGCCACCTGACGCCCGAGCTCGGCGAGCTCCTCGCGCCGCGCGAGCCCCTCCCGCCGCCTCCGGTCCGCCTCCGCCGGCCGCCCGAGCCCGAGCTTGGCAAGGGAAACACCCTCGCCACCGGGCGTCCCGGCAGCCAGAAGCCGCTCAGCGAGGCCCGGCCCGAGCGTGCTCATGCGGAGTCGGTCGTCCGCACCGAAAACCCCCACGGGGAGACGAAGCTCTCGTCGAGCCGCGGGCTCACGCAGGTGCGCGAGCACGAAACCCTCGCCGAGGGCGAACCCGGGCCGCGGAGGCCCGTGAGCGAAAAAGGTCGCTAGAAGCAAGGCCTCCGCGGGTCGTTGGAATCTGGCACGAAGCTACGATCCCGATCCGAAATCGTGTACGTTCCGACCGAGCCGCCCTCGCCGATGCAGACCCGGGGGGCGGGTCGTGCGGAAAGGCTCGGGCGGATGCAGGCTGGTCAGCAAATCACGCCGACGCTTCGGCTCCAGCGCCTCCTCGGAAAGGGAGGCATGGGCAGCGTGTGGATCGCAGACCATCTCGCGCTCGGGACCCAGGTCGCCGTCAAGTTCATGTCGCCGACCTACGTCGAGAACCCTTCGCTCGTGCAGCGGTTCCGCACGGAGGCCATGGCCGCGGCGCAGATCAAGAGCCCGCACGTCGCGCAGGTCTTCGATCACGGCTTCACCACCGACGGCACGCCGTACATCGTGATGGAGCTGCTCGAAGGCGAGGACCTCAAGCGCCGCATCCGTCGCGAAGGACCGCTGCCGCTCAAGGACGTGGCGCTCGTCGTGTCGCAAGCCTCGAAGGCGCTCTCCCGCGCGCACGCGCTCGGGATCGTCCATCGCGACATCAAGCCGGACAACATCTTCCTCTGCAACATCGACGACGAGACCTTCGTCAAGCTGCTCGACTTCGGCATCGCCAAGATGGGCCCCGACAGCTCGCTCGGCGCGACGACCACGGGCTCGATGATGGGCACGCCGCTCTACATGAGCCCCGAACAGCTCCTCAGCGCCAGGCGCGTCGATCACCGCTCGGATCTCTGGTCGATCGCGGTCGTCGCCTACTACGCGATCACGGGCCGCGTGCCCTTCCACGGCGAGACCGTCGGCGCGCTCGGGGTCGCCGTGCACACGGGCACCTTCCATCTCCCGAGCACGCTCCGGCCCGACGTGCCGCCGGCCGTCGACGCGTGGTTCCAGCGCATGCTGCGGCGTGATCCGGCCGAGCGGTTCGGCACGGCGAAGGAGATGGCCGAGGCGCTCGAGCAAGCCATCCTCGGCGCGCCGTCGCCGCACACGGTGACCGGCGGCTTCACGCGCGGATCGCTCCACACGCACCCCGAGCCGACGCCCGCGCCGTACTCGGGCGGGCCGATGGCCGCGACGCCGGCCCCGATTTCCACGCACGGCTATGTCTCCTCGCCGTACAGCGCGCAGCAAGTCCCCGCGAGCGCGCCGCAGACGCTCATCGGGACCTCGACCACGGCCGCCGCGCGCGCGGGCGGGGGCAAGAAGCCCGCGATCATCGCGGCCGGCGTGGCCGTGTTCGTCCTCGGCGCCGTGGGCCTGTTCCTCGCCGTCGGCCGAAGCGACGACACCAGGCCCGTCTCCGCCGCGCCCGGCGAGGCCTCGACTGCAGCGCCCATGCCTTCCCCCTCCCCCACGCCCGTCGTCGCGCCGGCGCCCCCACAGGCCGCGAGCGCGCTCGCCGAACCGGCCGCGTCCGCCGCGCCCGCGACGACGGCCGAGGACAAACTCACGACCCGCAAGGCGGCGTCCGCGCCCGCGACGACGACCCCACCCCCGCCCGCCACGACCACGAAGACCGCGACCAAGCCGCCCAAGGGTGGCAAGGACACCATCGGCTTCTGAACCACGGCTGCCATGCGCCACACGCAAGCTCGACTCGGTGCCACAGCGACGATCGTCGCGCTCGGCTTCTCGCTCTCCGGGGCAGCGAACGCCCAGGGAAAACAGCCTTCGGCCGCCGCCAAGCAGACGGCGCGGGAGCTCCTCGTCAATTGTCGCGAAAAACTCGCCGCGAAGAAGCTCCCCGAGGCGCTCAAGGATTGCCAAGGCGCGCACGCGATCATGGGCGTGCCCTCGACCGGGCTCGAGCTCGCGCGCGTGCACGAGGCCATGGGCCACCTCGTCGACGCGCGCGAGGTCGCCCTCGAAGTGACGCGTTTCGACAACTCCGCCGGCAACGCCGCCTTCGCCACGGCCATGACCGAGGCCGAGGCCCTCGCGCAGAGCCTGGAGCCGAAGATCCCCTCGCTCGTGATCAACGTGAGCGGCCCGCCCTCCGGCGCCGAGATCACGGTGAAGGTCGACGCCGAGGTCATCCCCCAAGCGGCCGTCTCGCTGCCGTACAAGGTCAACCCGGGCGAGCACACCGTCGTCGTCTCGGCCGCGGGCTTCGGTCAGCGGGCGGAAAAAGTGCAGGTCGCAGTCGGACAAACCCGCACCGTCGACGTCACGTTGAGCCCGGCCTCGGGGGGCGGCGGGGACGTCGTGGATCCATTCGGCAATCCGGAGTCCCCGGCCGATGAGGGAGGCGGCCGGCAGATCCCGGTGTGGGCCTGGATCGCGGGCGGCGTCGGGCTCGTCGGGGCCGGCGTGGCCGTGGGCTTCGGGATCAGCTTCAGCGACGCGCAGGAGACCGTGCGCCGCGACTGCCCGGGAAACGCCTGCAACGACACCTACACGCCCGCGGAAGCGCAAGCCCTGCAGGCGAAGTGGAACCGCACGCTCGGGCTGACGGTGGCGGGCAGCGTGGTCGGCGCCGCGGGGATCGGCGCGGCGATCTTCGGCATCGTGACGGCGCCGAAGAAGGGCGCGCCCGCGCCTTCCACGGGGTTCGTCCCGTGGATCGGCCCGTCCGGCGTCGGCGCTTCGGCGTTCGGCCATTTCTGACCTCGCGCGCGGTCCGTCGCGCACGCGCGCGGATGTCCCGCATGGAAGCCCGCGCGCGCCGCGCCTCGGCCGCGCCCTTGTGGTACAAACGACGCCACCGTGCTGCTTGCTCGCATCCGCCTCGTCGGCCTCGGCCCCTTCGGCGACATCACGCTGCCCTTCTGCGACGCGGATGGCTCGCCCCGGCGCCTCTGCGTCATCTTCGGCGGCGAGGGGGTGGGCAAGACAGCAGTGCTCGCCGCCATCGCCACGACGCGCCCAGGCCACGCGGTCGCTCAGCTCCAGCGTGAACCTCGCCCCGAGGCGCCGCCGTTCGTGGTGGCGGACTGGCTCCTCGGCGACGACGACCCCGCCCGGCCGCACCCGCTCTGCGTCGCGAGCCCGAACGCGCGCCTCGACGAGCGCGACGACGAAGCGCTCCTCCGCCGTCGCGAGCAGGCGCTCTTCGATCGCCGCGCCGGCGAGCGAGGGTTCGTCCTGATCTCCCTCTCGGGCGCGCGCTGGTTCTCGCGCACGCCCGTGCTCCTCACGACGCCCGAGCGCACGCTGCTCCGCTACGACGTCCGCGCGTCCACGAGCTTCGACGACGCGAGCCGCACCGACATCGCCCGCGAGACGAAGCAGATCCTCTCGTTCGCCAGCATCACGGCCGCCCTGTCCCGCAAATCGGACAGCGCGCCGGCCGCCGCGGCCCGGCTGGAGACGGCGCTCGTCAACGTCCTCGCCGCGCTGCTCGAGGAGGACGGTTTTACCTTCGTCGGCGTCGATCCCGTGCGTCTGGAACCCCTCTTCCGCGACGCCGAGAATCGTCTGCTCGAGTTCGACGACCTGCCCCGAAGCCTGCGCCACCTCGTCGCCTTCGGCGCGCAAGCCGTGCGCTCGCTCTCCGCCGCCTTCCCGGACCGCGATCCCCGCGAGGCCGAAGGCGTCGTGCTCATCGACGACGTCGAGATCGAGCAGCCCGCCCATCGCCTGCGCACCCTCGTCCCGCGTCTCCGCCGCGCCTTGCCGCGCGTGCAGTGGATCCTGACGTCGAGCTCCCCAGACGTGGCGCTCGGCTGCGCCCCCGGCGAGATCATCGCCCTGCGCCGCCTGCCCGGCGCCGCAGCCATCGAGCTCCACGAGGGCGAGGACGCGGTCCTGCATTAGTCGGCTTGGGGCCGCTGTGCTGGGGCGTTGCCCCAGGCCCCACCAGGGGCTGTCCGCCCCTGGACCCGGACCAGCGCAAGCGCTGGACCCGGGGTCGATGAACTGCGCGATGCGCAGTTCATCGAACGGGCCGAGGCAAGACCGGCGACGACCCCGCCAGCCAAGACTGCCGCGCTGACCTTTCGACGGGCAGCGTTGTCCCTGGTCTTCCAACGGGCCCGTTGGAAGAACTGCGCGAAGCGCAGTTCTTCCATCCCGAGTCCAGGGCTTGCCCTGGTCCGGGTCGAGGGGCGGATAGCCCCCGCGGGGACCGGGGCAGAGCCCCGGCGCGGCGCCCCAAGAAGAGACCCATCCTCAGCTCGCGGGAAACCGGGAGGCAATGGTACGCTCGGGTTCTCTCATGCTTGCACGACTTCTCCGGGGAACTGGAATCCTTCTTGGTTTGCTCGTGGCTGGCGGGACCCTCGTCGCTTCCGGCGCATGCTCGCTCGGCAACGTCACGCAGGACGACTGCAAGAGTGACGACGAGTGCGTCCTTGCGATCGGCCCGAACAGCACGTGCGTCGCGGGGTACTGCACCGATCCGCCTGCGTGCTCCACGGGCCATGATTGCCGCAAGCTTGGCGGCGGCGGCGCGTGCGTCGACGGCGTCTGCGTCTCGGCGTTCCCCAAGCACCCGCAGTGCAGCACGATCCTCGAGCCGGCGGACCTCGCCGACCGGCCCCTCGCCGGCCCTGACGCGCCGCTCGTCATCGGCAGCATCTTCTCCATCGGCGAGACGAAGGACGAGGTCCTCACGCAGTCGGTCCGCGTCGCCGTCCGCGAGATCAATGGCAGCGACAAACTCAACCGCGGACAGCGCATGGCCGTCGTCGTCTGCGACAATGGCGGCGAGAACAACACGGCGACCGGCGCCGCGCGCGACGAGTTGAACCAGGCTGCGCTCGACTACCTCGCGGGCACGCTCGGCGTCCCGTACATCGTCGGCCCCCTCTCCTCCTCGGACTCGCTCCGGCTCATCGCGCGCATCAAGGAGAAGCAGTATCCCACGGTGATCATCTCGCCCTCGGCGACGAGCCCCGCGCTCACGGACGCCGACGATCGCCTCGAGACGAACGAGCCGGGGCTCTTCTGGCGCACCTGCCCGAGCGACACGCACCAGGGCCTCGTCATGGCGAACGACGTCATCGCGCCCGACCCCGTCGTCGCGGGTGGCAACGTCGCCGTCGCCTACGTCAGCGACGCGTACGGCCAGGGCCTCGCCACCGTCTTCCGGGAGAGGTACGGACTCGACAAATCCCAGCTCTTCCCCATCGAGGAGGCCAAGCTCACCGATTTCGCGGCGCTCGCCAAGCTCGCCTCCGACGTCGACATGTACAACCCCGCCGGCGTCCTCGTGATCACGGTTCAGGCGGGACAAACCGTCGAGATCTTGAAGGCGATGGTCGGCAAGCCGGTCGCGGGCCGGAAGTTCTTCTTCACGGACGGCGCCAAGGACGCGACGAAGCTCCTCGATCCGAACCTCGCCCCCGAGGTGAAGCAGATGATCGCGGGCTCCCAGGGCACCGCGCCCGCGAGCCCCTCGGGGCAGATCTACGAGACCTTCCGCGCGAACATGCAGGCGCAGTTCGACAGGGATCCGGCCGACTTCTCGTTCACCGCGCACGCCTACGACGCCACGTACGTCGGCGCGTACGGCGTCATCTGGGCCTCGCGCCAGGGCACGGACTACGACGGCCGGCAGGTGGCCGAGGGCATGGGGCGCCTGTCCACGGGAGACACGATCGAGATCACCTCGACCGCCTGGCCCAAGGGGAAAAGCACGCTCGCCGGCGGCGGCACCATCAACATCACCGGCACCTCGGGTCCGCTCAATTTCGAGCCCGCGACCGGCGAGGCCGCGGGCCGCATCGAGGTCTGGGCCGTGTCGAACGACCAGTTCGTGACGGTCATGGTCAAAGACCCCCCGTGATCGGACGCGCGGCTTGCGTTCCCGCCGCGACCTGCTTACACGCGGCCCATGCGCGCCGTCGTCATTCGTTCTCCTGGGGGACCCGAAGTCCTCGAGCTCCGCGACCTGCCCGATCCCGAGCCGCCCCACGGCCACGTCCGTGTCCGCGTCCACCTCGCGGGCGTCAATCGCGCCGACCTCCTCCAGCGCGCCGGCTTCTACCCCGCTCCGCCCGGCGTCCCCGCCGACATCCCCGGCCTCGAATACGTCGGCACCGTCGACGCCGTCGGCCCCGGCGTCACCCGGTATTCGGGCGGCGAGCGCGTCTATGGCATCGTCGCGGGCGGCGCCTATGCCGATCGGCTCATCGCGCACGAGCGCGAGGTCGTCCCCGCGCCCGCGAACCTCTCCGACGAGGACGCCGCGGCCGTGCCCGAGGCCTTCCTGACGGCGCTCGACGCGCTCCTCGTGCGTGGCCGCCTCGCGCCCGGCGAGCGGGTCCTCGTGCATGCGGCGGGCAGCGGCGTCGGCACGGCGGGCGTGCAGATCGCCCGCGCGCTCGGCTGCTTCGTGATCGGCACGAGCCGCACCGCGGACAAACTCGACCGATGCCGCGAGCTCGGCCTCGACGAAGGCATCGTCGTCCCGGGCGGCGTCTTCGCGGCCGAGGTCCTCGCGCGCACGGGCGGGGCCGGCGTGGACGTCGTGCTCGACCTCGTGGGCGGCGCCTACGTCCCGGAGACCATCGCCGCGGCCGCGAAGAAGGCCCGCATCGTGATCGTGGGCTTGACGGCGGGGGCGAGCGCGTCCGTTCCGCTCGGCATGCTTTTGCAGAAGCGGCTCGAGGTCATCGGCACGGTGCTTCGCTCGCGGCCGATCGAGGAGAAGATCGAGGCGGCGAAATTGCTCGAGCGCACGATGGGCCCGTGGCTCTCTCGGGGAATCGTGCGACCCGTCGTCGATCGCGTGTTTCCGCTCTCGGAGGCGGTCGAGGCGCACCGGTACGTCGCGTCGAACGTGTCGTTTGGCAAGGTCCTGCTCGACGCCCGGACCTGATCAATAAGTCCCGATCAAATCTACCAGGAACGTCCGCCCATTCTGGGGCATCGTCCGGCTCTGGAACGTGTCCGTCACGGGCACGAGCACGCGGCGGTCGGCGATGTTGTACACCCCCACGACGTACCGAATTCCGTACGATTTCAGTTCGCCCGACACCGTCACATCGCCGACCACCTGGGTATCCGTCGCGCCCCCGCCCACGAGCAGGCGCGGCGCCTCCAGCGTCATGCGGAGCCCGAGCGACGCGATCGAGGGCACGACCGGGATCACGCCGCGAAAGCCGGCGAGGTGCTCCGGCACGTTCGGCACCCGCGCGTCGGCGAGCGTCTCGTCGAGGTACGTCGCGCGCTGATATCCGTACGTCGCGGCGAGCATCCACCCTTTGCGCCATTCGCGCCGGATCTCGGCGTCCGCGCCGAGCACGAGCATGCCCGTGTCGCTGTTCGCGTACGCCACCGTGGGCCGCCCGGGAATCGGCTTCGTGAAGATGAGCCCGTCGATGTGGCTCCCGTGCACGGCCACGAGCGCCGCCCAGTCTTCGAGGAAACGGTGCGTGTACTCGATCTCGCCGGACCAGATCTTCTCGGCGTCGAGCTGCTGCGTTGGTTTTTCGTGGGACTGGCCGTTGTCGTTGTAGAGCTGCTCGTAAATGCTCGGCGCCCGGAATGCGCGGCCGCCCATCAGCTTGAGCGTGCCGTCTTTCACGGGCCGCGTGATGATCGCCGCCCGCGGCACGAACACCGCGCCGAACGTGCTGTACACGTCGATGCGCAGGCCGCCGGAGAGCCGGAGCCACGGGAGCGGCGCGCCCTCCGCGAGCGCATACCCCGCGGCGAATCGATAAGGCTGCCGCTCGTTCAGGTATCGCTCCGTGGTCACGCGATTGACATCTTCGCGACCCTGGAGCGTCGCCTCCGGGTGCCATTGCCCCTCGCCGCCCACCGTGACGCGGAGCCGCGGCCCCGGCGAATACACGAGCCGCGCCTCGCCGCCGAGCCACGTGCCCGCGAAATCCTCGATGTTGTCGACCTCGTTGTCGAACGCGTACGTCGCGTGATAAACGTAACGGTTCGCGTGCGCGCGGACGAGCAATTGCAGCGATTGTGTCAGGCGCGGCTCGAAGCGCGCCTCCAGCATCATGCGTGTATCGCCGAACGAGGTCCGCGGATTGCCGGCCGTCGTCGCGTAGGCGCCGACCGGGATCGACTGCGTCCGGTGGTGGACGAGCCATTGCATCGTCGCCGGGCCCCAGTACGCGCGCCCGGCCGTGCCGCCCGCCTGGAAGGCCTCGACCCCGCGCGCCCGGAATGGCTCGGCCTGGCCCGTGATCGGCACCTCCAGATCGAACCCGTCCGATTGCGCGCCCCACCCGCTCGCCCAGATCCCCTTGTCTTGCCCTTTCCGCAGGTGAAACCCGCCGCGCCCGCGCAGGACCGCGCCGTCGTAGCTCCCGACGCCCACATGCACGCCCGTGGGCTCCTCGCGCGACCGCGTCACGAGGTTCACGATGCCCGAGAATGCGCCGGCGCCGTAGAGCAGCGATCCCGGGCCGCGCACGATCTCGATGCGGTCCACGTCGTGCAGATCGCCCCGGCCGTCGGAGCCGATGTACGAGCTGTTCAGGAGGTCGTCGTTGAGCGCCTGCCCGTCCGAGAGCACGAGCACGCGGCTACCATAATCGTTTGGCTGGCCAATCGCGCGGATCGAGGCCGACGCGTACCCCCGGTCGTTCGCGATGGCCACGCCGCGCACGCCGCGCAGCGCCTCCGCGATCGTCGGATACCCGAACGCCGAGAGCTCGCGCCGATCGATCACCGTGACCGAGCTCGGCGCGTCCTCGATCCGCTCGGCGAACCGCGACGCCGCCGTCACTTCGCGCAGCGGGACGAGGTCGAGCGTGCCGAGATCCACCTGCTCGCCCTGTCGCACCACGATGTCGCGCACCACGGGCGCGTGCCCGGGCAAACTCACGCGCACCTGTCGCGCGCCCGCGGGCACTTCGCGAATCACCGCGGGCGAAAAACCGGCCGCGCGACCGTCGATGGTCACGAGCGCCCCCGCCTCCGTCGTCCCCACGACGACGATGCCCACCGGCGGCCGCAGTGTGACGTTCACCTCGGTCGTCTCGCGCGCCACCACATTCACCGGTCGCGCCGGCGCCGAGGCGCCCTCGGCCGTCACGTAAAGCTCGTGCTTGCCCGGCGGCAGCGCGAGCTCGCACGGCGCGAAACACGCGGGCGGGCCCGTCTCCTCGTCGACCCGCACCGCCGCGCGCGGCGCGCCCGTCACGGCGACCTTCACCTTGCCGACGATCCGCACGA
This sequence comes from Polyangium sp. 15x6, assembly GCF_029960785.1. Lineage (GTDB taxonomy): Bacteria > Myxococcota_A > Polyangia > Polyangiales > Polyangiaceae > Polyangium. The sequence goes on from NZ_JASBQE010000096.1 coordinate 14,046, forward strand.
GCGAGAGCGCGACGCGTGTCTCGCTCCCGCGCTTGGCCACGACCTCCTCGCTCGTCGCGACCTCGTGACCCGGGAGCTCGGCGATGACGCGGTATTTCCCCTCGTTCACGGCGAGCGGCCGCGGCGTGCGGCCCCGCGAGCCGAGATCTTTTCGATCGATGTAAATGGTGGCGCCGGGCGGATCCGTGACGACGTCGAGGATCGCCACGTTCGGCGCGAGGCGCGTGATCGCCGATTTCGAGGCCTCGATCGCCGTGGGATCCGTCTCCCCGGCGAGGGCGTCGACGTAGTAGCGGTGCGCGTCGGGCCATTGCTTGAGCTGCTCGAACGAACGCGCGATGTTGAACACGACACGCCGGTTCGGGACGAGCCGGTTCGACAGCAAAAAATGTTCGAGCGCGCTCGTGTAATCGCCCTTCTGGTAATCGGCGGCGCCGAGCTGGAAATGCAGCTCGGCCTCGTCGGCGAGCCCGTCGGCGGAGGCGCGCGCCGCGCCGAGGAGCACGAGCGCGGCGGCGAGGATCGGTCCGAAGACGCGAGGAGGCCTCATCAAGGACACGCGTCACCGACCCAGGTAAATGTCGCTCTTGCCCGTGGGCTTCGGCGCGGCGGATCCGCGCGTCGTCGCGCGAGGCCAGGGCGCGAGGCCTCGGGAGGAGCCGCTCGCGCTCGGGCTCGCCGGCGCGGCGCTCGGCGCGGGCACGTCCCCCGCCTCGGCCTGCCCCGTCGTGACCGCGGGCTCCGCGGCCGGCGTATTCGTGGGCGAAATGCCGGGCGATGCCTGCCCCGGTTGGGTTTGTCCTGTCGGGGTTTGTCCCGTCGTCGTTTGTCCGGGCCCCTCCGGCAACCGCAGCCCCACGAACGCGACGCTCCCGCCCACCACGAGCGCGAGCGCCGCCATGGCCACGAAGGTGAGCGCGCCCGAGCGGCGCTTCGGCGGCGTCGCCTGCGTGATCGCCGCGGGCGCCGACGAGGGCGCGCCGATCTGCATGGCCGCCGGCGTCTCGGCCGAGATCCCGAGCGCCGCGCCCGACCAGCGCATCGTCGGAGGCTCCGCCATCAGTTGCGGGCCCGTCTCCGCCGGCAGCCGTGAAGGGGCCGGGGGCGGCTGCGAGAACGCCGGCGGGCGCGGCAGGACCGAGACCCGCGCGCGCTCCGGCTCGGGCAGCGGAACCAGCATCCCCTCGTGGATCGCGGCGTTCGCCTCGCCGGGCGGGAGCAGCGCCACGAGCGCCGCGAGCATCTCCGCGGCGCTCTGGAAACGCTGCGTGGGATCGAGATCGAGGGCGCGGTGCACGATCGCCGCCACCTCGGGCGGCACCCACGGCGCGAGCCGCTCCACGCGCTCGGCGGGCTCCGTGCAGATCGCGATGATGAGATCGCCGAGCGCGCCGCTGTCCCGGTGCGGCGTCACGCCCGTGAGGGCCTGGTAGAGCACCACGCCGAGCGACCAGAGATCGGCGCGCCCGTCGATGTGCTTGTGCCCGCGCGCCTGCTCCGGCGCCATGTAGAGCGGCGATCCGAGCATGCTGCCGGTCTGCGTCAAGCTCGTCAGCTCGCCGGCCTCGGCCATGCTCTCGGGATCGGGGGCGAGCTTCGCGATGCCGAAATCCAGGATCTTGACCGTGCGCTCGCCGGGCCCCGGGCCGCTCGCGAGGAACAGGTTCGCCGGCTTCACGTCGCGGTGCACGATGCGCTGCGCGTGGGCCACGTCGAGCCCGCGGCAGGCCTGGACCACGATGCGCACCGCGAGATCGGGGCGGATCGGGCCGAGCCGCTTGAAGAGCGCGCGCACGTCCTCGCCCTCTAGCACCTCCATCACGAGGAAGGGCAGGCCCGCGTAGCCGTCGCGGCCCGCGTCGAGCGCGCGCACCACGTGCGGCGTGTCGAGGCCCCGCGCCGCGCGCACCTCGCGTTCGAAGCGCCCGAGCAGCACCTCGTTCCTCGCGACCTCCGCGGTCACGAGCTTCACGGCAACGCGCGCGCCGCTCTGCGTATCGGTGGCCTCGTAGACGGCCCCCATTCCGCCTGCGCCGAGCTTACGTTCGATCCGGTATCGGCCGCCGATGAGGTCATTCATGCCGAGCGCGAAATCCACGCTAAGGGATCTCGCGCGTCGTCGCAAGGCTCGGGTTGACGGCCGCGTCTCCTTCGTGTTCGCTGCGCGTATGCGGCCTCGCCTCGCTCGATCCCTCGCGCCCCTCCTCGTGCTCGGTCTGACGAACGTCCTCGGCGGAACGGGATGCACGCTCGAGCCGCAGGACCTGCCCACGGAGAGGCCCACGCGCGTCGAGGATCCGCTGGTCTACGCCGATCCGCGCGTCGGCAGCGGCGGCTTCGGCTACGCGAATGGCAGCGCCTTCCCCGGCGCGGCGGCGCCGTTCGGTCTCGCGAAGGTCGGCCCCGACACCCGCGGGCCCTACGATACCATCAATTTTTTGCATTACTCGGGCTACTGGGCCGGCGACGATCAGGTCCGGGCCTTTTCGCACCTGCACCTGCACGGCACGGGCGCGACCGATTACGGCGTCCTCGGGGTGATGCCGATCGACGCCTTCGAGGCGTCGCGCTTCTCGGCGCCCGGCTACGAGTCGCACTTCGACAAGGCGACGGAGAGCGCCTCGCCCGGGTATTACGAGGTCACCCTCGATCGAGGCTCGATCCACAGCGAGCTCACGGCGACGCGCCACGCGGCGCAGCACCGCCACGGGTATCCGACCGGCACGAAGGAGGGGCACGTCGTCTTCGATCTCGATCATCACCTGAGCGGAGGCGAGGTCACGCAGGCCGAGTTCACGCTCGAGCCCGAGGCGCAACGTATCCGGGGCAAACTCCATCACGTGGGCGGGATGTCGGGCGGCTTCGGGGGCTACGACGTCTTCTTCGACGCCCGGACGCGCGCGCCGTGGAAAGCGGCGCGCGTCTGGTCGAACGGCGACGCGCCCGCCGAGGGGACGGCCGCCAGCGGCACGAAGGTCGGCTTCGCGCTCTCCTTCGATCTCGGCGCGGACGCGGTGATCGAATTGAAGATCGGGCTCTCGTTCGTCTCGCTGGAGAACGCCACGAAAAACCTCGAAGCCGAGATCCCGGACTGGGATTTCGAGGGCACGCGGGCGAAGACGGCCACGGCCTGGAGTGATCTCCTCGGCCGCATGAAGCTCTGGGGCGGCACCGAGACCGAGCGGCGCATCTTTTATTCGGCGCTCTACCGCGCGTTCCTCATGCCCACCGCGTCGAGCGACGTCGACGGGAGTTACCTCTACGGCGGGCAGCAGCGCACCGCGGACGGTTTTTCCTTCCTGACCGATCAATCGCTCTGGGACACCTACCGCACGGTGACCCCGTTTTATTCGCTCGTCGCGCCCGAGGCCGCGCGCGACACGGCCCGATCGCTCCATGCGATGGCCGAGATCTCCGGCTTCTTCCCGAAATGGCCCATCGCCACCGGCGAAGCCGGCACGATGATCGGGGCGAGCGCCGACATCGTTCTCGCCGACAGCTACATCAAGGGCGTGACCGATTTCGACGCCGAGGGCGCCTACGCCATCGCGCGTCGCGCCGCGGTGGATACGGTCGAGCCGCCCGGCGGGCGCGGCGGGCGTGGCCACGTCGTGCCGTACATGGAGTACGGTTACGTGCCGTCGAGCGTCGGCCGCTCGGCTTCGCACACGCTCGAATATGCGCACGACGACCTCGCGCTCGGCCTCTTCGCGAAGGCGCTCGGCAAGACGGACGACGCGGCCATGTTCGCCGAGCGCGCGAAAAACCATCGAAACCTCTTCGATCCCGTGACGGGCTTCATCCGCGCCAAGGACGAGGCTGGGGCCTTCGCCGAGAGCGCTTACGACCCGTACGCCATCTCGGACCATTACGCCGAGGCGAACGGCTGGCATAGCCTCTGGGCGCAGCACGACATCCCCGGGATCGCCGAGCTCCTCGGCGGGCAAGCGCCGTTCGTGGAGAAGCTCCAGCACTTCCTCGACGAAACCGCCGCCGACCTCGAAGTACGCCCCATCGAGGACCATCTTGCGTCGTCCGTGCCGCGGAACGACTACTGGCACGGCAACGAGCCGGACATCCACGCGGCCTACGGCTTCGCGCAGGTCGGCCGCGCGGACCTCACGCAGAAATACGTCCGCTGGGTGGCGAACGCCCATTACACCGACAAACCCAGCGGCCTCGCCGGCAACGACGACGGCGGCACCCTCTCCTGCTGGTACCTCTTCACGGCCGCCGGCTTCTATCCGATCCCCGGCACCGATCGGTACATCCTCGGCACGCCCTTCTTCCCTCGCCTGGAGATCGCCGTGAAGGGAGGCACGATCGTCATCGAAGCCCCCGCGGTCTCGGCCGAGAACATCTACGTGCAAGCCGCCACCTGGAAGGGTGTCGCGCTCGACAAACCCGAAATCCTCCACGGCGATCTCGCCCAGGGCGGCACGCTCCACTTCGAGATGGGCCCCGCCCCCGGCCCCTTCGGCGTCACCACGCCCTGACAAACCTATTTCAACGATGAACGATCCCCTCCCCCCGGTCTCGCCCCGGCACGTGCTCGCCGCGGCGAAGAGGCTCGCGCCGAGCGGCCTCATTCGAAAAACCCCGCTCGATCCGAGCCTGCCGCTCTCGGCCACGATCTCGGCGGACGTCTTCCACAAGCTCGAGCTCTTCCAGCCCACGGGCTCGTTCAAGGTGCGCGGCGCGGCGAACAAGCTCCTACGATTGCGCGACGAGGAGCAGGAGGTATTTCGGCGCGGATTCGTGGCCGCGTCCGCGGGCAATCACGGACTCGGCCTCGCCCACGCCGCGTCCGCGCTCTCCGCGCGGGCGACGCTCGTCGTGCCCCGCACGGTTTCTCCCGCCAAGCTGGAATCACTCTGGCGTTATCCCGTCGAGCTCATCGTCTCCGTGGGCAATTACGACGTCGCGGAGGCCGACGGCCGGCGCATCGAGGCCGAGCGTGGGCTCACGTTCGTCTCGCCCTACAACGACGTCGACGTCATCGCCGGCGCGGGCACGGTCGGGCTCGAGATCCTCGCCGATCTCCCCGACGTGGACCTCGTCATCGTCCCCGTCGGCGGCGGCGGGCTCGCCGCGGGCATCGCGCTCTACGTGAAATCGATCGCGCCCCGCACCCGCGTCGTCGGCGTGCAAAGCGAGGCCTCGCCCGCCATGCACGCGAGCCTCGCCGCGGGCCACGTCACCGAGGCCGAGGAGCTGCCGAGCCTCGCGGATGGTTTGTCCGGGAATGTCGAGCGAGGCTCGATCACGTTCGACCTCTGCCGGCGCTTCCTCGACGATCTCGTCCTCGTCACGGAGGCCGACATCGCCGAGGCGATGCGCCATTTCCTGCGCGAGGAGCGCCTCGTCGTGGAGGGTTCGGCCGCCGTGGGCGCCGCGGCGCTGCTCGCCGGGAAGATCGATCTCACCCGGACCGGCGTGGCGCGGCCGCGCGTGGTGAATGTCGTTACCGGGCGCAACGTGTCGGAAGCAACGCTCCGCGCCATTCTTTCCCCTCCGGAGGCAGGACGAAATGAAGCCTGAGCCTTGACAGGCACGCAAAAGTTCGCCGACCATCGGATGTTATCGAGGAGGGGAGACCATGATCGAGGCGTCCACGGTATCCATCGTCCACGACGACGCCCGCCGCGCGGGCCGCGACGCCGCGGACGAGCTCATCGATGTGATGGGCGGCCGGCCCGATTTCGTGTTGCTCTTCGGGTCCGCGAAATACGACGGCCGCGCCGTGCTCGACGGCCTGCGCGGCCGCCTCGGCAGCGACGTGCGGATCGCGGGGTGCTCGAGCTTCGCCGAGATCGACGATAGCGGCGGCCTCACGGAGTCCGTCACGGCCATGGGGCTCAGGCTCGGCGGCGCATTGCGCGTGACGCCGCTCGCCGACGTATCGAACGACGGAGACGATCGCGCGCTCGGGCGGCGCCTCGGCGAGCGCGCGCGGGCCCTCGATCCAAGCCTGCTCCTCGTGTTCTACGACAGCCTGCGTGTCAACGGGCCACACGTCCTCCACGGCCTGCATGACGTGCTCGGGGCGACGTTCCCCATGGTCGGCGGAGGCGCCGGGGATCTCGGGCAGTTCGTCCGGGCCTATCAGATCGCCGACGGAGAGGTGCTCTCGGGCGGCGCGTCCGTCGTGGTGTTCTCGGGGCCCATTCGGATCGCGACGGCGGCGCGCAGCGGCTGGATCCCGGTCGGCGGGGAGCACCGGATCACCGGGGTCGAGAAGGGCAACGTCGTGCGGACGATCGACGATCGCCCCGCGCTCGAGCTTTATCAGGAGTACCTCGGCGCCCGCGCGGCCGCCGTGGCCTCGGTCGCCGTCGAGTTCCCGCTCGCGGTCGTGGGCGGCCTCGAAGGCACGTGCCGGCCGGCCGAAGGCGAGATCGCCGTGCTCCGGGCCGTCGCCGGGATCGATACCCAGCGCAAAGCGCTCATCCTCGGCGGGGATTTGCCCGAGGGCACGATCGTGCGCATGACGACCGGGACGCGGGACGACGTGATCCGAGCCGCCGAGGTGGCCACGGAGCGAGCCCTGCGTGCCCTGCCAAACCCTTCGTGCGCGCTCCTCTTCGATTGCATGGCGCGCAAGCTCGTGCTGGGCACGAGGTATCGCGACGAGCTCAACAAGCCGCTCGAGCGGCTCGGGTCGATCCCGAAGGCCGGGTTTTACACGCACGGCGAGCTGTCCCCGGTGGACGGCGTCTGCATGTGCCACAACGAGACCTTCACCATCGCGCTGCTCGAGGGCTAGGGGCCATGCGTTGCAAGTCCTGCGTCCTCGAACAGGAAGGCGCGGCAGGCTCCCTCGACGATTTCTGGGAACAGCTCGGGGACTGCGACGAATGCCCGCTGCAATGCGGCGAAGCGGCCTCGCCGGTCGTGCGGATGCTCGTCTCGCGCCACCGCGAGGCCGCGCGGGCACACCGAAAACTCGGGCAAAGGGCGCGCGCGGCGGAGGCCGCGGTGCGGGATCTGGAGGTGGCCGCCGAGCGGAACGAGGAGCGGCTCGCCACGCTCGCGCACCTGCAAAAAGCGAGCGCCGAGGAGGCCGAGGCCGCGCTTCAGGCCGAGATGGATCTCGTCGCCGAGAAAGAAGCGGCGATCCTCGCCCTCTCGACGCCGATCATCCATGTGCTCGACGGTGTTGTGGTGCTGCCGCTCATCGGCGAGCTCGACGCGCGGCGCGCCGAGATGATGACGAACGCGCTGCTCGACGAGGTCGCGCGGTCGTCGGCGCGGCACGTGGTCGTCGATTTGACGGGCATTCACGCGATGACGGCCGAGACCGCGGAGCACCTGCTCCGGGTCGCGCACGCAGCGCGCCTGCTCGGCGCCGAGGTCGAGCTCTCGGGCCTGCGCGCGGACGTGGCCCGCACGGTGATCGAGCTCGGCGTGGATCTCTCGCGAATCCGCACGCGATCGAGCCTGAAGCAGGCCATCGCGCACGCCTCACGCACGCCGCGCGCGGCCCGCTCGTGAAGTCTTTTTATTCGATCGCGTCCGTCGACCGCGCGCGCTCGCGCAGCAAGAATTTCTGGATCTTGCCGGTCGAGGTCTTCGGGAGCGGACCGAAGACGACCTTCCGCGGCGCCTTGAAATGGGCGAGGTGCGTCCGGCAAAACGCGATGAGATCCGCCTCCGTGATGGCGGCCCCCTCCTTCGTCTCGACGAACGCGAGCGGGGTCTCGCCCCATTTCGGATCCGGCGCGGCCACGACAGCCGCGGCGAGCACGGCGGGGTGCCGATAGAGCGTGTCCTCCACCTCCAGCGAGGAGATGTTTTCGCCGCCCGAGATGATGACGTCCTTCGAGCGATCCTTGATCTTCACGTACCCGTCCGGCTGGAGGACGGCGAGATCCCCCGAATGGAACCAGCCGCCCCGGAAAGCCTCCTCGGTGGCGCGCGGGTTCTTCAGGTATCCCTTCATGACGATGTTGCCGCGGAACACGACCTCGCCCATGACCTCCCCATTGGCAGGCACGCGCTCCATGGCCTCGGGATCCATCACGGTGAGCCCCTCCTCGACGAGGTAACGCACGCCCTGGCGGCCCATTCGCTCCGTGCGATGGCTGATGTCGAGCGCCGCCCAGTCCTCGTGCTTCTCGCAGACGGCCGCGGGCCCGTAGGTCTCGGTCAAACCATATACGTGCGTCAGATCGAAGCCCATCCGCTCCATGCCCTCGATCATCGCCGCCGGCGGCGCCGCCGCGGCGACCATGGCGTGGACGCGGTGCCCGATCCCCTCCCGGAGCGCGGGATCGGCGTTCACCAGCATCGCGTGCACGATCGGGGCGCCGCAATAATGCGTCACCCGGTGCTCGCGGATCGCCTCGAAGACATGGCGCGCGTCGACCTTTCGAAGGCAAACGTTCGTCCCGGCGTTCGCCGCCACCGTCCAGGTGAAACACCAGCCATTGCAGTGGAACATGGGCAACGTCCACAGGTACGTGGCGTGCTTCGGCATGCTCCAGGTGACGATGTTGCCGATGGCATTCAGGTACGCGCCGCGATGGTGATACACGACGCCCTTGGGATCACCCGTCGTCCCCGATGTATAGTTGAGCGAGATCGCCTCCCACTCATCCTCGGGCATGCGGGGCGAAAAGGAGGGATCTCCCTCCGCGAGGAAGGCCTCGTATTCGAGCGCGCCGATACGCTCGCCCGGCCCCTCGTACATCGGATCGTCCACGTCGATGACGAACGGCTTCGATTGCGCGAGCGCGAGCGCCTGCCGCGCCATCCCCGAGAGCTCACGATCGACGAGGAGGACCTTCGCCTCCGCGTGATCCAGCATGAACGCGATCGTGGCCGCGTCGAGGCGCGTGTTCAGCGTGTTCAGCACCGCGCCGGTCATCGGGACGCCGAAATGCGCGTCGAGCATGGCCGGGATGTTCGGCAGGAGCACGGCCACCGTGTCGCCCACGCCGATCCCGCGCCGCGCGAGCGCCGAGCCGAGCCGACGCGCGCGCTCGTACGCCTCGGACCAGGTAAAACGGATGCGGCCATGCACGATGGCGACGCGCTTCGGGTACACCGCAGCCGCGCGCTCGAGGAACGTGATCGGCGTCAGCGGCGCGTAGTTCGCCTTCGTTCGAGGCAATTCTTCGTAAGGGTTCGGCTTCGTGCTCATGCTCGGGCCGGGAGCCTATCACGCCTCCCACTGTTCGAGCGCGCCTCGTAGCGCCGAGACCGACGCGCTCCGCAGATACACCACCTGCGCGCCGTCGATCCCGAGGTTTTGCACCTGATCCCGCAGCGCGTGCGAGACCATGGTCACCATGATGATGACGAGCGCGACCTTCCCCACGTCGCGACGAACCCCTTTCGGCACGCGCGTCTCGTAGTGCTTGAGGGTCAAGCCGTGCTTCTCGGCGACGTCACGATACCTGTCCGACATGCCGCCGCTGCCGCCGATCACGAGCACGGTCCGACCACCACGCGAATCCTTCTCGACCTCTCTGGCAAGGGCTTCTCGGCTCATGCCAGGCGTCCATCGCAAGCCCCGGGCCAGCAAGGACGATCGCGATTTCCCCGCATTTCGCAGGGTGACGCGCTTTATTCCCGGTCAAAATGTCGGCCCGCCCGAAGCGCGCTCTGACAAGCTGGCAAGGAGCGGGTCTCCGTGGCGGACGATACGCTCAGCGTGACGTCACGCCGGCCCGAGCCATTGCGCCGCGGTTTCGAGGAGCCGCCGGTGATCCGGCACCTGCTCCAGGAAACTTCGCCGGAAGCGCCGGTCGCCGATCTTGTCGGCCTTCTCCAGGAGGCGCCGCCGCGCCTCGCCGAGGCGGCGCTTGGCCTCGGTCTCCTGGCCGGTGGCGTGCAGCGCGAGGGCCTGCACGAGCCGCGTCAATGCCTCGCCTTCCTCGATGCCGCCAATCCGGTCGAGGTGGCTCGCCGCCTCGCTCGCGGGCGCCAATGCGGCGACCGCGTGGCCCTCCGCGAGGAGCGAGCTCGCCAGCACCGCGAGCGCATACGCGCGCTGGGCCGGGATGTCCTCGGCCTCCTCCGCGGCCGTGCGCGCGAGCGTCACCGCCCCGACGTGATCGCCCTGCATCGCCCGGATCCGCGCCGCGTGCACGAGCAGGCCCGCCTCGCGGCGCCGATCCTTGCGCTGTCGCGAGGTCTCGAGGGCCGCCTCGATGATCGGCAGCCCCTCGGCGTCGCGGCCGAGGTGCGCGAGGCAATACCCGAGCGCGCCCTGGGCGAACGGCACGAAATCGAGCTGCATGGGCTCGGCCACGGCGACGGCCCGCCGCAGGCCGAAGCAGGCCCGATCGTAAGCGCCGAGGTGCATGTACGCGAGCCCGACGTTCGTGCGCTGCACGCAGGCGTTCCGGACGTCGCTCGCCTCCGTGAACCCGTCCACGGCGGCCTCGACGCGGCGCAGATACGCCGCCGGATCCCCCTCGAAGATGGCGATCTCGGCCCGGGCCGCGGCGAGCCAGGCCCGCAGGAACGGGCCCACGGCGCCCGCCCGCGCGACGCGGCTGTGGGCGTCCCGCGCGAGCTTGCGGCCGAGCGGCGGGACGCCCGCGCGAATGACGAAAATGGCGAGCCGGCAGGCGCTCACGAGGTGCGCCTCGGTCGTGACGCCCTCCTCCTCTTCGAGCTGGACGAGCTCGTCGACGCGCGCGAGCAGGCGATCTTTTCGTCCGAGGTAACCATACGCGATGACGAGGTGCCCGAACGCGGCATGCCAGCCGTTCGAGCCGCGCGCCATGCGGGCCATGGCCTCCTGCGCGGCGCGCGCAGCCTCGCTGTAATGGCCGAGCCAGCGGTGCGCGATGGCGAGCACGAGCCAGGCCTTGCCGCGGACGTCCTCGCTCTCGCCGGGCACTTCGAGCGCGATCTCGGCCCAGCGAATCGCGTCGCCGAGGGCGTTCACGTCGAGCGCCTCCTCGGCGAGCTTGACCGGATCCTCGTCCGTCTGGCTCCGGCTCTCGGGGCCGCCCCATTCGGTCCGAGACGCCGGAAGCGGCGTCAAGACGGGCACGCGCGGCCGCTGCGGGACGGCGGCGGGGCGCAGCGGGGGCGGAGGGCGGTTGACCCGGACGTACCCGCCGCCGTCGTCGGCATTCTGCGCAGCAAACCCCTCGGCGAGGTCGTGCACGGGCGCGTCGAGCACCGGATCCTCGATCGGGACGACGTCCACGAGCCCTGGCACCGCGAGCTGCCCCGCGTGCGGCGCCGCGTGCCCGACGAGCAGGCGCGCGCCGCCGTGGGCCTCGCAGAGGGCGTCGCGAAAATCGAGGATCGTGGCGAAGCGCTCCTTGAGGTCGCGGGCGAGCGCGCGCGCGACCACGGGCGCGAAGGGCCACGCGGCCTTGGGCGCGACGAAGTCGAGCGAAGGCGGCGGTTCGGACGAGACGATCTTGGCGAGCAGCCTGGCGAGGCCGTCGGCGCCGAAGGGCTGCACGCCCGAGAGCATCTCGAACGTGACGACGCCCATCGCCCACACGTCCGCGCGCGTGTCGACCTTCTCGGCGAGGACTTGCTCGGGGGCCATGTACTGCGGCGTGCCGAGGAGCATGCCGAGGCGCGTGAGGCTCTGCTTGCCCGGGTCGTGGAGCTTGGCGAGGCCGAAGTCGATGATCTTCGGGATGATCTCGCCCGAGGGCGAGCGCGAGAGGATCACGTTCTCGGGCTTGAGATCGCGGTGGATGATGCCGGAGGCGTGCGCGGCCGCGATGCCGCTCATCACGGGCACGAGGATCGCGAGGGCCTCGTCGGGTTCGAGCGGCCCGCGCGCGTCGAGGTGCTCGCGCAAGGTCTGCCCGACGAGCAGCTCCTGCACGAGGTAAAACGCGCCGTCGCGGCGGCGGCCGACCTCGAGCACGTTCACGATGTTCGGGTGCTGCACGCGCGCCGCGGCCTGCGCCTCGCGACGGAAGCGGGCCACCATCGAGGGGTCGGTGGCGTAGTGCGGGTGCATGAGCTTGAGCGCGACCTTGCGCTCGATGAGCGTGTCCCACGCCTCGAACACCGTGCCCATGCCGCCCGAGGCGATGACCCGTTGGAGGGCAAACTTGTCGGCGACGACGGTGCCCGGCGAGAGCGGGATGCTGCTCGGCGGCGCGATGGATCGCGGCTCGGGATCGAGGTCGGGCAGCGCGTCGTCGGGGCGCATGCCCGGGGCCCTTTCGCCCAGCTCGTTCCGATCGTCGCCCACGGACGTGCTCCTCTCGATTTTCCCTGTGAAACGCGCGGCGCCGTTATACCCAGGCGCGAGCGTCGGGGGAAGCTCCGGATGCGTAGGATGCGAGGAACGGAAAAACCGGCGGGGAAAAACCGGCGGGCGGGTTCAGGAGGGCTCGACGGGCTTGCCGGCCTTCTTCCAGCCGGCGAGGCCGGCGGGCATGATGAAGACCTTCTTGTAACCGAGCTTCAGGGCGCCGACCGCGCCCTCATGGCAAGCCGTTCAATGATCGTTTGCGCAATAAAAGACGAGCGTGGCCTCCTTGTCCGCGGGGAGATCCTCGGCTCGCACGTTCTCGTGATCGACCCATTTCGCGCCGGGCAGGTGGCCCTTGTCGAAGGTCGATCGCGCGTTGTTGTCGATGACGTGGAAGGCGAGCTTGCCCTCCTTCGCCTCCTTCATCTTGGCGTCGACCTCGTCGACCGTGAGCCGACCAAATCCTTCGGCCTCGGCGCCGTGCTCGCCCGTGGATCCGCCGGGCTTCTTGCACCCGGGCAGGGCGAGGAGCATGGCGGCCGCGAGTGCGACCAACATGTGCCTGTGCTTCATGATCCCTTCTTGCTTGGTTGGGCGCGCTGGAACGCGCGACTCGAAGCGTAAGGGAAATCGAGGCGCCGGGCATCGGCGCCTCGATCGAAGGGCAGGATCGTGTCGGTGTCGGTGGGCCGGCTTTGTCAGTCGGCGGGCCAGGGCGGCGGCGGATCGGCCGGCTCGTAGGGCGTGGTGCTCGCCTCGACGACCTGCAGGTTCTCGATGAAGAGGTCGATGTACTTGAGATCGTCCTGGATGTCCGGGTCGGGATGCTCCGCGAGCCACGTGTCGACGTTCGGCCGGAGCGCCTCGAGTGTGCGGCGCGCGGTGCGCGGATCGCTGTCGGCCGTGAGCTCGGCCGCGAGCTTGAAGCCGGCGTAGATGTTCAGCATGACGAACCCCTTCTCGACGGTCTCGTCCGTGAAGAACTCTTGCGGATCCTCGTACACGTGCGGGGCCTTGATGTCCGTGACCTGGGACTTCGTGAAGCCCGTGAGCGGGTCCCTGTACGAGAGGACGAGCGAACCGACCTCGTAGGGATCCGGCACGCTGATCGCACCGGAGCGCGGCACGAGCTCGAGAATCATCGCGCCGCCGCCGCCGCGCCGGCCCTCGGAAATGGGATCCTCGGAGCTCGTGCGGCCCGCGAGGAAGAGGCTCGGGATCGAGATGGTCCCGCCGCCCTCGGCCGTCTGCCAGCCGTTCGTCCCGTAGATCCCCCGCACGACGTAGCCGCCGCCGACGGTCACGTCGATGTTCACGTCGAGCGCGACGGGCACGAGGAAGGTATTCACCTCGTCGGTGAAGACCTCGACGACGGCCTTCGGATCTTCGAGGAAGTAGAAATTCCCCGCGCCGACCTCGCTGAGATCACGCATGACCTCGACGTCGAAATCCTTGCCGACGCCGATCGTGGTCACGCCGATGCCCTTCTTCGCGTACGCCTCGGCGAGCGAGGTGAGCTTGTCGGGGTTCTGCAGGCCCGCGGTGGCCATGCCGTCCGAGAGGTAAAGCACGCGGTTCTGGTACGTCGGATCGAAATGCTGATCGGCGACGGAGAACGCGGTGAAGAGGCCGTCGTAGAGGTTCGTCGAGCCCGCGGCGAAGAGGCCCTGGAAGGCGCTCTCGAGCGCCTGGGTATCGGACGCGCTCACGTGATCGAGGACGAGCTTGGCGCTCGTCGAGTACGTCACGAGGGAGATCCGATCCGTGGGCTTCAGGGCCGGAATCATCTCGAGGAGGCCCGCCTTCATGTAATCCATGGGCTGTCCGGCCATGGATCCGCTGACGTCGACGGCGACGACGAGGTGCAAGGGCGGGCGCGCGATGTTGCTCACGTCGATCGGCGAGTTCATGCCGATCTGGACGAGGGTGCAATTCGAGCCCGTGATCATGTTGCCCATGACGCCGAGCAGGCCGTGCATGCAGACGTCGTTGCCGCAGGTCGGCGGGGCGTAATCGAGCTTGTGCTCGGCGAAGAAGCCGAGGTCGTCGAGCGCGCCGGGGCCCGGGATCTTGCCGTCCTCGAGGATCTGGCGGAAGAGGCCGAAGTCCTGGGCGCCGCCCTGCGAGACGCCGGTCGCGCCGGGTCCGGGCTCCGGAGCGGCGCTCGCGCCGCCCGACTCCGCGCTGTCGGCCGCGCAGCCCGTGAGCACGAGCGAGGCGAGCAAGGTCGAAAGGAGCGCTGTACCGATTCGATGGTCCATGGTGGTTTCCTCCCGAAATCAAGGCGCCGCGGGGATGACGAGGACGGATTCGTAATGACGGCTGGAGCGAGCGAAGGGCGGGCATTCCGTGTCGCGGATGGGCATGGCCTCGGCCCGCACGAGGTGCAGCGTGCCGTAGCCGTCCGCGAGGTCGATGCTCTTGCCCGCGCGCAGGAAGGAGATCGACGGGACGTGCGCGCCGAGGAAGCTGAGCTCGAGCGGGACGAGCAGGCTGCCGCATTCGTCGTGCGCGCCGGTGCAGCCCTCGGCGAGGTCGGACTCGACGGTGGGCTCGCCGAGCGGCGCGTCCGTGCCCGTGAACCCATACCGCGCGAGGACGTTGCCGCGCACCGCGACCACGGTGTGTGTGTCGCTGTGGAGGATGAGGATCTTGCCCTCGGGCGGCTCGCCGTTCGTCTCGGGGGCAGAGCCGGCGATGCCATCACGCTCGTCGATCATGAGGCTGTCGCCGGCCTTGAACGGCATGGCCGCCTTGGGCACGCAGACGTACATCGTCGATTTGTTCTGGAGCACGAGGGCGTGGCAATCGTCGGGCGAGGAGATGATGGATTCCACCATCCAAGGCCCGCCGATGGGGACCGGCGTGGACCACTCGATGCCGACGCTCTCGTCGGGTGTGGTGCAGCCGGGGGCGACGGGCGGCTCTTCGAGCGCGGGCGCCTTGAAGACGGCCTCGTGCGGGCCGAGCGAGAGTTTGCCATTCGAATCGAGCGAGAGCGGGATCATGAGGCGGTCGTCCGAGTTCGTCACCGTGGAGACGAGCTGGGTCGGGAACGTCGAGGAGGACCAGGCGAGGAGCGTGGGCGAGAGGCCGTCGGCGTCGACGAGGTAGGCGACGCAGCCCGCCGTGTCATTGTTCTGGAGAGGCAAACCCCGGCCCGGCTGGAGGAGCCACGCCTCGGCCGGCGCGAAGAGCTCGCGCGAAAGCGCGGATTCGGGATCGGCGAGCAGGGTCTCGCAATCGACCTGGACCGAGTCCTTGAGCGGCCGCAGGCGCACGAGGCGCTCGCCGTCCGTGGTATTGCCGAGGGAGAGCGCGCCAGCCTCGGTGGGCGTGACGCCGCAGAAATCGGGGTCGCAGGTCGGCGGCGGGTCGACGGGCTCGCTGGTCGCGGCACAGGCGAGCGATCCGAACACGACGGCCGTGCGCTGGGCCAGAGGGCGCTCGGGCAGCGGGCGCTGCATGGCCGGGACGAGGACACGCCACGCGAGGGCGAGCGCGGGCAGCGCGATCAGATCGGTGGGATCGACGGTGATTTTCCAGGGGAATGGCGTGAGCGCCGTGAACGCCTCGAAGGCGCGCGCCGCCGCGGGCGAGAGCTTGATGGCGGCGAAGACGGCGCCCGTGGCGAGGTGCGCGAGGAAAAGGCTCCGGCGGCTCCCGAGGCGGAGGAGCACCGCGAGGAGCGCGGGCGCCACCACGAGCCCGGCGAAATCACTCAGTTTGCCCGTGATCGCGCCGGGAAGGACGCCCGCGCCCTTGAGGACGTGGTCGTTCAGGGCGAGGACGGCGAGAGATCCGAGCCACAACGGGTGGAGCAGCGCGCGACGCGCCGCATAAGGTCGTTCCATCGGCATTTCATCTCCTGCATGAGGGAAAGACGAAGGCTGGGCACGGCCAGCAAACCATGTGCCATACACGTATTCCCGGGATTCGCGAAGAGATCCTGCTACCAGGGCCGGCGCGCGGCCCTGACAGCGGTGTCGCGGCGGAGGCGCGAATCAGAGGTGGACGCGCTCGAGGCGTCGCTCGATCACGTCGAGGATCCCGCGGGCATAACTGGCCCCGGCGGTGCGGGAGAAGCGGCGGCGGGCTTCGTCGGTAGCGTTGTCGACCAGGTAGCCGTGCTCGACAGCAGAGAGCATGTCGACGTCGCCCACGTCGTCGCCGAAGCCGAAGGCCCGGGAGCGCGGGATGCCGAGGCGCTCGAGGACGAAATCGGCGACCTGGCGTTTTCCGACGCCCCGCGGCACGAAATCCACGTCGTAGGCGCCCTCGGGCTCGCCGAGCGCGGGGTGGCAGGGATAGACGTGGACGCCGATCCCATGGCGCTCGGCGATCTTGTGGAGGATCGAGGCGATCTCGGGGTGCCGGCCGCGGCCGTTCGGCTGAAACATGTAACTATCGATGCGTCTGCCCGCTTGCTCGCGGCGGACCAGGTGGACGCCACGGCGGAGGAGATCGTCGAGCGCGGCGGCGACGCGGGCCCTCGAAAAGCCGCTCTGCGCGACGCGGGCGTCCCATTCGGCGACCGGGCGGCGGCCTTCCTCGCGGGTGAAGAAATCGAGCTCGGCGCCCCAGGAGCTCGCGATGAAATGGGGCACGACGCGCAGGCCGTGGGTGCCGACCGTGGCGGCGACGACGTCGATGGGCCCGTCGGCGACCCAGCCGAAGACGAGGCCGAGCGCGGAGGCCTCTTCGAGGAGGAGCTGCTCGAGCGAGCGCCGATCGCGGCGGCGCTCGGGCGAGCCGTCGTGCGCGAGGTAGGTCTCGTCGAAATCAGCGAAGACGACCCAGCGCGGGGCCGCGATGCGCGGCAGATACGTGCGGCGATCACCGAGCGGCGGCATGGCGCGTCCATCGCATGGCCGGCAGAACATGGCCGGGGTTCGGGTTTTTCAAGACAAGCATGGGATCCATTCCTTCGCGAACGAGGCCAAAGCCGGAAAGAAAAAGGCGGCCCCCGAGGCGCGGGACGAGGGAGGCCACGATCGGCCGCGGCGAGGCCCTCGGCCGCCAGCTCCCCGTCCATGACGCCAGCCGTAGCCGAGATTATCATGCAATGGCAGGGGGCCGACGGAAATCGACGCCCAGATCGGACGTATCCTGTCCGATCTGGGCGCCTCGGATATTTTTCGTGTTTATCGGCTCTCTGGGGGTCAGACCCCGCCGCCCGGGGGGGTCGGGAAGCGGCTGCGGAGGCGCCGCGCCTGGGTGAGGTGCTGGACCAGCGAGCCGCGCATGTCGCGCAGGAAGGTCTCGATCTCCGTCGAGTCGGCGTTCGGGATGAGCTGCGCGTCGAGGAGCGTGATCGCGCGCTGGTGCATGGCGATCTGCGTGTCGAGGTAGGTGACGTCGAACTCGGCGGCCGGCACGGTCCGCAGTCGCTCGGCCATGCGCTCGGCCTCGCGGCGGAGGTTCGACTGCATCTCGCTCCCCTCCTGCTTGACCCGGAGCTTCTCCTGGAGCGACTGAATGCGCGTCTCGGCCTCCTCGTGCTCGTCGGCGAGGCGCTGCGCGTAGGCGCGGACCGCGTCGTTCGTGGTCCGCTGGTGCGCCGTCTTCGCGCCCTCGATCTCGGCTCGATCGATGGTCGACACGACGGCCAGAATCTGTCCGTGCGAGGGCGGCTCCCAGGGCTCCTCCGTGGCCTGACCCGGGCGGTTGTTCCCCGCCTCCGTGCCGCAGCCCCACGCGCCCACGGAACCGAGCGCGAAGAGCAGGAAGGCACGGCCGAAGGACCGATGGAATGCGTGAGCCATGCGTCGTCTCCTCTCAAAGGCGCCGCTCGCTCGCTTCGGTCAGAGCCGAGATCCACGCGTCAGCGCCCCCATGGCCATGAAGCCCCGCGGCGCGTGGCGAGAGCCGGCCCCACCGTCTCCCGAGGTCGGGGAGCCCCGGACGGCAACATGCTTTCCGCCCGGGTCGTTGTGCCTCCGCGCTCCGTGGTGTAAGTGGGGCCGAGCGCGGCGCTCGGGATCGTCCCCGTCCCCGCCGCCTCGCTCTTCCGCATGGATACGACCCCCATCGAGCGAAGCCTGCGAAGCGCGGAGACCGGCACGCTCGTGGTGGACAGTCGCCTCGTCGCCCGCGTGATCAAGCGCCACCGGCGAATCGTGGGCATCGGGCTCCTGGTGCCGCACGCGTCGTGTTACGCGCTCGGGAGGGACGAGCTCCTCGCGCTCGTGCCAGCCGCGGAGCTCGGCGAGGCCGGAAAGAGGCTGCCGGAGCACGTGGTGCTCCTGCCCAGGCCGAAGGGATCGGAGATCCTCGACGCGTCGCCGGCCGAGGTGCTGGCGCGGCTCTGGCGCGGGGCGTTCCACGGGCGCGTGCACCTCGCGCTCGAAGCCGCGCGGCGCCGCGGCGCGCTCGATGAAGCGGGGATCCGGGCGCGGATCGATCGGATCGGGCAAACGGAGTTCGACGAGATCCGGCGCGTCTTGCGGGCCGACGATCTACTCCTGCCCCCGGCCGACGACGCGGAGGTCTACACGGAGTTCGCCGCGCTCTTGCTGGAGCTCCACCACTTCGCCCCGCGCCTCGTTGCGAGGACGTTCCCCACGCTGCGGGACACGTCGCGAGCGCTCGCGGTGATCGGCGGGGACGTGGACGCGCGCGCGCTGCTCGCGGCGTGCAGGCCCGAGGGCGCGGCGGAGCCTTCGGAGACGCCGTTCGGCAAGGAGTCGACGACACCGACGTACTCGGCGCTGCCCGCGCTCGACGTGCTGCCCGCGTTCCTGTCGCGGCGCGCGACGACGGTCGCGGGCGCGCAGAAGCTCGTGGCCCAGGCCGAGAAGGCGCGCGCCGAGGGGAACCACGTGCGGGCCGCGCTCTCGCTGCTCGCGGCGATGCCGGCGGCGGGCGAGGATCAGCAGGTGAAGCTGCGCGCCCAGGTGCAGCGGGATCTCGACGCGCTCGGCGCGCGGCTCGACGCGGCGCTCGTGGGCCCGGGCGAGAGCGCGGAGGGCGCGCCGCGGGTGCCGTGGACCTCGTCGCTGATGCCGCTCGCGGTGACGGCGAGCGAGAGGCAAGCGCTCCGGTATCCGGTCGAGGCGCGGCTGCTCTACGATCTCCAGCGGGCCTGCGTGGCGCACGAGCGTGGGGCGTCGGCGGTCGATCTCGTGACGTGGGCGCTCTCGCTCGGCGATCGCCCGATCGTGCGGAAGCTGCCGGCGACGCGGCCGCTCAAGATCGCGCGGCACCTGCGGAGCGCCCTGCAAAAGCTACGGCACGTGGAGATGCCGTCCGCGGATCGACGGCTCATCGCGCGGCTCCTGCGCATGGCGGTGCGGCGGGCCGAGGAGAACGTGCGGAAGACGCTGCGGCCGGTCATCGAGGGGACGCTCGACGGCGTGGGCCTCCGGCCCGCGAGCGTGCCCGAGCGCGTGGCGCGGAAGAAGCTCGTGGAGGAGCTCTGCGATCAGGTGGTGGCGCGCGGGTTCTTGAGCATCGGGCAGCTCCGCGACGCGCTCTCCCGGAGCCAGCTCAAGATGGCCGACGTCGCGCTCCCGGGTGAGCTCGTGCGCGGCGATCCGCTGCTGCTCGCGGACAAGGCGCTCGATGTCTCGCTCGACGGCGTCTACCGCCGCGGCGAGGTGTACCTGCGCGCCTTGCAGAAGGTGTCGAGCGTGTTCTTCGGGACGAAGCTCGGCCGGCTCGTGACGCTCTTCGTGATCTTGCCGGCCGGCGGCGCGTTCGTGGTGCTGGAGGGCTTGCAGCACATGGTCGGGCCGGCCGCGAAGGCGCTCGGCTTCGTGCCGCCGCACCTCGTGAGCACGCCGTCGTTGCTCGTGATGACCGCCGTGCTCTTCGGGCTCATCCACAGCGAAGCCATCCGCGCCGGCGCGATGCGGGTTTTGTCGATGCTCGGCCACGCGCTCGCGGCCGTCTTCGTGCGCCTGCCGCGGTGGGTCTTCTCGCTCGGGCCGATCCGGCGCGTGCTGGAGAGCGGCATGGCGCGGGCGCTCGCGCGGTACGTGCTGATGCCGCTCGTGGTCGCGACGATCCTCTACCTGGCGACGCCCCTGCGCGACGTGCCCGGCGTGATCGGGCCCCTCGGCGCGGCGGGCGTGTTCGTGGCGGCGAGCGTGCTGCTCAACACGCGGGCGGGCCTCGTCGCGCAGGAGGTCGTGTTCGACCAGATCGCGCTCGGCTGGGAGGCGCTGAAGGGGCGCGCGCTGCCGGGGCTCCTGCGGCTCGTGATGAGCATCTTCCGCGCGATGCTGGAGCTCTCGGAGCGCACGCTCTACCGGGTCGACGAATTCCTGCGGTTCCGTGAGGGCGACAAGCGCGCCACGATCCCGCTCAAGGCGACGCTCGGGCTCGTGTGGTTCTTCGTGGCGTACGTGATCCGGCTCTACATCACGCTGCTCATCGAGCCCGAGATCAACCCGGTGAAGCACTTCCCGGTGGTCACGGTCGCGCAGAAGATGCTGATCCAGCAGCTCGCCGAGATGCTGACGGTCATGAACCACGCGCTCGCCCCGCTCGGCCCGGTCATCGGCGGGACGATCGCGGCGACGACGGTGTTCCTGTTCCCGAGCGTGTTCGGCTTCCTCGTGTGGGAGTTCAAGGAGAACTTCCGCCTCTACCGCGAGAACCGCGCGAAAAACCTGGGGCCCGTGCCGATCGGGCATCAAGGCGAGACCGTGGGCACGCTCATGCGGCCCGGGTTCCACTCGGGTACGTTGCCCAAGCTCTACGGAAAACTTCGGCGCGCGGCGCGGCGCGCGGAGCTCGACGAGTCGCGCGGCGTCGAGCGCGGGCACGGCTCGCTGCGCGGCCTGCAGGAGCAGCTCGACGACCTGCGCGAGACCGTGCGGCGCGCCGTCGATCGCGAGGTGAGCGGCCTGCTCGCGGCATGCCCCCGCTTCCGCGCGGGCGCCATCACCGTGCAGAGCGTCGAGCTCGGTTCGAACCGGCTGCGCCTCGAGCTCGCCTGTGATGCGATCTCCAAGGCGAAGACCGTGATCGCGTTCGAGGAGCAGAGCGGGCTCGTCGTGGCGAGCGTGACCGAGCCAGGGTTCGTCGATGCGCTCGACGGCTCGGATCGGATCCTCTTCGAGAACGCGATCGCCGGGTTTTACCGCATGGCCGGCGTGGATCTCGTGCGCGAGCAGATCCGCGCGGCGCTCGGCGAGGACGTGCCGTACGACATCGCCGACGAGGGCCTCGTGCTCTGGCCGGGCGAAGGCTACCGGACCGAGGTGATCTACGCGCTCGACGCCGGGTTCAGCGGCCCGCTCGTGCCACCCGTGGTGCGCGGCGAGCGTCCGGGCGTCGAGCCCAAGCCGCTCGATTTACGGAAGATCCTGTTCCGCGATCAGCACATCCCCTGGGCCGAGTGGGCCCTGTCGTGGCGCGAGGAGGTCGCGGGCGAGGCGCCGCGGCGGGTGCTCTTCGGCGCGTCGATCCTCCCGCCGCCGCGGCTCGAACGGGAACGCGCCGCGCGCCTGGCCTCGGCATGAACCACGCAAAGGCCGCTGCCCTCGTCGCGCTCGTGCTGCTCGCGCCCGCGTGCGGGCGGGAGACGCCACCCGAGCCTCCGCCGGCCAGCGCAGCCCCGAAGGTCGAAGCGAAGGCCACGTCCGGGCCGCCCGAAGCGGCGGGGATCCGGTACCTCGAACGCGTGACGGGCGGCGCCGCCGCGACCGAACGTCTGCCGCTCGTGGTGGCGATCCACGGGCTCGGAGATCGTCCGGAGTCGTTCGTTCGGCTGTTCGATCGGATCGAAGCGCGCATGCGGGTCGTCGTTCCGTACGGGACCTCGCCGCACGGCGACGGCTTCTCGTGGTTCCCGCTCGCGCGTCGAGATCCTGCGAAGCTCGGGGAAGGCACGGCGCTCGCGGCCGACGGGCTCGCCGCGATGCTGGAGGAGCTCGAACGGACGCGGCCCACGCACGGCCGGCCGATCGTGACGGGGTTTTCCCAGGGAGGGATGCTGAGCTTCACGCTCGCGGTCAAACACCCCGAGCGCATCGGCGAGGCGCTTCCCCTCGCCGGCCTGCTCGCGCCGCCGCTCTACCCGAGCTCGTGGCCGATGGGAAAGTTCGCCCCGCTCGTCCACGCGTTCCACGGCGACGCGGACACGATGGTGCCGCTCGCCGGCGCGACCGAGACCGTGCGCGCGCTCGTCGCGGCGGGCTTTTCGGCGGAGCTCACCACCTACCCCGGCGTGGGGCACACGGTGAACGCTTCGATGCGGGGGGATTGGCAGAAGGCGCTGGAGGCAGCGGCCCAGCGGGCCGCCGCCTCGAGGCCGTGACGATTACTTGCGGTTCCGACGACGCAGCCGCGCGAACACGGCGCCGAGCAAGCCGAGGGCGGCCGCCGCGGGCACGACCGGGCTCTTCTGCTCGTCACCGACGACGGCGCAGCCGCAGCTACCTTCGTCGTCGACGAGGATCGGGCCACCGCCGACGCCGCCGGCGCCCGCGCCGGTGCCGACGCCCGCGCCGCCCTCGCCGCCGCTGCCCATGCCCGGCGTGACGGTCACCTTCACGAGGTCACTCGCCAGGCCCTTGCCGTCGGAGACGGTGAGCTGGAACGTGAGGACCGTCTCGGCCTGAACGTTCGGCGCGACGAACGTCGGCTTCGGCCCATCGTTCGGCGTGAGCGCGACCTCGGGCCCTTCCGTCTGCGTCCACTTGTACGTGAGCGTATCGCCGTCCGGATCGCTGCTCTTCGAACCATCGAGCGTGGCCTCGTCACCACCCGACACCACGAGGTCCGCGCCGGCGTTCGCCACGGGCAGGCCCGCGCAGTTCGTGCTGTCCTCCACGATCGACGCGAACGGCTTGTTCACCGCGCCCTGCACGTCGATGTCGTCGATCTCCCAGCCGTACGCGCCGGCCGCCGGATCGGTGCCGATCCGGAAGCGCAGCTTGAACGTCTTGCCGGAGAGCGAGTTGCCGAAGTTCAGCGTCATCGTGTTGAAGTTCGGCCACGCCGCGTTCCGGTTCGTGAACCCTTGGCGGTTGCCGAGCGGGTTGTCGGAGATGTTCGTGATCGTGCCGGTGTAGGGCACCATCGCGAACTGAGCCGCGTCCTGCCAGCTCTGCCCGCCGTCCGTCGAGATCTCGATGACGGCGCCGTCGTAGTTGACGGTGCCACCGCCCTGCGGCGGCGGACCCACCTCGAACTCGTGGCGGTGCTTCAGCGTGATCGTGAGCGGCCCGGGGCCCGCGACGATCGCCGGCGACTCGAACGCGGTGTCGCTCAAGCTGCCCGAGTCCACGCCGTGGAAGACGTGGTTCGGCGGGCCGTTCTGGATGCGGCTCCAGACCCGATCCGCGCCGTCGCCCGACCTCGTCCACGTCTCGATGTCGCTCTCGGCGCTCTCGATCGTGGCCGACTCCGGCACGTTGTCGTAGTTGATGTACGGCACCTCGACGAGCGTCGACTTGGGCTCGCACGTCTCGGCGCTCGTCACGGCGATGTCGAGCTTGACCGAGTTGATGCCGGCGACCGAGCCGTCGAGCGCGACGTCGATCGTGGCCTTGGCCGTCCCGAAGGGCGGGACCGTGCCGAACTGCACCTGCGTGCCGTTCGGGAACGAGATGCCCGCCTGCTGCGCCGTCACGCTCGCGACGGCGTCCGTGAGCGGCGCGACGCCCGTGTTCTTGAGCTCGATCGTCACGCGGCCCGACTCCTGGGCGTCGAGGCGCCCGTCGGAGTCGCAGGACTGGACGGCGTCGTCGAGCTCGCCCGCGAGATCGGAGACCGAGGCCTTGACCTCGAAGCTCTCGACCACGCCCACGTTGTCGTTCGAGTCACGCGGCGGCGAGACCGCGCACGAGCCCGCGCCGCGCTTGGCGAAGGCCTGGGCGAGGATCTCCATGTCCTTCAGGTCGACCGTGGACGCCGCCATGAGGATCGCGTCGCGCTGCTCGAGGTACGTCGCGTCCGGCGGGACCGTCTTGAGCGACGCGACGATGTAGTCGGCCATGCGGCGGCGAGCCCCTTCGAAGTCGTAGGGCGCGCCCGGCTGCTGGCTGCGCTTGAGCAGCGCGACCGTCGCCTCGAACATCATCGTCGCCCACACCTCGCCGGCGTTGTGCACCTCGGAGTTCGGCGCGGGGATCACGGCCATCGGGTGATCCGGCAGCGCCTGGTCGTCGGCGATGTGCCGGAAGGTCAGGCCGTTCTTGGTCATGTCGGTCGAGTACGGGACGCGCCGGATGCCGTAGTAGCCGCTGTCGCCGAGCGTCGCCGTGGCGTAGACGCTCATCCCGAAGACGCCGTCGAGATCGTCGCCCTCGCGCAGGGTCATGTGGAGCGCGACCGTGTCGCCCCAGCCCTCGCCCATGCCGCCGCACATGTTGGAGCCGCAGTACGCGAGCCGGTTGTGCAGGTAATGACCCCACTCGTGCGCGACGATGTGGTTGTCGATCGTGCCGTCACGCTCGACGCCCGCGGCCGAGCGGACCATCGTGGCCGTCACATCGCCGCCCATCATGGCCTGCTTGATGGCGTTGCCCGAGGCCAGCGTGACGGACAGGACGGGGATGGTCACGGCCTGGTTCGGGTCCCCGTTCGGCATGTACGGCGGGGCGGGCTCGTTCAGGTGGTTCGCGAGGATCATGCCGATCGCGCCCGCGGCCTGCGCGTTCACGGCCTTCTGCTTGAACGTGCAGGAGCCGCGATCGATGACGACGATCTTGCCGGCCACGTTGTTCTTGATGGACTGGCAGCCGTCGCGGAACGTGCCGGGCGTCTCGTTCGTCGTGGCCGTGGACTGGTCGTCGACGAGCGAGAGGGAGCCGGTCGTGTTGAAGACCTGCAGCCCGAATTCGGCGACGTCGGTGCCGTATCCCTTGCCGCCAGGGTTCGTCGTGAGGCTCCGCGCGCTCGCGCCCGACCAGAGGTACATCTGCATGATCGGCGACTCGCCGTCCGCAGGCGTCTGCATGTTCGCGTTGTTGCGGCTCTGGTTGTTGAACGCGTCGTCCTGCGCCTCGGCGAGGAGCGGATCGCCTTCCTCGCCGCCGCGGCCGTAGTTGCTCTTCTGCGCGTTGCCCGATTTCTCGTCGAAGCCCGAGTCGTACCAGTAATCGTGCAGCCAGTTCGTCACGTAGAAGAGCTGCGTGGCGGCGGCCATGATCTGGTTCGGGTTCGCCGTCGGCGCGAGGTTCACGTCGTACGTACGATCGAACGTGCCGGGCGCCGTCACGTTCGGGCGCGTGTCGCCATTGCCGAAGCCGTCCGGCTGGGCGTGGTCGGCGTACGCGTCGACATTGTTGCCGGACGTCGAGGTCGCGCCCGAGGCCAACCACGGATCGAACGTGCCCTGGGGGTTCTTGTTGAAGCCATCCATCGAGACCAGGACCGGCTCGATGAACGGGGGCGCGGAGCCGTCGGGCTGGCCCGTCGGGTGCGGCGTGAAATCGGCCTGCGGGCCGTCGAGGGGGCGTTTGTCGCCGTTCGCGTCGGCCCAGACCCTGTAATTGAAGGCCGCGTCGTGCGAGAGGTTCTGCCGATAGAGGACACGCCCGTCGTCGGCCGCGATCACGTAGGCGTAGAGCCCCGCGTCCTTCTCGCCCACCTCGCGCGGGCGAATTTCGAGGTAGTAAGCGGGAACGAGGCGATCCGGCAGCGGGAAGTACACCTTCTTCACGCGCGCGGGGCCGGCAAACTCGTGATCCTGCGTGGGCAGGAGATCGAAGGTCTGGTAACGACCTTTTTCACCGCGCGGAAGGAGGTTCGCCACCGGCAGATCGGTGCCGTGGAAATCCCGGAACGCGCTGGCGAGTGCGCCCTGGGGTGTCACGACGAACGTGCGCGGGACCCGCTTGTTTCCGGCAAAACCGGCCGGATGCAGGTTGTTCGAGGCGGCCACGAGGCGATGGCTGCGATCGAGCATGACGTTCGCGCCGCCGCGGAAAACCTCGACGCCGTCGATCTCCTGGCCGAGGCGCACGACGACGCCGCCCGCGCCGCGATCGTGAATTTCACGCACGACCGTGGCCTGGATGGCGGCCTCCGGGAGCCTCAGCATCTCGGCCGCAGAGACGAGCGCCTTGCGCGCGGCGACGTCGGGCTTCGTGCTCGCGACGAGCGCCTTCGTGCCGCTCTGATCCCGCGAGGCCCAGAAAAAAGTGGGAGCGCCGGTGTGCGGGTGCACCGACGTGACGTGTCCGCCGAGGGGGGACCGTAAGACGCGCGGGCCCCCGGCGGGAGCCGGCTGCGCGCGATAATAAGCATCGAAGTTCGGCAGCTCCTTCGCATGAGCGAAGGAAGCGCCGACCAGCGCCGTGAGCATGGTGAGACAACGAACGGAGCGCTTCATCGAATCCTCCACCAACGTGGACGCGCCCGCCGCCTCCGTGTGAAGCAGGCGGGTGCCGGGCCAAGGAGGGAGGCGTACTCGCTTATCGTGCGAGAGGGAAGCGAATTTACGCTGAACGTTATGGTGTCGCCGCGGACCGGCGCGCGCTTCCGCACGTATTCGGACGATGATGCAAGATTCCGTCGACCACGGCTTGGAATTTCCCTCCGCGCCGCTTTTCTTTCGCTATTCGAGGTGCCAGGCGCGCGACTTGTGCTAATGGCGGCGCGACATGGTCCGTCGGTTCTTCCCGTGGTTCCTTTCGATCCTCGCCTCCGGGTGCGGCGGGACGCCCCCTCCCCTCGATCATTCGGCGCCGCCGCCGCGGATCACCGCGAGTCCCGCGGCGCCGCCCGTCGTGACGCCGCCGCCGAAGCCTGCGGAACCAAGCCCTCCGGAGACCGCTGCTGCACGAGCGGTTGCTGCTCCCACGAATTCGGGTCCTCCTTTTCCGCCGCCCGCCTTCACGCCGCCCCACGCCCGCACCGCCAAACCCGGCGACGGCGTCTTCACGCTCCTCGACGAGGGCGCCGCGCGCGGCACCGGCGCGCTCGCGCGCGCCATGGTCCATCCGCACCCGATCAAACCCCACCCGTACGTCCTCCTCGTGGCGATCGATCTGCGCCGGGTCGATCTGCGCCTCGTCGCGGGCACGGAGGAGCCCACGTCGACCGTGGTGTCGAATGATCGACGCCCCGGGCTCGTTCCGGCGGCGGATCTGCCCTCGCTGATTGCGGTGTTCAATGGCGGCTTCATGGCGAAGCACGGCAAATGGGGGATGATGGTCGACGGCGACGTCTTCCTCCCGCCGCGAGAGGATGGCTGCACGGTGGCGCTGCTCGGGGACGGATCCGTGCGTATCGCGAGCTTCCCGGCGCTCGCGCCCGTCACCGCGCAGATCCGGTCGTACCGGCAGACGCCGCCTTGCCTCCTCGAGGGCGGCGCGCTCCACCCGCGCCTGCCGAACGAGGACACGGCGCGGCTCTGGGGCGCGGCCGAGGGAGGCGATCGCGAGATTCGACGCACGGCGATCGGATTGCACGAGGACGGAACGACGCTCCTCTTTGCGATCGGCGAGTGGGTATGGGCGCGTGACCTCGCGGCCGCGATGAAATCGGCCGGCGCCGTGTCCGCTGCGGAGCTCGACATCAACTGGTCGTATACGCGGTTCCTCCTGTACGACCATTCCACCCCGCCCGCGGTCGTGTCGACGCTGATCGAAAAGGTCGAATACACGAAGAGCGGATATGTATCGAAGCCTGCACCTCGGGACTTTTTCTACCTGAAGCAGAAACAATCCGGCGCCCCCGCGCCCCGTTAGCCGGCGCTCGCGTCCCCCGCCTCGCCCGACGGGTTGGGTAGGGCAGACCGCAGAGTTCACGGGAGGCGGGAGCATGCGGCGGAAGGCACGTACGCCATAAGCCCCGAAAACGGCTTGCGGAGGGTGCTTCCGGGCCGATCTCCCCCTTGACCGGGTTTTTCGCCTGTGGTGAGGTCTCGCGTTGGCAAACAGCGGGCCGTTGGTCCCTCGCGCCGGCACGGCGCCGACGGGGAGAAAGGGCATGTCGCCCATGAGTCGATGGAGAAGGTTCGGAATCACAAGGTACGCCGTGGCGACCTTCGCGCTCCTCGTGGCAGTGAGCGCAGGAACGGGCTGCGAGGAGACGGCTCCCCCGGACACCACCGGCGGCGCCGGCGGTGAAGGCGGGACGGGCATGGGCGGCATGGGCGCGTGCAGGACGCCCGAGGATTGCCCGGGCGCCGACACGGTCTGCCGCACGCGCACCTGCACCTCGGGCGTCTGCGGCGAAACGTTCGCCGCCATGGGCACCCCGAGCGATACGCAGATGCCCGGCGACTGCGCCCGCGAGATCTGCGACGGGAAGGGCGAGATCACGCTCGAGAACGACGACACCGACATTCTCGACGATCAGAACGACTGCACCCAGGACGTCTGCAATGCGGGGCAGCCGGAAAACAACCCGCTCCCGGCCGGCGACACCTGCACCACGAACGACGGCAAGTTCTGCGACGGCGCGGGCACGTGCGTGGAGTGCCTCGCGCACGCGGACTGCCCCGACAATGTGTGCGCGAACAACGTTTGCGTCCCGGCCGAGTGCGCCGATACCGTGAAGAACGGTTCCGAGACGGACGTCGACTGCGGCGGCGCCGTGTGCGCCCCCTGCGCCGACGGCCTCGTCTGCAAGGTGTCATCCGATTGCCAGAGCAGCGTGTGTGACTCCGCCACCTGCCAGACGCCCACCTGCACGGATACCGTCGAGAATGGCGCCGAGACGGACGTCGATTGCGGCGGCGGCACCTGCAGCCCCTGCGGCCCCGGCCTCGGCTGCGCAGAGGACAGCGACTGCGTGGGCGGCTCCTGCTCGGGTTCGATTTGCTTGCCGACCTGCACCGACCAGGTGACGAACCGCAACGAGACGGACGTCGACTGCGGCGGCCCGAACTGCTCGCCCTGCGGTACCGGCCTCGTCTGCTCGATCGACTCGGATTGCGCGAGCAAGGTCTGCACGGACGGCACCTGCCAGGGAGCGACCTGCGGCGATACCATCCAGAACGGCAGCGAGACCAGCGTCGACTGCGGCGGCGCGGACTGCCCCGCCTGCGCCGACGGCCTCGTCTGCAATCAGCCGACCGACTGCAAGAGCGGCGTGTGCACGGGCAACGTCTGCCAGACGGCGACGTGCACGGATACCGTGAAGAATGGCGCCGAGACGGACGCGGATTGCGGCGGCGGCACCTGCCAGACCTGCGACCTCGGCAAGGGCTGCCTCGTGAACGGCGACTGCACGAGCAACATCTGCGCGGGGAACGTCTGCGTCGTCTCGCTCTGCGGCGACGGCCTCCTCACGGGCGCCGAGACCTGCGACGACGGCAATGCCGTGGCCGGCGACGGCTGCGACGCCGCGTGCGCGACCGAGGTGGGCTGGCTCTGCGCGGGCGCCCCGAGCGCCTGCACCGCGATCTGCAGCGACGGCCTCGTCAAGGGCCCCGAGACCTGCGACGACGCCAACACGGCGAGCGGCGACGGCTGCTCCGCGAGCTGCCAGGCCGAGCTCGGCTACGTGTGCAGCGGCGAGCCGAGCGCGTGCAAGACGGTCTGCGGCGACGGCATCCCGGCCGGCACCGAGGCGTGCGACGACGGCAACTTGAACGACGACGATGCCTGCCTGCCGGGCTGCATCGCGGCGACCTGCGGCGACGGCTTCGTGAACGCGGCGGCCGAGGGCTGCGACGACGGCAACAAGACGGCCGGCGACGGCTGCAATGCCACCTGCCAGGCCGAGCCGTTCTTCGTGTGCTTCGGCGCGCCGAGCACCTGCGTCCTCGTCGAGTCCGAGCCGAACACGTGCGCGACGGCGACCGGCCCGCTCATGCCGCCCTTCGCGGTCACCGGCAAGATCACGCCCATCGGCGACCATGACTACTACGCGTTCACCGTGCCCGCGGTCGCGGACGTGAAGATCGAGACCTTCGTCCCGTCGGTGGGCACCTGCCCGACGGGCAACGACACCAAGATCTACCTCCTCGCGTCGAACTGCACGACGGTCCTCGTCGAGGACGACGACGACGGCCTCAACAGCTGCTCGGTGATCGATCCGACCACGTCGGCGGACGCGGCGGCGCGCAAGCTCGCCCCGGGCACGTACTACGTGCACGTGGAGGAGTACGCCAGCAACGCGACCATCGGCGCCTACCAGCTCCAGGTGACGTTCACCGCGCTCTGCGGCGACGGCATCCTCGCGGGCAGCGAGGTGTGCGACGACGGCAACCTGACGAGCGGCGACGGCTGCTCCGCGAGCTGCGTCATCGAGCAGGGCTACCAGTGCGCCGGCTCGCCGAGCGTCTGCGCCCTGAGCTGCGGCGACGGTACGATCAACGGCACCGACGTCTGCGACGACGGCAACAAGAACAGCGGCGACGGCTGCTCCGCGACCTGCGCCATCGAGCAGGGTTACACCTGCACGGGCACGCCG
The DNA here is from genome assembly GCF_029960785.1 of Polyangium sp. 15x6. GTDB lineage: Bacteria > Myxococcota_A > Polyangia > Polyangiales > Polyangiaceae > Polyangium. The sequence goes on from NZ_JASBQE010000096.1 coordinate 44,560, forward strand.
AGCGTCTGCACGACGAGCTGCGGCAACGGCACGATCAACGGCACCGACGCCTGCGACGACGGCAACACGGTCAGCGGCGACGGCTGCTCGTCCGTGTGCCTGCTCGAGCCGAACTACAAGTGCATCGGGACCCCGAACGTGTGCACGAAGGTCGAGCAGTACTGCAACGACGGCATCGACAACGACGGCGACACGCTCATCGACGCCGCCGACTCGGACTGCACGATTCCGGCGTACTTCCCGGCCTGCGCGGCGGGCCAGCGCCTCGTCGTCGTCCGGGCGTACGACACGCCCATCGCCCTGCTCGACGGCAACACCACGGGCATCAGCAGCTATCTCGGCGTGGCGAACGTCGGCACGGTGAACCGCGCGGCGGTGCTCTTCAACGCCACGCACACCTGGTCCGGGGACATCGACGCGTACCTGCAGCCGCCGGGCCTCGGTGAGCTCGACATCACCTCGGACAACGGCAGCTCGGGCGACAACTACACGAACACGATCCTCGACTCGACCTGCTCCTCGGCGGTCAGCGGTGGCACCGCGCCCTTCTCGGGCTGCTATTCGCCGGAGACAGCGCTGACCCCGGTCAACGGCAAGTCGCCCGTCGGCAGGTGGAAGCTCAAAGTCATCGACGACACGACCTCGGACCAGGGCACCCTCAATAGCTGGGCGATGATCTTCTGCGTCACGCCCTGAGAGGCGCGGGGCTTTGCCCCGCACCCCAGCAGGGGGCTGTCCGCCCCCTGCACCCCGGACCAGGCACGGCCTGGACCGAGGGCCGAGAAACCGCGCGATGCGCGGTTTCTC
>NZ_JASBQE010000097.1 GCF_029960785.1 Polyangium sp. 15x6
GTGACGGCTCATGCCTCATTGGCATGACGTGTTGCCTCGACCGTGCTTGCGCAGGTCGAAGGCGAGGGCCACGTCACCACACGTTATTGCGTGTTGCGTACAATCCAGTTTTCAAGGACCGAGCCGAAGGCTTTCGGCAGATACTCCTGCCATTCCTTCGTTCTGTCGTCTCGCCGTTCGTCCAGGCCGCTTTCGCGACGCCGTTTGTCTCGGCGAGGTCGGTTGATTTAGTTGCCTTTCGGCGTCCCGTCAACCTTTTTTTTTCGAGTCAGTCGTTTTCTTTTTCGACCGACTCTCCCTTCGCTCGAGACCGCTCATCGCGGCGTCTTTGCGTCGGGGCGGCGGACTTTACTCATCGAGTTCCGCCTGTCAACCGCCTTGTTGCTTTTTTTCGTCCCGTCTCTTCCGCTTTTCCTCTCCCTCTTGCGAGGGCGAAGGAGCGAGGCAAACCTCGCCCTATCGAGCTGAAGAACCGGGACGATAGCCCTCGGCGGCCCCTCCGCGGCAGCTTGCGCCGTCGCATCGAGGGGGGCGGACTTTACTCATCGAGTTCCGCCTGTCAACTGCCTCGTCGCCTTTTTTTCGTCCCGTCTCTTCCGCTTTTCCCCGCCTTTCGCGGGGCGAAGGAGAGAGCCAAACTCACTCCTTCTTGCTGAAGAACCGGGGCGATGGCCCTCGGCAGCTCCCTTCGCGGCAGCAGCGCCGTCGCGTTGGGGAGGCGGACTCTACTCACCCCTCCCCTCCTGTCAACAACCAGCATGTTTTTTTTCCGTCCGTCTTGTCCTGCCGCCGGTTTCTCCGCGAAAACGCCGGCCAAGACGAACGGGCCACGTCTAGATGAGCTCCTCGACGTGCTCATCCGCAAACCAGCGGCCACGGCACTCGCGCACGAGGAGCATCTCCGCGCCGCTCGGCAAACGCACGCGAAAGCCCTTCTCCCGCCCGCGAAGTCCCACAATCGCCCCCATCACCTCGATGGGCTGCCAGCCGCCCGCCGCCCGGAGCTGCCGCGGACGCGAATGATCCGGCGGGGCCGTCTCCACGTCGACGCGGAACCACTTCGTGCTGCCCTGCGGCCGCGCCCAGCCCGCCTCCGCGTAGAGCTGCGCCTCGATCTCCTCGAGCGTGCGCTTGGAAGCCGCGAACGCCGCGAGCGGATGAAACACGACGACGAGGGCATACCCCTCCGGAAGCTGCCGCACGATGTACCCACGGCCGCGCGCACGGACCGTGATCTGCTTGGGCGACGCGAAGTTCGACGTCTCCCGGAGCTCACCGAGCACGATCTGCCAGTGCGCCGCGGCTACTTTGAGGTCGAACGGATCGAGGAGGCCGAAGTAGTCGACGGTCTCCCCTTCCGCGTCGACGAGCGCCGCGCCCTTCGCGCCAGGCAAGGCCTGCACGAGACGCTCGAGGATCGTCGTGAAGGTCGTCGCCTCCTGATCACGCGGCGGAGGCGCAGGACGAGGACGGCGGGATCGCGTGCGTTCGCTCATCGCTCGATCGGGACCAGGGCGAGGAGCGACTCCGCGCTCCGCTCGACGAGGACATCACGCCGCAGCCCTTCGAGGAGCTTCGACCGCGCCGCACTCGCGCGGCCCCACACGACCTCGTCACGCACGAGCCTCCGTCGCTCCTCCAAGGGAACGACCGACGCCTGCGTGCGCTCGAGCAAGACGAGCACGTGCACGCCATACGACGTGGGAACGAGGGGGCTCGTGTCGCCGCGCGCCCCGAGCTCGCTCGCCGCACGCGCAAACGATTCCACCAGCGTCCCACCTTCAGGCCGGATCAAGCGCCCGTCCGCCGTGACCGGCGCGAGCGCCTCCACGACGATCTCGAAGCCATCCTTGTCGACGCCGTCGACGGCGCTTCGAAACGAGGCGACGACCGGGTCGTTCACCTCCTCGAACGGGCGCTTCGGCTGCGGGCGCGCGATCGTGCGCGCCGACGCCGCGACCGGCAGGACCGCCTCGCGGATCGCACGCGCCACGGCCTCGGCGCGGTTCTTCGTCGCCGCATCCGCGTTCTCGGCGAACCGCACGACCGCATGCACGGTGCGAAACCCCTCCGGACGATCGAGCTCGATCCACCGCCGCGCCATCACGCGCTCGAGCTCCGCGTCCGTCACCGGCCCCTTTTGATCCGCCTCCGCGAGGAGCTGATGCAAGAGCCGACGCGCGAGCGACGCGCTCACACGGCCCTCGAGATCGGGATCGTTCGACGCACTGCGCGACCGAGCCTCGCTCGCGAAGAGCGCGTCGCGGATCGCGAGATCCCGCGCTGCCGCCACATCGACGCCCTGCGCCGCCGCGATGCGCGCCACCGTGCCTTCGTTCACCTCTTCCTGCCCGACCCGCGCGACGGTCCCCGCGGCGAGCGTGCCTCGCTCGGGCGGCGGTCCCGAAGATCCGCCGGAGCCGCCGCATCCGGCCGCGGCTACCACGAGCGAGACGAGCGACACGAGGCACGGCGCGGAAAGCCCGAGCCCGTCGCGCAGCACGCCCGCGCGCACGCTCATCCACCCCCCCGCGGGCGCAAGAGCTCCGTCGACGCTCGCAAGGAGAGGCCACCGATCACGAGGAGGTAGACCGCCTTGAAGTCGTCGCGCTGGCCGAGCGCATGAACGCCGAATCCAAAGGCGGTAGCGGCTGCGAAGAGCAGGAGCACCGCGAAGGCGTCGATCGCGCGAGACACGATGGGAGCATACCTCGGCGCGCCCGGCCTGTGGGGCAGGACCGGTCCGGAAACGTTCTCGAACATGGGCGAATGACGCCGAGAATGCCCCGCGGCCCCACCGAACGCCTGGATTCGTCCGCCAGGCGACTACCGGCGCATCAGGACGACGGCGACCCCCGCCACCACGAAGACGACGAGCATGAGGAGCGATTTCCCAGCCGCAGGCGTCACGCGGCGCGAGGACCTCGACGAACGTTTGCCACGATCGACGGCCACCATCGCCGCGACCGCGCTGATGGCGACCGCACAAGCAACCGCGACGGCCTGCGCCGCGAGCGCGCGATCACCATCACGCACGTGCCACGCGAGGACGAGGTAAACGAGGCCCGCGAGGATGCCGACGGTCGCGATGGGGATCGCCCCCCGCGGCAACGTCGAGCGCGCTTGCAGGAGCGGCGCGTCGGGATCCCGCGGGGCTTCGGGCTTCGACGGGCCCGTCTCCCAGCGCTCGCGCCACGAGAGCGCGAACGCGCCCCACGCGATCGCGCCGACCGACGCGCGTAGAGGATCGAGCCGCGCGGGCGCGAGCGCCGGCGATCCGAGCAGCCACGCGCCCGTCGTGAGCGCGAGGAACGCGGTGATGCCGACGTGACGCGCGAGGGTCGGGCGGCTGCTCCGGAAGAGCGGACCCGCGAGGCCGGCAAGGAGGCCGACGACCGCGACGAAGGCGGCAGGGCGCGCCGCGGAGCGCGAGAGCGCGGCGGGCGCGACGGTGGTCGCCCAGGCGACGAAGGTGGCGAGCAGGGTTTGTCCAGGGGAGTCCCCGGCGCGGATCTCGGCGACGAGACGCGCGACGGGCCCCTCGGCCTGGGGCGCGAGGGCGCGGGCCGGAGCGGCCTTCAGCGGCTCCGCGAGGGCCCCTTCGTGGTCGGTCTCGCTCGATCGCTGCTCCCGATCATCCGACATGCGTGCTCACACGATACTCCGATCGGAGAGCCTCGAAAGCGGAACGAAGCCGCCTGCGTCGTCGTCATCCCCGGCGAGCGCGGCCGAGGCCTCGCTGCCCGTTTCTTCCCGCGCGACTTCGAGGCCGAGCTTCTGCCACAGGCCCGCATCGAAGAGGTGGCTCGGCCGCACGTTGGCGAGCGCCGCGAGCATGTTCCGGCGCGCGCCGGGGCAACGCGCGTCGAGGTCGGCGAGCAAGCGGCTGATCGCCTTGCGCTGGAGGTTCTCCTGCGAGCCACAGAGGTCGCACGGCAGAATCGGGAACTTCTCCTCGGCCGCGAACGCCGCGAGGTCGTCCTCGGCGCAGAAGATGAGCGGGCGGATGACCACGTTCTTGCCGTCGTCCGCGACGAGCTTCGGCGGCATGGCCTTGAGCTGACCGGCGAAGACGAGGTTCAGCATCAAGGTGGTGATCGCGTCGTCGCGGTGGTGACCGAGCGCGATCTTCGTACAGCCCATCTCCTGCGCGATGCGATAGAGGATGCCGCGGCGCAGGCGCGAGCAGAGCGAGCAGTACGTCTTTCCCTCGGGGATCTTGTCCGTGACGATCGAGTACGTGTCCTCGTTGATCATCACGAACTCGTGCCCGCGCGAGGCCATGTAGTCGCGCAGGAGGTGCCCCGGATAGCCGGGGTGCCCCTGGTCGATGTTCACCGCGACGACGCTGAAACGCACGGGGGCTCGGCGCGCGAGATCCACGAGCAGGTCGTGCATCGCGTAGCTGTCCTTGCCGCCCGAGACCGCGCAGAGGACGCGGTCGCCGTCGGAGAGCATCTTGAAGTCGGCGATCGCGCGGGACATCGCCCGCGCGAGCTTGCGGCGTAGGTTCACAGCGAGGATTTCAGGAGAGCTCTTCGATGAGCCGGAGGAACGTGAGGACCCCATGGCCCGTGCCGCCCTTGGGGTAGATGCCGTAGGGCTTGTTCGCAAGCGAGGGGCCGGCGATGTCCACGTGGATCCACGGGCGATCGCCCACGAACTCACGCAGGAAGAGCGCGGCCGTGATCGAGCCGCCCCAGCGATCCGCGGTGTGCTTGATGTCCGCCCAGTCGCTCTTCAGGCCCTCGCGCAGCTCCTCCACGAGCGGGAGCTGCCACGTCGACTCGCCCGCCGCCTTCGCCGCCTTGCGGAACTGATCGGCGAGCTCTTCGCGGTTCGCGAAGAAGCCGGAGACCGTGGGGCCGAGCGCGACGACGCACGCGCCGGTGAGCGTGGCGTTGTCGAGGATGAGATCGGGCTCGAGCGCGCGGGCGTACGCGAGGCAGTCCGCGAGGACGAGGCGGCCCTCGGCGTCCGTGTTGATGATCTCGACGGTCTTTCCATCGAGCGAGCCGAAGACGTCGCCCGGCCGGTAGGCGTTGCCGTCGGGCATGTTCTCGGCGCAGCCGATGATGCCGTGCACCTCGACGTTCGGCTTCGTGGCGGCGACGGCGGCCATGAGAGCGACCACGTTGGCCGCGCCGCCCATGTCGCCCTTCATCTCCTCCATGCCCTGCGCGGGCTTGATGCAGAGGCCGCCGCTGTCGAACGTGAGGCCCTTGCCGACGAAGACGAGCTTCTTCTTCGCGGGTTTCGCGGGCTTGTACGTGAGGTGCACGAGGCGCGGATCCCGCGCGCTGCCCTGGCCGACGGCCAGGATGAGCTTCATGCCGCGCTTCGTGAGCTGAGCTTTGTCGAAGATCTTGCACTCGAGGCCGTTCGCCTTGGCGACCTCCTCGGCCGCCTTCGCGAGCTTCTCGGGGTAGAGCTCGTTCGGGGGCGTATTGATGAGGTCGCGCGCGATGCACACCGACTCGCCGACCTTCTGGCCGAGCGCCGCGCCGTCACGATCGGCCTTGCTCACGCGGCCCGCCGTCGCGAGCGTGACGCGCGCGAGGTTCGTCTTCGGGATGCGATCGCCCGTGAGGAAGCTCGTGAAACGGTAGGCGCCGAGCACCACGCCCTCGGCCGCGGCGCGCGCGGCGTGCAGGGCGCCCTCGGGCAGCGCGATCGTGAGCGACTCGGCCTTGCCGCCGAGCGCGAGCCGCGCGCCCTTCGCCGCGAGGAGCCGGACCTCGACGTCGGTGACGTTCGCCTTGCCCAGACCCATCAGGAGAACGCGGTGCGCGGCGAGCGCGCCGTTCGTCTGCAAATCGAGCGTCTGGTCCTTTTTCCCCGTGAAATCCTCGCGTTTGACGAGACGGGAGACGACCGGACCGAGCGCCCCCTCGAGCTGCGCGAGGATGCCCTCCTTCGTCGTGGCCCCCTCGGGCACGCCGATGACGGCGACGTCGGCGTCGATCCGAAGCGGGTCCTGGGAAACGACGGAAAGCTTGATGGACATGCGTTCTCCTGGACGATTGCGTGCGAGACCCCTCGGGGTCGGGGCGCGCATCTAATCACGAGACGCAGGCAACGTCGACCGATCGTCTCGTGGGTTTTACGGGGATGGACGGCGCGCACCACGCCATGTGACGCTTGGGGCTGCGCTCGGACAAGCCGAGCTACGCCCCAAACCCCTTCGACGCTTGGGGCTGCGCTCGGACAAGCCGAGCTACGCCCCAAACCCCTTCGACGCTTGGGGCTGCGCTCGGACAAGCCGAGCTACACCCCAAACCCCATGTGACGCGCGCCGCATCGGGGTGCGTCGCCGCGCTGCGGCAAGGCCGGCGCGTGGAACGCGTGTGCGCTCAGCGGCCTGCGGCGGACGCTTCTTTGTAGATGCGGATGACGTTCGTGAGGAGCTCGGCGCCCTCGGCGCGGGGCCGCTGGAACGCGTTGCGCCCCATGATCGAGCCGAACGAGCCGCCCGCGGCGAGCTCGCGCACCTCGGCGAGCACGGCGTCCACGCCCTTGGCCTCGCCGCCCGAGAAGATGACGACGCGCCGGCCGTTGAACGTCGACTGAATGACGTGGCGGATCCGTTCAGAGAGCGTCGCGATCGGGATGTTGTACTTCTCGTACATCTTCCGCGCCTCGTCCTGCTCGATGTGCGCCGTCGGAGGTTTGACCTTCACGATGTGCGCGCCGAGCTCGGCCGCGATGTGCGAGGCGTAGGCGATGACGTCGATGCCCGTCTCGCCGGCCTTCGACAGCGCGCCGCGCGCGTACGACCAGACGATGACGACGAGGCCCTTGCGCTTGGCCTCGAGCGTGATCTCCCGGAGATCCTCGTACATCTGGTTGCGAGCGCCGGAGCCCGGATAGATCGTGTAGCCGATGCCGACGCAGCCGAGGCGGAGGGCGTCCTCGACCGAGCCCGTGATGGCCGAGATCGGGTGCTCCGGTTTGCCGAGCGAGTCGCTATTGTTGAGCTTGAGGATGAGCGGGATCTGACCCGCGAACTTGGCGGCGCCGGCCTCGAGGAAGCCGAGCGGCGCCGCGTACGCGTTGCAGCCCGTGTCGATCGCGAGCTGGTAGTGGTAGTCCGGATCGTTCGCCTCGGGGTTCGGCGCGAACGACCGCACCGGGCCGTGCTCGAAGCCCTGATCCACGGGCAGGATGACGAGCTTGCCCGTACCCGCGAGCGCGCCGTGGTTCAGGAGGCGCACGAGGTTCGTCTGGGTACCGGGATTGTCCGAGGAGTACCAAGAGAGGATCTGCTTGACGCGATCGGTGAGAGCCATGGTCGTCTCCGGTGGGTTTCGCCCGGCGCGCGGGCACGGTTCGGCAGGCTAGGCCGCGAGCGGCCCTTCCGCAACGAACACCGATGCTCCGGAATCGGACGACGTCGGGTGGGGGGCCGTGGTAGACGGCAGGCCCCCGAGGGGAAACACGATGACCACGAGTTCGGACAAGCGGCTAGAAAGCTGGGCCCCGCCGCCCGAAGGGCCTTCGCGCGTCGGCATCACGCTGGAAACCTTCATCCTCGAAGGACAGCTCGGCTTCCCGGCGGCGACCGGGACGTTCACGTCGCTCCTCAACCAGATCGGCCTCGCCGCGAAGCTCGTCACCGCGAAGGTGCGTCGCGCCGGCCTCGCGCGGCTGCTCGGCTACACGGGCCAGACGAACGTTCAGGGCGAGCTCGTGCAGAAGCTCGACGAGGAGGCGAACGAGACGCTCCTCAGCGTGCTCGGGCGCCGGAGGCATTGCGCCGCGGTCGCCAGCGAGGAGCTCGACTCGATCCGGATCACCTCGACCGATCGACGCGCGAAGTACCTCGTCGTCTTCGACCCGCTCGACGGCTCGTCGAACATCGACGTGAACATCTCGATCGGCACGATCTTCGGCGTGCTGCGCAAAGAGACCGACGGCGAAGGCGCGACGGAGCAGGACTTCCTGCGACCCGGGCGCGAGCTCGTGGCGGCCGGGTACATCCTTTACGGCTCGTCGACGATGCTCGTGATCACGACGGGGCACGGCGGCGTGCACGGGTTCACGTACGATCCGACGGTCGGTGAGTTCTTCCTCTCGCACGAGAACATTCGCGTGCCGGAGCGGGCCTCGCTCTACTCGATCAACGAGGGCAACAGCACGTACTGGACCGACGAGGTGCGCCGCTGGAACGCGTGGCTCAAGGAGGAGGACAAGGCGACGGGAAGGCCGTACGGCGCGCGCTACGTCGGCTCGCTCGTGGCCGACGCGCACCGGACGCTCATGAAGGGCGGCGTCTTCGCCTACCCGGCCGATCGCAAGAGCAAGCAGGGCAAGCTCCGGCTGCTCTACGAGGCGAATCCGTTCGCGTTCGTGTTCGAGGCCGCCGGCGGCAAGGCGACGACGGGGACCTCGCGCATCCTCGACATCACGCCGACGGAGCTGCACCAGCGCGTTCCGCTCGTCCTCGGCTCGCCCCGCGACGTGGACATCTTCGAGTCATTCGCTCGCGGCGAGCGGTAGTACCCTCGGGCCCGTGGCCCGGCCCTCGGTTCGAAACGTCCTCCGCGCGCTCGCCGCGTCCCTCGTCATCGCTGCCGGCTGCAACACGACCGTGCAGCCCGTGCGCCAGGCTCGACCTCCGGCAGAGCCCGCGCAGGCGAAGGCGGCGCCTCGAATCCCGGGGGCGCCTCAGGACCCCGACACACCACTGCCCACGTGCCCGGAGGCCGCGCCTCCAGCCGACCGCGCGCCGAGCAAGCCGACGTTCCTCCTGCAGAACGGTCACGAGCGGCCGATCCAGCGGATCGCGCTGAGCACCGACGGCAGCAAGCTCGCGTCGGGCGCGCAGGACGGGACGGTGCGCGTGTGGGATCTCCGCGCGGGACTCCTCCTCACCAGGTTCGTGACGGCCGGATTCTTCGTGCAGGACCTGTCGATCAGCGCCGATGGCAAGCGCCTCGCGTACTACGCGCCGGACGGGACGCCCGAGGGGCTCATGGTGCAGGTGGTCGACCTCGACAAGCAGAAGAGCCCGCGCACCACGCTCCCACTTCACGGGGCCTTCCAGCTCTCACCGGACGGCACGTGGCTCGCCATGGCCACGGACAAACTCAAGCTCTTCGACACGAAGACGGGCCGTCCGACGAAGGAGATCGCCGTCGGCGTGAAGGCCTCGAGCGCGCTCGCGCTCACGCACGACGCAGAGGGCCGGCGCGTCGCGGCGGCCTACCCGGGAGAGATCGTCGTCGTCGACGTCCAGACCGACACGGTCACGCATCGATTCCCGCTCGGGAGCGGGCTCGCGGACACGCCGATGCGCGTCGCGCTCACGCCCGAGGTCGTCGTCTCGGTCAGCGCCGGCGGAACGATCACGTTGTTCCCGCTCGCGAAGGGCGGCGCGCCGCGCGTCCTTCCAGGTCGATACAAGGACGCATCCGCGGCGGGCGGGCGGCTCTGGACGCTGGATCTCATGACCGGGCACGCCTCGGCGTTCACCCTCCCCGACGCGCAGGCCGTCTCGCTCTCCACGCACGATCCGCTGCGGGGTGATCTCGTCGCCGCGAGCCGCGACGGCTCGACGCTCGTGACCGCCCGGAGCCACCTCGCCGAGGGCACGAGCATCGAGATGCGGGACGTGCGGACGATGCGCGCGGTGCGCACGATCGAGGGGCTTCCTCGATCCATCGAGTCGGTCGCCGCGCGGCTCGACGGGAGCGAGCTCGTCACGGGCGCGTTCAACGGCGACCTCACGCGCTGGGATCTACGGACCGGCACGCCGAAGCCTGGCGTCTCCCCGAGCGAGCGGGATCAGGGGCGGATCATCGCGCTGTCGTACGCGCCGAACGGCGAGCAGCTCGCCTCGACGACGGGCGGCTTCGAGGTGCGCGTGCGCGAGACGGCGCGCGGACAGACCCTCCGCCGCTGGAGCATGCAGTCCGGAGCGTTCGTGCGTTTCACGGAGTTCCTGCCGACGAGCGAGGAGCTCATCACCGTGCGTGTGCAGACGGATCGGAAGCTCGCGAGCAAGAAGGGCCCGGGCGGGACGCGTGTGGTCGAGGAGAAACACGACGTGGCCGTGGAGCGGTGGGATCTCCGCGGGCCGATGCCGCCTTTGCCGAAAGTCCCCTTCGGCGAGATCGCGCGCCCCCAAGGGCGCATCATCGCCAAGCTCGCGTCGGATCCGAGGTTCTTCGCGCTCTCGAAAGACGGCCTGCACCTCGTCGTGGGCGGCGGCGACGCGCTCACGTCCCTGCGCACGGACACGGGGAAGATCGACTGGGCCATCAAGCTCCAGACGATCCCGCTCGGCGTCGCGAAGCGGCCGGATGGCGGGATGGACGTCGATCATTCCCACGCCACCTTCTCGCCCGACGGAAAGACGCTCGTCGTGTCGACGCGGCGGCTGGAGACGAACAAGGGCGGCGTACAGCACTTCGTATCCGTGCTGATGGAGATCGACGCCGGCACGGGCCGCGTGCGGAACGTGCACAAGCCGGAGACGGACGGGGCGGTGCGATGGCACAAGGGCGTGATCGTCGTCGGGGGGCTCAAGCCCGCCATGCTCGACGCGCCGAGCTTCGCCGTGCGGGCGCGCCTCGCGCTCGCGGACAACGAGATCTCTGCGATCACCGTGGCTGCGAAGCGAGACCTCTTCCTCCTCAGCGGCAACGGGGGCGCGACATCCATCGTCACGGAGCGCGGCGAGGTCGTCATGACGCTGCTCTCCACGCCGAACGGAGAGTGGGTGGCGGCGACGCCGTCGGGCGCCTATCGATCGAGCATCGATGGGGCGCGGAGCGTCGCGTGGATGTTCTCGGATCCACTGGAGGGCTTCTCGTTCGAGCGCTTCGCCGCCCGGTTCGAGCGGCCGGATCTCGTGGAGCAGAGTCTCGGCGGCGCGGAGGCGCCAGCGCCGGCCTCGCTCGCGCGGCCTCCGAGGTTGCGCGTCGAGGCGCCAGCCCCGCGAGGGATGATCGAGACGACGGACGGCCGACTCACGCTCGACGTGGTCGCGACGAGCCACTCGCGTGTCGATCGCGTTCGTGTCTTCGTCGACGGCAAGCCCGCGGCCGATCGGCTCGTGTGCGCTGCGGAGGGGCGCGTCTCGCTCGACGTGCCGCTCCACGCGGGCAGAAACCGCCTGAGCCTCGTCGCGTACGACGCTGCCGGTTACGCGAGCAACCCCGAGCAGCTCGACGTCGTGTCGACGTCCCCCCTCGCCGAGAAGCCGAGCCTGCACGTGCTCTCGATCGGCGTGAGCCGCTACCCCAACATGCCGCCCGAGCAGCAGCTCGACTTCGCCGATGACGACGCGCGCTCGGTCGCGGCGTCGCTCGCGCGCCTGGCAGGCCCGAACCGCCCGTTCGGCCGCATCGTGGCGACGACGCTGCTCGACGACGAGGTGACCGTGGGGCGCGTGGACGAGGCGCTCGCGGGGCTCGCAGGGATGCGCTCGGACGATCTCGCCGTCGTGTTTTTCGCGGGCCACGGGGCGCGGCTCGACGAGTCGAAGATGCTCTTCCTGACGAGCCAGGCGGAGTTCACCCGCGAGGCCGCGACCAAGCACGGGATCGGATGGGACCGCATCGAGAAGGCGCTGCGCGGAGCACGCGGGCGCGTGCTCATGATGCTGGACGCCTGCCACGCGGGGCACGTGTCGACGGAGGTCGTCGCGCCGAACGAGTCGCTCGCGCGGGAGCTCGCGGCGGGGGATCGCGCGGGGGTCCTGGTGTTCTCGGCGGCCCGTGGATCGCAGTTCAGCTACGAGGTGCCGCCGGACGGGGCGAGCGGGGCGAGCCGCGGGCTCGAGCTCGCCTGGGAGGGAAAGCCGCCGAAGCAGAAGGATCTCCAGGGCGGCCACGGGCTCTTCACGAGCGCGCTGCTCGAAGCGCTCGACGGCGAGGCGCCCGATCGGGATCGCAGCGGCGCGATCGAGGTGAACGAGCTCGTCGACTACGTGACCGAGCGGGTGCGCGCGGCCTCGAACGGCAAGCAGACGCCGTGGGTCGCGCGGCGCGAGATGTTCGGGGAGTTCATGGTGGCGCCGGCGGCGCGGTAGGTCATACCGCGCGGGCCGACGTCCGTTCGCCCGGACGTACCTTTGCAGGCCCAACCTTCTCGGCCTCGATCGGCTCTTCGATCGGCATGCCGTCCCGGTACGTGACGAAGTGCGAGAGCGTCGAGGGCACGCGTTCGCCTGGGAGGATCGTCCCGACGAGGTTCAGCGGATCACACGCGGAGAGCCGCACGACCTCTCCGCGCAGCGGCGCCTTGCGGATGGCCCGCAGCGATTCGAGGGCCTCCGGCAGCGCGAACTGCTCTCCCACGAAGGACACGACGAGCCGGCCCCCGCGGACCTCACCCCGCATCTCCAGGCGGCGATAGACACGCACGAGGTCTCGCCATGCCGGCGCGCGCGACTCGCGGGTGACGAGCTCGCGGAAGACGATGCCCCAGCGTCGCAAGAGTTGCCGTGCGTGGACCTCGATCGTCGCCGCGGGATCAACACTCGCGGAAGGCGCGTCTCCAAGGACGGGCGCGCGGAAGAGCGCCCACCGGCCCGCCGCGAGGACGGGCGCGCCGCGGGAATGCTTGGTGCTCGGACGAACGCGGGCGCGCGTCGAAGGCCCGAGCAAGCCGCGCAGCCCCGCGAACCCGTCCCCCGTGATCCGACCGGCGGAGACGAGCTCCCAGAGCGCCTCCTCGACCTCGGGCCGCGCGAGGCCCGTGGCCCGGACGATGTCCTCGAAGAACGACGCGCCCGCAGCGCCGAGCGTGGTGAGCACGCGGCGCGCGGGAAGCGAAAGGCCCTCGTCGCCGTGCGGCGCCTGCGCGGGGGCCTCGGATGGCTCCGCGAGCAACCACGCGAGATCCCGCCGCAAGGCCAGCGTGATCGGCGCCGCGCGCGTGGGCGCGCCGCCGGCCGAGGCGCGCGGCGAGAGCCGCCCCCACGCGACTTCTCCGGACAGGCAAAGCAGATCGAGCCACGAGGGATCGTAGGCCTCGACGCGCGCCGGGAGGATCTCGCTCTCCCACGCGCCCGCGGCGATCTCGAAGCCCTGGAGCTGCTCGACCACACGCGCGAGCCCCGCGGCGCCGTGCGCGCGTTGCCCCGGGAGCACGCCCTGCCACGCGAGCAGGAAGCGCATGAGCTCGACGGGTGAAGCCGGCTCGATCGCGCGGCGCAGGCCATCGACGGTGCGGCGATGGATGCGCGCGAGCAGGCGCCGATCACACCACTCGATCGCGCCGGGCTCGAGGTCCGGCGAGAATCTCCCGCGCAACACCACGCCGTCCGCCTCCACGCGCGCGAGGGCGATCTCGATGTCGGAGACCTCGATCGAAAGGCGCTCGGCGAGCATGGCCGCCTGGATCGGGCCGACGAGGGCGAGCCACCCGCGCACGAGCCCTGCGATCGCGACCTCGCGTTCCCCCTCCACAGGCTCCCCCGCGGAGACCTTCGCAGGCTGCGCGAGCGCCGGCGTGAACGTGCCCGCGGCCCAGATCGCGGCCGCCCGATCCCGCCGCTCGGCCGCGACCCACAGCGCCCCCGTGATCCCCGGCCCCGCGAGCTTCGCCACGCGCCGCGCGCGCACGAGCAAGTCGAGCAGACGATCGTATCCGAGCGCGCTCGCGTCCTCCTCGGGCAACGCCGTGAGATCGAGCAAGAGATCGTGCAGCTTGTCCTCGTCGCGCACCACGGGCCGCGCCTCCGCGACGACCGCCTCGATCGCCTCGGGATCGAGCCCGCCGATCCGGTCCGCGATCTCCGCCGGCAAGCCGCGGCGCACCGCGACCGCTCGCGCCCGGCGCTCTTCGAGCGGCGCGTCGTCGAGGAAGGCGTACGGATTCGCGTTCAGGATCTCGTGCGACAGCACGCTCGGCTCGGCCGTCTCGCGCGAGACGATCTGGATCTCGCCGCGCTTGATCCGATCGAGCACCTCGGTGAGGCCCTCGGCGTCCATCACCTCCGTCAGGCAGTCGCGCATCGTCTCGCGCACGAGCGGGTGGTCCGGGATCTCGAGGATCGCCTCGCGCCCGTGGTTGTCCTGGCAGCCGAGCTGCGCCGGGAAGACGGCGGCGATGAGGTCGTCGCTGCGCATGCGCACGAGCGGCGCCGGCACCTTTCGTCCCCCGGAGAAACGCAGGATCTGGAGCGCGCGCGTTGCGTTCCATCGGAAGCGCGTGCCGAACATCGGCGCCTGCAGCGCGGCCTGTTCGAGCACGCCCACGACGCCTTCGGGCCGCAGCATCTCGAAGATCACTTCCAGCGGGAAGCTGTGCTGCGCGCCGAGCGAGAGCAGCACGCCGTCGTCGGTCGCCGCCGCCTGGAGCTCGAAGTCGAAGCTCCGACAGAAGCGCTTGCGCAGCGCGAGGCCCCAGGCGCGGTTGATCCGGGCGCCGAAGGGCGCATGCAGGATGAGCTGCATGCCGCCCGCCTCGTCGAAGAACCGCTCGGCCACGACGACGCGCTGCGACGGCATCTCCCCGAGCGCGGATCGCGCGGCGGCCACATACTCGCAGAGCAGCACCGCGCCCGCGCGATCGAGCGCGCACGTCTCCTCCAGCCATGCCGCCGTCTGCCAGAGCCGCGCGGGCTCGCCCGGCTCGCGCACGTCGAAGAGCCTCCCCGCGACCTCCTCGCGCAAGAGCCCCACCTCCGCGGAGAGCTCACGCGTGCGCGCCGGCCCCTCGCCGAACCAGAACGGCACGGTCGGCGGCGCGCCCGGCGCGTCCTCGACCCATACCTTGCCCGCCTCGATGCGGCGGATCCGCCACGACGTGGATCCGAGGAGGAAGACGTCGCCGGCCGAGGAGTCGATCGCGAAGTCCTCGTCGACCGAGCCGACCTTCATCCCGTCCGCGAGCACGACGTCGTAGTTGCCGTTGTCCGGGATTGCTCCGCCCGACGTGAGCGCGGCGATCGACGCGCCGCGCCGCGCCTTGAGCCTTTGCCCCACGCCGTCCCGGAAGAGGAGCGCGCCCGCGCGGCCGCGCCGCGCCGAGACGCCCTCGGCGAGCATCTGCACGACGTCGTCGAACGCCGCGCGCGTGAGGTTCTCGTACGGAGCCGCCCGCCGCACGAGATCGAAGAGCTCGTCCTCGCCCCGCTCCCCCGACGCGCACGCGGCCACGATCTGCTGCGCGAGCACGTCGAGCGGCGCGTCGCGCATCGCGATGCGATCGATCTCCCCGCGCCGCGCCGACCTCACGATCGCCGCGCACTCGATGAGCTGATCACGCGTCAGCGGGAACATCCTCCCCTTCGGCGTCGCGGCGAGCGCGTGGCCCGAGCGGCCGATCCGCTGCAGCGCCGTGGCGATCGATCGCGGCGAGCCCACGAGGCAAACGAGCTCCACGGCACCCACGTCGATCCCGAGCTCGAGCGACGCCGTCGCCACCACGACCTTGAGCTCGCCCGCCTTGAGCCTGCGCTCCGCCGCGAGCCTCCGCGACCGCGAAAGGCTGCCGTGGTGCGCGGCCACGGCTTCCTCGCCGAGCCGCTCGCCGAGGTGCAGCGCCACGCGCTCCACGAGCCTTCGCGTGTTCACGAAGACGAGCGTCGACCTGTGCGCACGGCACATCTCCGCCACGCGATCGTAGAGCTCTTCCCACTGCTCGATCGTGCAGACCGCCCCGAGCTCGTCGCGCGGCACCTCGATCGCGAGGTCGAGATCCCGGCGCACGCCCGCGTCGACGATCTCCGGCAGCGGCCTCCCCGCGCCGACGAGCATGCGCGCCGCGACCTCGATCGGCCGCATCGTCGCCGAGAGCCCGACGCGCTGCGGGCGTGGCTCCCCGCCGCTCGTCACGAGCTCTTCGAGCCGCTCGACCGAGAGCGCGAGGTGCGCGCCTCGCTTGTCGGACGCGACCGCGTGGATCTCGTCCACGATCACGGTCCGCACACCTCCGAGCGCACGACGACCCGAGGCGGATCCGAGCAGGATGAAGAGCGACTCCGGCGTCGTCACCAGCACGTGCGGAGGCTTCTTGAAGAGCTTTCGCCGGTCCTGCTCCGGCGTGTCGCCCGTGCGCACGGCGGTGCGGACGGAGGGGCGCGCGAGGCCGAGCTCACCCGCGAGCGCGATGAGCTCCGCGATCGGCTCGTCGAGGTTCTTCTGCACGTCGTTCGACAGCGCCTTCAGCGGCGAGACGTAGACGACCTCGATGCGGTCCGGCAGCCGCCCCTCGTCGCTCGCGCGCACGAGGCGATCGAGGCACGCGAGGAACGCGGCGAGCGTCTTCCCCGAGCCGGTGGGGGCGGCGATGAGGCAGTCCTCACCTCGCTGGATCGTGGGCCAAGCGCGCGACTGCACGGGCGTCGCTGCCCCGAAGCGGCGGGTGAACCAGGCGTCGACGAGGGGGTGGAACACGGCCTTACCGAGAGGCTACCGCGCCGCGCCCACCTTCGCACCGGCGCGGCGACCGACCGGAGTCGGCCGTTCGCAACGGCCACACGAGCAAGTGCGAGGAGGTGTAAGCTCGAACCGGCGCCTTCGTTTCTCGTCGGCTTCCGGGAGAACTCGCATGCCCTTCGTGTTCCGGACCCTCCGAGCGCGGCTCGCCGCGCTCACGTTGATCACCACCTCGCTCTTCGCGGTCGGATGCGGCTCCGCGCCCCCCGAGGCCGCCGCCTACCCCAGCGCGCCCGCGTATTATGGCGGCGGCGCCGCGCAGGCCGAAGCCGCGC
The DNA here is from genome assembly GCF_029960785.1 of Polyangium sp. 15x6. GTDB lineage: Bacteria > Myxococcota_A > Polyangia > Polyangiales > Polyangiaceae > Polyangium. The sequence goes on from NZ_JASBQE010000097.1 coordinate 16,670, forward strand.
CCGCGTCCGCCGGCGCCCCCATGCCGATGGACGCGCCCTCGCCCGCGCCGATGGCCGACAGCGACAGCGAGCGTTACGAGAGCACGGGCAGCTCTGACGACTCCGGCTTCTTCGGGGGCGGGTCCGACGAATCCGCGAAGGCGACGGCGCTCGGACCTCCGCCCGCGCCGGCCCCCGTGGCGCCCGGCGCGCGCGCGCCGATGGCCGCGCCCGCGGCCGCGCCGAAGCAACCCACGCCGCCCCCCACGGGCGCGAAACCCACGCCGACCGGCAAGAAGACCGAAGGCGCCTCCGAGCCGCAGCAGGCGCAGGAGAAGCCGGCCGCGCCGCTGCTCATCTACACGGGCCGCGTGGGCATGGAGGTCGCGGAGTCCACGGTCGTCCCCGGGACGATCGACAAGATCATCGACATGGCCGAGTCGTTCGGCGGCTACCTCGCGTCGCGCTCGGACGCGGGTGTCGTGATCCGCGTGCCCTCGCGGCATTTCCGCGACGCGCTCACGGCGCTCGAGAAGCTCGGCGAGGTCAAGCGCCGCAGCGTGAGCGCGGAGGACGTGTCCGAGGAGTTCCACGATCTCGAGGTGCGGCTGCAGAACCTGAAGAGCGTGCAGAAGCGCCTGCAGGAGTTCTTGGCGAAGGCGGCGAACGTGAACGACGCGCTGCAGGTCGAGCGCGAGCTCGAGCGCGTCGGCCGCGAGATCGATCAGATCGAAGGCCGCATGCGCTTCCTCCGCGCCCGCGCGACCTTCTCGACCATCACCGTCGACGTCACGGCGAAGCCCAAGCAGCAGCAGGTCGTGGCGCAAGGCACGCCGCCGCCGCCCCCGCCGCCGCGCACGATCGACCTGCCCATCGACTGGCTCTCGAGGGTCGGCCTCGAGACGCTGATGACCCTTCGCTGAGGCAAGGAGGCAAGGACCATGAAACGCAACGTCTCGATGCTCCTCTTGTGCCTCGCCGCCTCCCTCCTCGGGATCGGCTGTGGCCCCGGCTTCAAGCTGAGCACGCCCGACGGCTTCGTCGAGCTCGAGGATCAGGAGGAGTACGCCTTCCGCGCGACCACGGCCCAGGGCGTCGTGATGAGCGTGCGCGTCGAGCCGAACCGGCCGAAGGGCAACCTCTCCTTCTGGACCGACGCGATCGACCTGAAGCTCCGCAACCTCGGCTACACGGCGGAAGCGTCGCGCGAGGTCAAGACGAAGAGCGGCGCCGTGGGCAAGCAGCTCCGCTACACGCGCACGATCTACGACAGGCCCCACATCTTCTGGCTCACGGTCTTCGTCACCGACGCCGACGTGTTCGTCCTCGAGACGGGCGGCGACGCGCGCGAGTTCGACAAGGCGAAGGACGAGGTGGGCAAGGCGATCGAGGGATTCGTCCCGGGCTGAGCGCGAGGCCTGCGCTGCGCTAGTATCGGCCCGGCCATGCCGGGCAGCCCCATCGAGGTCTACCGCCTCACCCGCAAGAAGCACGATCAGCTCTGGAACACCTACGTGATGCGCCCGCTCGCGGCCGCGTTCGTCGCCGCGATCCATCGCACGCCCCTCACGCCGAACCAAATCACGATCCTGAGCCTCTCCATCGCGGTGACCGGCTCCGCGCTCTTCGTCGCGCTCCCGTCCTATCGCGGAAGCCTCGTTGCCGTGCTCGTCCTCGAGCTCGCCTACCTCCTCGACTGCGCCGACGGCATGCTCGCGCGCTACAAGAAGCTCGCCTCTCCCACGGGCCACCTCTTCGACTTCTTCGTCGACGAGCTCAAGGCCGTGCTGCTCGTCGCCGTGATCGGCATCCACCTGCACAGGAAAGGCGGGCTCGGGATCGATGGATCCCTGTGGCCCGCGGGAGGCCCGGGGTTCCTGTACGCGGCAGTGGCCGGCGCGGTGATCGTGGCCTCGGGCATCTCGCTCACGAACTTCGTCCGCAGGCCCGAGCTCACGGGCAAGGACACGCCGACCGAGGCGCATTACGAGACCGTGGGCGAGAAGAAGCCGCAGTCGATCGTGGGTCGCGTCGCGTCCCTCGTGATGACGTTCCTGCGCTTCCTCAACCACTACCCGAGCCACATCTGGATCTTCGCGCTCGCGGATCGGCTCGATCTGTTCTTCTGGATGTACCTCGCGCTGAACGCCCTCTACCTCGCCCGCGGCTGGCTCGGGCTCTTGGTCCGGTTCGGACGCACGTAGCCAAAGGGCTTCTTTTCGCCTCGGCTCTCGCGCATTATGTGCTTTCGGGGGAAATGACGTTCACCGAGAGTTCGAGCCGGGCCACCACGCCGTGCCTGCGCTCGGTCGACGTGCTCGCGAGCACGCTCGACCGGCATGGCTCGATCGCGTGGTTCATCGACGGCAGGACGCACGAGATCGTCTGGACGAGCGCTCGAGCGTCGACGCTCTTCGGCCTCCGGCCCGGCTTCTTCTCGTTCCTCGCGCCCCCGGGGGACGAGGTCCTGCGCGCCTCGCTCGACGCGCTGATGCAGGGCGCGGAGCCTTGGACGGGTGACGCTTGGGCCCTGACCACGAAGGGGCAGCGCGCGTTCGTGCGCATCGCGGCGAGCCTGATCGCCGAGGATCGGTGCGCGGCGCCCTACCTGCTCGTGACGATGACCGACATTTCGGATCTCGCCGAGGCGCGCGAGGCGCTCTACGTCCTCAGCGACGTCGACAGCATCGTGTGGGAGCTCGATCTCGCCACGATGCGCTTCACGTTCGTGAGCCGCCAGGCCGAGCGCATCCTTGGCTACCCGATCGAGGCGTGGCTCACGGACCGAGAGTTCTGGCACCGGCACATGCACCCGGAGGATCGGACGTGGGCGCCGGCGTACTGCGAGAACGAGACGAAGCGCCTCAGCGCGCACGAGTTCGTCTACCGGATGATCGCTGCGGATGGCCGGACGGTATGGCTGCGCGACATCGTGACGGTCGTGGTCGAGGGGAACGTTCCGCGGCGCCTGCGGGGCGTGATGGTCGACGTCACCGAGAGCAAGGAGGCAGAGGTCGAACGAGATCGGCTCCTCGCCGAGGAGCAGGCCACGCGCGCCGCGCTGGAGCAGGCGCGTGGGCGTGCGGAGGAGGCGCTCCGCCGGAGGGACGAGTTCCTCTCCGCCGCCTCGCACGAGCTGCGCACGCCGCTGACGCCGCTCGCGCTGCAGATCCAGAGCCTCCTGCGCGACGTCGAGCGCGGCGAGCTCCGCCTCGGCGCGGCGCAACGCAAGAAGCTCGACATCGCGGACCGGCAGATCGAACGCCTCTCGTCGCTCGTCACGACGATGCTAGGCGTCTCGCGCGCGCTCGGCGAGAACCTCGGACTCGCGCGGGAGCCGTGTGATCTGCGGGAGATGACGCGCGAGGTGCTCGACGAGCTCGACGGCGAGCGGACGCGGAGCGGCGCGAGCATCACGCTGCTCTCGGACGCGCCCGCGATCGGGGTCTGGGACCGCAACGCGCTCCAGCTCGTCATCGGCCACCTCGTCCGCAACGCGATCAAGTTCGGGATGGGAAAGCCGATCACGTTGAGCCTCACGACGATGGACAGCGTGGCGATGCTCCAGGTCTCTGACGGCGGCATGGGCATCGCGCCCGAGGATCACGCGCGCATCTTCGAACCCTACGAGCGCACCGACGCGGCCAAGGTCTACGGAGGCCTCGGCCTCGGCCTCCACACGGCGCGCCGCATCGTGGAGGCGCACGGCGGTCGTATCGAGCTCCGCAGCGCCAAAGGTCAGGGGGCCGAGTTCACCGTGACGCTGCCGATGGCGCGCTGACGAGGATCCGCTTCAACAAGCCGGCGGCTCCACCGGCAACGTGACCACGAACTCCGCGCCGTGACCGGGTTCGCTGAACACGCGGATCGCGCCGCCGTGGGCCTCGCAGATCTGGCGCGCGATGTACAAGCCGAGCCCGAGGCCTCCATGGGCGCCGGACGTCCCGCCGCGCTCGAAGCGATCGAAGATCCGCCCGAGATCCGCGGGCGAGATGCCCTTGCCCTCGTCCCGCACCGAGAGACGAGCGCCCTCGTCCCCGACCTCGACCTGCACGTGCACCTTGGCAGGGGCCGCGTAACGCAGGGCGTTCGTGAGGAGGTTCGTCAGCACTTGCTCGAGCCGCATCGCGTCCGCGCGGATCGTGCGGCGGCGGGTGCAGCTCCCGCGGAAGCAGAGCTCGCTGCCCACGCGCCGCGCTTCCTCGGCGATGCGCTCCACGAGGTCTTCGCAGAGCGCGCAGAAATCGACCTCTCCGATCTCGAGGACGAGCTTCCCCGCGGCGATCCGCGAGACGTCGAGCAGCCCATCGACGAGGCGCTTCAAGCGCGCGAGCTGCTTCTGCGTGCCCTCGACGCGCGCGATGCACGCGTCGACGGTCCACCCGGTGTGCAAGCCCCGCGCGAGCAGGTCGACCGAGAGGCACACCGTGGTCAGCGGCGTCCGGAGCTCGTGCGAGGCGATGGAGAGGAACTCGTCGCGCGCCCGCAGCGCGGCCTGCGCCTCCTGGTAGAGCCGCGCGTTGTCGAGCGAGATGCCCACGCGATCGGCGAGCGCGATCGCCACCGTGAGATCGTGGCTCTGGTAGCGAGGCTTGTCTTCGCCGCGCCCGAGGCTGAGGCTGCCGAGGACGCGCCCGCGGGCGCGCACGGGCACGGCCATGCCCGTCGCGGTCCCGATGCGGCGCGCGAGCGCCTTGTGGTCCGCGTCGACGCAGACCCGATCGAGCAAAGCATCATCGACCACGGGATTGAGGACGGGCTTCAACGTGCGCGCGGGCTCCGCGCCGGGCTGCTTCCCTCCAGGCGGGTATCGCTCCGCCGTCGCGACGATGAACGGCTCCCGCGACGGATCCACGTGCGCGACCGAGAAGCGGCGCATCTGCCCGTCCTCGAGGAGGTAGATCACGCACCAGTCGGCGAGGAACGGCAGGGCGAGGCGCGGGACGAGGCGGACGAGCTCCTCGAAGTCGAGCGAGCCCGCGAGGCGCTCGGCCGCGTCGGCGAGGAAGCGCTGCGCCGCCTCCGCGCGCTCGAGCTCCCGGTAGAGGCGCGCGTTGTCGAGATCGCCGGCGAGGCGTTGCGCGAACCGCTCGGCGAAGGCGCGGTCGTCCTCGTCGAAGCCGCGCTGGGTCACGTCGCGCAGGAACACGAGCGTGCCGAGCCGGTGATCACGCCCGCGCAGCGAGACGAGGAGGAGCGCGTGCGCGCCGAGCGAGGCGAGCTCCTTTGCGTCCTTCTCGTGCGTCATGAACGAGGCGAGCGTCGCGTGGTCGATCTCGTTCAGCACGAGCGGCTGCCCTGCTTCGATCATGGCGCGGGCCGATCCCGACAAGCGCTCGACCAGGTTCGAGGTCTCGACGAGCCGCCGCCATCGTGCCTCCCGCGCGGGCTCCACGTGCGCGACGACGGCGCGTGGCGCGCCGCTCGCTGGCTCGACGAGGAAGATACAGCCGTCGCCGCCGACGGGCAGGGCCAGGCGCGCGGCCGCGGGCAGCGGATCTCCGCCTGCGGGCGCGAGCGCCGCGCTCGTCTGCGCGAGGACACGTTGCCGCTCGTCGGCGCGGCGGATCCGCTCTTCGAGGCGCTTTCGTTCGGTGATGTCCTCGGAGATGCCGAGCAAAAACCGCGGCTCGCCCCTGGCGTCGACGATGGGGATCTTCTTCGTGTGCAGGACACGCAGGCCGTGCCGCGTCTGGATGGGCTCCTCGGTGATGTCGACGAGGCATTTGCCCGAGAGCACCTCGCGATCCTTCGCCACGAAGAACGTCGCTTGATCGCCGGGAAACAGGTCGGCGTCGTTCTTGCCGATCAGGGCGTCGCGGCCCAGCCCGAGCAGGTCTTCGCCAGCTTTGTTGAACAGGACGAAGCGGAGCTCGGCCGCGTCCTTGACGAAGATCATGTGGGGGATGTTCTCGACGATCGAGTCGAGGAACGAAGCCGTGCTCTCGAGCGGCGCGGCGCTGCCTATGTCGCGTCGACCGGGCTCTCCGTCTGCCTTCGCCACGTCCCCTCCTGATTTTCATAAGGTGGCCTTGTAGGCCTTGCAACTCGACGAAAGGAGTAACGTGGGAGAATCACGCGACGAGGGCTTCGCGCGGGCCTCGCGGAAAACTGGACATCGGCGCCGAGGCATGCGCAAACGGGGCCTCCCGTGATGCGACGCCCCTGCTACGCGCTGCTCGTCCTCGCGGCGGCGAGCCTCGGCGGCTGCCGTGAGAAACCAGGATCGGCTCCAGGCCTCGTCGCCGACGTTCCGGCCGAAGCCGGCGCCGCGACCACGAAGACCGACACGGAGGGCGCCCCTTCCGCGGAGGCGGACGCGGACGCGCCGCCGCCGGAGCCGAGCGGCCCGCTGCTCGTCGACCTCGCGGGCATCGCGCACCTGCCGCCCCCGATCCCGGAGAGCGCGCCGCGGCTCGCGAGCATCGCGATGCGCACCGACGTCCTGGCGAAGCCGGACCCGAAGGCGACACGCGTCGGCTTCCTTCGTGCCGGCGCGATCGTCGAGATGGATCCCGAGATCGCGGGCACGTCCGGCTGCAAGGACGGATGGCGCAAGATCAAGCCGTACGGCTACGTCTGCGTGGGCCCCGAGGCCACGCTCGATCTGAACCACCCGATCGTGAAGGCGGCGTCGCGTCGCCCGGACATCACGCAGAAGCTTCCGTACATGTACGGCATCGTGACGCGCGGTGGCCCGGTCTACGCGCGGATCCCCACGGAGGAGGATCTGAAGACGCACGAGCCTGGGCTGAAGAAGCACCTCGCGAAGTGGGAGAAGGACAAGGAGAGCGGGGCGGCGTACGGGCTCGACGTGTGGATGAAGTGGAAGTCGCAGGCCTCGCCGTCCGCGCTCGAAGCGATGGAGCAGCGGCTCACGGACCCGGACATCCCGCTCTTCCTGAAGGACGGCGGCCGCGTGCCGAACCTGTCGGGTCTTTTGAAGTCGAACGATCTCGTGAAGATCGGCCAGGTCGACCGGCGCAACGGGGTGGCCTTCGTGGAGACGTTCCTGCATGAGGGGCGTCGCTACAACGTGTCGACGGATCTAAGGGTGATGCCGGCCGACCGGTTCCGCCCGATCCGCGGCAGCGACTTCCACGGCTACGAGATCGGCAAGGACATCGACTTCCCGTTCGCGCTCGTGCGGAGGCCCGGCGCGAAGCGCTGGGTGTGGGACGAAGGGAAGAAGAAGCTCGTCGCGGGCGAGGAGGTCGCCTACCGCGCGGCGGTCGCGCTGACGGGCAAGCAGAAGTTCGTGGGCGGCGTCCTGCACTACGAGATGAAGGACGGCGGCTGGATCGACGACCGGCACGCGGGCCGGGTGGATCCTGCGAAGAAGATGCCGGCGTGGGGGAAGAACGGCGAGAAGTGGCTCGACATCAACATCACGAAGCAGGTGCTCGTCGCTTACGAGGGGACGAAGGCGGTGTTCGCGACGGTGATCTCGAGCGGTGAGAGCGGGCTCGAGGATCCGGAGACGAGCAAGGCGACGAAGCGAGGGATCTTCCGGATCCATACGAAGCACGTGAGCGTGACGATGGACTCGGACGCGGTGGGCGAGGAGTTCGAGCTACGCGACGTGCCGTACGTGCAGTACTTCCAGGACGGCTACGCGCTGCACGGCGCCTACTGGCACGATCGCTTCGGCCAGCCGAAGAGCCACGGCTGCGTGAACCTCGCGCCGGAGGACGCGCGGAGGCTGTTCCACTGGACGGAGCCACAAGTGCCGTACGGCTGGCACGGCGCGGCGCGGAATCTCACGGGGACGGTGGTGTTCATTCATCCGTGAGAATGCAAGGCGGGCGGGCGCTGCGAGGTTTTCCGCCGCAGTGCCATCCGGCTCGGCGTTTGGTAAGCTCATCGCCGTGATGCAATCACGGCCCGTGGCTCGAGCAGGCGAACGGCGCTCCGGTAGGGAGGTGTTCTCGCTTGGGGCCATCGACCCGGAGATCCTCGAAGCAGCGGGCGAGGTCGATCGAACGCTCATTCAGCTCGCGCTCGGCCGAACGTTGCGGGAGCGCCTGCGCGCAGGCGCTTCGCTCGCGCGCGTGGCAGCGAGGTTCCGTGCAGCACCCCAAGGTCGTTGACTCCGAGACGTTCCTCGCGGAGCTAGCGGCCGCGGGCGTGGAGTTCATCGTCGTCGGCGGAGCGGCAGCCTTGCTCCACGGAGCGCCGATCACGACGCAGGACCTGGACATCGTCCACCAGAGGAGCCCCGAGAACGTCGCGCGCTTGCTCGACGTGCTGCTGCGCCTCGATGCCGTGTTCCGTTACGACCTCGCCAACCGTCGATTGCGGCCGACCGCGGAGCTTCTCTCCGGGCGCGGCCAGCTCAACCTCTCCACCATGCTGGGGCCGATCGATCCGCTGTGCGAGCTCGGCGAGGGGCAGGGATACGAAGAGCTCTTGCCTCATACCGTCGTGATGACGGACGGCGACCTCACCCTCCGCGTGCTGGACTTGCCCACGCTCATCGACGTGAAATCGAAGACGGGTCGAGCAAAGGATCGTGCCGTCCTTCCCGTGCTGCTTGCCACGCTGGAAGAGAGCTCGAAGATGCAGCCTTGAGCGAAGGCGCGTTGGGGTTGATGCGCGTCGACTTTCGCTGGTCATCGTCGACAACGGCAGTTGATGCTCGTTCGACCCCCGCTGGTCATCGTGACGCGCGGCGGTTGATGCACGTCGGCACCCGCTGGTCATCGTGACGCGCGGCGGTTGATGCGCGTCGGCATCCCCTGGTCATCGTGGACAGCGGCGGTTGACGCGCGTCGACACCCCCTCGGGTCATCGTCGACAGCGGCGGTTGACGCGCGTCAACACCCTCGGGTCATCGTCGACAGCGGCGGTTGATGCGTTCGAACACCCTCGGTCGTCGGTTTCCTGCGCGTCTCACCCCACGAGAGCCGTCTCGATCTCGATCTTCCCCGTCAGCATCTTGTGCACCGGGCACTTGTTCGCGATGTCGAGCAGCCGCGCGCGTTGCTCCTCCGTCAGGTCTCCCACGAGCTGGATCGACCTCCGCGCGACAAACGCATCGCTGCGTTTCTCCCCCGAGACCAAAACCTCCACCGACGAGAGCGGCCAGCCCTTCCGGTCCGCGTAGACCTTGACCGTCATCGACGTGCACGAGCCGAGGCCGGCGAGCACGAACTCGAACGGATCCGGACCTCGATCGTCGCCGCCCACCTCCGGCAGCTCGTCGCCCACGAGCTCGTGCGGCCCCACGTGGATCGACTGACCGAACTTCCCCTCGCGCGTCTTCACCGTGACGTTTCGCATGTCCCCTCCTATCGCAGAATCCCGCCTCGGGAGAAAGGCGCGTCGCGGCGCGCGCGCGATGCTTTACGCGACAGCAAGCCTGTCCGACGTTAAGGGTTCGCCATGATCCCGCTCGCCCCTACAGGCTGGATGCTCGCGCAGACCGAGTCCGGCCGCCGCTTCGCGCAGAGCCTCGCCGCCGAGCTCCGCGCCACCCTGCACGGCGACGAGCACGTGCCCCGCAAAGGCAGCGCGCTGCTCGTCGGCAACCACGCCTTCATGGGCATCGACGCCTTCGCGCTCGCCGCGCTCCTGCTCGTCCAGACGGGCAGGCTCCCGCGCTTCCTCGCGGAGCGAAACCTCTTCCGCATCCCCGGCCTTCGCGAGGCGCTCCGCAGCATGGGCGCGATCCCGGGCACGCCCGACGACGCCGTCGCTCTCCTCGAAGCCGGCGAGATCGTCGTCGTGTATCCCGGCGGCGTCGACGACTCGTTCAAGCTCTCGAGCGACGCGTACACGCTGCGCTGGCAAGGGCGCGCCGGCTTCGCGCGCGTGGCCATGCGCGCCCGCGTCCCGATCGTGCCGTTCGCCGCCACGGGCGTCGACGAGCTCTACCGCCTCGATCGACGCGAGCACTTCCTCGGTCGCTGGATCGGTGGCTCGTCGCGCTACGACATCCCGCTGCCGAAGGACCTGCGCCCACGTCGCGTGCCGCTCGATTACTACCTGCTCCCGCCCATCGACACCGCAGGCGATCCCCGCGACGTGGAGGACGTCGAGCGCGTCCGGCGCGCGACCGAAGAGGCCATCCGCAGCGTGCTCGATCCCTACCGCGCGGGGCTCTCGTCCTCGGCGCGTTGATCGTCCTCCTCGCCAAGAAACGCCGCGCGTGTCGCCTCCGCAGCCGCGCGTAACACGCGGAAAATTCCGAGGTCCGACCAGTGCGGCTCGGGGTCGCCGATCGGCACGTCGATCACGAGCGTGTCGCCCTCGTCGCGGTGCACGACGCCGCCGGCCTCGTCGAGGATCCGTCGCATCGGCGCGTTCGAGACGAGCACCGACGAGCGAAAGATCTGGATGCCACGCTCGCGCGCCGCGCGCGTGAGCGCTTCGAGCAAGATGCGGCCGAGGCCCTGGCCCTGGTACGCGTCGATCACCGTCACCGCCGCCTCGGCGACGTGAGCCTCGCCTGCGAGGCGCAAGAACCGCGCGACGCCGACGCCCTCTTCTTCCTTGAGATCGAGCGAGTCCGTCATCGCGACGATCGCGACGTGATCCTTGCCGTCGACCTCCGTCAGGTATCGCGCCATCGCCGCGCTCATGAACGGCACGTCGAAGAGGAAGCGGCGGTAGCGCGACTCGCGCGAGAGTTTGCCGAAGGCACGCACGAGCGCGTCGCGATCTTCCGGCCGGATGCAACGCAGCCGTACGACGCGTCCGTCCGCGAGCGCCCGCGTCTCGTGATACCCCCGGTCGTAGCGCACGCCCTCAGCATACAGCGCTGTCGTCCGTGCAGAACGACGCTTCGATCTTCGTGTCGCGCGTGGTTGCAGGCGGCCGAGCGCGCCGTACCCTGGCCGGTCATGCAGCGCTTCGAATCCCCTTTGAGTTCGCACGATTCCGCGCGCCGTCTCGGACACCTCGTGACGTCGCTCCTGCTCGTCCTGTCCGGGTGCTCGTCGTGCTCCGCGGCGAGGACCCCAGGCGAGGGCGATACGCGGTCGACCTCCGTGGAGCCGGGCCTCATGCCTTCGGAGTCGGATGGCTCGTCGTCGTGCGGGCGCGAGACCAACGTGCACGGCTCGGGCTACGACGCCGCCGCGCGCTCATGCCTCTGGGACGCATGGCGGAACGGGAGCCCCGCAGGGCTCGTGATCACGATGCACACCGTCGAGGGCGATCCGATCACGTACACGCTGCGCGTGCGCCCCGGTCCCGTCGTCGACGTGACCGAAGACAGTCGCGACAGGTTCGGATCACCGGGCATGACACGCACGACCTGCAAGTCGCTGGAGAAGCGCTCGGGAACGGGCGATCGCTTCGGGTTCGTGCTGCGCGGATGCGACGGGCGCGCCGACGAGATCGTGATTCCCTGACGGCGCGTGGGGCGCGCCACGTACACACGGGCCTTCGCGAAATGATAGGGTGCGCCCCATGCAACTTGCGGTGATCGGGACGGGTTACGTCGGCCTCGTGGCCGGCGCCGGGTTCGCGGATTTCGGAAACGACGTCGCCTGCGTGGACGTCGACGAAAGCAAGATCGCGCGCCTCCTGCGCGGCGAAGTGCCCATCTACGAGCCGGGTCTCGACACGCTCATCGCGAAGAACACGAAGGCCGGGCGTCTGTCCTTCTCGACAGACGTGGCATCCGCCATCCAGAGCGCCGAGGTCGTGTTCATCGCCGTCGGTACGCCCCCCGCGCCCGACGGATCCGCAGATCTCTCGGCCGTCTACGCCGTGGCCGAGACCATCGGCAAGAACATGAACGGCTTCAAGGTCGTGGCCACGAAGAGCACGGTGCCCGTGGGCACGGCCGATCAGGTCGAGGCGATCATCGCCCGCCACACGACCCATCCCTTCGGCGTCGCGTCGAACCCCGAGTTCCTCAAGGAAGGCGACGCAATCAACGATTTCATGAAGCCCGATCGCGTGGTGATCGGCTCGAACAACCCGCGCGCGCTCGAGGTGCTCCGGAGCCTCTACGATCCGTTCGTGCGCACGAGCGACCGTATCCACGCGATGGGCGCGCGCTCCGCAGAGCTCACGAAGTACGCATCGAACGCGCTGCTCGCGACGCGCATCTCGTTCATGAACGATCTCGCGCTGCTCGCCGAGAAGCTCGGCGCAGACATCGATCGCGTGCGCAAAGCCGTGGGCGCCGACCCGCGCATCGGGCCGAAGTTCCTCTTCCCCGGCCCGGGCTTCGGCGGCTCGTGCTTCCCGAAGGACATCTCCGCGCTGATCCACACGGCGCAAACGATGGGCCACGACCTCGAGGTCGTGCGCGCCGTCGAGGAGGTGAACAAGCGGCAGAAGCACGTGCTCGGCTCGAAGGTGAAGCACCACTTCGACGGCTCACTCGCAGGGCGCATCGTGGGCGTCTGGGGCCTCGCCTTCAAGCCGCAGACCGACGACATCCGCGAGTCCCCCGCACTCACCCTGATCGAGGACCTGCTCGCCGCAGGCGCAACGGTGCGCGCGCACGATCCACAGGCGATCGAGAACGTGCGTCCGCTCTTCGGCGATCGCGTGACGTTCGTGGACACGATGTACGCCGCAGCCGAGGGCGCCGACGCACTCGCACTCGTGACCGAATGGCACGAGTACCGAAGGCCCGACTTCCACCGCATCAAGCGGCTCATGCGCACGCCGTCCCTCTTCGACGGTCGCAACATCTGGGACCCGGAAGACCTGCGCGCGATCGGGTTCTGGTACACCGGGATCGGCAGGGGCTGAGGCGCCTCGCCGGGGTTTCACCCCGGACCCGAGCAGGGGCTGTCCGCCCCTGCACCCGGACCAGCGCAAGCGCTGGACCCAGGGTCGATGAACTGCGCGATGCGCAGTTCATCGAACGGCCGAGTCAAGACCAGCGACGCCCCTGCCGATCAAGACAGCCGCGCTGCCCTTTCAACTGGCAACGCGGTCCCACCGGCCCGTTGGAAGAACTGCGCATCGCGCAGTTCTTCCACCCCGAGTCCAGCGCTTGCGCTGGTTCGGGTCGAGGGGCGAACAGCCCCCGCGGGGTCCGGGGCAGCGCCCCGGCGCAACGCTCCGCGAGGCTACTTGCCGCCGCCGAAGCTGGGACCGCCGATGAAGACGCCGCCGCCTCCGCCGCCTCCGCCGCAGTCGCTGAAGATGATGAGCAGGACGAACAGGATGATGACGCCGATGATGATCATCGTGCCGCATCCGCTCGTTGCGCAGCCGCTGCCGCCTTCGCCTGATGCGAGCAGCGAGCCTGCTGGGGGCTTGATGCCGAAGGCGGCGCCGATGTCGCTGGCCGAGAGACGCTCGCAGAACGAGTAGTTCACCTCTTTGGCCGTCTGCTCGACGCTGACCTTGCCGCCTGAGCCTTCGTACTCCGTTGCCTGGACGGCTTCGCCGATCTCCACCTTCCAGTAGAACTCGCCGACCACGTACTCCGTCTCGGCGCGGACGCTCTGCTTCCAGTTGTAGTGCTGGCCGCGGAGCATCGCGGCGCCGCCGGACACCGACACCTCGCCGGGTGGGATGGGCGTGACGAGCCACCACGCGCCGTCCTCCTCCATCAGCCACAGGTACCCGACACGCGGCCCCGCGTAGAGCAGGTACTCGCGCCACCGATAGCGCTCGCCCTCCACGGTGCAGCCGCGGATCGTGAAGCCGATGCAGATCACGCGGTTGCCACGCAGGTTGCCCTCGGCGCCGAGCGGGATGAACGGCTCGATCGGAGGCTTCGGCGCGGGGCCGAGCGCTCGCAGCGCGCCCTGGTTCAGATCGCTCGCCATGCCGCAGTAACGGCAGACGACACGCTCGGTTTGCCCCGGCGTCACGAGCGGCAGGTTGCCGCCGCAGTTCGGGCACGCGACGCTCGTCACCTCGGCCTTCGCGGCTTCGACCGGCGCGCCCGAGTCGAGCACCATCACCGCGGGATCGATCTGCCGGCCGAGGTAGAGCTTCGGCGGGATGCGGCCGTCGCCGTAGTCGATCGTGCCGAATGCGCCGTTCGGCGCCGCGATGTCCGCGTAGCCCGTGGGCACGCCTGGCGATGCGACCGCGGGCATCTCGCCTTCGCCCGAGATCACGCGACGCTGCCCGACCTCCGCGACCGTCCACACGCCGTACGTGCCGAGGTTGATCTGCTGGCCCGCGCGGAGCGCGTGGATCGACGGCAGCTCCGGCGGGAGCGGCACCTCGCTCGTCGAGTACCAGCGGCCTTGCGCGCTCGCGACCCAGCACCACTTCCCGCTCATCGGGAACGTGATGAAAAACTCCTGCCACGGCGCGCCGGGCGCGCTCGCGCGATCGAGCTGCACGCGGCCGTCGACCGCGAACGGCTCACCGCCGCTCCAGCGACCCGTCCCGCCGAGCTGCAGCGGCGACGGGATGTCGACGAGGTCCGCCATCCGGCCGACGGCGACAAGGTTCCGGTCCGTGCGTGCAACGACGAAATTGCAGTGCTTGCAGACCTGCGCGGCCGCGCCGGCGAAGCGGAACGTGATGGGCGCCCCGCACGACGGACACGCCGCCTGGCGGTCGAACGGGCTAGTCACGCCTCGGATGGTAGCCCATTTTCGTCGCGGGCGTGCTCCCTCGTCGGACCGCTTCCGACGTGGGCGTCTCGGATCGGGCTCACCGGCCACGCCGACCCGGTGCTAGGAAGGCGCGGCATGACGCAGCAGCAGCCGCGCCGCTGGGTCCACCCCGCGCTCCTCGCCATGGTGGCCGTGATCGCGACCTCCGGGCTCGTCTACGAGCTCGTGACGGGCACGCTGGCGAGCTACGTGCTCGGCGACTCGGTCACCCAGTTCAGCCTGGTGATCGGCCTGTACCTCTTCGCGATGGGCATCGGCTCGTACCTGTCGAAGTTCCTCGAGGATCGCCTCCTCGAGCGCTTCGTCGAGATCGAGCTCTGCCTCGCGCTCGCCGGTGGCCTCTCGGCGCCGCTGCTCTTCAAGGTCTACACGGCGGCCGCGGCGTTTCGCTTCGCGCTCTACGGCATCGTGGTGCTCGTGGGCACGCTCGTGGGTCTCGAGATCCCGATCCTCATCCGGCTGCTCCAGTTCTCGGTCGACCTGAAGGAGCTCGTCGCGCGTGTCCTCTCGCTCGACTACGTAGGCGCGCTGATCGCGAGCCTGCTCTTCCCGTCGCTGCTCCTGCCGAAGCTCGGCGTGCACCAGACGAGCCTCTTCTTCGGCCTCCTGAACGCGGCCGCGGCGATGCTCGCGACGTTCCTCTTCCCGCTCGATCGCGCCGTCACGATCCGCCTGCGCGCGCAGTGCGTGCTCATCTTCGGCGTACTCGCCGCGGTCTTCGGGTTCGTCAGTCGCTTCGTCGATCGCGCCGAGACCGTCTACTTCGGCGCGCCCATCATCTACACGGCGCAGTCGCCCTACCAGCGCGTGGTGATCACGCGATCGCCGCGCACGACGCGCCTCTTCCTCAACGGCAACCTCCAGTTCTCCTCGGACGACGAGCAGCGCTACCACGAGGTCCTCGTCCACCCCGCCGTCGCCGCGCTCGGCCATGATCCCAAGAGCGTGCTCGTGCTCGGCGGCGGCGACGGCCTCGCCGCGCGCGAGCTGCTCCGGTACCCGTCGATCGAGCGCATCGTGCTCGTCGACCTCGACGCCGCGGTCACCGACGCGTTCCGCAAGCTGCCCGTCGCGCTGGAGCTGAACGGCGGAGCCCTCAACGATCCACGCGTCACCGTGCGCAACGAGGACGCCTACAAGTTCCTCGAAGACTCGCGCGACTCGTTCGACCTCGCGATCGTCGACTTCCCCGATCCCTCGAACTACGCCGTCGGCAAGCTCTACACCGACGCCTTCTACCACCTGCTCCGCGAGCGCCTCTCCTTCCGCGGCGTCGCCGTCGTGCAAGCGACCTCGCCGCAGTACGCGCGCGAGTCGTTCTGGACCATCGTGCAGACGCTCGAAGCCGCAGGGTGGAAGACGGCGCCGCTCCACGTGTACGTGCCGAGCTTCGGCGACTGGGGTTTTGTGTTGGCGGGCGGCGAGCACCTCACCGCACCTGGTGCGCTTCGCATCGAGCCAACAAAGCTCCGCTGGCTCGAGTCCTCGGGCTTGCCCGAGCTCTTCCGCTTCCCGCGCGACATCGGCCGCGTCGAGGCGCCCGTGAACCGGCTGAACGATCAGAAGCTCGTGGCGATCTACGCGCGCGAGTGGGGCGTCTTCACGCGCTGATGGACCGGCGGGCCTTCCTCACGACGGTCGCGGCGGGCTGGGTGGTCGACTCGATCCTCCCGGGAAAGGCGCCGATCGCGGGCCGCATCATCGGCGCCTCGCACGGCGTGGGTCACCTCGTGCGCGACGGCGGCGTGCCCGCGCCGAGCGGGCCGCCGGATCGCGCGGACGTCGTCATCGTCGGCGCGGGCGTCGCCGGCCTCTCCGCGGCGTGGAGGCTCGCGCCCGCGGGGCTCGACGTGCGTGTGCTCGAGCTCGAATCTTTCCTCGGCGGCACGAGCACATGGGGCGACGACGGCGCCGCGCCGCACCCGTGGGGCGCGCACTACCTCGCCGCGCCGAACCCCGAGGCGCGCGCCGCGCTCCGCTTGCTCGAACAGATGGGCGTGGTGAAGGGCTGGGACGCGGCGGGCCGCCCGCGCTTCGATCCACGCGTACTCTGCCACGCACCGCAAGAGCGCATCTTCTATCGCGGCGCGTGGCACCCGGGGCTCGTGCCGCAGGACGAGCTCGACGCGCACGATCGCGCGGAGATGGAGCGCTTCTCCCGCTTCGAAGACGAGCTCACCGAGCGCGTCGGCGCCGATGGCAAACCCGTCTTCCAGATCCCGCTCGCGTTCTCGTCGCGGGATCCGGACACGCTCGCGCTCGATCGGATCAGCATGCGCGCGTGGCTCGATCGCGAGGGCTACACCTCGCCCTTCCTGCGCTGGTACGTGCGCTACGCGTGCCTCGACGACTTCGGCGCCGAGCCGGAAGAAGTCTCGGCCTGGGCCGCGCTGCACTACTTCGCGGGGCGCAAGCTGAAGACACCCGAGCTCGACGGCAGCCACTTCCTCGTGTGGCCCGAGGGCAACGGAAAGCTCGTCCAAGCGCTCTCCGAGCGTGCACGCGCGACGGTCACGCACGGCGCGCTCGTGACGAGCGTCGGCACGAGCGAAGGCGGCCGCGTCGAGGTGCGCTGGCTCGACGTGCGTGATCGCGTCCCGCGGCGCACGCACGCGCGTGCCGTCGTCGTCGCCGCGCCCGCGTTCGTCACCGCGCGACTTTTCCCCGCGGCCGCGGGGCGCTTGCCCGTGCGCACGAGCTCGCCGTGGGTCGTCTCGAACATGCACGTCGAGCGCCCGATCGATCCCGACATGGCGTGGGACTCCGTCCTCTACGATGCCGCGGGCCTCGGCTACGTCGACGCGCGCCATCAGCTCACCGAGCTCTCCTCGCGCACCGTGCTCACGTACTACCGCGCGTATGGAGGTCCCGACGTCGTGGGCGCGCGGAAGAGCCTCGTCGTCGCGCCGTGGGAACAGATCGCGAACGACGTGCTGCGTGATCTCGCGCCTGCACATCCCGAGCTGCGCGAGCAGATCTCGCGCATGGACGTGTGCGTCTGGGGTCACGCGATGCCACGTCCGCGACCGGGTTTTCTCGGCGAACGGCCCTTCGAACCGCTGGTCTTGCTCGACGAGCGCGTGGCCTGGGCGCACGCGGATCAGCCGGGCATGGCGCTCTTCGAGGAGTCGCAGGCGTCCGGTGTACGCGCGGCCGAGGCGGTCGCGCCTGCGCTCGGCGTCGAGCTCGGCCCGAGCTGGTTGTGAAAGCCAGGAAAATGGTAGCCACAAGCACAGAACCGACACCAAGTTGCCAGGAATTCTGGGTTCTGGTGTGCTTGCTGGCCTTCTGGGGGTAGGGTTCGGGTCGGTTGGCGCGGGAAACGTGACGGGATCTGCTCACCGACCTTGCACGGCCCCCCCCCTACGCGTCTACTGTTCGGCCATGCGAACCCGGTTCGCCGGGATGACCGATGTCGGCCTGATGCGGGAGCACAACGAGGACAACCTCCTCGTGATGCCCGAGTACCATGTCGTCGCCGTTGCCGACGGAATGGGCGGGCATCGCTCCGGCGATGTGGCGAGCCGGCTGGCCGTCTCCACCCTCTCGGATTTCTTCTCGGTCACCGTCGGTCGCGACGGTACATGGCCATTTCCTGCCGATCCGAACCTGACGGAGGAGGAGAACTACGTCGTCACGGGCCTGCGGCTGGCCAACCGTCGCATCTTCGACCGTTCGCTCAAGACCATGGCGGACTTCGGGATGGGCACGACGATCGTGACGGCGATGTTCGACAAGAACGCGACGCGCGTGACCGTGGGTCACGTCGGCGACAGCCGTTGTTACCGCATCCGGGGCGACAAGATCACGCAGCTCACCCGTGATCACTCGCTCGTCAGCGACGCCTTGCACATGGCGCCGTGGATGACGGAGGAAGAGATCAAGCGGCTTCCGCCGAACGTGATCACACGCGCGCTCGGCATCCGCGAAGACGTGCTCGTCGATCTGCTCACCGAGGAGACGGCCGCAGGCGACATCTACCTGCTCTGCTCCGACGGCCTCTCGGGCCTCGTGAAGGACCCGGAGATCTGCGACATCGTCACGAAGGCCCCGTCGCTCGACGAGGCGTGCCGCGTGCTCATCGAGCGCGCGAACTTCCACGGCGGACTCGACAACATCACGGTCGTGCTCGCGCGCGTGGAACCCGATCAGCCGGGCTGACCGTCCCGCCCCTCCCGCCCCTCACCCAACCCCTCTCCCGCAAGCGGGAGAGGGGTTTTGCGCTTTGTCAGCGCGGCTTGCTTCAGCCCTACAGCAAGAACTGATCGCCGATCTTCATCACCTCGAGGCTCACGCCTTCGAGCGCCGCGCACTCGCGCTCCACCTCGGCCTGGAACACAGGCTTGATGTGATAGAGCAGCGTCGGCAGATCCTGCGGACGGCGTAGCTTCTTCAGATCGGCGCGCAGCGTCTGCGGCGTGTGGTGACCACTCACCGTCGCGAGCCGCTGCTCCCGGTTCGGAAAGCTCACCTCCATCAAGAGCGCGCGCAGGTTCGGCTGCTCGTCGAGCACCTGCCACAGCCGATCCGTGGGCCCCGTGTCGCCGCTGTACGCGATGGCGCCGCCCGGCGTCTCGATGACGAACGCGGCCGACTCGATCGTGTGGCTCACCATGACCGCGCGCACGGTGCAACCCGCGAGTGGCGCGGGGTTCTCCGGCGAGAGCTCGAGGTAGCGGATCGTCGGGTTCTCCGGCGTCGGGATCGTCGCGAAGTCGGGCCAGAGCTCGTTGTTGAAGAAGTGCTCGCGCAGGATGCGGATCGTCTCGCGCGTGCCCGCGACGATGAGCGGAGGTGCGCCCATCTGACAGCGATTGTCCGCGAGCGTCGCGAGGTCGCGGATGTGATCGAGGTGCGCGTGGCTGACGAGGCACCCTTCGAGCTTGAGCTGGCCCTCGACTTCGAGGCCGCTCGTGAGCGATCCAGCGTCGATCGCCAGACGCTCGTCGAGGATGAAGGCGCTCGTGCGGTGCTTCGGAGTCTCGCCGCCGTGGCAACCGATGACGCGGAGATCCACGTCGCTCAGCCTTCCCCGCCGAACTTCTGCGGCATCTCGAGGAACTCGACGAAGTCCTGGAGCCTGCCGACGTCGGCGACGACGATGCCCCCCGGGACCTCACTGGCGAGGCGCAACCTGCGCAGCCGCAGCATCACGTCGGAGGCCGCGACCGAGTCCACGCCGACGTCACGCGCGAGATCCTCCGCCCTCGTACGAATCAGGATCCCCTCGGGTGTCTTCTCGCCGAACGCCTCCGCGCTCCGCGCCAGCGCGAGCATGATCCGCGCCTTCGGATCGCGGTGCATCAGCACCTCGATCAGCGCGTCGGCCGAGTCGAGCCGCTTCGCGAGCTTCTTGATGAGCCGCATCGCGATCTCGGCGTTGACCGCGACCATCTTCTCGAGCGTCTTCGCCTCGACCAAGAGGCACCGCGTCGTCTCGACGACCGTCGCCGTCGCGCTGCGCGGCTTGCCGTTCAGGATCGCCAGCTCGCCGAGGAACTCCCCCGGTCCGAGCACCGCGATCACGCGCTCCTCGCCCGCGATCAACTTCGTGATGCGGACGGAGCCGGACTGGATCACGTACATCACATCGCCGGGATCGCCCTCGCGGCACAGTATGTCCCCGGCCGAGAACTCACGGCCAAACCGGGCGAAGAGCGGGTCCGACATCGTGGGGGGAGTTTACCGCCATACGGCAGGCCGGGTCAAAAACCGGAGGCTCGGCCGTCGCGCTCTTCGAAAAACGAAAGCCCCGGACGTCGGAGACGCCCGAGGCTTTCGTCATGGCGTGAGGCTTCGTGGGGCGATCAGCCCATGTCGAAGTCGCCCATACCGCCCATGCCGCCCATGCCGCCCATGCCGCCCATGCCGCCCATGCCACCCATGCCGCCCATGCCGCCGCCGCCGGCCGCGGCCGCCGCTTCCTTCTTGGGCTTCTCGGCGACGAGCGCCTCGGTGGTGAGCATCAGGGACGCCACGCTGGAGGCGTTGGCGAGCGCGTGGTGCACGACCTTCGCCGGGTCGATGACGCCGGCGGCGAAGAGGTCCTCGTAGGTGTCCGTCGCGGCGTTGTAGCCGAACGAGCCCTGCGACCCGCGGACCTTCTCGACGACGACGCTCCCGTCGATGCCGGCGTTCGTGGCGATCTGCCGGATCGGCGCCTCGGCGGACTTGCGCACGATGCGCACGCCGACGTCACGCTCGTCGCCGAACTTGAGGGTGTCGAGCACGGCCGAAGCGCGGAGCAGCGCCACGCCGCCGCCGACCACGATGCCCTCCTCGACGGCCGCGCGCGTCGCGTGCAGCGCGTCCTCGACGCGGGCCTTCTTCTCCTTCATCTCGACCTCGGTCGCCGCGCCGACGCGCACGACGGCCACGCCGCCGGCGAGCTTCGCGAGGCGCTCCTGGAGCTTCTCGCGATCGTAGTCGCTCGACGTCTCGGCGATCTGCTTGCGGATCGACTCGATGCGCGACTTGATCGCGGCCTTGTCGCCCGCGCCGTCGACGATGACGGTGTTGTCCTTGTCGATCTCGACGCGGCGGGCCGTGCCGAGGTCCCGCAGCGTGGCGGTGTCGAGCTTCTGGCCGAGGTCCTCCATGAAGGCCGTCGCGCCCGTCAGGGTCGCGATGTCCTTCAGCATCTCCTTGCGGCGATCGCCGAAGCCGGGCGCCTTGATGGCGGCGACCTTGAGCGTGCCACGCAGCTTGTTCACGACGAGCGTCGCGAGCGCCTCGCCCTCGATGTCCTCGGCGATGATGAGGATCTCGCGGCCGTTCTTGACGACCTGCTCGAGCACGGGGAGGAGGTCCGCCATCGACGAGATCTTCTTCTCGTTCACGAGGATGAGCGGGTTCGTGAGAACCGTCTTCATCTTCTCGGCGTCGGTCACGAAGTACGGCGAGAGGTAGCCGCGGTCGAACTGCATGCCCTCGACCGCGTCGAGCTCGGTCGTCATGCGCTTGTTCTCTTCGACCGTGATCACGCCCTCCTTGCCGACCTTCTCCATGGCCTCGGCGAGGATGTTGCCGATCTCCTTGTCGCCGTTGGCGCTGATGGTGGCGACCTGCGCGATCTGGCCCTTGTCCTTGGTCGGGACGGCTTGCTTCTTCAGCTCGCCGAGGATCGCGGCGACGGAGGCGTCGATGCCGCGCTTCAGGTCCATCGGGTTGTGGCCGGCTTCGACGAGGCGCAGGCCCTCGTTGTAGATGGCCTGGGCGAGGACGGTCGCGGTGGTCGTGCCGTCGCCGGCCTTGTCGCTCGTCTTCGAGGCGACCTCGCGGACCATCTGGGCGCCCATGTTCTCGAGCTTCGAGTGAAGCTCGACTTCCTTGGCGACGGTCACGCCGTCCTTCGTGACGACGGGCGAGCCCCAGCTCTTCTCGATGACGACGTTCCGGCCCTTGGGCCCGAGCGTCACCTTCACCGCCTCGGCGAGCGTGTTGACGCCCCGGAGGATCGCGGCGCGCGCGCCACGGCTGAAAACGATCTGCTTCGCGGACATGGATCTTCTTCCCTCGCGGCGGATGTCGCCGCGTGCTCGGTTTGTTTGGAGGAGGGCGGGCGAGCGACTAGCTCGCGGACTCTTCGCCGCCGGTGATCGCGAGCAGGTCGTCCTCGCGCAGGAGCACGTAGTCCTCGCCGTCGATCTTCACCTCGTTGCCGGCGTACTTGCCGAAGAGGACGACGTCTCCGACCTTGATGTCGAGCGGCCGGAGCTTGCCGTCGCGGAGGAGCTTGCCGTTGCCCACGGCCACCACGCGCCCCTCGATGGGCTTCTCCTTGGCCGAATCCGGGATGATGATCCCACCCTTCGTCTTGGTCTCGCTCTCGAGACGCTTGACCACGATGCGGTCGTGCAGCGGCCTGATCTTCATGATGGCTTCCTCTATCGTCTGTTTGCTGGCACCGGCGGGCCGACGCCCTCCGGCCGTGGCTGTTGGCCACGGAGGGCATCGAGCACCAACGCCGCTGGCACTCGGCTATGCCGGTGGCTAAAACCGGCCCGGAAAATAGATCCCCCCTTTCCACCGTCAAGGCCGCCCAGGTTCGGCTGGTCGTTTTTCCGGAGGCCCGCGTACGTCCGGGAAACGCCTCGAAGGCATCGTTCGGCGATCCAGACCGGACGTCGAGAGGACGAGCCGGTCCAAGGTAGACGGAATTCCCGAGCGATTCCGAGCTGTTCCCAACATACGACAAGAAGCGCTTGACAGGACCGACGGTTCGGCTAAGTTGCGCGGCCCGTGGACGACGGAGCGACTGCTCCGGTGCTCCAGCAGTCCCTTGGCCCGTAGGGCTTTGGGAAAGCCGGTCCTTGGGGGATCGTCTAATGGCAGGACGACGGTTTCTGGCACCGTCTATCAAGGTTCGAATCCTTGTCCCCCAGCCCGAAGTCGGCTAAGAAGTGTCGCCGACGGATTTGAAAATTGGTCCCATCGTCTAGCGGTTAGGACGCCGGCCTCTCACGTCGGTAACGCGGGTTCAATTCCCGCTGGGATCGCCAGGAAGTACAGGAAAGCGAAAACGGCACCTTCGGGTGCCGTTTTCGTTTTGTGCTTTCACGCTGAAAGCTGAGCCCGGCCGGACGCCCGGACCCGCACGGCCGCCATCGCGCTTGCGCGCGCTGCCCTCGTTTGAGAGAGAGGGCACATGAAGGCGCTCCAGTGCACAGAACGCGGCGTAGAGCTCGCCGACGTCCCCGATCCCGAGCCCGCGCCGGGCGAGGTGGTGGTCAAGGTCCGGTCGGCCGGAATCTGCAATACCGATCAGGAGCTCGCCCGCGGGTACATGGGTTTTCGTGGCGTGCTCGGGCACGAGGTCATCGGCCTCCACGCGGGCAAGCGCGTCGCCATGGAGATCAACTGCGCCTGCGGGAGGTGCGCGACCTGCCGCGCGGGCGGACGCAACCATTGCCCCGCGCGCACCGTGCTCGGGATCCTCGGGCGAGACGGCGGGATCGCCGAATTCGTGCGGATTCCCGAGGAAAACCTGCACGTTCTGCCGGACACGATCCCCGACGAGAGCGCCGCCTTCATCGAGCCGCTCGCCGCCGCGCTGCATGCCTTCGACGAGGCCGCGCCCCGGCCAGGGGATCGTGTTTGCCTGCTCGGCGACGGCAAGCTCGGCCTGCTCACGGGGCTCGCGCTCGCCGCGCGTCGCGGGGATCTCGGGCGTGCGGTCGCCGTCGGACGGCACCGGGACAAACTCGCGATCCTGGAAGCGGCGGGGCTCGACGTCGCGCTCGAAACGGAGTTTTCCGAAGCGGGATTCGACCTCGTCGTGGAGGCGACCGGAAAACCCGCGGGCCTCGCCCGCGCGCTCGCCATCGTGAAGCCGCGCGGCACGATCATCCTGAAGAGCACGTACGCAGGCGTCGCGAACGTCGATCTCGCGCCGGCCGTGATCAACGAGAACAAGATCATCGGCTCGCGTTGCGGCGATTTCCAGCGCGCCATCGACGTGCTCGCCCGGGGCGCCGTCGATCCGCGGCCGCTCATTTCGGCGCGGTATCCGCTCGCGGACGCCGCGCGTGCCTTCCAGCGCGCCGCAGAGCCGGGCGTCTTGAAGGTCCTCGTCCTGCCTTCTTGAATCAGGCCGACACGAGCACGACGCGCGTCACCTCCGGCGGCGCGCCGACCCGCGCCGGCGGCCCCGCCGTGCCGAATCCGCGGTTCACCCAGAGCCGCGACCCATTCCGCTCGTAAAGCCCCGCGACATATCCGTACGGGAGCACGAGCTTGCCCGGCTGCAAGGCCCCGAGATTGACCTGCCCGCCGTGCGTGTGCCCGGAGAGCTGCAAGGCCACCTGGCCCGCGGCGTCCGGGAAAAACACGGGGTTGTGGCAAAGCAAGACGCGCGGAAGATCCTTCGGGACGTGCGTGAGCGCGGCTTCGAGGTTCGGCCCATTCCCCGGCGAGAGGCGCCGCGCCCACACGTCCTCCACGCCGAGCAGCGCGAACCCGTCCTTGTCGTCGCCGACGACGAATCCGTCATTGCGCAGCACGCGCGCCCCGGCCGCCTTCAAGGCCGAAACGACCTCGTCGATCCCCGCATACCAGTCGTGATTGCCCGGAATGGCCACGACGCCGTCCCGCGCGAGCGGCGCGATGTTCCGCACGAAGCGCCCGAGCATCTCCGCGTATTTCGCGTCGTTGTCGAGCAGATCCCCGGTGAGCACGATCCGATCGGGCCGCGCCTTGCGCACGAGCTCCTCGGCCGCGCGCATCTCGGCGTCGCCGACGAACGTGCCGAAATGAATGTCCGAGAGCTGGACCAGCGTATACCCATCGAGGCGCTTCGAAAGCCCCGGGATCCGGACGGGCACCTCCTCGATCACGTAATCGTGCCGGCCGAAGACCGCGCCATAAAACGAGCTGCCCGAGCCCACGAGCAGCGCCGATCCCGTCACCGCCTGGCCGAGAAAGACGCGGCGCGTGGGCAGCACGGGCCCCTTCTCGGGCGCAGGCTCGGCTTTCGCGGGCTCCGCGGCGGGCGCAGGCGCGGGCGCCGCAAGCTCGGTCGCGAGGGCGAGCGCGGGCTCGGGCTCGGGCCGCGGGGCGGGCTCAGGCTTCGCGCGCGACGCGAGCCACGTGAAAGGCAGGGCTCCGAGCTTCGCGAGATCGACGAGCAGGAGCAGGCCCGTGCTGATGAGCAAGGCGAGCAGGAGCGTGAACGCGACCTCGCCGAGCAGGCGCACGCCGAGGGCGCGCGCGAGGATCATCGAGGCCATGGCCCCGAGCACGACGAAGAGGCCGGTCCGCTCGGCCCGCACGGAGAGCCCGAACGACTGCTTGACCCGACGGCCGAGGTAGAAGCTCGCGGCGAAAAGGACGAGCGAGACGACCACGAAAAAGATCACGAACCGCGGAATTCCCATGGGATGCCGTGCCCTCGGTCGCGGAGCGTAGCGCACGCCCGAGCCGCGCGGGAGGGTGCCGCCCGAAGAGATCCGGCTCGTCTCTCAGCGCGCCGATCGCACGCAACGAAAGCCGCCGCCCGCGAAGCGATAATGCGGCTCGAACCGGGTGCGCGAATAAGTCTTGAGCGATTGCGCGCCGAAGAGCCAGGAGCCGCCGCGCATGACGTAGAGCGGGTGCCGCGGCTTCGCGGTGTTCTTCGGGTTGCGCGAGGGGCCGTCCATGTAAAACGCCGGATCGTCGACGTCCTCGCACCACTCCCAGACGTTGCCGGCCATGTCGAGGGCGCCGTACGGCGACTGGCCCTCGGGATAAGAGCCGACGGGCGCCGTGCCACGATGTTTTCCGCCGTAATGGGCCCGGCTGGGCGTCGGCTCGGCCTTGCCCCACGGATATCGCCGGCCGTCCGTCCCACGCGCGGCCTTTTCCCATTCGGCCTCCGTGGGCAAACGCTTGCCGGCCCACGAGGCATACGCGCACGCGTCGTCCCACGAGACGTTCACGACCGGATGATCCTCGAGCCCGCGCGGCACGGCGCCGCGCGCCCAGTGCGCGAGGAAACGACCGCCGCTCTCGTCGGCCGGCTCGTATCCGGTGACCTGCACGAAGAGCGCGAATTGCCGGTTCGTGACCGGCGCGCGGTCGATGTAATACGCGTCGAGGAAGACCTCGCGCCGATCGGGGCCCATGAGAAACGACCCCGCCGGCACGAGCACGGACTCGGCGCCGTCGGTGTCGCGCAAGACGGTCGCGAGCGGCGGAACGGAGGTGCTGCTCGGACGCGGGACGACGGGCCCCGGCGCGGGCTCGTCGATCGCCGCGAGGAGGCGCTCGCGGAACTCCGCGCAGGTCTGCGGCCGCTGGGAGGGGTTTTTCGCGAGCGCGGAGAGAATGAGCTCCTCGAGCGGGGCCGGGATCTCGGCGCGGTGCTGCGAGGGAGGCGGGGGCTCCGTCTGGACGTGCGCCATCATGAGCGCGAAATGGTTGTCTTCGGGGAACGGCGGCCGGCCCGCCGCGAGCTCGTAGAGCGAGACGCCGAGCGAGTAGACGTCCGAGCGATGATCGGCCGTCTTGTCGCCCTTCACCTGCTCGGGCGACATGTACCGGCAGGTGCCGAGCAGCGCGCCGCTCACGGTGTACGTCGTGCCTTCGAGGATCCGCGCGATGCCGAAATCGACGACCTTGGGGACGAGCTCGCCCGAAGGTCCGCGCATGACGAGCACGTTGTCGGGCTTGAGGTCGCGATGCACGATGCCCTGCCGGTGCGCCGCGTCCATCGCGTCGAGCACGGCCGCGAAGATCTCGCGGGTCTCGACGAACGGCATGCGGCCGCGCCATTTCACGAGGTGATGCGCGAGCGTCTGTCCCTCGACGTGCTCCATCACGATGCCGAGCAGGTGCTCGTGCTCGATGAGGTCGAAGACGGAGACGACGTGCGGATGCGAGAACGTGCGGAGGACGCGGGCCTCGCGGATGAAGCGGCGCCGAATCTCGGCGTCGCCCGCGAGGTTCGAGTGCAGGCACTTGATCGCGACCGTGCGGCCGAGCGCGCTGTCGTGCGCGCGGTAGACGACGCCCATGCCGCCCTCGCCGAGCACGCTCTGCACGGCGTACACCCCCGAGAGCACGGTGCCCGAGGGGATGCGCATGGGCGGGAGGCGGCTCGGCGTGGGCCCGGACGCGGGCGTGGGCTCCGGTTGGACGTTGGGGGCTCCGCTCGGACGGGCCGAGCTATGCCCCCAAGCCCCCTGTTCGACCGGCGTCGTCGGCGCAAGCGCGCTCGGCAGCTTCGCGAAGAGGACCGTGGGATCGGCCGCGGCCGCCACGGGGGCGCCGCAATCGGCGCAAAACCGCGCTTTCTCGCCGATCACGGCGCCGCAACGCCGGCAGGAGGGCTCGCCCGAGGCCATGGGGGGCGGTAGAGCTTCGCAGATCGTCGGGGCACGAGGCAAGACATCGTCGCGCCCGAACCCTGCGTGGTAAAAAGCGACCATGGTTCTTCTGTCCGTCCTCGACCACGTGACGCGTGCGATGCTCGTGCGCCGCGGCGTCGAGAGCCGCTTCGTCGAAACGCCGGTCGGGCGCGTGCACGTGTACGACGCCCGTGGCGAGGGAGCGGCCCCGCCGGTCGTGTTCCTGCATGGCATCGCCGCGTCCTCCGCGGTGTTCGCGCCGACCCTCGCGAGGCTCCGAAAAAAGAGCCGTCGCGTGCTCGCCGTCGACGCGCCGGGCCACGGTCTGTCGAGCACGCCATGGATGACGCTGGGGCCCGAGCGTCTGTTCGAGTCGCTGTCCTACGTGCTCGATCACGAGCTCGACACGAAGGCCGTCGTCGTGGGCAACTCGCTCGGCGGCGCGATGGCGCTCCGGTACGCGCTGCGCCGGCCCGACCGCGTCGCGGGCCTCGCGCTCACCTCGCCGGGCGGCGCGCCGGTCGAGGATCCCGACGAGCGCGAGCGTTTCCTGCGCGGCTTCGTCATCGAGAGCGTACGCGACGCCCGCAACTTCCTCGGGCGACTGAACCACGCCGTGCCGTGGTACGGGCCGCTCGTCGCGCCCGACATCGTGC
The DNA here is from genome assembly GCF_029960785.1 of Polyangium sp. 15x6. GTDB lineage: Bacteria > Myxococcota_A > Polyangia > Polyangiales > Polyangiaceae > Polyangium. The sequence continues at coordinate 44,687 of NZ_JASBQE010000097.1, forward strand.
GTATCTTCAAGAACCCGTCCGTGCGCTCGATCCTCGACGGGCTCGAGCCGAGACACTTCTTCGCCCCGGGCGAGCTCGCGCAGCTCTCCATGCCGATCCACGTGATCTGGGGCAAGTCGGACCGCGTGATCCCGCCGTGTTGCCTCGGGTTTTTCAAGAAAAACCTGCCCCCGCACACGGTCTTCGTGGAGCCCGAGGGCATCGGGCACTCGCCGCACACCGAGGACCCGAAGGCGTTCGCAGACTTCGTGCTCCGCGCGCTCGAACGAGCCTCGTGAGCCGCGCCGTGGCGCCGGGGTTTCACCCCGGACCCCGACCAGGGGTTGTCCACCCCTGGACCCGGACCAGCGCAAGCGCTGGACCCGGGGTCGATGAACTGCGCGATGCGCAGTTCATCGAACAGGCCGAGGCAAGAC
>NZ_JASBQE010000098.1 GCF_029960785.1 Polyangium sp. 15x6
GCGAAGCGATCTTCCCTCGGGGGGTGAATCGGCCGGGCTTTGCCCGGACGAGAGGGGGACGCGAGGCGTCCCCCTCGGGACAAAAGAGCTAGAACATCGAGCGGTTGCAAACCGCTCGATGTTCTAGGGGCAGGGAGGGGGAATGGCAAGGTCAAGCCGTCGCCTGGGTCGGCGGCGGCAGGATGGCCGTGAAATCCCCGACGAACCGCACCGCGTAATCCTCGACGAGCTCGCGCACGCGGGCCGGGTTGTCGGCGCGGACGATGAGACCCGCGTGGTGCGGCTTCTCCGGCGTGCGCCAGACGATCTCGGGGTCCGTGTACGCCGACATGTCCGGGTGCTCCTGCCGCGACAGCGAGAGCACGAGGCCGCCGTAGTCGTACCGCCGCGGCGGCAGCACGTACGGGCGTTCGCCTTGCGCGATTTCGACCTTCGCCCATTCGCGCCACAGGTTGATCCCCGTCGCCGCCTCCACCACGTCCGCCGTGTGGCTGCCGCCGACGCGCGCCGCCGCCTCGATGAAGTAGATCCGGCCGTCCTCGGCCGAGCGCACGTACTCGATGTGCGTCACGCCCCGCACGAGGCCCATGTGCTCGATCACCCGCTCGTTCAGGTCGATGATCTCGCGCCAGAGGTCGCTCGACCGATCGATCGTCTGCGTCGCCGAGGGGCCGCCCTGGTTCACGACCTCGAAGAGCGACGTCCGGTACTGGTGCGCCTCCGCGAACACGATGCGCTTCTCGGAGACGATCGAGTCCACGTGGAAGAACTCACCCGGGATCATCCGCTCGAGCAGGTAACGCGAGCGATCGTCGCCGAGCTCTTCGATGACGCGCAGCGCGTCCTCCTCGCGGTCGAGCTTCTTGATGCCGAGCGACGCGGCCTCGGAGCGGGGCTTGAGCAGCCACGGCGCTCGCACCGTGCGCAAGAAGCGGCGCACGCGCTCGTCATTCAACACGTGCACGAAGTCCGGCACCGGGATGCTTCGATCCTTGGCGCGGGCGCGCATCGCGAGCTTGTCGCGGAAATACCGCGCCGTCGTCTCGCCCATGCCGGGGATGCGCAGGTGCTCGCGCAGATGCGCGGCGAGCTCGACGTCGTAGTCGTCGAGCGGCGCGACGCGCTCGATCTCGCGCGTCCGGGCGAGGTAACTGACGGCGTTCACCACGGCGCGCCGATCGTTCAAGGTCGGCATGCCGAAGATCTCGTCGATGTCCTCGCGCGCCCAGGGTTTGTCGAGCAAGGACTCGAGCGTGAGCAGAATGACCCGACAACCCTCGCGCCGCGCCTGCTTCAGGAAGTCGTTGCCCTTGAAGTAGCTCGACACGCAGAGGATCGTGGTCGGCGGCGGGGGCAGGGAGGCGGGCCTCGTCGGATCGTGGTCGGTGTTGATCACGGCGCGTCCATTACCCCAACTCGGGGCAGGATGTCACCCGGCCGTCGCGCCAAACTCAGCCGGCCATCTCGGCTCCGCGCATCTGGCGGATGAGGGCGATCACGAGATCGATGCCAATCTTGTTGTCACCCCCCTCGGGGATGATCACGTCGGCCCAGCGTTTCGAGGGTTCGACGAACATGAGGTGCATCGGCCGCACGGTCCGATAGTACTGCTCCCGGATCGACTCGAACGTCCGGCCGCGGTGCTCGATGTCGCGGCGGATGCGGCGGAAGGCGCGGATGTCGGCGTCGGTGTCGACGTAGATCTTGATGTCGAGCTGTTCGCGGAGATTCGCCTCGACGAACACCAGGATGCCCTCGACGATGACCACGGGCGTCGGCGCGACGCGGCGCGAGTCCGGGGCGCGGCGGTGCGTCTTGAAGTCGTACCGGGGGACGTCGATGGTCTCGCCTCGCCGGAGGGCGGCGAGGTGCTCGACCAGGAGCGCGGTCTCCAGGGACTCCGGGTGATCGAAGTTCAGCCCGCAGCGCTCCTCGTAGGAGATGTCATCACGGTCGCGGTAATACGCGTCGTGTTCGAGGATGGTTACGCCGGCGGGAGGCAGCGCCTCGGCGATACGGCGGGCCACGGTCGTCTTGCCGGAGCCGCTGCCGCCGGCAACTCCTATCATGAGCGGTCGCATCAGAGCTCGTTCGTCCCGGCGGCACCATACTTCGATTCGGCGGTCCGGTCGACCATGGAGCGAAGAAGCAAGCCGTGCCACACCTTGACGGGCGCGCCGGGTCTTGCCGCAGCGCGGACGGAGCCGAATGGAGGAGGGAGAAGGTCAAGACGGCGGTGTCCCGACGGCTCCGCCATGGGGGTTCGGGGGCGCAGCTCGGCTCGCCGAGCGTAGCCTCCGAGCGTCGAAAGGGTTCGGGGGCGCAGCTCGGCTCGCCGAGCGTAGCCTCCGAGCGCCCGAGTGAGGTGCGCATGAAGTTACCGCTCCAGATCACGTTCCGCGACATGCCATCGTCGGAGTCCGTGGCGCGCGAGGTGCGCGAGAAAGCTGACAAACTCGACGAGGTCTACGACGGGATCCTGGGGTGCCGCGTCGCGATCGCGTCGCACTCCCGGCGGCACCACCAGGGCAACGTCTACCGGGTTCGCATCGAGATGACGGTGCCCGGCGGAGAGGTCGTGTTCGGCCGCGAGGCCTCCGAGGATCACACGCACGAGGACGTGTACGTGGCGGTGCGCGATGCGTTCGACGGCGCGCGCCGGCTCCTCCATGAGCACGGGGCCAAGCAACGGGGCGAGGTGAAGACCCGCGTCGGGCCGCCGCACGGAAAGGTCGCGCGGATCTTCCCGGAGAGCGGCTACGGCTTCCTGGAGGCCGAGGACGGTTACGACGTGTACTTCCACAAGAACAGCGTGCTCAACAACGGCTTCTCGCGGCTCGCCGTGGGCACCGAGGTCCGCTACGAGGAGGAGCTCGGCGAGAAGGGCCCGCAGGCGAGCACCGTCGCGATCGTCGGCAAGGGCGGACACGGACACCGCGCCGCCTAGGACATCGAACCCGCCGCCCCTTGCGGAGCCCCGGCAAACTAGGTACGAACGCCCGCTGCGGACGCGCGGCCCGGGCAGTCGCCCGGCGCGGCGATCCTGGTCTTGGCGGAGGACGGCGTGGCGGACCCTTCGGGGCGCTTCCCCATACGTGATCACGACACGCTGGCCGGCGGCTTTCCAGGAGGGCCGCGCGCGGGCTCGACGCTGCCCGGTCCCTTGCCCGACGGGATCGGGCCCGCGCTGCGCGCCGTCGAAAAGGGCGTGCGCATCGGCAAGTTCCCCATCGTCCGCGTGATGAGCACGGGCGGGATGGGCATCATCTACGAGGCCGTGCACCCCGTGCTCGGCTCGCGCGTCGTCATCAAGACCGTCCGCCCCGAGATGGCCGGCAAGGCCGCGATGGCCGAGCGTTTCCGCAACGAGGCGCTCGCCGCGAGCCGCATCCGCGACGACCGCCTGCCGCAGATCTTCGACATCGACCGGCTCGACGACAACACGCAGTACATGGTGATGGAGTACCTCGAAGGCGAGGATCTCCAGCAGCGGCTCACGGACGGGCCGCTCGCGCCGGCGTACGCGACGCGCATCGTCTTCGAGGTCCTCGAGGTCCTGAACAAGGTCCACAAGCTCGGCGTCATCCACCGCGACATCACGCCGCGAAACATTTTCCTCGCGCGGAGCGAGGTGCTCGGCGAGATCCCGAAGCTGCTCGATTTCGGCGTCGCTCACTTCGTCGACGATCCGAACACGCGGCCCGGCGAGCTCGTGGGGTCGCCGTTCTACATGGCGATCGAGCAGGTCCGCGATCACGGCGCGATCGGGCCATGGACCGACGTCTTCGCCGCGGGCGTCGTGCTCTACGAGCTCGTCGCCGGCGTGCGCCCGTGGGCCGGATCGAGCCTCATCGGCTACCTCACGGCGCTCGCCGAGAGGCAGCCTCCGCGCCCGCTCGCCGCCGCCGCGCCGAACGTCCCGCCCGGCCTCGCCGAGGCCGTCATGCGCGCCATCCGCATCGAGCCGATCGAGCGGTTCCCCGACGCGGCGGCGTTCGCCCGCGCCCTCGAGCCCTTCGCCGCGGACCGCGCCGTGCTCTACGACCTGCGCCGCGCGGCGCAACGATCGAGCGTGCCCACGCGCCGCGCGAGCCTCGAGAACGAGGCCACGGTCGCGATCACGCGCGGCAAGACGGTCTCGATCCCGCCGCCGCCGCCCGTGCCCAAGCTCGCGGGCATCCAGTCGAAGCTCGCGGGCCTCGGTCGCGCGCGCGCCGGGGCCGACGTCCCGCGGCCGAGCCTGCGCAAGGGCGAACGCAGGCACCTCACGATCGCCATGGTCGGCCTCGCGCTCGACGAGCCATGCGAGAGCACGCTCGGCGCCGAGGACATCGAGCAGATCGCCACGCAGATCTCCGAGGTCATCGGCCGCGCCTTCGAGACGGTCGGCGCGCGCGTCGACAGGCCGCCGGGCGAGTCCTTGATGGCCGTCTTCGGGTATCACGCGTCGAGCGAGGACGACGCCGAGCGCGCCGTCGCCGCCGCGTTCGCCGCGCTCGATCAGCGCCACGAGATCAACGCGACGCTCGCCGAGATCGGCTGCGCGCTCTCCATGCGCATCGGCGTCCACACGGGGTTCGTCACGCGCGGCGGCGACGCCATGCTCACGGGCGAGAGCATCAACCTCGCCGAGATGCTCCAGCGCTCCGCGCCGCTCAACGCCGTCGTGGTCAGCCGCGAGACGCTCGATCTGCTCGGCGGCAGGTTCACCGAGCGGCACTTCGGGCCCATCTCGATGAAGGGCCGCGCGCGGCCGAGCGAGGCCTACGAGATCCTCGGCCCCTCCGAGGCCGAGGGCCCGCGCAAGAGCCGCGCCGGCGCCCCCGAGGATCGCCCCTTCGTCGGCCGCGACGCCGAGCTCTCCACGCTCGAAGGCCTCCTCGCCGAGGCGCGCGCGCGCGGCGGCTTGCACCTCGGGCTCGTCATGGGCGGGCCCGGCGTCGGCAAGTCGCGCCTCGTGCACGAGCTCTTGCGGCGCGTCGAGGCCGACGACGCGCGCTCGACCCTGGTCGTCCGGGCGCACCCGGCCTCCGCCGCGCCGTACGGCGCCTGGGTGGCCTTCCTTCGCCGCGTCTTTTTCCCGCCCGGCGCGACCATGATCGACGCGCTGCAGACGACGACCGAGATCGGCGCCCTCGCCGCCGCGCTCGAGGATGCCCGCCGCAGCGAGCTCATCGCCAAGGCGCCCGTCGTCGACTTCCTCCTCGGCCTCGGCGGGCACGACCTCGTCGACCAGTACGGGCCCGACGGCTTCCAGAGCCGCGTGCAGCAGACGCTCACGCTCCTGCTCGAAGCCCTCGCGCGGAGGGCGAGCGCGCTCCGGCCCGGCAGGCCCGTCCTCTGCGTCCTCGACGACATGCACCGCGCCGACGCGACGAGCCTCGACCTCCTCGGCCGCGTCCTCGGCGGCTACCGCGCCGCGCTCCCCGTCGTCTTCCTCGTCACGAGCCGCGACGGCGAGATCGCCACGCTCCCCGAGCACGTCGCGGTCACGCGTGTCCCGCTCGCGCCCCTCACGGACGACGAGATCCGGGAGATCTCCGTCCACCTCGCCGGGGAGGAGCCCTCCGCGGACGTCGTGCGCCTGCTCGTCGAGCGGGCCGCGGGCAACCCCCTCTTCGCCGAGGAGCTCTCGCTGTCCTTGCGCGAGCAATGCATGGTCACGGCCGACGCCGCGTCCCTCCGGCGCTTCACGGTGCCCTCCTCGCTCGTCGGCATGCTCCTCGCGCGCCTCGATCGGCTGGAGCCCGAGCTCCGCACCACGCTTCAATACGCGAGCATCCTCGGCGTGGAGTTCAGCGCGGATCTTTTTGATGCCGTTGCATCTGCGCTCGGCGACGAGCGGACCTCGCAACGGCATCTTCACGAGCTCGTCCGCCGGGGTATCCTCTCGCACCGCAAGGAGCGCGGCGAGGAGACGTTCGCCTTCCGGCAGGTGCTCGCGCGGGACGCCATCTACGGCACGGTGCTCATGGACAACAAGCGCGTACTGCACCACCTCGCCGCCGCGTCCATCGAGCGCCTGCACGCCGGCAAGCTCGCGCCGCACCTGCCCGCGCTCTTCCATCACTACAGCCAGACCGACGAGGTCGAGCGCATCGTGCAGTATGCGCGCCTCACCGGCCGCCGCGCCGTGGCCCTCGGCGCGTTCGTCGACGCGGTCGAGGCGCTCATGACCGCGGAGACCTTGCGCAGCCGCCTCCGCGACGACGACCCGCTCGCGGCTGCCCGCGCGCTCTTCGACCTCGGCATCGCGCTCTTCTGGCTAGGCCGGTTCGACGAGGCGAGCGAGCGTGTCGAGCAGAGCCTCGCGCTCCTCAGCGACGACGCGCGCGAGGAGGCGCTCACGGTGCGCGCGCGCTGTCACCTCCTCTGCGCCGAGACCGCGCATCAGCGAGCGCGCTGGCCCGAGGCGGTCTCGCAGCTCGAACGGGCCGAGGAGCTCTTCCGGCGCGCGGGCAGGCCTTTCGACGCGGCGCAGGCGCTCTGCACGCGCGGCTTTCAGCTCCGCAGCCAGGGCAAGATCGAGGAGGGCCTCGCGCTCGCCGAGAAGGGCTGGGAGACGCTGCGCGGCTCGGACAACCTGCCCGCGGTCGTGCGGGCCGGCCACGACCTCGGCAATTTGCTGCGCGACGTGCGGCGGTACGACGCGGCGATCGAGGTGTTCGAGGCGGCGATCCGCGCCGGCGAAGAGCTCGCCCTCGAGGGGGATCCGCTCGCGGCCGTGTGGGGCCAGGTCGCGGCGCGCAGCGGCCGGGCGATGACGTTCGCCGCGATGGGTCGGCTCGACGAGGCGATCGAGGATCAGAAGGCGGTGCACGCGCTCGCGGTGCGCGAGGGCAACGTGCTGGCGCAGGCGCACTCGGGGTTTCACCTGGCGCATCACCTGCGCGAAAAAGGCGAGCTCCTCGAGGCCGAGGTGCAGGCGCTCCGCGCGCTCACGTTGTGCACCGAGCTCGGTTTGTCGGGGCGCGCCGTGAAGTGTCGGCTCCTCCTCGCGGACCTCGCGGAGAAGACGGGCCGCGGGTCCGAGGCGCTGGATCACGCGGAGGAGGCCGAGCGGCTGGCGCGGCCGATGGGCGGCGATCCGTGGATCGACGTGGTGGAGCGGCTCGCGGGCCTGCTCCGGGCGCGGGGACGATCGGACCGGATCGCTGCGCTCGCGGCCGACACCGCGTCGTATCTCGGGCCGTCGGCGGACGCGTCGCTCCGGCAGCGGGTGGCGGCGCTCGTGGCGAAGGCTTGAGGTCTCAGAGGGGATTGCACAGCGTAGCGCCGGGGCTCTGCCCCGGACCCCGCGGGGGCTGTCCGCCCCTCGACCCGGACCAGGGCAAGCCCTGGACCTTTTGGGGAAGAACTGCGCGATGCGCAGTTCTTCCCACAGGCCCGTGGCAAGACCAGCGACGGCGTTGCCGGTCGCAGCGGTCTTGGCTGGCAGGGTCGCTCGCCGGTCTTGACTGCGGCCTGTTCGATGAACTGCGCATCGCGCAGTTCATCGACCCCGGGTCCAGCGCTTGCGCTGGTCCGGGTCCAGGGGCGGATAGCCCCTGGTGGGGCCTGGGGCAACGCCCCAGCGAAACGCCCCCCAGATGGAGCGCGACGTGCCTTGCCTGCATGCAAATCGCCCGATGGCGGCTGCTCGGTGGGGGTTGCACGCGTGCAAGGCGCTCCAAACGATCTGCGCGGCGTGCCTTGCACCGGCTCGAGGGACGTCGAGCAGGCGGCGCGGGAGTGCTTGCGCGCGTCCCAGCGTCGCCGTGACGTGGTCCTGCCGGCCCTTGCATCGACGCAAGGGCACGGCTCACTGCGTCACAGGCGCGCTTGCTCCGGTGCATCCCGCGCTGTGCACGTGTCCTGGGCGCCTTCGCGCCGGTGCAAGGATGACCGCGCAGCCGCTCGCGCTCGATTTGCGTCGTTGCGGCCACGGGCGCCGCTCCTGCCCCACCTCGCGAGAGCAAAAATCAGCCGGATCGATGAACTGCGCATCGCGCAGTTCATCGGGGCTCCGCCTCGGCGGCGGAGAGAGGTGTCGTGAAGCCAAGAGCCGCGAGCGCCACGCCCAGAGGCAGGACCCTCGTGCCGAATAAGAATGTGGTTTGCATCTCGGAACGACGTTACGGGACCATGCCGTCGAACGCGAGCGGAAGCGGAGTCGGTAGCGTGCGCGACGGGGGCGCGGGGGTCAGTCGTCGACGGGCAGCCCGCTCGGGAGTTTGTCCGGGATCAGGTGGAGCAGATTCAACGACGAGGGATCGGTCAGCGCCGACAGGAAGGCCATCAGATCCGAAACCTCGGCGTCCGTGAGCGGCGCGCCTTCCACCTTCAGCATCGGATCCAGCGACGCGAGCAGCGTCTTCTGCGTCTCCTCGCTGCTCTGGTACGTGCCCACGAGCTCGGGCTCGACCTGCTTGTCGTCGTACGCCTTCAAGAACGCCTCGGGATCGAGGTGATGCCGGACCGCGTCCTCCAGCCGAGCGTAAGCGCCATTGTGCATCCACGGTCCTTCGAGCTCCGTGTTTCGCAGCGACGGCGTCCGGAACTTGAACCGATCCTCCTCTTTGAGCGTGATGCGCCCGCGCCCGTAATCGAGAGGCGCCTCTTCGCCCTTGCCCGTGCCCACCTGCGGCGCCGCGATGTTGTGGAAGCCGAAATCGGTCTGCAGCGCCCCGCTATGGCACGACCCGCAGTTCGCGCGCCCATAGAACAGCATCGCGCCTCGCTTCTGCGCGTCGGAGAGCGCCTCGTGATCGCCGGCGAGGTATCGATCGAACGGCGTATCGAGCGCCGTGAACGCGTCGGTCATGAAGGCGCCCACGGCTTCCGCCAGGTGCACCACGTTGATATCGGCCTCCGTCGTCCCCGGGAACGCCGCGAGCAGCGCGGTCCGGTAGTCGGGAATGGCCATCGCGCGCGCCACGACGAGCGGCCAGATCTGGGCGAAATCCGCGTCCGTCAGGTCGCCCATTTCGTTCGGGTTCCCCTTCACGTCGAGCTCACCCTGGAACCCACGCATCTCCTCGCCCGGCGTGATCGGGATGATGAAGAATGCCGCGAGCGCATTCGAGAATTCCTGCGGCGTCGCGTCGCCCGCGGGCGAAAAATAGCCGTCCGTGGGATTGCCGCCGAGCCGGCCGTCCCAGAACATCGTGTCCCAGCCCTTGACGCCTCGGTTCCAGATCGAGAGCGTATTCCGGGCCAAGAACAGGCTATCCGGCCCGTGCACCCGCTGCGGCCCGAGCCCCGTCGCGCCCTGGCCGCGGGATTGGCTCTGGCCATCCGCGGACCCGAGCAAAGGATGATGGCACGTGCTGCAGGCGATGTTTCGCCGTCCGCTCAGCTCTTTCTCGAAGAAGAGCAATTGCCCGAGCTTCACGAGCTTCGGATCCTGCGCCGCCGGCTTCTCCACCGGCTTCACGCCCTCGGCGGCGAGGAGCTCCGTGAGCTCCTGATCGAGAGCGGGCGCGATCGGCGCGCTGCCCGTCTCATTCTCCCCGCTGCAAGCGCCGACGAGCGCCACCGACGCCAGAACACCTGCCAGCACCCATGACGCGCCCACGCGCCGTCGCCCGTTTTCGTTCCCCGATCGCTCCATCCTCGTCCTCCTCACAGCCTCCCCCGCACACGGCGCGCTGGGCACGCCACGTACCAACCGGCCAGAGCCGGTAACCCCTCGATTTCCTTGGATGACGCTGTGCGCAATGGCACCGACGGGTCGGTGCGCAGCGAAATATCGTTGCGCGACACCGAGCTGTCGTTGTTCGAACAACGAGGCGTCGTTGCGTGCATCGAGACAGGTCAGTTAGTCTCGCCGTATGAACCTCGACGATTGGGTCGCCGCGAGCACGCGCGAGCTCGCGGACCTCGCGCAGCTGGCGGACGGGACGCCGGCGGCGCTCGACGAGCTCTTGCACCGGGGCCTCGAATGGCTCGGTCGCATCGCGCCCTACGATCTCGCGGTCATCTTCGAGCTCGAAGGCGCCTTGCTCCGCCCGAGGGCCGGGCGCGGCTCGCTCTTCCGCCCCGAGGTCCGCGAATACCGGATTCACCTCGACCATTTCCCCTCCATCCGGCTCGCCATCGAGGAGCGCAGGAGCCGCGTCTTCACCGAGGACGACCACGCCCACGGCGACGGCGACCTCTTCGACGGATTGATGGATTTTCCGCACGGCCACGCGTGCATGGTCGTGCCGCTCGTGACCGGCTCCGAGGTCTTCGGGGTCATGTCGATCGACCGCGCGCGATGCGGACCTTATCCGCGCGCGGTGGTCGATCTCGTCGAGGTCTTCGGGCGCCTCCTCGCGCTCTCGATCCATTGCATTCGCCAGAATCAGCGGCTCGCCCGCGCCGGGCTCGAAAGTGAAGAGCGGGCCGCCGCCCTCGAGCGCCGCATCGGCGAGATCACCGAGGACGCCTCCGTGCTCGGCGACAGCGACAATCTTCAGGTCCGCGAGCTCGCGCGGCAGGCGGCCCTCGTCGCGGGAACGAGCTCGACCGTGCTGCTCATCGGGGAGACGGGCACCGGCAAGGAGCGGCTCTCGCGCTTCATCCACGAAAAGAGCCCGCGCCGCAAGGGCCCGTTCCTCCCCGTCAACTGCGCGGCCTTGCCCTCGGGGACGCTCGAGAGCGAGCTCTTCGGGCACGAGCGCGGCGCTTTTTCGGGCGCGCTCCGGGCCCGCCCCGGCCTCTTTCGGGCCGCGGACGGCGGGACGTTGTTCCTCGACGAGATCGGCGAGCTGCCGCTCGATCTCCAGGGCAAGCTCCTCCGCGCAGTGCAGGAAAGCGAGGTCCTGCCCGTGGGCGCGGAGCAGCCGATCAAGGTCTCCGTGCGGGTCATCGCGGCGACGCACGTGGATCTCGAGCAAGCCGTCGCCGCGGGCCGATTCCGGGGGGATCTTTATTATCGACTCTCGGTCTACCCGCTGCGCCTCGTGCCGCTGCGCGAGCGCATGGAGGACCTCCCCGCGATTTGCCGGGTCCTCCTGGAGGAGCTCTCCGCGCGGGTGGGCAAGGCATCGCTTCGCCTCTCCGCGGGCGCGCTCGACGCATTGCGGCAGCATGATTACCCGGGCAACATCCGCGAGCTTTCGAATATCCTCGAGCGCGGGGCGATCCGTGCGTCGTCGGGGATGATCGAGCGCGCGGACCTCGCCCTGTTCGCGGCGAAGGCACGCAAGCGATCCGGCGCCGGGGAGACGGGGACGTCGGAGCCGCTCGTCTCGCTGGCCGAAAATGAGCGACGCCACATCCAGCGGGTCCTCCGCGCGACGGGCGGCCGCATCTATGGGGAAGGGGGCGCCGCCGCCATCCTCGGCCTGCCCCCGACCACACTTCAGAGCCGCATGAAGCGGCTTGGATTACGGCGCGAGACGAACGCCTGACAAAAAGCGTCTGGCCCTCCGCGGGCCGTCTTGTTTGGCGCGCGCCGTCGGTGTTATGGTGACATCATGGGGAAATCGATGGGGAAGCGTATGGGGGATCGCGTGGGGGTTTTCGTGGAGAGCCGACCGTTCGGGGCGGTCAGCGTCATGGGAATGGCGCTCGCGGTGATGTCGATCGGGTGTGCCAAAAACGAGACGACCCCGCTCAAGCGTCCGAGCGAACCGCTGATCACCGGGGAGCCGCAATGGCCGGAGGACGTGACGCGTCAAGCGGAGCGCGCCGATCGCGTCTGCAGCCAGCGCCAGGCGCAGCTCCTCTACGATTACGAGGAAGCCAAGCAGGACCAGCAGAAGTTCAAGACCATCATGGGCTCGATCACGGGCGGCGTCGGGACGGTGGGCGGCGCCGTCGGCGGCGTGGGGGCGTACGTGATCGATTCCCCCGAGACGATCAAGAAGGTGACAGGTATCACGGGCATCGTGACGGCCGGGCTCGGCGCCGTGGGCTCGGTCGTGACGCTCGTCCTCTCGCCCGGTGAATCGAAAATGCATTCCGCGTCTGCGTCCATCGCCTCGATCGAGCAGAAACGAGCGGCGGCGCGGACCGCGCTCACGCAGAAGGATCCGAGCACGTGGTCGGAGGAAGAGAAGGAAGCCTGGAGCAAGGCAGCCAAGGATCTCGAGGCTGCATGTAAATAGCCTCGTGGCGGAAACCTGCCCTCTGCTTGCCGGAGCGCGCGCATGCGCGATGACGTGCAAGTCTGGAGGTGCTTCTTGAAACGTTGTCTTTTCCTCTGCTTCTCCTTCGCGCTCGCTGCCGGTTGCGGCGGCACCACGCCCGACGCTGTCGAGGGCACGCCGGGGGACATCATCACCGTGGGAAACACGACCCTCACGCCCCGCTCGACGATCTGGGCGCGCAGGGAGTCGATGACGACGCCGTGGATCTCGCCGCTCGTCTTCATCACGAATTTCGAGGATGCCTGCGGTGTCTTTCCCGACGGGTGCACCGGGACGGACGAGCCGAACGTGAACGTCACGCTGTCCTTTTCCCTTCACGCCCAGAATCCCGGCCCCGGGACCTATGACGTCGGCACGTTCGACGAGGCGACGACGCCGGCGGGCGCCAAGGTGGCCTGGGGGGTGTTCCGGCACTTCGAGGAGAAAAAGGCCACGTTCACGAGCGAGGTCGCCTCTGGAAACGTGGTCGTCGATCATTACGACGACACCACGCTCCGCGGCGATTACACGTTCACGTTCGACACCGGCGAGACACGACAAGGGACGTTCGAGGCAACCTATTGCGAGGCGCTCGACGAGGCCATCACCTGCATGTGACGAGGCGGCCGCAGGAAAAGGGAGGAATGGGGTGATTGGGCGCTCACCCCGTTTTGGAGGCTACTCCGCGAAATCGAAGGTCGCCGTCACCTCCGTCGTCACCCGGATCTCGCCGGGCTCGACCGGGAATTCGACGGACTCCGACCCCCCTCCGCCAATCATACCGTAATCTTCGTGCGCGGCCTGCTGGGCGAATTCGTAGCTTCGTGCCACCTCCGTCGTTATCTTCCGGAGCCCGCGCAGATCGACCCTCGCCGTGCCGGCTACCACCTTGGCATTCTCCTCCGCGTCGCGCACCGCCGCCGCGAGCGCGAGCCGGTATGCCTCGCGCGGTTTGCTCAGGAAGAAATCGAGCCCGCCGACGACATTGGCGCCCGCGCCGAGCGCCGTGTCGAGGAGCCGCGGGCCGACGACGCGCAGGGTCTCGGTCCCGACGCCCCGCAGGGCGACCGAGAGCCTGCTCTCCGCCTCGTAGCCGATGATCTGGGGCGGCGTCTCGTCTTCCTCTCTCTGACGCTCCGTGATGGGCGTCACCGTGATTTCCAGCGTCCGGACTTGCAAATCCGAGATCCGGAGGCGCTCCAGCGCCTGCATGATCGAACGTGTCTTGCTCGCGGCCTCCGTCCGCGCCTCGACCAGCGTCGTGGCCCGGGCGCGGACCGAAATGCTCGTGCGTAGCGAATCGGGCGCCACCATGACCTCACCGAGCCCCCCGACGGTCACGGTCTGAGCGTCGGCTTCCTCCGCCTCCGCAGCTTCCACGGCCTTGTCCGCGAATGCGGGCGCGGAGACGGCCGATGCCATGAAGGCGGCGAGTGCGGCAATGAGCTTTGTCGAATTCCTCATGCTTCCCTCCCTTACCTCGGACAATCTAAGGCGGACGGAGCGGAGGCGGGAGCGGCCGCCGCGCCGGGGCTCTGCCCCGGACCCCGCGGGGGCTGTTCGCCCCTCGACCCGAACCAGCGCAAGCGCTGGACTCGTGATGGAAGAACTGCGCTCCGCGCAGTTCTTCCAACGGGCCCGTTGGAAGACCAGGGACAGCGTTGCCGATCGAAAGGGCAGCGCGGCTGTCTTGGTTGGCGAGGGGCGTTCCTCGGCCTGTTCGATGAACTGCGCATCGCGCAGTTCATCGACCCCGGGTCCAGCGCTTGCGCTGGTCCGGGTCCAGGGGTGGACAACCCCTGGTGGGGCCTGGGGCAACGCCCCAGCGAAACGCCTCCCAGGTATCAGGGGAAGAACCTCGCGACGAACGCCGCGGGGAAATTCCCGGAGGGCAGGGGCCCGGCGCCGAAATCGAGGGTGCCCGTGAATTGCCCCGCGAGCAAGACCTGATCCGCCTTCGTCACGTGCAGCGCGCTCACGCGTACCGACCCGCCGAATCGACGCGTCTCGAGAGCCTCGCCCGTGGAGGAGAGCGCCGTCAAGGTGAGCTCCCCCGTCTCTGCGGCGTCGCCGGTCAGCAGGATACGGCCCCCGGACTGCACCGCGATGCGCCTGGAATCCTTCGCCGCCGGTCGGCGCCAGATCACGCGCCCGTCTTGACGATCCAGCCGGGCCACGAACTCGATTTCGGTATCGCGTTCGGGGCGCGGCGCGGAGAGCTCGCCGAACGCGCCGTAGGCGCGGAGCAGGATATCCCCGTCGGGCGTGAGCGCCATCCCGTGAAAGATCTCGTTCTGCGAGCCCGTGTCCCGGAATCGCTTGTGCCAGAGGAGCTGTCCGCGCGGATCGAGCCGCGTCGCGAAGAGGTTCGTGCCCGTCACCTTGTGCCCCGCGACGACCACGTGGCCGGCTGCGTCCACCTCCATGGCGAGCGCCTCGTCGTCGGTGCTCCGTGTCACGACGGTATGCCATGCGGGTCGCCCCTCGGAATCGAGCGCGGCCACGAACGCTTGAAGGCTCGGGCTGTGGATCGGCATCCCGGCGAGCTCCGCGCGCCCCTCCAGGTTGCCGAGCACGAACACCCCGGGCGCGAAACCCGTGGCGAGCATGTCGAGATGGTAAATGTATTCATCCGTGTACGCGCGATGCATCCAGGCCGCTCGGCCCGTCGGATCCATCCGAACGAGGAAGGATCCACCGCCTTCGAGCGCTCCGCTGCCGAAATCGATCCGCCCTTCGAAGGAACCCACGAAATACCGATTTCCCGCCGTATCCACGGCGACGTCCAGGATCCTCTGATTCCGCGCGTCGCCGTACCCGCGCAGGTCGCGGATTGCCCCGCACGCGTCGATCTCGGCGATGAACGCGTCCGCGTCGCCGGCGCTCCGGAGGACCTTGTCTTCGAGCGTGAGCGAACCCTTGAAATGGCCCGCCACGACGATCCCCCCGTCGGGCGTTTCGACCGCGTCCGCGATGACCACCTCGCCTCCCTCCGAGGCCGTCAGCTTGTGCGCGACCACGCGCGGCTCGCCGCTGGGGCACGTCACGCGGCTCGCCGCCGCGCTCGCGTCCCGCGGCGCCTGACAGACCGCGGCGAACATCGTAAAAGCGGTAAAAACGTCCCGCGCGCGCCGCCCCGCCCCATTCTGTCGCATCGTGCGCCCTCCCCGAGGGATCTGGGTCGTGGCGCCGCGCGCGTCAATGTGCCCTCACTCCGCAGAGCGAAGGAAATGTCCGACGAACGTCGCCTGATTCAGCATGTCGGGCTCGGGCACGAACGGGACACGCCAGGTCTCGAATCCTCGAAGGCGCCCGCCGAAGAGGTAAGGGGAGCAGACGAGCGCGGCGCGCCGCTCCACGGGACCTTCGTCGGTGAACTCCAGCAAGGTGTATTCGCGGGGCCGGACGCGCCTCTGCACGAGCCACAGGGAGGGCGGCTCTCCACGCTCCGCCGGCTGCGCGGGCAGCTCGCGGAGCCAATGCTCCCATTCGTCTTGCTCGACGGCGCAACCGAAAAAGACGTGCCGGCCCATGTGCGAGTCCGCCCGCTTGAGGATGAAATCTCCGCGATTGCGCCTGACGTGGTCGAGCTCCGCGCCGCTCATCAGGTCGAGCAGCCGGGTCTCCGGGATCAACGTGCCCACGGCGTCCTGCTCCTCCGGCGTCAGGTTTCGTGGCCTCGTGCGTGGATCGCTCAGGCAGGCGAGAAGCAGCTTCGATTGCAGAGCGGCGAGGCGGAGGGGCACCGTCGAGCCCGCGACCGTCGGCACGAGCGGGCGCAGGGTGTCGGTGAACGCGTCCCGCGCCTTGTTCACGGTATAAAGCGAGCACGCGCGGTGGATGTGGCCCGGGAGCGCGGGTGAATAGGATGGGCTCGGCTCGCCGGCGTAGTGGGCGAAGTGCTGGATGCCGTGGGGATTCTGGTTCAGGTAGGCGAGAATCGGCTCGCACTCGGGCGCCGCCGCGGCGCTCCTCACCCAGTGAATCCGGTGCGGGCGCGCCTCGGCGAGCTCCGTGAAATAGTCCTTCAGGCCGGCGAGGGGGCGCCCGCTTTGCAGCAGCGCGCTCGGGAGCTCGAAGAGCTCGGCGCTCTGCGTCCACAGATCATCGGGCTTCTCGTACCCCGAGACGGCCGTGTCGAAATTGGTCTCCGCCACCTGCGGCCCCTCTTCGCCCATCACGATGTCCGGGCGCCCGAAGAGGAAAGACACGGGCGCTTCGCGGAGCGCCGTTTCGGAGAGCCGCGTCCGCTCGGCTTCTTCGAGGATGGGCCAGCCCTGGTAGAAATGTACCACCGCGCGGAGCGCGCGCGTCATTCGCACGAGCTCCGGCTCCGAGGGCGGTGGCTCCACGAGCGCCATGGTGAGCACCGCGAGGTGCGCGCGATACAGCGCCTGGAGCTTTCGCTCGAAGGCTCGCACCGCGTCGGCCGGCGACTCGACGGGGCTCCACAACGTGCGCGGCGCGAGGTCCGACCACGAGGTCCGCCGCATGCGCTCCCGGAAAGAAGCCAGGAGGCGCGAAGGCTCGGGCGGTGTCCACGAAATGGTTCCGATAGGTAACGTGCTCACACCACCTCCCACCCATCCGCATTGCGAACGTATTCGCGCTTGACCCACATACCTGCCCGTCGGTATCTTCGCAACTCGATTCGCGGAGCGTCGATCATGAAGCAACGCGACGGTGAGGTGCTTTTCTTGTCGCTCGAGGACGTCGTCGCCTGTGGGGGCGCCGATGTGAGGCGGGCGAGCGAGGACGTGCAGCGCGGCTTCGCATTTCTGCTGGAGGGGCGCGTCGTTCAACCGACGAAGGCATCCATGAGGCACCCGCGGCCCGCCCCGGAGCCCGAGGTGGGGTTTCTCAACTTCATGCCTTCGCTCGTCCTGTCGGAGGGCAGGGAGATCCTCGGTTGCAAATCGATGGGATCGATGCCCGCGAACGTGGCGCTCGGGCTGCCGCGCGCCGCGGGGATCATCACCTTGTTCGACGCGCAAACGAAGTTTTTGCGATCCGTCATGGATGCGCAGGTGATCAGCGCGACGCGCACCGGCGCCGTATCGATGCTCGCGGCCCAGAAGCTCGTGCCCGCCGATACCGAGGAAATCGCCCTCATCGGGGCGGGCGTGAACATGCGGACGCAGCTCCTCGGGCTGCATCTGGCCCTCCCGAAGCTGCGGCGCGCGCGCGTATATGCGGAGGGCGCCTCGAAAGAGCGCTTCGCCGCGGAGATGTCGCGTCGAACGGAGATCGACATTCGCTCCGTGGCGACCGCCGAGGAGGCGGTCCGCGGCGCTCCCTTCGTGGTCACCTGCGTCTCGCGGGACGACCGCCCCGTCGTGCAGGATCGATGGATACCCGAGCGCGGGGTGACGATCTTCTCGATCGGCGGATTCGAGGTGGAGGCGTCGCTGCTCGCGCGGATGGACCGGATCGTCGCGGATCGCTGGGCGGACGTGAAGAGCCGCAACGTGCAGACGCACGCTTTCGCGGTGGCGCACGGGGTCATTCCGGAGAGCCGCGTGGAGGACCTCGGGCCCATTCTCGCGGGCCAGCGCGAAGGGCGCACCTCCCGGGACGAGAGCATCTTTTTTTCGCCCGTGGGGCTCGCGTTCGAAGACATCCTCGTCGCGGATCGGGTCTATGAAGAGGCGCTCCAGCGTGGCGTCGGACAACGGCTGCGCCTGTGGAGCTCCCCGGAATGGATCTGAAGGACGAGGCGCGCGCTCGGCTCGAACGCCTCTCCCGAGCGCGGCGCGCCGGCATCGTGCAGGCGAGCCTGCAAATGGGGCGCGCCGCGGAGTACCCCCTAGAAGGCCGGCCGTTCCTCGTTCCTCTGGAGCTCGACGCCGCGCGGGTGAAACATGCCTTTCGCCAGGTGGAATGCCTCGTCCGGGCGCTCGTGCGCCTGGAGCATCACGCCCGCGGCCGGGGAGGGGAGGCCCTGCTCCAGCGCTTGCGGAGCTCGCTGGAAGAGGGCAGCGATCGGCTCGTGCGTCAATGCACGTTCGAATCGACGGGCTCCGTCGAGCGTCGGCTGCGCCGCGTCGACGCGTTCTTCGATCCCGCGAGGGGCCGCTGCACGGCGATCGAGGTGAACCAGGCCGCGCCCCTCGGATTGCATTACCACGACGTGGATCAGCGGATGGCCGGCTCGTTCCTGGGCGCGCTGGGAATCCCGTACGAGCCGCGGCTCCTCGCCCCGCACGTCGTGGAGTGGCTCTTCCACGAGTATCGAGCGCGTTACCCGGGCCGCATTCCTCGACGGATCGCCCTGGTCTCCGAGCACGGCTACGCCGGCAAGCGCGAAGTCCCGCACGTGGCGAGGGAATACCAGCGCGCCGCGCGCGAGCGATACGGCGAGCATGTCGACATCGTGTTTTGTTATCCGCCGGAGGTGAAGCTCGCCTCTGGCCGACCCACGGTCGGGGGCGCGGAGGTCGATATGATCTGGCGCTACTCCGTGTATCTCGACACCTATCACGAGCGCGGCATCGACGTGACGGATTACGAAACGGTGTACGCGCATCCGGAGGAGCACCTGATCGTCAATTCGACCGGAGCGTTTCTCACCGCGTCGAAGGAGACGTTTGCATTGCTCGGGGATGCCTCCGTGGTGGCTGCGCTCGGTCTTGCGCCGGAGGACGTGGAGCTGCTTCGCGAGACGGTGCCCGATACGGTGAACCTCGCCTTCGATCCGACGCGGCGCCGGGAGGTGCTGGAGGAGCGGGGGGCGTGGATCGCGAAGCCCACGGATTCGTCGTTTGGAGAGGGTGTCGTCTTCGGCGCGGCGCTATCACGCGGGGAATGGGAGCGGCTCGTGGAGGAGCGCAGCCGGGGAGGGTTCGTCTTTCAGCGGCGTGTGGAATACCCGGTGATCCCCGCGCTCGAAATCGCGGAGGACGGCGCGATGGTCGAGCGGGAGATCGAGATCGATTTTTGCCCCTTTCACGTGGACGGCCGCGTCCCCGGCCCGACCATCCTGCGTGCCCACGTGGTGGAGCCAGGTCAGCGCGGGACGCGGGTCATGAACACGCGCGCCGGGGCGTTCATGGTGCCGTTCCTCGCGCCGGCTGCCGTTTGACGAACGCAGTGGCGACGATCACGACGTCGGACCGGCAGAGCTCCAGCGACACGAATGTATCCAGCACGTGCGTGCAGCGCTCGATCGAATTCTTTCCGAAACAAAGGCCCAACAGGTCGTCCCACAAGGAATCTCTCATGAGCCCGGGCAGAGCGCTCGGTGCACCGTCGAAAAGCTCCGCGAGCGCCGCATGGCGCAAGTAGGCCTGCTCGTCTTCATCGGCGTCGTGCATGAGCTTCACGTCGAGGTCGAGCTCCCTCACGAACTCGGCATACGTGGGAGACAGGAGCGCGACGAGCTCGTCCCGTCCGAACACGAGCTTCACCTCGTGCAAGAGCTCCGCGGGCACGCCGCCGGTTCCCATCTCACGAAAGCTGAGGTGTGCGGGATCGAACGAACGGCCGTCCAGGAAGCACAACATGGGTCCCACCGAAAGAACGCGTGCAGCTCTATTCGACGTGCTTCCGAGGCGACAGCGCTGGAGGCGAGCCGGCCTGCATGTAGGTTCGCCGGAGCGCGTCGAGCAGAGCGGGACAGCCGGTCATCCGATCGACGGCCTCGTAGAAGGACTTCCCCGCCTCCCAGACGGCCTCCGCGGGGTACCCGGGGCCCGTCAGCTCGACGTTGTGGGCCTTGCGGAGGCAAGAGTCCTCCCACGGCTTCCTGATCTCGTCGAGCAGGCGTCGATCCTGCGCCCAGTCGTCGAAAGCGCCGAGGTGCTTGCCGCAGCCGCGGGCGCAGATCCGCTTGGCGATCTCGGTATGCTGGTAAGTCCACGCCTCGATGCAGTAGAACGGCTCGATCGCGACGAGGCCACTCATGATGCGCGCGAGCTCTTCGCCTCCGACGTTGCGCTCCGCTTTGATTTGCTGCTCGATTTTCAACCGGAATTCTGCGAAGTGGCGTCGCGCGTCGCTTCTGTCCCGGTCCCCGTAGCTCTCGTCGCCGTCGTAGTGGAGGAACACGAATCCGCTCGGCCGTCCGTCGTCGTCCTCGATCAGGAGCTGGCTGACGATGGCCCGCATGAGCTTGCGAATGTCCGACTCGTGCTCCTCCTTGGTGCTGCGCCAGAGGTTCATGCGCATGGCGCGCCGCCCGTCGCCTCGCTCTTCGTCGAACCGGAGTTTTTCCCTTTGCGTCTGCACCGCGGGGTCGACGATCTTGAGCATCGACTTGGAGAGCGCGACGACCACTGCGTGCGCGTGGTCCGACCCGTCTTCGCTCAAGGCGAGGATGCGGAGGACCGGCATCTCACCAGAGCCCTTTTTGCCGGAGGACCTCGCTGACGGCCTGGATGCCGGTCCGATACGCGACGAAGAAGTCGTCCGCTTCCTCGTCGGTGAAGTTTTGCCAGATCATCTCGTCGCCTTCGAGCGAGCAGCGGATGAACCGCGATTTTACGGCTTCGCGGCTCTTGAAGCCCATGTGGTCGACGAGGAGGGGATTTTGACTCGCGAAGAACTTCTGGCGGCCTCGGGTCGCATCGACGCAGGCGGAGATCCAGTCGTAGTGCAGGCCGTCGACGAGCTCGTCGGCGACGACGGGGTTTGAAATGGTGAGGTAATAGAGGAACGAGAGCAGCCGCTTCTGGCCGAAGCTCAGGTGTTGTTCGCGGAGCTCTTCGCCGTTGTGGCGTCGGAAGAGGAAGGAGGGTCTCCCGAACAAGGCATAGGGCTTCTTTTCGGAGGCGTCTCGCTGGAGGAGTTCGAGGTGGAGCGATGCGCTCGAAAAACCGGTCAGATCCACGAACCGGCGCAAGAAAGGCAGGTTATGGTGCTCGACCGAGATGCGTTCGTCCGCGCTCTGGAGCGAATCGCCGAATACTTTCACGAGCTCGGGGCTTGCAAGGGACCGCCCGAAGGGGCCTTCAAGAGTAGAGAGGGTCACGTCGCCATTGGGGCCAATTTGCTGGAAAAGTGTCAGGATCTCATCAAAGCGATGCACGTCCCCGGACATGGCTGCCGCCTCCGCGCTCTCACGAAATCGGGGTTGTGTGATTAAAAGGTTAGGGTAGCCAAGTAATAGAATTAGATAGAATAGCGAATATCCACCTGCCCGGCTTCTGGCTCGCATGCCAAAGTGCCCGTCGATTCCGCGTTCGTCACCAGTCATGTCGCTGCTTCCAAGGCCCCCGGAGAGCTCTGCGCGAAATCGACGCTGGGGTGAATGCTCGAGCGCCGGCAGACTTTCTACACGCTCGGGGACGATGATCGGCTCCGAGTTCTTGACGGACCACTTCACCTCGACGGGCCCGAATGAAAGCCTCGCCTCCAGGTCGTAATCAAGGCCCTCAAAAGCCTTCAAATCCGCTCGAATCGTCGCCGCAATCAACTCCAGCAGCGTCGTCTTCCCCGTCCCATTCTTCCCGAGCAGGACGTTCCACTCGTCGTCGAACACGAGCTCCGTCGGCCGCACGTTCCGGAACTTGTTGATCTTGAGCCGCCGGAGCCGCGGCCCGGGGATTCCGTTCCCGCCGTCGGGGGCCTGTGTCGTCGTCTCCGGGGTCGCGTCGCTCATCGCGCGCAGCATCGCACACGGCAGGGCAGGGGGCCTACCTCCCGGCCTCGCCGTTCCCGTTCAACCTTCCTGTTCCCTCTACCGAGCCCCGGGACAGAACTGTTTAGACCGAGCCCTCGCTCCACCGTCCCCTGTTGTAAAACATCTTTCAAATTTGCTCGCTCCCCCGAGCCCCGGGACAGAACCAGTTCAGACCGAGCCCTCGCTCCACCGTCCCCCTCTGTAAAACATCTTTCAATTTTGCCCGCTCCCCTGAGCCCCTCGACAGAACCGGTTCAGACCGAGCCCTCCCTCCACCGTCCCCCTCTGTAAAACATCTTTCAATTCCGCTCCCTCCCCCGAGCCCCGCTGAGAACCCGTTCTCCCGTGGCCTTCCCCTCCCGAGGCCCCCCTTCTCGGTTTGTCGCGATCCGGCTACGCTCCCCCGACCCATGCCCGACGAAGACAAGCTCCGCGCCTTCGGCCGCCTCGTGGTCAAGCTCCAGCAGCGCGAAGACCTCACCCGAGACGAAGTCCGCGAAGCCTACCGCCAGATCTGGCGCAACGAGCAGCCCGAGCTCCACCAGGGCGCCTTCATCGCCGCCCTCCGCGCCAAAGGCGAGTCCCAAGCCGAGCTCACCGGCGTCGTCGAGGCCTTTCAAGACGAGTGGCGCCTCTGGTTCCCCCACGTCGTCCGCTCGCCGGAGCCCCCCCTCAGCATCGCCGGCGTCGGCATGGACGCCCTCAAGACCATCAACGTCTCCAGCGGCGCCGCCGTCCTCGCCGCCGCCTGCGGCCTCTACGTCCACAAACCCGGCGCCCCCGCCCTCACCGGCGTCAGCGGCGCCGCCGACATGTTCGCCCTCTGGGGCGTCGACCTCGACGCCCCCGGCGAAGCCCAGGTGAAGAGCACCGAGACCTGCCGCCTAGGTTTCACCTCCGTCGTCGGACGCGCCTTCATGACGAGCGGTTTCGCCCGCGTGATCAGCCAGATCCGCATCGGCACGTCGTTCCACATCGGAGGCCCCCTCGTCCGCCACGTCGGCGAACGTCACAAGATCGCCGGCGTCCCCGAGCCCCGTCTCGTCCGCATCGTCTGCGAAGTGATGCGAGACCTCGGCTACGAGCGCGCCCTGGTCCCCTGCGCCGAATCCCGCGCCCACCCAGGTCGCTACCTGGACGAGATCGGAAACGTCGGCCCAACCCACGTGGCCGAGCTGCTCCCCGGCGGCGAGATCCGCGAGTACACGATCCGCCCCGAAGACGCCGGCCTGCGCGAAGCCCCCTTCGAAGCCATCGCCTCCCGAGGCACAGCCGAAGAAAACGCCCGCATCCTGGCCCGCGCCCTCGGCGGGAAGGTCGAAGGCCCGATCGTCGACGTGCTGCTCCTGAACGCCGCCGCAAGCCTGAAGCTGATGGGCAAAGTCGACTCGCTCGCCAGAGGCGTGGATCAAGCACGTCTCGCGATCCACGAAGGCCGCGCAATCGCCCAGCTCCGCGCCCTGATCGAGTCACAAAACCCCGAGCCCGCCCGCGGTCGCGCCAAGCTCGAAACTTTGCTCGCAGACTAAAAGTCGTTGGAACTACGTGACGAGCCCCCCTCCGGTGGGTATCCTCGGCGCATTGCGTCGTCCGCCGTGAACGGGGAACAATTTCCGATGACGAACAAGACCACCTACACGAAACACATCGAAATGTCGGCCGACGAGATGGCAAACCTCGCCGTCTGGGATCGCGCCGTCCTCCGAGCCTGGCAGGACCCCGAGTTCCGCCAAAAGCTGATCGACGACCCCAACGCAGTCCTGTCCGAGCTCGGCTTCAAAATCCCCGCCGGCGTGCGCTTCGTCGTCGTCGAAAACACCCACGACCGCCGTCACATCGTCCTGCCGTCCGCTCCGTCCGGAGACGTGTCGGTGTTGCCCCTCGATACGTCGCCGCTGCACGACTACGATCCTGGGTTCTGATGTGAAGCGTGGGCGCCGGGGTTTCACCCCGGTCCCCGACCAGGGGCTCTCCGCCCCTGGACCCGGACCAGGCACGGCCTGGACCGAAGGCGGAGAAACCGCGCAACGCGCGGTTTCTCCGACGGGCCCGTGGCAAGACCCGAAGCCCTCGTTGCCAGTCGAGGCGGCAACGTTCCACCCTCGAACAGACACGTTCGCGCTGCGGTCTTGACTGGCAACGTCGTCGCCGGTCTTGCATCGGCCCGTTGCAAAAACCGCGCAACGCGCGGTTTTTGCACCCTCGGTCCAGGCCGTGCCTGGTCCGGGGTGCAGGGGGCGGACAGCCCCCGCTGGGGCCCGGGGTGAAACCCCGGCGCTACGCCTTCCTGCCTTGGCGCGTGACGAGCTCGATCAGGCGCGTCACGTCAGGCACCCCGAGGCCCGTCGCAGGGTCCCAGCCAGGGGCGGCCGAGTAGCCAGAGAGTTTGTGGATCACGGCCTTGCCGTGGGCGTTGAGGACGTTCATGGCGACGTCCGTGCTGCCCTCGGAGATCTCGCGGAAAGGGGCCGGGGTTTCCTTCCGGAGCGCGTAGAGCAGCGGGTTGACGAAGCCGACGCGTCCGAGTCCAGCTGCGCGCCGAGCTTGGTTCATGAGGGCCACGATGGCTGCCCAGATCGGCGCGGCCACGCTGGTGCCGCCCGCGTAGTCGACCCACTGTCCACACGCGACCGCCTGGTAGCCCTGCATCGTGAGCGGCTGGCCCGGCGCGCGCTGCACGGCCGATCCCGAGGCCATGAGCGCGACGTCAGGGAAGCCGCGGCCATAGGGGACGACGGCAGGTTCGCCCTCGCCGCGGGCATACCAGCCCTTCATCGCGTCGGTTTGCCATTTCGGAATGGGCACCTCGCGGCTGAACCCACCACTCGACGCGAGCCGCACGAAATGAAGCACGCGGCCGAGCCCAGGAGGCGGCGGCCCACTCCACGCGATCTCCGTGAGCGGCGCGCGACCCGTGATCATCGTGCCGCCGACCGAGAGCACACGTTCCTCCACAGCCGGGAAGACCCCGTGAGGCCAGGGTGCGTCCCCGACGTACCTCCCGTCCTTGATCGTGCGCGGCACGCCGTCGAAGGCGCCCCAGTCGCCCGCTGCGCTGATCACCGTGACGCCGATGGCCGCAGCTTGATCGAGCAGGCCACTCACGACGCGGCGCCCGTGCACTCGGTAGTAGCTGCGCTCGGGCGTGATCCAGCTCGTCGAGACGATCGTCGGCATGTTCTCGCGGTCGCCGATCACCTTGAGCAGGAACGTCACCCACGGATCGGCGATGACCATCGGATCGACGAAGTACACGAGGATCCGCGCGCCCGGCGCCATCGCGCCCACCCACTCGACGGTCATCGCGACCTCGAGCGTGTAGAGCTTGTTCGCGCTCGTGACCTTCGAGGGCCGTGATCCCACGTGGTACGTCTTGATCTCCGGCGGATGCGGGATCCCGTGGGCGTCCCAGAACGCGTGGAGATCGCTCTCTTCGAGGGCGCCGCCGAGCATCAAGAGCGCGATCGTCTCGCCGGACCCGTCGAGCTCGCTCATCGGCGGGAAGCGGTAGATCTGGCGCACGTCGGCGGGGGTCAAGCCGAAGCCGGGCTCGGGACGGCTCTCGCGCGCGCCTTCGAGCGTGGGGAACTGCATCGGGTGCTCGGAGCCCGCGTCGGCGACCATCGTGCTGCGCGCGCGGTTGCCGCTCTGCCGGACCTTCACGGACTGGACGTACCGCGCGATCTGTCGCGGGATCGGCCATTCCATGGGCGTGAGCGCGCGCTCGTCCTTCTCCTTTTCGTCGAGCCAGCGCCGGCACTCGGCGCCGAACGTGCGGCCCACGGCCTCCTTCGTGGTCTTCACGAAGATCGTCTGTCCCGAGACGCTGCGCACGTCCATGTGCGGCATGCCGTGCTCTTCGAGCCACTCGAGCACGGCGCGGCGCTCGTCCGAGGGGAGGACGACGAACTTGCGCAGCTCCTCGCGCTCGAGGTGCCGCGCGCGCTTGTGGTTGTCGGGGTGGCTCGCCGCCTCCGCCGCGCGCCGGATCGACTCCCGATCGTTCTCGTGCAGGACGAAGACGAGGGTCAGCTCGTCGCTAGCGTAAGCGTTCAAGCCGAGGCCCCGGGCGCGAGCTTTACAAATCCTTTTTTCGCGGCGGCGCGTACGACGGAGAGCGTCGCGGCGCGGATGGCGTCGGGCGACGCGTATCCCTCGGGCAGGAGCCGCGGGGCCTCGGCGAGCAGCGTCGCGACCTCGCGGTGGCGGCCCATGGCGTCGACGACCGGGCCGAGCACGGGCGCGATCTTGCTCGGCGCCGCGTGCGTGCGATGCGTGAAGTCGGCGTCGTCGCTCACGAGATCGTAGAAGACGTCGAGCTCACCCGTCGGTTTGCCCTCGCTCGCCATGGGCTCGGTGCGCAGCGCCAGCCGGAAGGGCGCGAGGTGCTCGATCGCATGCTTCGGCAGCTCCGCGGGCGGCGGCAAGCCGTCGTCGTAGAACACGTTGTACACGTCGCCCTGGAGGCCCGCGATGCCCGCGACGAGCGGGATCACCGTGTCGTCCGTGACGGCGCGGAGCGTCGGGAAGAACCCGGCGCTCGCCATGGTGAAGGCCTGCCGATCGTCGACCGCGAGCTTGCCCGAGGCGTTCACGAGCCGCTGCGCCTCCCACCACCACGACGGCGCCGCGCGGTTGTTCCCGTAGAAGTAGCGCGCGAGCCGGAGGAACGAGCCCGCCTCGCCGCGGATGTAGTCGGCGTACGCGCGCCAGAGCGCGTCCTCGGGCAGCTCTTTGCGTGCGCGCGCGGTGCGGTACGTGTACGCCGCGCGATGACCGCTCTGCATCGCGAGCGTCACGCCCGACGAGAGGATCGGATCGACGAAGATCGCCGCGTCTCCGGCCGTGGCCCAGCCCGGTCCCGTGGGGCTCTTCGCCCACGACGACCAGTCGCGGGTGACGGCGATGCGCTTGCCTCCGCCGATGAAATCGTCGCGGTTGGTGGCGCGCGAGAGCAGGCCGCGCACCTCGGGGCAGCCCTGGATCGTCTCGTGGTAAAACGACTCGGGATCCTGGTTCTGGAGCGCGTCCTTGAAGTGCGTCGTGTTCGTCACGACGCCGACGCTGAGGAGGTCTCGAGCGACGGGGATGTACCAGATCCAGCCTTTGTCGACCGAGCAGATGAACACGTTCGTCCGGTCGTGCGTGCCCCGGTAGAGGATCTTCCACTCGGCGCCGGACCAGTAGCCGTAGACCGCGTAGTTGTTCATGTGCGGATCGAAGACGCGGCCGCCCGGCGTGAAGCGCGTGCCTTGCCCGCTCGCGTCGAGCACGAACGAGGTCTCGATCGTGCCCTCGCGGCCCTGATCGTCCTCCCAGTCGACGCCCGTGACGCGGCCCTCTGCGTCCTTGTGGATGGTTCGTCCGCGCGTCCCTTCGCGCACGTCGGCGCCGAAGTCCCGCGCGCGGTTCATGATCATGTGGTCGAACTCGGCGCGCCGGACGTTGAAGGCGTTGAACGTCTCGTCGCGCTCTTCGGGCCGGCGCAGGAGCTTCGAAAAATCCTGGCCGAGCACGTTGAGCACCTCGGCGCCTTCGTGGAGCCGGACGTCGCCGAGCTTGAGGTAGTCGGCGTCCCAGGGCGTCCGATCGCGGCCCCACACGAAGGTGATGCCCATCTTGCGGATGAAGCCGGCGCGGCCGAGATCGTCGTAGATCCCGAGGTCACGCAGGACCGGGTTCAGCGCGGGGATGAGGGATTCGCCGATGTGGTAGCGCGGGAAGCGCGCCTTCTCGAGGACCGTGACCGAGAGGTTCGGCTCGTACTTTTTGAGGATGGCGGCGAAGGTGCTGCCCGCAGGACCTCCGCCGAGGACGACCACGTCGCGATGCTCGATGCCCATGATTCGGCCTCGATTATCACGCGGCGCGCGCGCCTGGAAGCTTCGCGCCCGATGGGGTATCCGTGCTCTCCGAGGGCCGGGGAGGAGTCGCCGATCGTGCAGGGTTCCGACATCACGTGGGCGCGCATCGCGGAAGGAAAGATCGTGGTCGCGACGAGCACGCGGGCCTTCCTGCACGAGGACGCGCTGGCCTTCGGAGGGCCGTTCTCGGTGCCGCCCGAGGGGCCGGTGAGCCTCGCGGCGACGCGGAACCTGCTCGACGGCGCGGTGGGCGTCGCGCAACGCGAAGGGCCCGCGCCGCCGCGGCGCGAGCTCACGCTCACGGGCTGGATCCATCGCCTCGCGGGGTACTTTCATACGACCCACGCGACGCCGCCGCTCATGATCGAGGCCGCGGCGCGCTTCGAAGCCGAGGGGCGCGCGGCGCTCGCGGCGTGGGCGCACGAGAAGTCGCGCGACGAGCACGGGCACGATGCGCTCGCGCTGCGAGATCTCGCGTCGCTCGGCTACGACGCCCGCGCGCTCGTCGCCGCGCACGTGCCGGAGACCGCGGCGGCGCTCGTGGATTTCTTCACGTCGCTCGTGCGTGGACCAGGAGATCCCGCGCGGTGCGTGGGGTACGCGTTCGCGCTCGAGCGCCTCGCCGCGACGCGCAGCGCGGCCGAGGTGCGCGCCGTGCAAGCCGTGCTCCCGCGCGGCGTCGACGCGACGCGGTGCCTGCGCGTGCACAGCGCCGCGGGCACCGACGCGGATCACGTCGAGGACATCGTCACGCTCGCGGCCGGCCTCTCGCATGGAGAGCGCGAGGCGATCACGCGGGCCGCTTACGAGACCACCCGGATCGGGAAGCGCGCGCGCGGCGACGCCGCTCTCCGCGACGACGATCTCTCCACGATGTTCGAGCCGTTTCGCGTCGCGCTCGAAACTTGACACGAGGGGCCCGCCTCGGCTGCGATGCTCGGCCTCTCGACAGGGAAGAGCGGATGTACCAGAGGCGTCACGTCCCGAGCCCGCGCGCGCTTTCGAAGGCCTATCGTTTCCTGCGGCTTCCGCTCGCGATCGACGTCGCGTCGATCGTCGCCGAGATCGAGGCGACGGACATCACGTGGCTGCCGAGCCAGTGGAAGTGGCACCTCGGCACCTCGTTCTGCATCCTGCGCGGCGGGCAAGAGCGAGGCTGGCCCGGCAGTCGTCTCACGAGCGGAGGCGGCATCGATGCGCCTGCGCTCGAGGCCCTTCCGCGCCTGCGCGAGCTGCTCGACACGGCGTTCCCCGCGCGCCCCGTCTCCGCGTGGCTCGGCTTGAGCCCGCCGGATTCGCGCATCCATCTGCACGTCGACAACACGCCCCACTGGGACGAGCACCACCGCTTCCACGTCCCGCTGATCACGACGCCGGCCGCGCGCCTCTGCGTCGCGGGTCGTTTCCTGCATCTGCCCGCGGGCACCGCGTGGGCCTTCAACAACAGCGTGCCGCACGGCGCGGAAAACCTGGGTCCCCCGCGCATTCACCTCATGGTCGATCTGCCGCCCGCGCCGGCGGTCGAGGCTCTCGTCGCCGCGGGCACGCCGGAAGAAGGCGCGAAAGATCCCGAGGCGATCGCCCGTTTGTCGCGGGATCCGATGGAGTCGATCCCCGAGGCGATGAAGTCGGACGCGTATCTGCTCTGGCGACTCGCGCAGCAGTAGCGGGAGGAAGGGGAGGGGAGGGAAGAACACCCTCCACTTGACCAACCCCACCTCGACGAACCTCGAACGTGCCCTTACGGAACGTTCTTCTCTCACCGAATTTGCGTCACCGTGTGGTCCGACCAACCGTTCGTCGGACCGTGAGGGAGGGGGCGCGGCAAGTTGCCGCAGCCGTGCGGCGCTTTGCCATCTTGCCCTCGTCGGCTGGGGACGGCAAAACCCGCCCGCGTCGTCGGGAATTCCCGATGATCGAGCGTCCACATGGCGAGATACCTATTCCCAAAGTGGTCCAACCGGGTGCTGCCGATGGTGGCCGCCTTCGTACTTGCTCCGCTTGGCACCGCGGCTGCCGGCGGCCTTTGGTACTACGGTACCAACAAGCACGTCGAAGTTGGCTACACGCCCACACAACCCGTGGACTACAGCCACAAGCTGCATGCCGGCGATCTCGGCATCGACTGCCGTTACTGTCACACGGCCGTCGACAAGAGCGCCCAAGCGTCCGTCCCTCCCACCGAGACGTGCATGAACTGCCACTCGAAGGTGAAGACGGATAGTCAAAAGCTTCTTCCCGTGCGGGAGAGCTACGCCACGGGGAACCCCATCCCCTGGGTGCGCGTCCACAACCTGGCCGACTACGCGTACTTCAACCACCAGGCCCACGCGACCGCAGGAGTGGCTTGCCAGAGCTGCCACGGCCGCGTCGACCAGATGATCAAGGTGAGTCAGGCGCAGCCCCTGTCCATGGGCTGGTGCCTCGACTGTCATCGGAACCCCGAGCCGAACCTCCGGGATCCGAAGGACATCACCAAGATGGTCGACGAGACCGTGCCGGCGAGCGTCGCGAACCTCGCGGCTCCGCCCTCGCAGCGCAAGGTCTCGCCTCCCGTTCACTGCTCGGGGTGCCACCGATGAAGCGAGCTCCGTATCCCATCGAGCCGGATACGTCCGGAAAGAACTACTGGCGGAGCCTCGACGAGTTCGAGAAGTCACCGTCGTTCGCAGAGGACCTCACGCGCGAGTTCCCGGAGGGCGCCGCAGAGCCTCCGCAAGGGACGAACCGCCGGCAGTTCCTCTCCATCATGGGCGCGTCGATGGCCCTCGGCGGTCTCGCGGCGTGCCGCAGGCCCGAAGAGGTCATCGTCCCCTACACGCGCGCGCCGGAAGAGGTCATCCCGGGCAAGCCGCTCTTCTTCTCGACCGCGATGCCGATCCTCGGCACCGCGATCGGCCTCGTCGTCGAGACGCACGAGGGCCGGCCGACGAAGATCGAGGGCAACCCGCGGCACCCCGAGAGCCTCGGCGCGACGAACTCGTTCGTGCAGGCGTCGGTGCTCGACCTCTACGATCCCGACCGCAGCCAGAGCCCGCAAGAGAAGGGCCTGGCGCGGACGTGGGACGAGGCGAACGCCTTCCTGCGCAAGCTCGGCGACGACGCGAAGAAGAAGAACGGCAAGGGCCTCGCGGTCCTCGTCGAGGATCATCGCTCGCCCACGCTCGCGGCGCAGCTCGACGCGCTCCTCAAGCTGATGCCCGACGCGCGCGTCGTGCGGTACGAGGCGTTCGGCCGGGACGTTCAGGAAGAGGGCGCGCGGATCGCCTTCGGCAAGGCGCTCGTGCCCGTCTACGACATCGGCGAGGCCGACGTCGTGGTCTCGCTCGACGCGGACTTCCTGCTGAACGAAGGCAGCGTCGTGAAGAACGTGCGCGCCTTCGCGGCGCGGCGGGACCCGGACCGCAAGGACAAACCGATG
This sequence comes from Polyangium sp. 15x6, assembly GCF_029960785.1. Lineage (GTDB taxonomy): Bacteria > Myxococcota_A > Polyangia > Polyangiales > Polyangiaceae > Polyangium. The sequence goes on from NZ_JASBQE010000098.1 coordinate 31,003, forward strand.
AACCGGTTCTACGCGATCGAGAGCATCTTCTCGGTCACGGGGACGAGCGCGGATCATCGGCTGCGCCTTTCGAGCCGCAAGATCCCGGCGATCGCGTACGCGCTCGCGCAGGAGATCGCCGCGGCCGCGAAGGTGGAGCTGCCCGCGGACATCACGTCCGCGCTCGGCGGCGCGCCCGCGCTCGATCCCGACGCGGCGAAGCTGGTCAAGGCCATCGCCGGCGATATCGCCAAGCGCAACGGCGCGGTCGCGATCGTCGTGGGTCGCAAGCAGCCCGCGGCCGTGCACGCGCTCGTGCACGCGGTGCATCGCGCGATCGGCGCCGTCGGCAAGACGGTGAAGCTCGTAAAACCCCTCGACGAGGTGAAGGGCGGCCCGGCAGAGATCGCGGCGCTCGCGAAGGACCTCCAGGCGGGCACGGTCGACACGCTCCTCGTGCTCGGCGGCAACCCCGTCTTCAACGCGCCCGCGGACGTCCGCGACGCCATCGGCAAGGCGAAGACGCTGGTCCACGTGGGCACGCACGTCGACGAGACGGGCAAGGCCGCGGCGTGGCACCTGAACCGCGCGCACACGCTGGAGAGCTGGGGCGACGTCCGGTCCGAAGACGGCACGGGCGCGATCATCCAGCCGCTCATCGCGCCGATGTACGGCGGCAAGACGGACGCGGAGATCCTCGAGGTCTTCCTCGGCGGCACGCGCAAGGGCTACGACCTCGTCCGCGCGAGCTGGCGTGGGGCGCAGTCGCTCGTCGCCGACTTCGAGCGTGACTTCCGGCGCGCGCTGCACGACGGCATCTGGAAGGACAGCGCCTTCCCGGCCGAGACGGCGGATCTCGACGCGGCGAAGGTCGGCGCGGCGATCAAGGCGCAGAAGGCCGTGGCGCCGAAGGGCGACCTCGAGGTCGTCTTCGACCCGGATCCGCACACGTGGGACGGCCGGTACGCGAACAACGGCTGGCTCCAGGAGATGCCGGACCCGATGGCCAAGCTCACCTGGGGCAACGTCGCGTCCCTCTCGCCGAAGACGGCGAAGGGGCTCGGCGTGGTCGACGGGGATCTGGTCACGGTGAGCGCGAACGGGGCGTCGGTGACGTTGCCCGCGCTCGTGGCGCCGGGCCTGGCGGACGGGACGATCCTCGTCACCGTCGGTCAAGGCCGGACCGTGGTCGGTCGGGTCGGCAAGAACGTCGGCGTCGATACGGGGGCGCTGCGCGCGAGCGCGGCCTTCCACGTCGCGGACGGCGTGTCGATCACGAAGGCGGGCGGCTCGACGAAGCTCTCGCGGACGCAGGAGCACTTCCTCACGGAGGGCCGGCCGCTCGTTCTCGAGGCGTCGTTCGCCAAGTACCAGGCGAACCCGCAGGTCGTCCCGCCGCCGAAGAAGTACCTGAGCCTCTTCGAGGAGCGGAAGTACGACCAAGGTCACGCCTGGGGCATGACGATCGATCTCGCGGCCTGCGTTGGCTGCAACGCTTGCAGCATCGCCTGCCAGGCGGAGAACAACATCCCGATCGTCGGCGCCGAAGGCGTGCAGAGGTCGCGCGAGATGCACTGGCTCCGCATGGATCGGTACTTCGAGGGCGACCTCGAGAACCCGACCAGCGTCTCGCAGCCGATGATGTGCGTGCACTGCGAGAATGCGCCGTGCGAAGAGGTCTGCCCGGTCGCGGCGACGACGCACAGCCCCGAGGGGCTGAACGAGATGACCTACAACCGGTGCATCGGCACCAAGTACTGCGCGAACAACTGCCCCTTCAAGGTTCGTCGGTTCAACTACCACGACTACACGAAGGACACGATCGAGCAGCACAAGATGCAGATGAACCCCGACGTCACGGTGCGAAGCCGAGGCGTCATGGAGAAGTGCACGTACTGCGTGCAGCGCATCAATCGCGCGAAGATCTCCGCGAAGGCGGAGGGGCGCGACCGTCTCCGTGACGGCGAGGTGGTGACGGCGTGCCAGGCGGCTTGCCCGGCGCAGGCGATCCACTTCGGCGACCTCAACGACAAGCAGAGCGAGGTGGCCAAGCGCGCCGCCGGGCCGCGTGGATACAAGCTCCTCGAAGAGCTCAACATCCGCCCGCGCACGTCGTACCTCGCCAAGATCAAGAACCCCAACCCTGAGCTGGAGGGGGCATGACCACCGCCGCCCTGCAAGAAGACACGCCCGGCAAGCGTGCTCCACTCGTCCTCGGCCACCGCGATTTCAACGCGGTGACCGAGACGGTCGCGGGGATCGTCGAGAAGAAGACGACCCCCTCGTGGCTGGTCCTTTTGGGCCTGGCGGTGAGCGTACTGCTCATCCTGCTCGGCTCGCTCGGTAAGCTCGTCGCGGAAGGCCTCGGTATCTGGGGTCTGAACAACACGGTCTTCTGGGCCTGGGACATCACCGGCTTCGTCTTCTGGATCGGTATCGGCCACGCCGGCACGCTGATCAGCGCCATTCTCTTCCTGTTCCGGCAGAAGTGGCGCACCAGCATCAACCGCGCGGCGGAGGCGATGACGATCTTCGCCGTCATGGCCGCCGCGATTTACCCGGTGTTCCACGTCGGTCGCGTGTGGTTCGCGTATTGGCTCTTCCCGATACCGAACCAGATGAGCATGTGGCCGAACTTCAAGAGCCCGCTGCTCTGGGACGTGTTCGCGATCTCGACGTACGCGACGGTCTCGATCCTGTTCTGGTACGTCGGCCTCGTGCCGGACCTCGCGACCCTGCGTGATCGCGCGACGACGAAGGTCCGCTCGATCGTGCTCGGCATCTTTTCGCTCGGCTGGCGCGGCTCGCACCGGAACTGGCTGAACTACGAGAAGACCTACCTCATCCTGGCCGGTCTCTCGACGCCGCTCGTTCTCTCGGTGCACACGATCGTTTCGTTCGACTTCGCCGTGTCGATCATGCCGGGCTGGCACACGACGATCTTCCCGCCGTACTTCGTCGCCGGCGCCATCTTCAGCGGCTTCGCGATGGTCGTGTCGCTGATGGTGCTCGCGCGCAAGGCGTACGGTCTCGAGGGCCTGATCACCATCAAGCACCTCGAGAACATGAACAAGATCATCCTCCTCACGGGGACGATGGTCGGTTACGCCTACGCGATCGAGTACTTCATCGCCTGGTACGGCGGTAACGAGTACGAGCGCTTCGCGTTCATCAACCGCGCGTTCGGTCCGTACAAGTGGGCGTACTGGACCATGTGGAGCTGCAACGTCTTCTCCCCGCAGCTCTTCTGGTTCAAGCGCATCCGGACCAGCATCCCGGCGATGTTCGTGATCTCGATCTTCGTGAACATCGGTATGTGGTTCGAGCGCTTCGTCATCATCGTGACGAGCCTTCACCGCGACTACATCCCCTCGAGCTGGACGTACTTCCGGCCGAGCCTCTTCGACATCTCGACGTTCCTCGGGTCGTTCGGTCTGTTCTTCACGCTGTTCCTCCTCTTCCTCCGGTTCATGCCGGCGGTGGCCATCAGCGAGGTCAAGGGCGTGATGCCGCAGGCGGATCCGCATGCGGGCCACGACGGTCACGACGACCATGGGCACGACGCGCACGACGACCACCACGAGGAGGCGGCGAGCGCGAAGGGCGACGAGGGCGACGAGGCGTCGGAGGGCGACGCGGAGAAGGACGAGGAGGAGTCCCGTGGATAAGGCTCATCGTCACGAAGAGCTCGAGGAAGAGGCGGCGAAGCCGTTCGGCCTCATGGGCTACTTCCTCACGCCCGGCGAGCTGATGCACGCCTGTGAGAAGCTGAAGAACGCGGGGTACAAGAACTTCGACGCGCAGACGCCGTTCCCCGTGCACGGCCTCGAGAAGGCGATGGGGCTGCCCCCGTCGAAGATGCCCTGGATCGTGCTGGCCGCCGGGACGACGGGCCTGCTCAGCGCGATCGCGCTGACGTGGTTCGTCTCGATCGACTACCCGCTCGTCATCAGCGGCAAGCCGTCGTTCTCGTACCAGGCGTACATCCCGATCATGTTCGAGCTCACCGTACTCTTCTCGGCGTTCGGTGCGTTCTTCGGCATGTGGGGCATGAACCGCCTGCCGATGTTCTACCACCCGTCGATGAAGCACCCGTCCTTCCCGCGTGCGACGGACGACGCGTTCTTCGTCACCGTCGAGGCGAAGGACCCCAAATACGACGCGTCGAAGACGAGGAAGCTCCTCGAGGAGCTCGGCGCGCGCGAGATCGTGGAGGTCACGGAATGAGGCCCGCCGCATTCCTCTTGTTCGCGTTGGCCCTCGCGGGCTGCCGCGGCAACAAAAGCGAGGAGCCGCCGGTCCACGTCTTCGGCGACATGGACTGGCAGCCCAAGTACCAGTGGGGTGAGGCGAGCCCGTTCTTCGATGACGGTCGCGCGATGCGGCCGATCGTCGACGGGACGGTGCCGGTCGGCCACCTGGACGAGGACGACGCGTATCACCGCGGCAAGGACGCGAAGGGCGAGTTCGTCGCCCGCGTGCCGGTCGAGGTGGACGAGAAGGTCGTTCGTCGTGGCCAGGAGCGCTTCAACATCTACTGCGCGCCCTGCCACGACATGTCGGGCAGCGGCCGCGGGATGGTGGTGCAGCGCGGCTTCCCCCCGCCGGTCGAGCTCTCGTCGGATCGCGTCCGGACCATGCCGGACGGGCAGATCTTCGACACCATTTCGCACGGCGTCCGGAACATGCCGTCGTATCGCAAGCAGATCCCGGTGGCCGACCGGTGGGCCATCGTCACGTGGGTGAGGGTGCTCGGCAAGAGCCAGCATGCCTCGATCGACGACGTGCCTGCCGAGAAGCGCAGCGCGATCGAGCCGGAAGGAGACGCGCAATGAGCCAGGCGGCGGCGATGACCGCAGGTCGGGCCACGGGCGGCAAGGCCAAGACCGACGACGCCCGGAAGCTCCCGAAAGACGTGGGTGACACGCTCACGAAGGCGGGCATGGGGCTCGCTGTCGTGGGCGTGGCGGCGGCGGGCGCCGGTTATGCGATGGACGCGAAGCGATTCGCGTTCTCGTATCTGATCGGCTTCCTGTTCGTCGCGACGATCGCGCTCGGCGGCCTGTTCTTCGTGCTGGTCCAGCACCTCGCGCGCGCGGGCTGGTCGGTGGCGGCGCGGCGGCAGATGGAGTGGCTCGCGGGCCTCCTCCCTGCGGTCGCGGTCCTCGCGATTCCGATCTTCCTCTGGGCGCACGACCTCTACCACCCCTGGATGGGGCCGCAGGCGGCGACGGATCCGATCCTGCAGAAGAAGGCGGGGTACCTGAACCCCTCGTTCTTCTATGGCCGGTCGGCGTTCTACCTCGTGGTGTGGGTGGCCCTCGGCCTCTACTTCATGCGCAATAGCCGGGCGCAGGACGAGAGCGGTGACCTCAAGCTCACCGAGAAGATGCAGACGGCGAGCGCGCCGGCGATGATCCTCTTCGCCCTGACGACGACGTTCGCGGCGTTCGACTGGGTGATGAGCCTCGACCCGCACTGGTACTCGACCATCTTCGGCGTGTACGTGTTCGCCGGGTGCGCCACGAGCTCGCTGTCGGTGCTCGCGCTCATCACGGTGCAGCTCCAGCAGCGCGGCTACTTCCGCAAGGTCAGCACGGTCGAGCACCGGCACGACATCGGCAAGCTGCTCTTCGGGTTCATCGTCTTCTTCGCGTACATCGGCTTCTCGCAGTTCCTGCTGATCTGGTACGCCGACATCCCCGAGGAGACGATCTGGTATCACCACCGCTGGGACGACGCGGGCTGGGCGAAGGTGAGCCTCGCGATCTTCTTCGGCCACTTCCTGATCCCCTTCCTGCTCCTGCTCTCGCGGCATGCGAAGCGGCACGGGATGGTGCTCTCGCTCGGCGCGGTGATCATGCTGGTCATGCACTACGTCGACCTCTACTGGCTCGTCATGCCGACGTTCGACCACCACTTCCACTTCAGCGTGGTGGACATCTGCGGCCTGCTCGGACCGCTCGGCATCGCGGCGTTCCTGGTCGCGCGGCAGGCTGCGCAGGGCCCGCTCTACCCGCTCCGTGATCCTCGGCTCGCCGAGACCGTGAAGGTGGACAATCCATGAGCAAGAAGAAGAAGAAGAACCAGGGCCGCGCGGAGTCCGCTGCCGAGGAGACCTCGAAGGTGTCCTCGGACAACGACGAGTCCACCTCCGAGGAGCGCGAGGACGGCGCGGAGTCGAGCGCGCACGCCGAGGAGCACGACGCTCACGGCGAGGCGCACGAGGGTGGTCACGGGCACGGCGGGCACGACCCGGTGGAGGATGACAGGCCGCGCAACGGCCTCATCACCCTCATCACGGTCATCACCTGCGTGGTCGTGGTGATCCTCTGCGTCGCGGTGCGCGAGATCTTCAACTACTACGTGGATCGCGAGCTCCACGACAAGGTCCTCTCGCTGCAATCGAGTGACCTTCGGGCTCTTCGCGCCTCCGAGCAGCAGAAGCTCACGCATTACCAGTGGGTGAGCAAGAAGGACGGCGTCGTGCGGATCCCGACGGATCGCGCTGTCGAGCTGACGATCGCGGGGTATCGGCAGCCGCCCGTGGCCCCGCCTCTGAAGGAGGAGCCGGCCCCCACGCCCCAGCAGGACAAGCCCGAGGAGAACAAGGGCGAGAACAAGGGCGAGGAGAAGAAGGACGGCGCCAAGGTCGAGGAGAAGGGCGACAAGAAGGGCGAATCCACGGATACTAAGCCCGAGGACAAGCCCAAGGAGCCCAAGAAGTGATGGTTCGTCCGGGCCGCTTCCTTATGTTCGTCGCTGCCGCGCTCACGGCGGCCGTGGTCACGCTTGCGCCGGTAACGCCTGCGCTCGCGGGGGATCCGGCGCTGCCGAAGGAGCTCGAGGGCGTGGATATCGAGGAGCGACCCGGCGCCGTCCTTCCGGCGGACACGAAGCTCCGCGATCAAGCGGGGAACGACGTCACGCTGGGCGGCTACCTCGACGGCACGCACCCGGTGATCCTGGTGCTCGCGTATTACGAGTGTCCGATGCTCTGCTCGCTGGTCGTGAACGGCCTGATGCAGGGCATGAAGGGCCTCGCCTGGACGGCGGGCAAGGAGTACCGCGTCGTCGTCGTCAGCATCGATCCCCGCGATACCCCCGAGGCGGCCCGCAAGAAGCGCGATTCGTACATCGGCGCGTATGGCCGGCCCGTGGCGGAGCGGGGATGGGATTTCCTGGTGGGGGAGGATGCCCAGGTGCGTCGCGTGGCCGACGCGGTGGGCTTCCGGTACCGCTGGGAAGAGGCGACGCAGCAGTACGCGCACGCGGCGGGCGTCTTCGTGTTCACGCCCGAGGGCAAGCTCTCGCGGACGCTGTACGGGCTCAATTACAGCGCGAAGGACCTCGAGCTCTCGCTGCTCGAGGCGTCGCAGGGCAAGCTCGCGTCCGCGTGGGGTCGCGTGCTCCTGTTCTGCTTTCATTACGATCCCGCAGAAAACAAGTACGTCCTCGCGACGAGGCGTCTGATGAAGGCGGGCGGTGCGTTCACGGTGCTGGGCCTCGGAGGCATGCTCCTCGGGTTCTGGCGGCGTGAGCGTCGTCGCGCGTCGAAGTCGGCGGATGGAGCTCTGGCATGAGGTTGGATCCGATCGAACTCGGCTCGTTCTGGATGCCGAAACAGTCTTCGACGATCGCAGAGGAAATCGATACTGCGTACTACATCGTCTACTGGCTGGATGTCGTGATGTTCGTTGCCCTGATGGGGGCGCTCGCGTACTTCATGTACAAGTACAAGCGACGCGGCCCGAAGGACAAGCTCAGCGACGTCACCCACAGCACGACGCTCGAGATTTCCTGGACCATCATCCCGACGATCCTCGTGATCGGCCTCTTCTTCGTGGGCCTCAAGGGCTGGATGAAGGCGATGGTCGCGCCGGGCAATGCGCTCGAGATCCGCACGACGGCGGAGATGTACATGTGGACGTTCACGTACCCGAACGGGAACGTGAGCGTGAACGAGCTCGTGGTGCCCAAGGGCCAGCCCGTGAAGCTCATCATGAGCTCCAAGGATGTCCTCCACAGCTTCTTCGTGCCCGAATTCCGGGTGAAGCAGGACGTCGTCCCGGGCATGTACACGACGGTCTGGTTCGAGGCCACGGAGAACCGCGATACCATCCTGTTCTGCACGGAGTATTGCGGCGTCGGCCATTCGGACATGATGGCCAAGGTTCTGGTGCTCGATAAGCCCGAGTACGACCAGTGGCAGGAGACGGGCCTCAAGCCCGGGGAGAAGCCGCTTCCCCCGGCGGAGCTCGGCAAGAAGCTCTACGCGACGCGTAGCTGCAACACCTGCCATTCGCTCGATGGGTCGCGCATCCAGGGCCCCACGTTCAAGGGGGTCTTTGGTCGGACGGAGCAGATCGCGGATGGTTCGTCGGTCAAGGTCGACGAGAACTACATCCGCGAGAGCTTGCTCGAGCCGAACAAGAAGGTGGTCCAGGGGTATCCGGCGGTCATGCCGACCTACAAGGGCCTGCTCAAGGAAACGGACATCGACGCGATCATCGCGTACCTGAAGACGGTGCAGTAGGGAATCGGAGGCTCGATCATGGCAAACACGGCTACGGTCGACGAACTCGGGCACGCGCCCGAGGTTCGAGGCAAAAACTACCTGAACCAAACTGCCGGCGTCTGGTCCTGGCTGACCACGGTCGACCACAAGCGCATCGGCATCATGTATCTGGTGTCGGTGCTCGTCGGCTTCGGCCTCGGCGGCATCTTCGCCCTTCTGGTCCGTCTCGAGCTGTTGACGGCGAAGAAGACCATCATGGACGCCACGCAGTACAACCAGGCGTTCACGCTGCACGGCGCAGCGATGGTGTTCCTCTTCATCATCCCGTCGATCCCGGCGTCGCTCGGCAACTTCTTCCTGCCGCTGATGATCGGCGCGAAGGACGTGGCCTTCCCCAAGCTCAACCTGCTGAGCTTGTACCTGTTCTGGATCGGCGCGATCTTCATGCTCGCGGCGATCGTGACGGGCGGCGTGGACACGGGCTGGACCTTCTACGTGCCCTACGCCTCCGGCGTGTCGACGACGTCGGTCATCTCGGCGACGTTCGGCGTGTTCGTGATGGGGTTCTCGAGCATCCTGACGGGGCTCAACTTCATCGTGACGCTACACAAACTCCGGGCCCCGGGGATGAGCTGGTACCGCATGCCGCTCTTCCTCTGGTCGCTCTACGCGACCAGCATCATCCAGGTGCTCGCGACGCCGGTCCTCGGCATCACGCTGCTCCTCCTCATCTTCGAGCGCGCGTTCCACATCGGCATCTTCGATCCGACGCTCGGCGGTGACCCCGTCCTCTTCCAGCACTTCTTCTGGTTCTACAGCCACCCGGCCGTGTACATCATGATCCTGCCGGGCATGGGCGTGGCGACGGAGATCCTCTCGACGCACTCGAAGCGCCGGGTCTTCGGGTACAAGGCGATCGCGTTCTCGAGCGTGGCCATCGCCCTCGTGTCGTTCCTCGTCTGGGGCCACCACATGTTCGTCTCGGGGCAGAGCGAGCTCTCCTCGGCGATCTTCTCCTTCCTCACGTTCTTCGTGGCCATCCCGAGCGGCGTGAAGATGTTCAACTGGCTCGGCACGCTCTGGGGCGGGTCGATCCGGTTCACGGTTCCGATGCTCTACGGCATCGCGTTCCTGTTCCTCTTCGCGATCGGCGGCCTGACGGGCCTCTTCCTCGGCACGCTGAGCGTCGACCTGCACCTGCACGACACGTACTTCGTCGTCGCCCACTTCCACTACGTGATGATGGGCAGCACGGCGATCGCGTTCTTCGGCGGCCTCCACCACTGGTGGCCCAAGATGACGGGCAAGATGTACGACGAGAAGCTGGCGCGCGTGGGCTTCGCCCTCACGTTCATCGGCTTCAACTGGACGTTCTTCACCCAGTTCATCCTCGGCACGCGTGGCATGCCGCGCCGCTACTACAACTACCTCGACCAGTTCCAGCCGCTGCACGCGTTCTCGACGTACGGCTCGTGGGTCCTGGGCACGGGCTTCCTCATCACGTTCATCTGCCTCGCGCGCTCGCTCAAGACCGGCGCGCCCGCGCCGGCGAACCCGTGGGACAGCACGACGCTCGAGTGGCAAACGGCCTCGCCGCCGATCACGGAGAACTTCGAGAAGGCCCCCATCGTGACGCTGGACGCGTACGAACGTCCCGCTGAGGAGACTGCTTGATGAGCGCGAAAGCCGAGGCTTTGGGCGGCGCCGGGGAGAGCAAGCTCTCCCCCCAGTTCCACGTCGCCCACCACTTCGACAAGGCAGACACCCAGTTCGACGCAGGTCGAATGGGCGTGTGGCTCTTCCTGGTGACGGAGATCCTGCTGTTCGGCGGCTTGTTCTGCGCCTTCGCCATCTTCCGTAGCAAGTACTTCCCGTCGTTCGTCGAGGCGCACCACCACCTCGACCGCGTGATGGGCGGCATCAACACCATCGTGCTCATCACGTCGAGCTTCACGATGGCGCTCGCCGTCCGCTCCGCGCAGAAGAACGAGACCAAGAAGACGACGCTCCTGCTCGCGATCACCCTCGCGTGCGCGGCGGGCTTCCTCGTGGTCAAGTACTTCGAGTACAGCCACAAGATCCACGACGGGCTCCTGCCCGGCGGGAACTTCACGGCGGCGGATTTCGCCTCGGGTCACCCGGGCATCTTCTTCGCCATCTACTTCATGATGACCGGGATCCACGGCGTGCACGTGGTCATCGGCATGGGCCTCATCCTCTGGATCCTCCTCCGGAACCAGAAGAACGAGTTCTCCAGCCGCTACTACGCGCCCGTCGAGAACGTGGGCCTTTACTGGCACCTCGTCGACCTCGTCTGGATCTTCCTCTTCCCGCTCCTTTACCTGGTCGGCTGATCCCCGGAGCAGAGCGCACCATGAGCACTTCGCACGCAGAGCACGACCACGGTCACGGTCACGGAAGCGCGAACGGCGATCACGTTCCGCACGTCCTGCCGTTCAAGGTCTACATCGGCACGTTCGCCACGCTGCTCTTCCTCACGGTCGTCACCGTGGCGGCGAGCTACGTGGACATCGGTCACACGGGCAACCTGATCGTCGCCCTCTTGATCGCCACGATCAAGGCGTCGGTCGTCGCGCTCATCTTCATGCACCTCAAGTGGGACCATAAGTTCCACGGGATCATCTTCGTCTCCGCGCTCATCTTCCTCGCGGTCTTCATCGGCATCACGATGAGCGACACGGAGTTCCGCGGCGAAGCCGAGTCGATCGAGGCGCATAACCCGGTCGATCTGAAGGACCCGTTCAAGGCCCAGCGCACCGGCGACGTCGCCATCCCCAAGGAGGCGGCTGCGCCCGCCGCCGCCGGCTCGGCCGCTCCGGCCGCCGGTTCGGCCGCCCCGGCCGTGACCCCCGCCAAGCACTGAGTCTTTCCCTCCCGCCCTTCGAGGGCTTGGCTCGCCAAACGAGCTGAGCCCCCAGCCTCCCTCGCGCTCCTTCAACCGCGAACCGCTCGACACCGGGTTCGGACTCGCCATAGTCTTCCGACCCGATGTCGGCCCGTGTCTCCGTTCCCCCCATCGCCGTCGTCGAGCCGGGGACGGCGCGCGCGGCGGGTGGTGTACCCGCGGGCGTACGGGCCGTCCTTTCGAGCGCGGATCCGATCCCCGAGGGGACCGCGGCGCGGTGGCTGATCCAGCTCCGCTGGCTCGCGATCCTCGGCATGGGCGCGACCACGGCGACCGGAAAATGGTTCGTCCCGGATCTCGCGGTCACGCCGGTGTTCCTGATCCTCGGCTTGCTCGTGATCCTGAACGGCGCGTTCGCGCTCGTTCTCGGCCGCATCCGCGGGCATGAGCAGCGCCTCGTCGCCGGGCAGATCACGTTCGACGTGCTCGCCCTCGGCGCTGTGCTCTGGGTCACGGGCGGCACGGGAAACCCGTTCGCCGCGTTCCTCGTGTTTCAGATCGCCCTCGCAGGTCTGCTCAGCGGCGGCCGCGCCATCCTCGCGATCGCGGGCCTGACCGTGGCCGTCGGCGCGCTCGTCTCGTTCGCCGATCCGCTGCCGCTCGCCTCGGCGCCGCTCGGTAAGGAGCGTGTCCACCACCTCGGCGCGTTCGTCTCGCTCGCGACCGTGGCTGGTTTCCTCGGCGTGTTCCTGTCCGTGTACGCGCGGCGGCTCGACGAGCTCCGGCAACGTTCGCTCCGCAACGACAAACTCGCGATGCTCGGCCGCGTGGTCGGCGGCATGTCGCACGAGCTCTCGACGCCGCTCGCCACGATCCTGCTCGCCGGGCGCGAGCTCTCGGAGCTCACGAAGGACGTTTCGCCCGACGCCTCCGAGCTCGCGCGTACGATCGCGGGCGAGGCGCAGCGGGCGAGCGACATCATCGGCCTCGTCCGTGGGTACATCCGGCCCGATCAGCGGTGCGAGGAGGTCGAGCTCGGCAAGCTGGTCATGGAGATGGCGGGGCGTGAGCTCCGGCGGCTCGCGTACCGGGGCGAGATCACGATCGACGCGCCCGAGCCGGTGCACGTGACGGTCATGCCTGCGGGGCTCTTGCAGGTGCTGGTGAACGTCCTGACGAACGCGACCGAGGCGATGGTGCGGACGGCGAAGCCGGAAATCGCGATCGTGGTGCGGGACGGCGGCGATCACGCCGAGATCGTGATCGCCGACAATGGGCCGGGGTTTGCGCCGGAGATCCTCGCGCGGCTCGGCGAGCCGTTCCAGACGACGAAGGAGCGCGAGGGGGGGATGGGGCTCGGGCTCTACGTGAGCTCGGTGCTGCTCGATCGGATGAACGGCACGTTGAGTGTGGACAATGGGGCCGAGGGCGGGGCAAGAGTGATGATCCGGCTCGCGCGCCGTGTGGCGTCGCGTGACTCGGAGGTGTGAGGATGCCTCGCAAGATCGAGACGGCGCTGCTCATCGACGACGACGACGCATTTCGCACGACGCTCCAGGGCGCGATGCGGCGGCGCGGGGTGCAGGCGCGGACGGCGGCGACGGTGGAGGAGGGGGTCGTCGCGCTGGAGGACGCGCCCGTGGATCTCGTGGTCGTCGATTACCGCATGCCGCGCGTCGACGGGCTCTCGGCCTTGCCGCGATTGCGACGGCTTTGCCCGGAGGCGGCGATCGTGATGCTCACGGGATTCGGGGACATCCCGCTCGCGGTGGCGGCGGTGCGCGAGGGCGCGGATACGCTGCTGACGAAGCCGATCGACGCGGATCGATTGCTGCGCGAGGCGACGGTCTTGTTCGAGCGCCCGCGCGCGCCGTTTTCGGGGGCGCCGCCGTCGAGCCGCACGACGTACAAGCTCGACGAGCTCGAGCGCGACGCGATCAACGCCGCGCTCAAGGATTCGGGGGGGGTGATTGCGGTGGCAGCCAAGCTGCTCGGGATCGATCGCCGGACGCTCCAGCGGAAATTGAAGAAATCGTCCTGATGATAACGTAGCGCCGGGGTTTCACCCCGGACCCGACCAGGGGTTGTCCACCCCTGGACCCGGACCAGCGCAAGCGCTGGACTCGGGGTCGATGAACTGCGCGGAGCGCAGTTCATCGAACGGGCCAGGTCAAGACCGGCGAGCGACTTTGCCAACCAAAACAGCGGCGTGACATTTCACCTGGCAACGTTCTGCCTGGTCTTGCCACCGGCCGTGGGTTGTAAAGCGCGGACC
>NZ_JASBQE010000099.1 GCF_029960785.1 Polyangium sp. 15x6
CGCTTCCACCGGCGCGGCGGCGGCTGCGGGCGCGGAGGCCGCGGGAGGCGCGGCTGCGGGCGGCGCCGGCGGCATGAGCTCTGCGGCGGGGCTCGGGGCGGGTGCGGCCTCGGGTTTCGCGCTCGTGCAGCCCGCGAGCGTGGCGAGGGCGACGGCGGCGAGGCTCGCACACGACGCACCGGGGACGAACGCGGAGGGCCTGGGAGCAGGGGCGCGAGGCATGGCGGGGAGCGGCAGGGCCGCTAGCGACTCCCCAGTTACGCGTTTGACGCCCGGTGTGCAAAACATTTAACCTGACGAAGGCCTCTGCGTGGGAAGGAAGAGCCATTTTCGGCTGCCCGCGCGCGAGGCGGTTCGTGTCGTCGAGGAGGCGCCGTCCGATGAGCTTGGGGCACCGTTACCATGGGCGGATCGTCTTGATCGGATCGTTCGTCGCGGCGCTGTTCGCGGCGTGCGCGCAGGGCAATCACGTCGATACCAGCGGAGGCGCCGGCGCGGGCGCAGGCGGCGAGGGCGGTGGGGGCATTCCGCCCGGCCAGATCGGCGGCCCTTGCGACGACGACACACCTTGCGAGCAGGGGGACTGCACCGTCGTCGGCGCGGGCAAGTACTGCACCGTGCCGTGTCCGCCCGGCTGCCCGGATGGGACGTACTGCGCGATCATCAACGGCGACTCGATCTGCGTGCCCGATCTCGGCAGCCAGTGCTTGCCGTGCATGACGAAGCTGCAATGCCCGAACCCCTCGGATACGTGCCTGACCGCGCCCGCGGGGGATCGCTTCTGCGCGCGGGATTGCACGACCGACGGCCAGTGCCCGAACGGCTTCACGTGCCTCGAGGGCGCGAAGTATCCGCCGAAGCAGGGCGGCGAGATGCCGGACGCGGGGCCCCCGGACGACGCAGGCGGCTCGGAGGATGCAGGCGATGCGGGCGACGGCGGCCCGGACGCGGGACCGCCCAAGCCTCCGCAGGGGCAGGCCTACAAGTTCTGCGTGCCAAACTTGCCGTTCTCGTGTCCGTGCAGCGAAAAGCGCGACGGGGTCGAGAAGGACTGCGCGAACTCGAACGCGTACGGCACGTGCTCGGGCGTCGAGACGTGCAACGGCGAGTCCGGCAGCTTCGAGGGATGCACGGCGAAGGTCCCCGCGGCCGAGACGTGCAACGCTTCCGACGACGACTGCGACGGCATGAGCGACGAAGGTGAGCCGAACGCGCTCTGCAGCGCGGAGGGGCCGGTGCCGCCACACGCGTCGTGGGCGTGCACGCCGCAAGGCTCGTGTGAGCTCGGGCCGTGCGAGCCGGGCTGGGCGAGTTATCCGCCTGGCCCCATCTCGCAGGGCTGCTCGTGCCCGACCGAGATGGGCGAACCGAACGATCTCTGCGCGAACGCGACGCCCGTCGGCAGCGTGAGCGACACCGACGGGAGCAGCATCACGATCACGGGCTCGCTCGGCGGCGCGAGCGACGTGGACGTGTGGTCGTTCGATACGATCGACACGAACGAGGGGACCACGAACTCGTACCACGTGAGCATCGATTTCGTGGCGCCGATGCCGAACAACGAGTTCGTGGTCGACGTGATCCGCGGCGACATGTGCACGGACACGCCGACGGGTGGCGCCGTGGGGATCACGTCGTACGACTGGTGCGTCGACGGGAAATCGGCGGACGGCCTCCAGGGCGAGGTGCCTTGCGCGAACGACGGCACGCAGCCCGTGCACTGCAACAACAACGGGACGAAGTACTACGTGCGCGTCTACCGCAAGCTCGGCGCCACGGGGACGTGCACGCAGTACAGCCTGCTCGTGACCGCGAAGGGCGGCGATCCTTGCGATTTCACGCAGAAGTGCCAGTAACGCGGACCCATGGACCTCGAGCCTAACGAGACCGAGGCGCTCGTCCAGCGCACGGCGCGGGACTACGCCGAGCGCGTGATCCGGCCCGTCGCGGCCGATCTCGACCGAGACAAGGACATCCCACGCGAGATCCTGCGAGGGCTCGCCGACCTCGGCCTGATGGGCGTGAACGTGCCCGCGGCGCTCGGCGGCGCCGAGGCGGGCGTCGTCGCGTACTCGCTGGCGATGATGGAGATCGCGCGCGCTTGCGCCTCCACGGCCGTGACGATGAGCGTGACGAACATGGTCGCGGAGGTGATCGCGCGGTTCGGCACGGAGGCGCAGCGCGAGAAGCACGTGCCGAAGATCTGCGCGGGCGAGTACGCGGCCGGATCGTTCGCGCTGAGCGAGCCGGAGGCGGGAAGTGATCCGGGCTCGATGCGGACCGTGGCCGAGCGGACCGAGGACGGCTGGGTGCTGCGCGGGCAGAAGCAGTGGATCACGAACGGCGCATGGGCCGGCGTGTTCGTGGTCTGGGCGCGCACGGGCGGGCCGGGGACGCGTGGGCTCTCGGCGTTCCTCGTGGAGGGCGGGACGCCGGGGCTCCGGTGCGGCCGGCCCGAGGACAAACTCGGGCTGCGCGCGTCGAACACGGTGCCGCTCGAGCTCGACGACTGCAAGGTGCCGGCGGACGCGCTGCTCGGCAGCGAGGGCGAGGGTTTCAAGATTGCGATGATGGCGCTCGACGGTGGGCGCATCGGGATCGCGTCGCAGGCCGTGGGCATCGCGACGGCGGCGCTCGAGGAGGCCACCGAGTACGCGCGGGAGCGCAAGCAGTTCGGCCGGTCGATCGGCGACTACGAGGCGATCCAGTGGTCGCTCGCGGATTGCCGGACGGAGCTCGAAGCGGCGCGGGCGCTCACGCTGCGCGCGGCGTGGCTCAAGGAGAAGGCGCGCCCGTTTTCGGCCGAGGCGGCGATGGCGAAGCTCTACGCGAGCGAGGCGGCGAACCGGATCTGCCAGCGAGCGCTGCAGATCCACGGCGGCTACGGCTACGTGCGCGACTTCGCGGTGGAGCGTCATCTGCGCGACGCGCGCGTGACGACGATCTACGAGGGGACGAGCGAGATCCAGCGCATCGTGATCGCCCGGAGCGCGACGCGCTGAGCTGAGCTGAGAGAGGGATGCGCGGGGCTTTGCCCCGCACCCCAGCAGGGGGCTGTCCGCCCCCTGCACCCCGGACCAGGCACGGCCTGGACCGAGGGCGGAAAAACCGCGCGATGCGCGGTTTTTCCGACGGGCCCGTGGCAAGACCACGAGCGGCGTTGCCGACCAAGGCGCCCTCGAACAGACATGTCGGCGCTGCGGTTTTGACTGGCAAGGTCGTTGCTGGTCTTGCCTCGGCCTGTTCGATGAACTGCGCATCGCGCAGTTCATCGACCCCGGGTCCAGCGCTTGCGCTGGTCCGGGTGCAGGGGCGGAGAGCCCCTGCTCGGGTCCGGGGTGAAACCCCGGCGCTACGCTATGGTCCGATCAAACGAAGACGCGGGTCAGGATGAAGACGACGACCGCGATCACGGCCCCGAAGAGCAGCGCGTAGAGCAGGACGCGCTTCAGGATGGCGCGGAGCTTGTTCTTGAGGAGCGTCTTGACGAGCTTCCAGAGGAGGCCGAGGACTTCACGGATGAGCTTCCACACGCGGAGATCCTAGCGCGACCCTTCGATCCACGCCCCTCGGCCGAACACTTCTTCACGGAGCGCCGCGGGGCTCACTCCGCGACGAGGGACACCTTGCCGGCGTAACTTCCAGGCGATGGAAAGTTCATGCCGCGCAGCGCGTCGACGACGCACTTGGCCGCGGCGTCGCCCTTGGGATCGGCGCTCGAGATGCCGACGGCGAGAGGCTTGCCGTCCGTGTCGAGGTACATCGTCGCCGTGATCGGGCCCGCGCCCTGGCTCGCGCGGCACGTCGCGAGAGCTTGCTTGGCCTTCGGCAGCTCCTTGCCCAGGCGATCGGGCGCGAGCGCGACCGGCGGGCGCTCGTCGGCGCTCGGATCGAAGGCGAAGCCGCCCTCGGCGAGACCTTCCTTGCCACCCACGGGAGACGGCCAGCTCGCGCTGCGCAGCGCGCCCAGCATGCACGACTCGGTCTCGCGATCGCCGAGCGTCGACTCCTTGAGGTACGCGACGGTCGCCGTTCCGCCCTGCGCGATCCGCAGCGCGAACTTGATCTCGCCGCCCATGAAGGGGATGCGGCGGACGCCGTTGTGGAAGCAGGCGCTGAGCTTGTCCGAGGTGCGCTGCAGGGTCGACTGCACCTTGTCTTGATCGAGCGCGCCGATCTCGGCTTCGAAGTTGGCGCCGCCGTTCCCGCCGCTCGTCGAGGAGTCCGCGCCGCCCGTGTCCGGCGGCTTGTTCGCCGCCACCTCGCCTCCGCAGCCCGCGAGCGAGGCGAGCGCCGCGATTGCGACGACGAGGGCCCGAGGAGAACCAAACCCAAGGCTGATTTCGTTGGTCTTCATCATCCCTTCAACATGGTTTGCGCGATGATCGATCGTTGCGTTCCGCTGCTCTCCTCGACGAGCTCGGTGGTGCGCGCGTCGCGGAAGTGACGTCCGAGGCCCTCGCTCGCGCCTCCGCCGCGCGCGCCGAGGATGTCCATGGCTCGGTGCGCGACGCGGGTCGACATCTCGGAGGCGAAGAGCTTTCCGACGGATCGCTCGGCCGAGGAAGGCGCGCCGCGATCCGCGAGGTGCGCGGCGCGAAGGACGAGCAGGCGCGCGGCCTCGATGTCGACGGACATGTCGGCGAGCTGCGCCTGCATGCCGAGGAGGCCGGGCGTCTTCACGCGGTCCTGCGTGCGCTTCACGTGCGCCGCCGCCTTCTCGAAGGCCGCGCGCGCGATGCCGATGGCCTCCGCGGCGACGGCGATGCGCGCGTCTTCGAGCGCCGCCGTGGCGATGGCTGATCCTTCACCCGCCGCGCCGATCACGTCGCCCGCATCCACACGAACGCCGCGCGCGCGCAGCACGGCCGCGCCCGCCGCGCGTCGGCCCACGAAGGCCTCCGCGGGCTCGATCGTGAGGCCGGGGGCGCCCTTCGCGACGAGCAGCGCGACGAGGCGGGGATCGTTCGGGGCGCGGTTCGTCGCGGCGAACACGAGGAAAACGTCGGCTGCGGGCCCGAGGAGCACGGGGCCGGTCTCGCCGTCGAGGACGAAGCCGCCGGCGGCGCTGGGCTCGGCGAAGAGGGACGTGCCCTCCGCGAGATCGGGCATCGCGGCCGCGCCGAGCGAGGCGCCGCGCGCGAGCGGGGCGAGGTGCTTCCGTTTTTGCTCGTCGCTTCCGGCGCGGAGGAGCGTGCGCGAGACGAGCGCCACGTGCGTGCCCACGAGCGCGGCCGAGCTCGCGCACGCCGCGGCGATCTCCTCGATCACGAGCGCCAGCGAGACGAGGTCGCCGCCCGAGCCGCTTTGCGCCGATGGGATCGTGAGGCCGAGCAGGCCCGCGTCGCCGAGCTGCCGTACGTGGCCTTCGGGCAGACGCGCGTCGTGATCGATCTCGGAGGCTCGCGGCGCGAGCTCCCGCGCGGCGAGCGCGCGCGCGGCTTCCTGGAAACGCTTTTGCTCTTCGGTGAGGTCGAAGTCCATGGCAGATGGTGGGAACGGGTCCTGTCGGTTCGGGCTCAGAACGTGCCCAGGATCGAGGCGCCGCCGCCGCGTGGTCCGAACGAAGGGACGAGCCACGCGCGCGGCGCCTCGGGGCCGGGCTCTTTCGCCGGGGAGCGCGAGACGAAAAACAGCACGACGCCTGCGGCGAGGGCCGCGCCGCCCACGCCGAAGCCGATCGTCGAGACGAGGGCCTTCGTCTGCGCACCCTCGATGAGCGCGAATCCCTCGGCGTTGCACTTCTTTTGAGGGCAAAGCGGATCGGCCTTGCCCACGTCGCTCGACGCGAGCCCGCCGAACACCGCGCCGAGGCCGAGTGCGGCGACGCCCACGCCCCCCGCGACGAACGCCGCCGTGCGCAGACCGTTCGCGCCGGACGTGGCGGGCGGCGTGTCGACCTTCTCGACGGGCTTCGCCGTGGGCTCCGCCGCGAGCGCAGGCACCGAGATCGTCTTCAGGTCGGCGTCCTTGCCGACGACGATCTTCGTGGACCAAGGCAAAAAGCCGGGCGCGGTCGCTTCGATCGTGTGCTCGCCGGGATCGACGGGGATGGGCTCGCCGAGGAGCGTGGCCCCGAGCGGCTCGCCGTTGCGCTTGATCACGAGGCCCGCCGCGGGTTTGTCCGCCTCGATGCGCAGGCGCGAGAGCTTGGGGGCGAGTTTGCCCGCGAACTCTTCGGCGATCTTCAGGCGATCGGTGTCGCCCGTGGCGTGGGCCAAGGTCGCGGCTTCCTTGTACCGCGCCCACGCCGTGGCGGTGCGTCCGAGCTGCTCGTTGCAGAGCGCCAGGTTGAGCAGCGCGCCGACCGAGGGATCGAGCCGCGCGCTCTCCTCGAACTTGGGGCACGCCTCCGCGGGTTTGCCCTGGTCCATGAGCTCGCGACCGCGAAGAAAGGCTGCCTCGGCGATGGCCTTGTTGTCCCCGCTCTGCGCGTCCGCATGGCCGGGCGCGAGCGTGAGCGCCGCCGCGAGCGTGAGCGCGGCGGCGAGGATCCGCAGGCGGGCGCGGGGCATCGGCGAGCTAGCGGCGATTGAAAGCGTTTTTTGCATCTTTCTTCGTCGTGCTCGTCGGGGCCGGCGTCGCCTTGCTCGTGGGCTTCGCGCTGGGCGGCGGCGTCGCGGGCGCGCTCGAGGACGCGGCCATCGTCGGCGCCACGGAGGCCGAAGGGGCCGGCGGGGCCGTGGATTCGGGGGTCACCGTGGGCGCCGTGGACGTCGGCGTCGCCGTGATCGTGGGCGCAGGGGGCGCGGGGGCCTCCTGGGGCGCGCCGGTCGCGATCGGCGTCGTGGAAGAGGCTTCGACGCTCGATCGGAACAGGAAGACGAGCACGCCGCCGAGGAGCCCGATGAGCGCGCCGAGGCCGAGCGCGACGAACAGGAACGAGCGACCGCCATCGGACGACGGATGCCGCGTCCGCGCGGCGCTGGCGAACGCGGCGGCTGCGTGCGCGCTGCGCGGGCCCGTGTAGAGATCGGCCTCGATGCGGCTCAGGTCGGGCTCGATCACGTCGAGCGACGGGGTGTGTCCGATCGTGATGATGTTCGGCCCGGTCGTCGTGGCCGAAGGCGGGAGCTCCGGCGCGGACGCGATCTGCACCGGCAGCGGCATCGTCTTGTGCGCCGCGGCTTGCGCGGCGAGATCGGCCGGCGGCGGCGCGGAGGCCAGCGTCGAGCTGACGGCCGCGTTGCGTCGCCCCGTGCCTCCGAGCGGCACCGTGCTCGGGCCCTCGGCCCATTCGGTCGACGCGCGCGCGTCGGCAGGCGCGAACGCCGGCAAGGTCGGCTGGGAAGGCTGTCGCGACGGTAGTTCGGGCGTCGGCAGGCCGGCCATGCGCGTGATCCGCTCCAGCGTGCTCTGCGAACGCGGCGGCGCGTAGGGCGCGAGCGCGACGGCGAACTCGCCGATCGACTGGTACCTTTGGTTCTTGTCGCGCTCGTAGGCGCGCTCGATCCGCGCGGCGAGATCATCCGGCAGCTCCGGCCGAAACTGACGCAGAGGACGCGGCGTGCCGGTGAGCACCTCGGCGCAGAGGTTGGGCAACGTCTCCGCGTAGAACGGCTGCGTGCCCGCGAGCAGCTCGAAGAGCGTGATGCCGAGCGAGTAGATGTCGGTGCGGTGATCGACGCCGCGCGTCTCCTGCATCTGCTCGGGCGACATGTAGAGCGCCGAGCCCATCGCGGTCGCCGTGCGCGTGAGGGCGTGATCGCCCGGCGCGCCCTGCATCTTCGAGATGCCGAAGTCGAGCAGCTTCACGAGCGGCGAGCCGTCGCGGCGGCTCGCGAGGAAGAGGTTCGCCGGCTTCAGATCACGGTGCACGATGCCGTGCGAGTGCGCCTCGGCGATCGCCTCGCAGGCCTGCAGGACGTAGTCGATCGCGTCGGGCACCGAGAGGACGCCGTCCTTGAGCTGCCGCGCGAGATCCCGGCCATCGAGGAACTCCATGACCATGTACGGCGCGCCGTTCTCGAGCGTGGCCACGTCGAGGACGCGGGCGACGTGCTCGCTCTTGATCTTCACGGCGGCGCGCGCCTCGCGCTGGAAGCGCGCCGAGGCCTCGGGGTGCGCTGCGTACTCGGGCAGGAGGAATTTCAGCGCGACCCGCTCGTCGAGCGCGACGTGCCGGGCCTCGACCACATACCCCATGCCGCCTTGCCCGAGGACACGCTCGACGCGGTACTTCTGGGCGAGGAGGGTGCCCGGTGCGACGGCGGCTGCCGGCGAGCCAATGGGAGACGCATTCGACGTCACGGACCTGGGTGCATGATGGCGCCCACGGCCGTCCGACGGCAAGGACGTTCTCTCACGTGCACAGCGGGAGATCGAAGCGCACGGCCGTCCCCTTGCCTTGCTCGCTCTCGATCTCGATGTCTCCGCCCACGGCCTCGATGAGGCTCTTGACGACGGAGAGCCCGAGGCCCGTGCCTTTGCCCGATGGTTTCGTCGTGAAATAGGTCTCGAAGACGCGCGCGAGGATCTCGGGCGACATGCCCATCCCCGCGTCCTCGACGAGGCAGTGCGCGCGCCCGGTCTCGCGATTCTCGCTCACCTCGATGCGGATGAGCCGGCCCTCCGGCGGCTGCTCCATCACGGCGTCCGCAGCGTTCGTCACGAGGTTGACGAAGATCTGTTCGAGCTTCGTCCGGCTCATGGCCACACGCACCGGCGAAGGCGGCGCCTGCGTCATGATGCTGACGCGCTTCGTGCGGCCCGCGACGTGGAGCATCGAAAGGACGTCGGCGATCACGGTGGTCACGTCGAGGACCTCTTGCCGATCCTGGCTCGGCGTGCCGAGGTGCAGGAGGTTTCGCGCGTGCTCGGCCAGGTGCGCGACGCCGCGCTCGAGGGCCACGAGATCGTCGGGCTCCGGCGGCTTGCCGGCGTCGGCGCGCATGCGGATGAAGGTCGCGGTGTGGGTCAGGACCGCGGCGACGTTGTTGAGCTCGTGCCCGACGCCGGCGGCGATGGTGCCGAGCGTGGCGAGCCTGTCGGCCTGGAGCAGGCGCGCGCGCGTGCGCTCGAGCTCCTCGACGAGCCACTTGCGGTACGCCTCGGGATCTTGCGAGAGCGGCGGTACGTCGCTCTTGCGGCTCCCGACGACCACGCTCGAAGGGCCGACGCTGTGCGGGCCCGAGTGCGGGGCACTCTGGAACATCGGACGCGTGGGTGGGGGAGCCGGGAGGGGGAGTCCGGCAGGCGCTGCCTGCGCTCTCGCCCCGTCGCCACGTCCATCGCTCTTGCCGTCGCTCATGCCTGCTCGGGCGATGGTAACACGTTCTACCCTGTGATCACCGAGCGTTTGGGGTGCCAAGGACCGGCTCGAACTCGTCCCAGCCGTACCGCTTGAGGTAGTTGCGCCAGACACCCTCGCATTGCGGCCCGTATTTGCACGTTCCGCACGCCTGCCGTTTGTCCCGCTGGGCCTCGTCGAGATCTTGCCTCGTGACGAGGACGAGCCCCCGGCCGCGTCCGTCCCCGGCCCGCTCGGGCGCGCGCGCGGCGTCGAGGTTCGCCTGATCGCCGAGGTCGAAGTGCCGGTACTTCTCGACGTACCCGCGGTTGAAATCGGCGACGCCCTCCGTCGTGCAGAGCGGGATGTCCACGAGGAACGCCATCGGCCGCGGCTCGCCGACGTCCGCGAGGAAGCGCCGGAACGCCGCGGCGATGTCCGTGTAGCGCGGGAAGATCTGTTCGAAGTACGTGTCGGCGCGGCCGTTCGCCTGCATCACGTTGAAGACGACCTGGTCGACGCCCGCCTGCCGCAGGAAGCGGTAGATGTCGAGCATGTGCGGGAGGTTCCGGTCCGTGATCACCGTCGAGGTGTGGAGCTCGACGCCGAAGCGCTTGAGCTTCGCGATCGAGGCGAGGCCGGCGGCGGTCTGCTCGAAGCTGTCGGGCGTTCGCGTGAGGCCTTCGTGGAGCTTCTTCGTGTGGCCGTGGATCGAGACGTAGAACCGGTTCATCCCGGCCTTCGCGAGCAGCGCGGCGTACGGCAGGTGCGAGAGGCGCCGGCCGTTCGTCATCACGCTGATCTTGCGGTAGCCGAGGCCCTTGGCCATCGACACGAGGTCGGGCAGCTCGGGGCGCGTCGTGGGCTCGCCCGAGGTGAAGCAGACCTCCTCGGCGCCCTGGTTCTGCTCGAGGATCCACCGCACGCGCTCGGCGGTCATGGCCGAGTTGTTCACGTAGCGGCCGTCGCGATCTTCCTCCATGCAGAAGACGCAGTTGTTGTTGCAGATGGCGCCGATGGAGACGTGGATACGCTCTTCGCGTGTGGAGAGCCGCTCGGCGATGGTCGGCTCGGCAGCGTTGGCTCCGTCGGACAAGCGTCGGCCTCGGGGAAAAGCGTCTTCCAGCGAGCGGCGCGCGTCAACCGCTTCCGCGCCCCTTCCGGATGGACGCGGGCCGGGAGGTTTGGTAGCCCCTCATTCAAATGGACAGGAACCTTTTCCGCGAAGAGCACGAGCTGTTCCGAACGTCGTTCCGCCGGTTCATCGACCGGGAGGTCAAGCCGCACCAGGAGCGGTGGATGGAGCAGGGGAGCGTCGACCGCGAGGCGTGGCGCAAGGCGGGCGAGGGAGGCTTTCTCTGTCCGTGGCTCGATCCGGCCTACGGCGGCGCGGGCGGCGATTTCCTCCATTCGGTGATCGTGATCGAGGAGATGGCGCGGGCCTACGACTCCGGCTTCGCGATGTCGCTGCACTCGGACGTCGTGGTGCCATACATCGCGACCTTCGGGACCGAGGAGCAGAAGCAGCGCTGGTTGCCCGGCTGCGCGTCCGGGGAGATCGTGACGGCGATCGCGATGACCGAGCCGGGGACGGGCAGCGATCTCGCGGGGCTGACGACGACGGCGGTGCGCGACGGCGACCATTACGTGCTCAATGGGGCGAAGACGTTCATCTCGAACGGCATTCTCTGCGACATCTGCATCGTGGCGGCGAAGACGGACCCGAATCCCGAGAACGCGCACCGGGGCATCAGCCTGTTCGTGGTGGAGGCGGGGACGCCGGGCTTCGTGAAGGGCAAGAAGCTGCGCAAGATGGGGCTGCCCTCGCAGGATACGTCGGAGCTCGCATTCGAGGATTGCCGCGTGCCCGTGAAGAACCGTCTCGGCGAGGAAGGCGGGGGCTTTTTGATGCTGATGCAGAAGCTCCAGCAAGAGCGGCTCGTCGTGGCCGTCGGGTGTCAGGCGGCGGCGGAGCGGATCCTCGAGGACACGGTCGCGTATTGCAAGGAGCGCAAGGCGTTCGGCAAGCCCATTTCGAAATTCCAGAACACGCAATTCAAGCTGGCCGAGTGCGCGACGAAGGTGGAAGTGGGCCGCGCATTCCTCGATCGTCTGATCGCGGAGCACATCGCGGGGAAGTATCTCGTGAAGGAGTGCTCGATGTCGAAGCTCTGGCAGACGGAGATGCTCGGCGAGGTGGTCGACGAGTGTCTGCAGTTCTTCGGCGGTTACGGGTACATGCTCGAATACCCGGTGACGCGGGCCTACATGGACGCGCGCGTGCAGCGAATCTTCGCCGGGACGAACGAGATCATGAAGGTGATCATCGCAAAGCAGATGGGGCTCTGAGAGGCGGGGCCGCAGCGTAGCGCCGGGGTTTCACCCCGGACCCGTCTGGTCAACGATGGGGCTACGCTCGGCAAGCCGAGCTACGCCCCAAACCCCAGGGGCTGTCCGCCCCTGGACCCGGACCAGCGCAAGCCCTGGACCTAGGGTGCATCGACCGCGGTGCGGTCGATGCAAGGATTCGGCGTCGCAGCCCGCGGAACACCCTTTCAGAGGTTCTCCGCGATCAAGTATTTGCATATCATTGAGATTGCAGCTTTCGGAGAGTAGAGAGCTGGCGATGCTAGTCCGCAATTCGTAGTCGTCGCCACGGAGATGCTGCGGAATCCCTCTCAGCCTCCCAATCAGGGGGAAGGTCAGCCAGTTCGGCGAGCGATGGGTCATCCTCGAAAAGATGATTTACCCCGACGACATGCGGCACATCCTCCTGAGGATGGGTGCCTCCGCAGAGAAACTGCCAGTCGCCCTCAGACCGCGAAACCAGCAAGACAGGTCGCGTACGTTCGAAGATGTGTGAACAGAGATAAGCTGGTGTTTCGGCACTCTTCATGGCTTCCACTCCTCGGGAGTCTTCGCGCCTTTCGAGCGATTACATGTCCGGCAGGAAGGCACCAGGTTGTTTGGCGTTGATGGTCCGCCTCTGGCATGGGGGATGCGGTGATCCGGTTCATAGGAGTTTGGCTTTCCGGCTTTGGGGTCTAGTTCTTTGCCGCAGTAGGTGCAACGGGGAACTCCGTCGGCATCTTTCGCCCGCTCAAGCCCTTTCGCTCGGTCTGACGGGGTGAATCGTCTTTTATCACCTGGTGGGTTTCCTTGGGCGGCCGCGGGGGTACTCTGCGCGCCGTTGGGCTTCGACACGTTCGGGGTCGCCGTGACCGGCTTCGTCGTCGTGGTGACCGTCGTCCCGCTGGGCGGCTTCGGCTGCGCCGCAGGCGGCGGGCTCGGAGCCGGAGCACTCGGCAGCTTCGGCCGCCGCAAGAACCCGCCGGGACCGCCCGCCGCGCTCGGCAGGAACACCGGCATGTTTCGTAGCCTCTGCTGAGCCGCCCGCAGCGCCCTCGCCCCCGCGGTCTCCAGGCCCGCCGCTCCCATGGTGGCGAGCGTCAATGCCGTGTCCGCCAGGGCGTTCAGGATCGCGAACTTCAGCTCGGCGTCCGCCCAGCCTCTGCCATACCCCTTGAGGAATGCCTCCCACGCGATCCTGGCGAGCCGCTCGTCGTCGTACGTCGGCAACTCCGGAATCGCATTCAGCTGTTGGGCCAGATTGGCCTGAATCTGCTCGGCGCGTTCGGGGGGGGCCTGCTGGAATAACTTGTTGAATTCTCCCGCCTTCCCCAACCCCACAAACGGGCGGTCAAAGGTCTTCGGCAGTTCATCCGCCTTGCCAAGCGTCGCCCCCCACTCGCGCCCGATCCGCTCCCCGGTCCTCCTCGCCTCCTCCTCGGCCTCCCTCCGCGCCAGGTTGACCTTCTGTTCCTCATATGTCTTCCCGGGCGGAGGCGGCGCACACGGCACGCTCGTCCCAGGCGCGGGGGCGGGCGTGGGAGCCGTTTGCCCGATGAAACGCTGATCCGGCGGCCTGTTTCCCGGCCTGTCGCAGGGCCTCATCGCCGACGTCCGCGTCACGGTTCGGATGGTCGTGCGCTCGGCCGGTCCGGCTTCCGGCTCCTTCGCCGCGATCTTCACCGGAGGCGGCGGCGGCGGCGGCTTGTCGCAGGGCAGCTCCTGATACGCGAGCCCCAGGAGCCTCCGGCTCTCGGACGGCGCGAGGGGGTCATGGATAAAAACGGCCTTGACCGAAGGGTTTTCCAGGAGCTTTTCGAGCGGCTCGAACGCCGGTCGATGCACTCCGTCCCCGATCTCGTACCAGGAGCGCGCATTCGGGCCGACGCGGGGATGCCGACGGCAGACGCGAAACACGCTCTTTCCGTGCAGCTCCTGCGCCCACCCCTCCATGTGCACGCCCGCCGCGCCGCACCCGAGGAGCCATGCCGAGGCGCAAAAAGCAAAGAGCACCGGAAACCCGCGCCGAAGGAACCGCAGAGCAGCACCCACGAGCATCAGGGCGGCACCGGTGACCCAAAGGCGAGGGTGCGACGAGGGTGAGAGCACGCGATCAGAGGTCATGACCAGGGCCACCATGACAGGTCACAGCGGCGACTCCTGTCAACGGCACCCTTCCGCACCCGACCGAACCCGAACGCGCCCACCCCGGGGAAGCCTCCCCGCGACAATTTTCCGCTCCTCGCTCATACCGGCGACCCCTCCCCGCCAAAAATCCGCGCGGCAATTGTCCGCGGGGACCCCTCCCCCGCCCGTCCTTCGGCGACAAAATCCCGCGGGGAGGGCCTCTCCCCCCGACCTCCCCGCGGGGAAATTCCTGCGGGGACCCCTCCCCGCGCGGCAAGCCTCGCCAAAAACCTCGCGTCGAACCCTCCCCGCGCGTTTCCGCGCGAAGACGCGCTCCTCTCCGAAGCCTCCCGCCCCGATTCTGCGCGCTCCGACGTTTCCCTTTACACCTTCCCCGCCCACCTTGTAGGGTCGCCCCCCATGACAGGACCCCACACCATCGCCATCGACGAGCCCTTCGAAGACGTCGACGAGGAGCTTCGCCACACCGAGCTGACCGCGAAGGCGTACCCGGAGACCGCTCCGCTCGCCGAGCCCTTCACGGTCCTGCGCGCCGAGCTCCGCAAGCGCAAGGTCGAGGAAGACGCCCTCCTCGATGCCATCGCCTTCGCCAAGGCGCTCATGGTGGCCGCCGACGATGTGCTCAATGTCCTCGTCGACGAGACGAAGAAGGCCGTGCTCGCGGCGTACAATCAAGATTTTCAGGCCCCGCTTTATCGGCAGCTCTTCGAGGGGCAGAGCCCGAGTGACCTCAAGCGGCCCATTCTCGGCGCCCAGCTCGAGACCATGCGCGCATGGGTGGGGCCGCTCGGCGCCGCGAACGTGCCCGCGCTCGGAGCCACCGCGCTGAAGCTTTCAGTGGCCATCGTCAAGGCCGACGACGCCGTCACCAAGACCTCGCTCGCGGAGCAGGCCATGGACACCTTCGTCGCCGGCCCGCGGACGGAGCTGATCAACGGCGTGAACGCCCTCCGCAAGCTCACGGCCGGTCAGATTGGCGAGCTCGTGCACGCGAGCCTCGAAGGCAAGGTGCCGCGCGATTTCGTCGACCGATTCTTCCTGTCGAGCGGCGGATCGAGGACCCCGACCCTCCCCGAGCTCTCTCAATCGATCACGCGGCTCGAAGCAAAACTCGCGCGGCAGAAGGCGCTCCTCGAATCCATGAAGGAGAAGGAGGCCAAGCTGCGGAAGGCCAAGCAGGAGTCCGAGCTCGCCGAAAAGCAAGCGAAGCTCGCCGCCGCCGAGAAACGAGCCGCGGAGGCGGCGCAGGAGATCGCGCGGATCAAGGCGGAGATGGGCTCGACCTGAGCCTGTCGTCCTCACGTTCCGCCACCCGCGCGAGATGCCACGCGCTGAGCGGCACCATCACGAGCGCCACCAGATCCGTCGGATCTGCCAGGTTCCGGAACGATCTCCCCCCGCCGAACGGCGCGTCCAGCACCCCGAGCAGCGCCCGGTGCACGCCCGTGAACGCGGGCCACGTCTTCAGCAGCGCGAAGTACGCCACGCTCACGCCGCACGAGAGCCAGATTCCACGGGGGCCCACGCGTGGCCCCACGCGGCCGCCGCATAGCCGCGCGAACGTGAGCAGCCACTCCGCCGCGGCCACCAGGAACACCGGCAAGAGAAAGCAGATCGCGAGGTCCGAGAGCTTGCCGCTCACCACTCCCGGATGCCTGCGTCGCAGCCAGAAGACGTTGAACGCGAGCGCCGCCGCCGCGAGGTACGACCATGGATGGAGCAGCGCCCGGCCGGGGACGCCGTCGAGCTTTCGGGGCTCAGAGCGCACGCCAGACGATCCTGTCCGTGAGCCACTCGACCGGCGCACGATCGTCGGTCAACACCGGCGTGTCCGCAGGAAAGGACGCAGGCCGCATCGGGGCGTGGCGCGCGGCGAGATCACGCAGCACGCCGGCCGTCTGCGCCGAGACCGAGAGCCCCGTGATCCCGACCGCCTCGGCGGGTGCGTGCTCGGTCGCCACGAGGATGGTGTTCGAGCGGCCCGCCGGATCCGCCGCCTGCACGCGCGGGAAGACCTGCGCCATCGTGCGCGCGAGCGCGTGCACCACGCCGCGCTCCTCGCCGTGACGGCCCGCATTCACCATGAGCACGCCGCCCGGTGAGAGGCAGCGCCGCGCCGCCGCGAAGAACTCCACCGTCGCGAGCTGGAACGGCACGTACGGGAACTGGAACGCATCGAGCACGATGACGTCCTTCGTCCCCGGCGCGCGCTCTGCCTCGGCCTCGAGGAAGGGGCGCGCGTCGTCGATGATCACCGAGGCCTCGGGTAATTCGAACCCGAGCCACTTGCGGCCCGCCTCCACCACCGCCGCGTCGAGCTCCACGCCCACCACCGACGCCGCCGGGTAGAGCCGCCGGAACACCTCCGCGGACGTGCCGCCGCCGAGCCCGAGGAGCAGCACGCGCTCGGGGGTGGGCCGGGTCCCGTAGCTCGGCGCCATCGCGTAGTAGGCCCACACGTCGCGCACGGGCAGCTCGCCGTCGAGGCGCGCGAACGATTGCACGGCGAAGCCGTCGTTGACGCGGATCTGCCGCTCGCCGCCGCGCTCGACCACCGCGATGTGGTTATGGCGCGACTCGCCCGTCCAGAGCAGCCGCCCATGCGCGGGCGCGGGCGTGGACTGCGGTAGGAAGGAAAGAGCCACGGTCACGGTCGAGGTCGAGAGCCCGACGATGGCCTCGCGGCGCGCGCGGGCGCGAAAGGCGAAGGCCGCGGCGCCCACCGAGAGCAGCACCGCGGCCACGTCGAACGTCGCGCGCGTCCCGAGCCATGGCAGGAGCACGAGCCCCGCGCCGAACGTGCCCACGAGGCTCCCGAGGGTCCCCAGCGCCGAGAGCCGCCCCGCGAGGCGGCCGAGCTTGTCGGTCGCCTCGCCGTCGCCCGCATTTCCGGCGGCGTGCATCACGAGCGGGGGCAGCGCACCCAGCGAGCCGATGGGGAGCGCGATGGCGAGGCCCGTGAGGGCCGCGAGCATCCCGAGCGAGGAGGCGTTCCCCGCGCGGAAATGCGCGAGGCTCGACGAGAGCACCCACGGCACCACGCGCGGCAGCGCCGCGAAGAGCAGCGACGACGAGAGCATCAGGCGCACGATCCACCGCGAGGCCGCGCCGCGCGCGCTGAGCCAGCCGCCGAGCAGGTTGCCGAGCGCGAGGCTCCCGAGCACCGTGCCGATGAGCATCGCCCACGTCGTGGTGCTCGTGCCGAGGTGCGGGGCGAGCAGCCTGCCCGCGGCGATCTCGCCGTTCATCACGGCGGCGCCGCCGAGGAAGCTCAGCCCCATCCATGCGCCGAGCCCTTTCGGGCGTGTCGCGTCGGTCATTGCGCGGCCGTGAGGCGTGCCGTGCACGTGCCGCCGCCGTCGATGGTGCACGTCACGTCCTTTCCGAGCTGCGTCTTCAAGTCGACCCTGCACGTGGCCACGAGGCCGGGCGTCCCCCCGCCGCCCGCCGAGCCGTCGTCTCCCCCGGTGCCCGTCTCGTCGGTCGCGGAGGCCGGGAGCTGGATGCTGACCCCCGTGCTCTCGAACGGCTCGTCCTCATCGCTGCACGCACCGACCACGCCCCCGGCGACCGGGGCGACGTCGCCCGAGACCTTGGTGACCGACAGATTCGCCGCATCATCGCTCACGGCCACCTTCATGGTGCCATTGACGCGGATGCGGCCGCTGAGGTCACCGCCGCAGGTCGTGGTGATGTCGAAGGTGCGGTCGAAGGACGACTCCGCACAGTAATCCTCTGCGCTGTCGGCGAGGAGCAGCGAGAGGAGGCCCGCAGTGGCGAGGAGGCTCACGGAATGACGAACGGCGCGAAACAGATTCATGGTGTCTCCAAGGAAGGCAAAGGGGCCGCGCCCGTGTCCGGGCTGACGGCTATCGGCGTCGCGGCGCGTGTGCAAAATCCTGGCCGCGAGCTCCAGTGTGGGCGAAAGTCGTGAAATTTCGCCCGTCGGCATCCTCTGCCGAGGGCCGCGCGGGTCGCAGGACTGACATCACGATCCGGGTGGGGCTACCGCCCTCGCCGCAGGATTCGACCAATCTTCTTGCCGAGCCCGTCCGGGCTCGCGGGGGCGTTCGCCACGTCGGCCGCGCCCGCCGAGACGAGCCGCGTCATGCGCTCGGGCGTGAGCGACGAGGCGCACACGAGGACCCGCGCCTGCGGGATGATCCGCGCGACCTCGGCGATCTGCGCGGCCGCGCCGTCGATGTCGTGGCCCGCGTCGACGAGCACGACGCCGAGCTTCACGCGGGCGTCTTCGTCGAGGGCCTCGAGCGGGACCAGATAAATGCCTTGCGACGCGAGTCCCGTGATGCACGCGGGATCGACGCCCGTCGCGCTGGCCATGCGGATCCATCCGACCTCCGTGAGCCCATGCCCCGGATCGGTCGAATCATGGGCGCGGGCGAGCTGGCCCTCCCATTGCGGGGCGCGCGACTCCCGGCCGCCGAGCGGCTCGTTGCCTTTGCGCGTGACGAGCTGCGTCGCCAGCGATTGGGGATCGAGCGCGTCTTCCAGTCGCTTTTTCACGACCGCCGCGCTCGCCGGCCTCCGCTCCGGCTGCTTCGCGAGCATTTCGAGGCGCAACTTTTCGAGCAGCGGCGGCACGGGCTCCGAGCCGGTCGGGCGCGCGAGCGGCGGCGGCGGCAAGAACAGGTGCGCCGAGATGATCTCGATGGAGTTTTTTCCGAGGAACGGCGGCCTGCCTTGCAGCATCGCCGTCAGGACGCACCCGATCGCATAGATGTCCGTCGAGGGGCCGACGGCGAGCGAATGGCATTGCTCGGGGCTCATGTACTCGGGCGTGCCGCCCACGGCCTCGGGCTTCGTGAGCGTCGAGCCTTGATCGTCTTCCTTGGGCAATTCCACGTGCGCGAGGCCAAAGTCGAGGATCTTGACGGTGCGTTTGCCCCCCACGTCCGTGAGGAAGACGTTCTCCGGTTTCAGGTCGCGGTGCACGATGCCCCGCGCGTGCGCGACCTCGAAGGCGTCGAGGATCTGGCCGAGGATGTCCCGCACGTCGGTGAGCGGCGGCGCGGCGTCGCGGTCGCGGAGCCACGAATGCAGCGTGACCCCGACGAGGTATTCCATCACCAGGTAGGGCAATCCGTCGTCGTCACCGTAATCCATGACGCGCACGGTGTTCGGGTGGTCGAGCAGCGTCGCGGCCCGCGCCTCCCGGTAAAACCTCCGCACGTAGTCGGGCTCGATCGCGATGTTGTAATGGAGCAGCTTCACCGCGACCGGCATTCGCAAGGTGACGTGCTCGGCGCGGTAGACCTCGCCCATGCCGCCCGAGCCGATCCGCGCGAGGAGGCGGTATTTGCCCCCGAGGACGAGCCCGACGTGCGCGCCGCCGCGCTCCTTCGGGATCGGGGGCATACGCGGGGCGGCCTGCGGCGAGGGCAGGGTTTGGAGCGTCGTGTGGTGCTGCGCTTCGAGCTCGTCGAGATCGTCGGCCCCGGGCGGGCGAACGCTGACGCGCACGGGTTTGGAAGGCGAACGATCGTCGTCGTCGTCGCTCATCGGGTTTCTCTCTCCAGGCGGAATCCGAGCGATCCGGTCACCGTGCCCGCCGCCTGCCAGGTGACGCTCTCCGCCCGCCCGACCCAGGCGGACAGCGCGAGGAAGACCGACCCGCCCGCCTCGACGCCGGCCATCAGGCCATAAGGAACGACGACCGTGCCGTTTTGCCCGATCGTGGCGAGCACGTGCGCGTCGGCGACGACGTACGCCCGGAGCCAGTGCAAAGGATCGTACGTGGCGCCGATGAGCAGATACGGCTGTACCCAGGGGATCTGCGCGGAGGGTTCTTCCAGCATGAATCGAGCGCCCGCATTGGCGACCCACGTCATGCGGCCCTCCGCTCCGCCGGCGGCGGCGCCCACGTCGAACATCAGGTCGCGCCGATGTTCGAGCGGCACACCGATGCGGAAGAGCGGCGCGATTTCGAGCTCGGACGCGCCGCGCTGGAGGACACGATAGCGCGCGCCGAGCCACGCCATGTCCTCCGTCGGCACGCTGCCCGGCACCTGGACGGCATCGGCGCGTTCGAAGGGCGTCGTGACGATGAGGGCGTCGAGCCCGAGCGGGCCGAACGAGCCGCTCACGCGGCCATTGGCCTGGAAGACCGGGCCATTCGCGGTGATGCCGGCGCTCAAGCCGCGGCCGACGGCGAGCGGCGCCGTCGGGCTGGTCCAGGGCACGGCCGTGACGCCGGCCGGGCGGAAGGGCGGGAGCCACGCGCCGAGCGGACGGAACACCGGGCGCCGCGGCGGAGGCGGCGGGGGCTTGTCCGGGGCGAGGATCGTGGTCGTGCCGAGGACCTTTCCGCGAGCATCCAGGACGTCGAGCCGCGCCTCGCCGTGCGCGGCGCCGACCGGGATCGACGCGAGGAGGACGCCGCCCTCGGCCACGGTGAGCGGGACCGTCTCGACGCGCTCGCCGAGGCGGACGCGGAGGCGCGGCGCGACGCGCTTCGGGACGTCGATCTCGCCGAGGCCCTTGGTGGCGACACGGACGCGGATCTCGCGCTTCGCCTCGTCGAACGTCGCGGTGGGCGTCGACGCGACGGGCGTGGGGACGAGGGTGATCCGCTCTTCGAGGCCGCTCTTCGTGCGGAAGCGCAGCGTCTTCGGGGCTTGCTTGAGGAGGTCGATCTCGGCGGGCGGCGGGCCGAACGGGCCTTCGTCGAGGGCGACCTCGACCGGGCTCGACGCCGTGAGCGCGAGGACGCCGTAGGGGTTCACCGTGACGGTCTTGCCCTCGAACCGCGCGCCCTCGCCACGGAGCTCGGCCGCGACGACGTCGATGGTGCGCACGTCCGAGGCGACGCCGAGGTACTCCTCGACGTCGATGGCCCGGACCCGCACGCGGTAGAGGCCCGGCGGCATCTTCTCGGCGCGGAAGGAGCGCACCTCGGCGGGGATTTCTTCGCGCACGACGAGGTCGTGAAAGCCTTCGTCGCGCGAGACTTCGAGGCGGTAGGCCTTGGCCTTCTCGACGGGGTTCCAGCTCGTGGTGAGGACGGCCGTGCCCGGGGGCGCGAGCACGACGGACGGCGATCCTCCGTCCTCCCAGCGCGGCGCGGGGGGCAGCGGGCGCGGCGCGGCCGGAGGCGCCGTTCCCTCGAAGCGCGTGCCGTAGTTCTTCGGGACGCTCACGGTCTTGCCGCCCGACTGGACCGCGGCCTTGCCGTCGAAGACGGCCACCGTAGTGCGCGCCTTTTTCCGCTCGACGACGGTGTCCTTCGACTCGGCGCGGACCACGCCGCCGTCGGGCACGGCGACCTCGGCCGGCTCGCCGCGCAGCGCGGAGAGCCCCGCCTGCACCTCGCCCGCCTCGATCTCGACCGTCGGCGGCGTCTTCGAGACGCGCGTCTTGCCCGCGGTCCCGTAGATCACGACGAGCGTGTTCTGCGCGAGGAAGACGTGCGTGTGGTCGATGAACTCGATGTGCGCGCGCCCCTCGTCCATCGTCTGGACGTTGTGGTTGCGGTAGAGCGCGGTGCCCGTCGCGATCGCGTCCCACGCGCCGCCGGAGGGCCTGCCGCGCACGTCGGGGTGGCTCGATTTGATGCGCGCGTCGGGCACGCTCGTGACGCCCTTCGGCAGGATCAGCGTGATCCCTTCGGGCAAGGGCTTGCGGCTCGTGCAGTCGACGCGGTTGTAGCGGCTCACGAGCGGCACGTGCGCGGCCGCGCCGTACATCACCTTCGCGATGTCCTCGCACGTCTCGCCCTTCTGCACGCCCCAGTGCACGATGGGCTCGAGGAAGCCGGGCGGCGGCGGCGCGTCTGCGTAGGCGCGCGGCGCGAGGAGCACGAGGGCCAGGGCGGCCAAGGCTCCTTTCGCTGCTGTGCGCATGCCCATTCCTCCGAAGGCGCGCCACGCCGAACCGCGCCGTGGTCGCCAGCATAGACGCGGTTCGTGGCGCCTGGCGAGGCCCGCGCGTCCTGCCGTGGACGACCCGCCGTCCACTTCGTTTCGAGTTGCCCCCTTGCGCCCTCTGCCATAGCGTCGCACCCCATGGTCGCCCGGCTGGTCCGCTCCTTCGCGTGCGCGGGCGCCGTGTGGCTCACGCCCGTCCTGGCGAGCGCGCAGACGGCGACCGCGCTGGAGCGCCTCGAACCCGCTCCCGCAGGCGACGGGTTTTTCGCCGTGCCGCGCGCCGACGTGCCCGGCCACCTCCGCGCCTCGGCCGCGCTCGTGTTCTCGTACGCCGATTCGCCGCTCTCGCTCCGCGTGGGGGCGGGGGATGCGGCACGGGACGCCGGCGAGGTGGTCTCGTATCAGGTCACCGGGCACGTGCTCGCCGCGATCGAGATCCGTCGGTTCTTGAAGTTCGATGTCGACGTGCCGGTCACGCTCGCGCAGGGCGGGGATTCTCCCTCGATCACGGGCCTCGTCTCCGCGCTCCCGCCGGGCACGCAAGTCACCTACGGTTCGCCCGAGGGCGCCGCGATGAACGATCTGCGGCTCGGCTTGCGCCTCGTGCTCTTGCCCCAGCGCGGCGCGATCCCCGCGGCGAGCCTCGTCTACGCGGTCTGGGTGCCGACGGGCGACGAGACCGCGTTCACGGGCACGGGCGAGGTGCGGCACATGCCCTCGATCGTCGTGGGGGCCGACATGGGCCGGTTTTCCTACTCGATCGCGCTCGGGCGGCGCGTGCAGGACACGCGCGGCGGGCTCGGGTTGCTCGGCGGAGAGCTCGTCGCGGGAGGCGCGATCGCCGGGCGTTTCGGGCGGTTTTCAGCGTACGGGGAGCTCTACGGGTCGACGGTGACCGTGGAGGCCTCGCCGTTCGGGCGCGGGACGACGAACATCGAGCTCCTGCTCGGTGGACGCGCCACCGTGGGGCCGCTCTCGTTCGGCCTCGCGGGCGGGCCCGGGCTCACGGCCGGCGTCGGGACGCCGACGTTCCGGCTCGTGGCGAGCGTCGGAGCGTCGTTCGACGTGCCGCAGAAGGCGCAGGCGAGGGGGGAGGTCGCGACGAACGCCGGGGATCCGAAGGCGGGCTCGAAGGGGAATTCGAAAGGGAAAACCGGGGCGGGCGTCGATGTCGCCGCGGCGCCGGACGCCGACGGCGACGGTATTCCGGATTCGAACGATGTTTGTCCGGACCGCGCCGGCGACGCGACGCCCACGGCCAAGCGTCCCGGGTGTCCGCCCGATCGAGACGGCGACGCCATCGCGGACGCCGACGATGTCTGTCCCGACGAGCCCGGCGTGGCGAGCGCGGATCCCGCGCGTTTCGGCTGCGCGCTCGACACGGACGGCGACGGGATCGCCGACGCGGTCGACGCTTGTCCCAAGGAGCGCGGCGAGGCGAACGCGGATCCCAAGATCACCGGCTGCCCCGCGTCCGTGCGCGTCGAGGGCACGCAGATCGTGATCCTGCAGGAGGTCAACTTCGCCACGGGCAGCGACGTGATCGCGCCCGAGAGTTACGCGCTCCTGGAGCAGGTCGGCTCGGTGCTCGCGCAGCACCCGGAGATCGCACGCGTGGCGATCGACGGGCACACGGACAACGTCGGCGCCGAGCGGGCGAACGTCACGCTGTCGCAGCGGCGCGCCGTCGCGGTCGTGCGCTGGCTCGTGGATCACGGCGTCGACGCGCGACGGCTGGAGGCGCGTGGCTTCGGTCCGCGCAGGCCGGTCGCGAGCAACGACAAGCCCGAAGGGCGCGCGAAGAACCGCCGCGTGGAGTTCCAGATCCTCCGCCGCACGCAGCTCGGCGAGGCCGGCTGGAAGGAAGGCGCCGCGAAGTGAAGCTCGGTTCCATCGGCGCACGCGCGCTCCTGCTCTTCGCCGCGGTCGGGCTCGTGCCCGTCGGCGCGGTCGTGGCGCTTTTGCTGTCCGTGAACCGCCAGGCGGTGCAGACGAGCGAGCAGCAGCTCCAGGCCGCCGTGCTGGAGGAGCTCGAGCGCGTCGCGATGCGTCACGTCGAGGGCGTGCGCGTGGACGCCGACGCCGTGGCGTTCGCGCTTTACCAGGCCGCAAACGGAAAACCCGCC
The DNA here is from genome assembly GCF_029960785.1 of Polyangium sp. 15x6. Classification (GTDB taxonomy): domain Bacteria; phylum Myxococcota_A; class Polyangia; order Polyangiales; family Polyangiaceae; genus Polyangium. Next base: position 23,736 of record NZ_JASBQE010000099.1, read on the forward strand.
GCCGGCGCGGGCGACGGGCTCGAGGCGGTGCGCGCGACCCTCGGCACGCGCCGCGAGCTCGACGCCGTGCGCTTCGAGGTGCCCGAGCGCGGCGTGAGCACGGTGCTGCGGCAAAAAGGGGACGACGTCGAGGCGGGCGCCGACGTGCCGGCCTCGACGCCCGAGACGAGAAAGGCCGCCGACGAGCACGGCATGGGCGTGTCGCTGCTCGGGCCGGGCAAGGGGCTGCTCGTCGTGCCGATCCCCGCGGTCGAGGGCGCGGCCACGAAGGCGCGCGGCTACGTCACCGCCGCGCTCGACGTCGCCGATCTCCAGCGCGAGATCGACGACATCGCGGGCCGTCGCTTCGGCGGCGCCGTCGGACTCGTCGTGGTCGACGCGACGCGGCGCAGCGTCGCATCGCACGGCATGCCCGAGATCGGGGCCTTCGCCGATACGTCGAACCACCCGCTCTGGACGGGTTTTTCCAAGGAGAACCCCGGCGTCGTGGGCGTGGTGCGCGTCGCGCCGTATCGCGCGGAAAGCGGAGCGGACATGATCGGCGTGGTCCGCTTCCTGCCGGGCCTCGGCTGGGGCGTCGCGCTCGCGCGTCGCGAAGAAGACGCCTTCGCCGTGCTGTCGGCCATGCAGCGGCGCGGCGCGCTCGTCGCGCTCGGCGCGGCGCTGCTCGCGCTCGCGGCGGCGGCCTTCTCGGCGCGCTGGATCGCGCGGCCGATCGTGCACCTCGCGGGGCAAGCGCGGCTCGTCGGCGAGCGTCGCTGGCGGGAGCTCGCGCTCACGTCGTCACGCACCGACGAGATCGGCACGCTCACGACCGAGCTGTCGCGCATGGCGAACGACCTCGAAGGCAGCGAGATCGAGATCGCACGCCAGGCCCGTCAGCGCGCGGATCTCGGCCGTTTCCTGAGCAAGGAGCTCGTCGAGGCGATCGTGAGCGGCCGGCACGAGCTCGCCCTCGGCGGGCGCCGCGCCGCGGTCAGCGTGCTCTTCGCCGACGTCGTCGCCTTCACCCCGCTCGCGGAGACGAGGCCGGCCGAGGAGGTCGTGGCGCTCCTGAACGAGCTCTTTTCAGTGCTCACGGAGGTCGTCTTCCGCCACGGCGGCACCGTCGACAAGTTCATCGGCGACTGCATCATGGCCGTCTGGGGCGCGCCCGTCGCCCAGGAGGATCACGCCGCCCGCGCCCTCGCCGCGGCCGAGGACATGATGCGTTTCCTCGAGACCGCGAACGAGTCGTTCCGCGAGCGCTACGGCACGACCATCGAGCTCGGCATCGGCATCAACTCCGGCGAGGTCCTCGTGGGCAACATCGGCTCGGACAAGCGGATGGAGTACACGGTGATCGGTGACGTGGTGAACGTGGCCGCGCGGCTCGAGGCGATCGCGCGCCCGAACCAGGTCCTCGTCGCGGAGGCCACACACGCGCTCGTGGCGAGCGGCACGTTCGAGCTTTCGCCCCTCGGCGAGCGCGCGCTCACGGGCCGGAGCGCGGCCACGAAGGTCTACGAGCTCGTGACGGCGTGACCGAGCTATCGGCAGACCACCTCGATGCGGCACTTTCCGCCGGATCCCTGACAGCATCGCAAGACCTCGGGCGCTCGCATGGGCTAGAGTAGGCGCGCGCAATGAACAGGCCCCCGTTCGGAAGTGATCCCTCGTTGTCGCCCGGCGCGTCCGTCCTCGGACGCAACTCGGAGACCACGCCGCAGTTCTCGGACCCCGTGATGATCCCGCGGATCGAGCTCTGCGTGGAGCGCGAGGCAGGCAAGGCGACCGAGCGCGTCGTCGTGCTCGAAGGCGAGCTCTTCCGGATCGGCTCGCACGCGAGCAACGATCTCGTGATCACCGACCCGATGGTGTCGCGCTTCCACTGCCGGATCGCGCGCGGCGTCGGGGGCTTTCGGATCCTCGACACGGGCTCGCTGAACGGCTCGCGCATCGGCGGCGTGCGCATCCGCGACGCGGATTTGCCGCTGCCCGAGTGCCGGATCGAGCTCGGCGAGTCGATCGTGCGCGTGCGCGAGCTTCACGCGACGGCCTCGGCCGACGTGCCCGCCGCGCCGAGCTTCGGCTCGATCTTCGGCGCCTCGGTCGGCATGCGCCGCCTCTTCGACCTGTTGAAGCGTGTCGCGAAGACGGACGCGAACGTGCTCATCGAGGGCGAGAGCGGCACGGGCAAGGAGCTCATCGCCACGGAGATCGTGCGCCGAAGCCCCCGCGCGAACAAACCGCTCGTGATCGTCGACTGCGGCGCGATCTCGCCGAATCTGATCGAGAGCGAGCTCTTCGGTCATGTGCGTGGCGCCTTCACGGGCGCCGATCGCAACCGCATCGGCGCGTTCGAGGCGGCCGACGGAGGCACGGTCTTCCTCGACGAGATCGGCGAGCTGCCGCTCGACATGCAGCCGAAGTTGCTCCGCGCGATCGCGTCGCGCGACATCCGCCGCATGGGCGAGAACCAGTCCCGCAAGGTCGACGTCCGCGTGGTCGCCGCGACGAACCGCAGGCTCGAGCGCGAGGTGAACCTCGGCCGATTCCGCGAGGATCTTTACTACCGGCTCAGCGTGGTGACGGTGCGCGTACCGCCCCTGCGCGAGCGCATCGAGGACATCCCGCTGCTCGTGAACTGCTTCCTCTCCGCGCTGGAGGCGACGGACAAGGCGCATCTCTTCACGGCCGAGGTGCTGTCGGAGATGTCGCGGTACGACTGGCCCGGCAACGTGCGCGAGCTGCGCAACCACGTGGAGCGCCGCGTCGTGCTGGAGACGGAGGCCCCGAGCTTCCGCGACGAGGAGGAAGGCGTGAGCTCGTCGCAAGACAAGCCCGCCCCGAGCGCCGGCGCCGTCGACATCGAGGTGCCCTTCAAGACCGCGAAGGACACGATGATCGACCAGTTCGAGCGGGCCTACCTGGGCGCGCTGCTCGCCTGGGCCGAAGGCAACGTGAGCCGCGCGGCGCGCAAAGCGCAGCTCGACCGGATGTACCTGCACCGCCTGCTCCAGCGCCACGGGTTGCGGCGCGCGGGCGCCCTCGAATAGAGCTTCAGCGCTTCGCCCGCGCAGCGCGGCGCGCGAGCAGGAGGTGCCGGAGCGCGGCGGCGGCGGGAGGCAGGCGATCCTCGCCGCGATGCACGATGTGCATGGGCCTGACGATGGGCGTCGCCGGGTGCGGCACCTCGACGAGCCGACCGAGGGCGAGGTCATGCTCGACGGCGAAGCGACTCACGAGCGCGACGCCGATCCCCGCGCGCACGTTCCCCTTCACGGCCGCGATGCTCCCGAGCTCCATGACGACGTCGGCATCCGGAAAATGCTGGTCGAGCAGGGCGCGTGTCGTCGAGCCCCGGCCGAACGTCACGAAGGGAGCGCCCTCCGTCGGCAGACCCGGCGCGGCGACGAGGATGAGCTGATCGTCGATCCAGGGCTCTCCCTCCGGATGCGTGACCACGCCGAGATCGATCTCCCCGCGCTCGAGCGCGTCGAGCACCTCGGCCGTCGTCGCTTCCCGAAGGCGAAACCGCACCCCGGGATGCGTCGCCCGGAAGGCCGAGAGCGTGGGCGGCAAGAGGTACGTGCACGCCGTCGCGCCCGCGCCGAGCCGCACCTCTCCGGCTTCGAGCCCCTCGACCTCGGCCACGGCGCGCATGGCATCACCCACGGCCGCGAGGATGTGAAGCGCGCGCGGCAAGAGAACACGCCCGGCGGCGGTCAGGCTCGTGCCGGCGCGGTCCCGATGGAGGAGCCGCGCGCCGAACGCCTCTTCGAGCCGCTGAATGGACGCCGTGAGCGCCGGCTGCGAAAGGTGCGCATGCCGCGCGGCCCTCGTGAACGTCCCGTGTTCGGCGATGAGGACGAAATGCCGAAGGGCATCCAGCATCAGCCGAAGTTATCACAGCCTTCCGAACAATCGATTGGTCCGATGACGGCGGAGCCCCTACGTCTGGGATCGAGGAGGTGAAGCGATGCTTGCGCTTCTCCCGGTCTTCGGGGTTCTTGCGGGCGTACTGACGACGATGGCGGGGCTCGGCGGGGGCATCCTGCTGCTGCTCGGGCTGTCGCTCGTGTGGGGCCCGGCGGCGGCGCTGGCGTCGACGGCGCCGGCGATGCTCTTCGGCAACCTGCACCGGCTATGGCTCCTGCGGGAGGAGTTCGACCGGGACGCGGCGAAAGCGTTCGCCTGGGGCGCAGTGCCCGGGAGCTTCCTGGGCGGGCTGATGGCGGCATGGATGCCGGAGGGCGTGCTGCGATGGCTGATGGTGGCGATGACGGCAGCGGCGCTGGGGCGAGCGTTCGGGCTGTTCACGTGGAAGCCGCGGGCGGCGGCGATGACGCCGGCGGGGCTGGGGATCGGGGCGATCAGCGCGACGGCGGGAGGAGCGGGGCTCTTGGTGGGGCCGCTGTTCATGGCGGCGGGGCTGACCGGCAAGCGCTTCGTGGGGACGATCGCCGCGGCGGCCGTGGCGCTGCACGCGGGGCGAGTGGCGGCGTACGGGCTCGGCGGGATGATGACGGGAGAGACGGTGGTGCGAGCGTCGGTGCTGACGGTGGCGGTGATGGGCGGCAACGTGGTCGGGCTGTGGCTGCGGGATCGTGTGCTCGACGAGCGGAAAGCGGAGCGGCTGGAGCTGGGTGCGCTGGTGGTGTGCATGGGGCTGAGCATGCTGGGGGTGGGGAAGGGCTGAGGTTGCAGCGGGGAGGGGGGGAGGGGAGGAGGAGGGGGTCGAGGGAGGCGTTCGGCGGGCAGTCGGGGGCATTTGGAGGGGGGGCGAAAAAAGTCGTTGACAGGCGACGCGGAAGATGGTTTTACTGCGCGCCCGTTCGACGGGAACGCCGCCTTAGCTCAGCGGTAGAGCAACGGTTTCGTAAACCGTAGGTCTCGAGTTCAAATCTCGAAGGCGGCTCCAGGCGTTTTCACGAGTGATTCCGGGCCCTTAGCGGGCCCGTTGTCGATCGCTCTCCCCGGTTGGTCGCGGCTCTGTTTCCAGGCCGTTGCCCAACTGTTGCCCAAACCCGGAAGCCGGTCGGCGACCGGCCGGGCTCGTCGGGAACCTCCCGAACGCTTCGAAGAGTGCCTGAAACCTAGGGTTTCGAGGGACGCACGGCGCGTGTGGGACTCCGCCGGGATCGGCTGGGCCCGTTGCCCATCCGTTGCCCTGCTGTTGCCCTGACCGTGAGGATCTCCGCTGGATCGAAGGCGATCTCGGGGAGGGCGCCTTCGTGACCCCTTGGGAGCCGCTAGGGAGCGTCCGATCGCTTTCTGTTAGCGATCCTACGGGCGGCCTCTTCGAGGTCCTGCTTCATGAAGTGCACGTACTTCTGCGTGGTCGCCAGGTGCTTGTGACCTGCCATCCGCTGGACAACATGGACAGGGACACCTGCGCGGAGCCATGAAGTGATCGCGTAGTGTCTAGAGCAATACGCCTCGCGTTCACTTTCGCTTGATTTTACCGACACTTGACTCGTCGGGGTCGTGCCTCCCCGATCGTTTTCCGACAGATTCCCGCCGCCCGCGGATCCCTCGCCGGCCGGGACGAGCAGGCAGGCAGGCAGGGGTGGGAAGACTTCGCCGGCGTTGCCCCGGAGCGCTTCACCTTCGCGGATGTAGACCAAGGTCGAGTTGAAGTTCTGGTGTCCCGCGCGCTGCATGATGACGTGCGGAGTGTCCCCACGCATGGCCATCCACGTGATCCCCGTTGCGCGGAGATCGTGAAACGTCATCCGCTTGTGGAGCTCGTCGGCGATGTACAGGTCCGGGCGATCGAGTCCGGCCGTCTGCATCGCCGCGCGGAAGCGCCGCGCCATGTGCTCGCCATAGACCGGAATTACCCGGCCGCTCTCGTCACGTTCGGCGTACAGCACGCGAAGCAGGGGAAGTAGATTCGGCTCGATGCGGAAGGCCCGCGGGCGCCTGGTCTTTGTCCCCTTCTCCTGTTTCCGAGCGCGATCGAAGCTGCGGCGGACATAGATGACGCCCTCCTGTAGGTTAACGTCGGTCCACCGCAGACGAAGGATCTCCGATATGCGGGAGTAGAGGTATATGGCAAGCGTCGCCAGCCGGCGCATTTCGAGCGGTACGTTTTCGCACGACACGAGTTGCAGGAACTCTCTCGGGAAAAGGTACACCTTGGATCGTTGATTGCCCCGGTCAGGACCCACGACGCCCTGCGCTGGGTTGTCTTTGCGGACGCGCAGCGCGAGGTTTTTCGCCGACGATGCGTCCCTGAATAGCTTGTGCACCGCAAGCCATAGCTTTTTCGCGCTGCGCCACGAATACTCACCTTGGACGATCTTCTTGTCGAGGACTTGGACCAGTCTTTCCAAATCCTCGCGCGTGATCGTTGCGATTGGCTTCTCTCCGATGGCCGGCACGACGTGCAGCGTAAAGGCGGAGCGGTCGCTCTTGATGCTGGTATATCCTCGCTCCTCGCGGTCCCTTATCCACCGCTCGAAATACGCGGCGAATGTCTCTCCCTTTGGAATGGGCGCGCCCTTGCTCCGCTCGCGCGCCTGCTGGTCGAGCCGTTCGCGCGCCTTGTCGGGGTTGTCCGTGTAGAACTTCGCCGTCTCGCGGGCGCGAGCTTCGGACATGCCCGGGGGGAGGTGGATCCGCACGTAGCGGCCGTCCAGAAGGACGCGCGCCACGTAATGGTCACCTTCAAGCAATATGTTACCAGTGCGACGGCGGCCCATATTACAGGACCTCCGCGCTTGAAAAATGGCTGGATCTTGCCCAGATGGACGGTATGGTGCCCATAGGTCAAACCTCGATTACCGCGGGGTTTGTCTCAGGGTCCCCGTGCATGTTAGCTGCATGCATGGGGGCCCGCTTTTTGTACTGCCCTACCAGCCGACCACACCCCCCGGCGGGCGTCAAGGGTCCGCCTCGGCCGCTCGGTTGGCTCGCGGCGGCGCGCAGCGGGCCCGTGACGGGATCGGCGAGGGGAGAGCGGCCCGGCGTCGCATCGAGCACGCTGCGCCCGTCCTCGCGCCCGTGGGGGGACGTGGCAGAACTGCGCCGGCCGGCCTCGGCGCGGGGGGACCTCGGCGAGCTCGCGGGGGCTCTCGAGGTCCGGCTCGTGCTCGCGTTCGGCCTCGGCCTCGGCGCGCCCGTGCGATCGGCTCGCGGCGGCGCGTAGGCGCCTCGTGCTCGCGCCCGCGTCGCGGTAGCGCCCGAACCCTGCTTCGCTCCCCTCGCCGATCTTCTCGCGCCCGCTGCGCGCCCGCGTCGGGGTGCTCTCGAGCTTGGTTCGTCCGGGCGATCGGCTCGCGCGTGGTGGGGGGCGCGCTCGCGCCCTTCGTCCGGGCGCGCCTCGGCGCGCGCATGTCCGCCCGGCGCAGCGGCGGCGCGGCGGCGCGGGGTGATGCTCTCGAGGTCCGCCTCGTGCTCGTCCTCGGCGGGCGCACGCTCGCCCGTGCGGCTCGATCGGCTCGCGGCGGCGCGATGCTCCGCGCAGCGTGGCCCGTTCGGAAGCGCGGCGAGCTCGCGGCCGTCCTCGGCCTCGATGTCTCGACGGGCGAAGGGCGGATCGGTCCGTTCGGGCGGCGCGCATCGAGGCGCCGCTCGTGTATGGTTCGTCATGGCATATCAGCGGCGGCGCTCGCGTGCGCCTCGCCCCTCCCTTTCGAGTGCTTCAATCCCAGCGCGCCCGCCCCCCACGGGCGCGCACGATGGCCGAGGACGCGCGAGCACGAGGCCGATCGAGGTCTCGACGGTCCGGACCTCGCGCGAGGCGCCTCGGCGGAATCAGCGGCGGCGCGGGCGCGGGCTCCGTTCCGTGGTCGGGCCCTGCTTCGGGTCTCGACCCATGAAGAGCTCGTGCTCCTCGGCGGGCGATAAGGCGTTCACGTCGACGGGCGGCGCGGCGCGGGCGAAGGGAGGCGGGCGCGGCGCTCGCGGGGGCGCGCCCTCTTGCGCCTCGATGAACGCGTGAGCCTCATCCCGCAGCACGAGGATCGTCTTCCCGTCGGGCGCCTTGAAGCTCCGGAGCTTCCCTTGCCCCGTGAGCCGCTGGAAGGACCGTTCGCCCCAGGGGAAGGTTTTCCGGTCGTAGTACCTCGGCCCCTCGTCGCCTTTGGTGTGCTTTGCCGCCTCATTCCGGACGAGGCGGAAGAAGTAGGAAAGCAGGATCAACGCGGCTTCGCGCACGTCGGGCGGGATCTCTTGCGGGTTCATGGTCTCCTTTCGACGGATCACGGCGCAGCGCTGCAAAGCTACGCACGAGGCGCAGCTTTCCAGACGGCGCAATCCCAGCGCTCGCGGGGGGGCGGCGCTGTCGGAACTGTCGAAAGTGTTTAGCGCGGGGTCTCGGGCCCGATCAACTCGCTGTCTCCAGCGGGCGCTGCTGGAAAAGCGTGCGGGCCGCTACATGCAAGAGGCCATTCACCAGCGGGCGCTGGCGAAAAAACGTACGCGCCGCTACGAGCGCTTGGGTTTGAGGTAGAATCCGAACCAGCGGCTTATTTGAGTTTCCGTCATCCCCGAAACCTTACATTCGCCCCGAAGTATCTCGAAAGCAAGCTCGGCGGCAACTTCGTTCACACCGCACTCGATTCCGATTTTTCTGCTTTCTTCCATTGTTCGTGCCCGGATTTGGTCGAGGTTGCACAGATAGGCTTCAAGCCGTGCGCCAAGTTTCTCGCTACAACCGCGATCCCGTCGCGCCTCTTGGATTGATGGGATCTGCGGGAAATAGATATAGGCCCACGACTTGACGAACGGCACGTTGTCCTCGAATTTGGCAGGCTTACGCCAATGATCTATAGGCACGACGCCCATGGGATGATAACGAAACCTGGCCATCACATGGGCGAGCACGTCCAGTTTAGAGCGATCTTGTTTGGGCTTTTCAGTGGCCGCCATCGTGGCATGGGCTTCTGAACGCTCAAGTGCAATCTTGTGGCCGTGAATGAGCACGGCGAGTCGATTTTGAAAAATTCTGAACCGTCCGGCCAGGCTCGCAAACCCTAATGCATGTCCTTTCTCATCTTCGTCTGGCATCGGATCATCATAGTCGCGGAGAAGCCTGCGGGCGGCGCTGTAAACACCATGCGGCGCACACAGATCGGCGCCCTGATCTTTTGATATGGCACGTCCAATTGCAGACAAAATTCGGTGAACAACGAATGCGCCGTCGTCGAGGTGATAGTTTGCGTGCTGATAGAAGTGCTTGGAAAGCGCATGCAGCTTGTGCACCAAGGGATGCTCGTTATGCAAGGGCCCGTCTTTCTCAGGGTCGTAACGATTGCTAGAGGCGTTCCTCCGTGCGGCTGCCAAGCTCGCCGTGGCAACGGGGTCTGTTCCTTGGCTCTTCGTCGCGGCGGCGCTCTTCGTCGCGGCGGCGCTCTTCGTCGCGGCGGCGCTCTTCGTCGCGGCGGCGCTCTTCGTCGCGGCGGCGCTCTTCGTTGCGGCGCTCGCGGCCTTGCGCCGCGCATCGCCCTTGCCCTGCTTACTCGTGCTCGCTTTCCCCGTCGCCATGCGCGGGATCGTGTGGTCCGTCCTCGAGATCCCCAAGTTTTCGGCGAGGGGGCCGAGGTCCGGCCGGGCGTAGCTCCTCGCGGCCGAGGCCGGGCGCTTGCGATCGGTGGACGTGCACGAACTCGCGGCGCGGCCGAGGACGAGCGTGCTCCGCGCCGCCCTCGATGATCGCCGGGCCAAGGGACCGCGGACCATGGGCGCAGCGGGCCGAGGACGAGCGCCGGCTCGACGTGCACGAGCTCGCGGCCGAGGCCGAAGAGGACGAGCGCCGGCTCGCCGAGGACGAGCGCCTGGCCAAGAGCTCGCGGGGTGCAGCTCGACGTGCGACGCCGGGCGGCGCTGGGGGCCGAGGCCGAGGCCCCAGCGGGCGCAACAGGCCAAGGACGAGCGCCGGCTCGACGTGCACGAGCTCGCGGCGCGGCTCGATCGGCTCGCCCGTCCCCCGCCCGGTCCGCGGGGAGCAAGATTCCGACGCTCGCCCGGCCGGACCTCCGCGCGAGCAATCGAGCGGCAACCCTCGCCAATCGAGCGGTATGCATGACGGGGATCCCAGCCGATTGCATAGCATTGACGCTCGATTATGCTCACACGTACGTGCACGAAATGGGCTTGCGTGCCTCGTGCGCGTCGTGGATAGTATCGGCCAGCTATGCGAAACCTCGACAGACTGAACGATAGACAGCGCGTTCTGCTCGTCGCTGGCGCGGCGGACCTTCACCCGATCACCGCGGGGCACGTGCTCGGCGGAAAACCCGTCTCGAGGAAGACGCGGATCGCTCTCGAGCGGGCCCGCGCGAACCTGGACGCGATCCGGGAAGAGCTCGGCGCGGCGCTCGATCGGCTCGCGGCGAACGATACCGCGACCACGGCCGGCGCAGTGTCCTCGGCCTCGATGCCGGGCGGCGCGGCGGCGCTCGCCTGAACGAACGCGAGGCGCGAGCGTCCTCGGCCTCGATGCCGGGCGGCGCTCGCGCCCTCGCAATGACATTGCAGGGGGACGCGTCGAAAGGAGGGCGGCGCGGCGGGATAGGTGCGCGCTGCGATGGCTCGCGCGAGCGGCGATCGTGTGCGCTGGGATTGTGTACCAAGAAAAACGGCCGCCCCGGGGGGACACCCGGACGGCCGCGGATGGTCGAGAGGACATGAAGCTAGCAAAATCAGAACTCGAATGCAATGGGACCGGCGAGGATGAGCATGCCCTCGATGCTCTCGACGGCCGCCCTGTCGACGCTGGGGAGCTTCCGCGCAAGGCCGAGGCGGGCGCGGCGATCGGGACGGCCGAGGCTCGCGGCGAACCATGCGAGGCCGAGGCCGAGCATGATGGCGGCCGTCCGCCTGGCGAGGAGGACAAGCGCGCTTCCTCCCCTCGCCCGTCGAAGGGCGCCGAGGCGCAAGGCAAGGCCCGCGGGCGCAAGCGATCCCAGCCGCGAGCGCCTGACCATCCCCCGGGGGATTGGCGGTCCGCCATCGTGTACACGTACACGCGCGACAGCCGCAAAATTCGCCACGTCACAGCAAATGCCATCACGATTCTTTCGCATGACGAATCGTGGCAAGGCGTCTTCGCGTGGGATGAATTCGTCGCTGCGATCGTGTGCATTCACTCGCCGCCGTGGCACCCCGACGACGACGACGGCGCGCCGCTATCGCAGTGGACGGAGACGGACGTCACGAAGCTACAGGCATGGCTCGTGCGCCGTTACGAGCTCGAATTGACCCCGCCACAGTGCTACGCAGCGGCCGAGCTTGTGGCGAAAAAGCGCCGGATCCACCCTATCCGTGATTGGCTGCGCGGCCTTCGATGGGACGGCGAAAAACGCCTCGAGACGTGGTTGATCCGTCACCTCGGCGCGCCTGATACGCAGTACGTGCGCCTCGTGTCGCGCTGGTTTCTCGTGTCGGCCGTGGCACGGGCGATGCGGCCCGGGGAGAAGGTCGACACGATGTTGATCCTTGAAGGACTCCAGGGGATCAAGAAAAGCACGACGCTGCGCACCCTGTTCGGCGCGACGTGGTTCTCCGACGCGTCGATCGACTGGACGAGCAAGGACCGTTTCGAGGTCCTGCGCGGGCGCTGGTGCGTCGAGATGGCCGAGCTCGATGGGATCCACAAGGCCGAGGTTTCCAGGGTCAAGGCGTTCCTCGCGACGCAGGAGGATCACTACCGCCGACCATACGCGAAAGCGGCGGACACCGCGCCGAGGCAATGCGTGTTCGCGGGAACGGTCAACCCGAACGCGCTCGGGACGTACCTCCGCGACGACGAAAACCGGCGTTTCTGGCCCGTGCGCTGCACGCACGAGGCGGACCTCGGCGCGCTCGCGGCCGAGCGCGAATTGTTGTTCGCCGAGGCGCTTGCGCGATACGAGGATCCGGATCCTGATTCTCGCCGCTGGTGGCCCGAGACAGCCGAGGAAAAGGCCGTGTGCGCGGCCGAGGCCGAGAAGCGCCGCCTCGGCGATGCCTGGCAGGGTTTCGTTGACGATTACTTGGAAAAGCCGACGCGCGAGGCGGTCACGATCTCAGAGATCCTGGAGCACGCGGTCAAGCTCGATGCATCCAGAATGGACCATGGCGCGAGCGTCCGGGCCGCTACGTGCCTCGCTCGTGCGGGCTGGATCAGGGACGGCCGCGAGCGCCGCGACGGCCGCAGGGAGACCGTCTACAAGCGACCCGCGAAAAACGCGGCGAGCGCCGAGGCAGGCGCGCAGCTACCGCGCGAGGACGCGGGCGCGAACGACCCGGCGGAACCCGCTCCCGCCTCGCCGTCTCGACCCGTGGACACGCGCCCGCGAGGCCGGTACGGGTGCCGCTGCACGATTACGCCGGAATGTAGCTGTCGTCCGTGCAAAAATGGCTGTTGTAGCAATTCGGAATGCATGCCAAACGGTTATTTCGGCCCGAATCGTCCGGACGACCATTGTGATGGGTTTTGCTATGACTGACCGTATATGCCCTCACGGCCGATATGGGAACCCTCCGCGCCGCCCGGCGTCGCAAGGGGGCTCGACGTCGGGCAGACGGCCGCCCGCGCGTTCGTCGCCTGCTTCCGCCTCGCCGCGCGTGCGCCTCGATGATGCGCCCTTCGCTCGCGTGCTGGACACCCTCGCGCGTCTCGGTTCCCTCGAGAGCGATCACGCTGCGCCCATTGCGCACGCTCTCGACCGTGCTGGATTGCTCGGCCATGCGCGCCGCGCGGGGTGGACGGCGCTCCCTGCCTTCGATGTCCTCGCGCGTGCGCTCTCCACGGCCGAGCTCGTCGGCGCTGGGCTCGCGCGTCTCGACGCGGGCGGCATGCGCCCGCAATGGCCCGCGCATCGTCTCTTGATCCCCTGGACGGCCGAGGCGGGCGCGGAGCACGAGCACGAGCGCACCTTCGCCCGGCGCTCGCTCCTACCGCCTGACGAACGCTTTCCCGTCACGATATGGCCCCCCGGGCGGCGCGCTCGCGGCCTGCTTCGGATCGGTCCGGCGGAAGCGGCGAGGGATGCGCGCAAGGTGCTCGTCCCTGATGCCCTGGACGCGCTCGCCTTGCTCGCATACGCCGAGGCGCGCGGGCGGGCGGCCGTCGCCTACGTCGTGCCCTGGCCCGAATGGCTCCCCCTCGATGGGCTCCCCTTCGCGCCGGGCAAGCGTGTCCAAGTGTCGATCCCGCGCCCTCACGGATACGAGCTCGCGCGGCGCCTCGCGGCTCGCGGGGTAAAGGTGTACGAGCTCGCGCCGCCCGTAGGCGCGTCGTGGGGGGAGACGTGGGAAGCGTACCGCAGCGGGCACGAGGCCGGACGCGAGGCCGAAGCGGGCGGCGAGCGCGGCGAGCGCGGCGAGCGCGGCGAGCACGAGGCCGATCCCAGCGCTCGCGCGTGACGAATGCAAGGCCGGGCGGGGGCTCGATGGGTGGCGCGCCGAGGCCAATGGGGACGAGTACGCCGGCCGTCTGGGTGGCGAACAGACGCGGGCGCTCGGCCGGGAGTGCGCCACGCCTACAGATTGTAGACTTTCTGCATGTATGCTTCGCAGGCGTCCCCTGACCCGGACTTGTAATGTCCAGCCGCCTCGGCGCGCCGCACGAAACGAAGGATGGCCTTTAGCTCGTACTTTGCAGGGCGGTCCATTGGATTGTCCTGCAAGTAGCAGCCAAGGTTGTGATAAAAGATACTTCCTGGCTCCCCATTAGACGGGCCGTAGGTGGCGAATGCCAGAGCTTCGTCAGGATCGCTGATGGCGTCGAGTCCACGTTCATAGATCGGCCACGCCCGGCGGTCTGCGAGGTCCTTGTCGGCCTGCTGGTCATGTTGATTCTTTGGCGCCATGGGGGCGGATGGTTACATGCGACGCTGGACGTGTCACGTCGAAAGGGCGGGCGTGGCACTGGACTTTCGAGGTCCGGGCTCGCGGCGTTCGACGCGCGGGCGGACAGACCAACGGGCGCAGCGGACATGGCGCGCGTGGCTCTACGTGCACGCGCTCGCGTCGCTCGTCCCCCTCGCGGCCGAGCGCTCGATCGCCCGCGGCGGCGCGCAGCGGCCTCTACGTGCCATCGAGGGACCGGACGGGCATCGAGGCGCCTCGGCGCGGCTCGCGCGTCGTGACAGGCGCACCGGCCGAGGACGGGTAAGGCAGGGCGATCGGCGTGCTGACCCCTCGCATACGCTGCGCTGCCTAGACGTCGCGCGTGTGTGGGTTGAATATCTTCACATCGCCAGCGCCCACCGCGATCGCACTCACGCGTGGGTCATGCTTTTTCGATTCGTATTTCGCGCGGTATTGTGCCTTGTCAGCGAGATCGCCAATGGTTTTGGCGTCCAGGTTGGGATCCGTAGTGCATGCGCTCCCGCACGAGGCCGTGAGGATCAGCTCCTCCCCATCGAGCACAAGGGGATCCTTCGCAAGCTGCCGCGCGAAATTGTCGAGAAGCTTTGCGGCGGCTGCATCATCTACATTGGGCAGGATGACGACGACTTCATCGCTTCCCTCTCCACGGTACGCTTCGCCGCGCTCGCCGAACGTCGCAATAACGGCTTCAAGATAAGCCTTAATTGCCCTATTCCCGCCCGCGTGTCTGTGCTTATCGTTGATCGCCTTGAGCCCATTCATGTCGAGGTACGCGACCGACAAGGGGGTCTCATTGCTCGCGGACAGCAAAGCAATCGCCAGCTCAGTCTCCATGTGCCGCATCGCCACGCATAGCTCCGTGGGATCTCGGCCGCGGCCAGTGCGGAGTTGTTGCTGAAGCTCGGAAAGGCGCACTCGGCCCTTGTGGGTGATTTTGAGCGTCAAAGGCACGCGCCTGATTACTTTCAGCATACTGCGCGAGCGCTCGCTTTCTTGCGTGTCTGTTATCTGATGCGGCATCAAGCGCGTCAAGCGTTCCAGTGCATCGAGGCCGTCATTACAATAACCATCAGCAATAAATGACATGATCATTTGCTGGTCCTCGACGCGCTCTGGCGGTGCTACAAATTCGAGCTCACCACGATCCAACCGTGCCAAAAATTGCATTTCCCTAATCCGCGCGTCCGTCCGGCTCATAATGCCATCGTACCACGTTCGACAAGGGAGCAGGCAAGCAAGAAGCGCTTGTTTTTCGGCGGCCTTGGGGGCGTGGGAGCCGCTGCGTGTGCTCGATGGCCGGGCGCCCTACATCGGCCGCGTGCTCGTGCTCCTCGCGCGGGGTGCGACGGCCGGCGCTCGCCGATCGGCTCACGGGCGGCGCTGGGGGGCCGAGGACGCATCGAAGGGGACGGGGGGACCTCGGGCCCGTTGGGAGCTGCTACCGGGCGTCCTCGCGGCGATGGGGGCCCGCTGGCGTTCGGCGAGGTCCGCGGGGCGCTGGGGGGACCATGCGCGCGCCGAGGCGCCGCTCGTGCTCCGCGCCGCCGCTGCGCGCACGTGGGGAGAGCGGCGAGGGGGTGCGGTTGGCAGGGTGCTCGCGGCGCTCGTGCTCGCCCCCCCCTCGATGCTCTCGAGGTCCGGAAACGCGGCGTTTCCCGTGGCTCCCCCTGGCCAGTCTTGGGAGATTGGCCGCAGATTGGCCAGAGATTGGACACCGCAAAAAGCCTTGCGATCCCGCCTCATCTGCACACGTGTCCAATGTGTCCAAGCATAAGCGTACGCGCACACATAGAGAACATGCAGCACCCTTCCGCCGGAAGGGGAGGCGCGCACGCGATACGCGCACGTGTACACGTGGAAGATGTTGAGCGAACCCCTTGGACAGATTGGCCGATTGGACACTCCGCTGAAACCATTGGGGAATCTCTGGCCAATCTGTTGGCCAACCCTAGGCCAATCAGAGGTAGCTTACACCCCTCGCGCGGCCGCTCGTGCTCCTCGCACGATGGCCGAGGAGCTTTGCACAGTTTGGCGAGGCTGTGCATTCTAAACAGTATAGGGGGATTTTCAGGCACAAGGGAGGCGACTTTCCCGCGAAAGCCCCAACGCGTCGAAATCGTCGGTGACGCTGGGAACACGGCGAATCCTGCGATCTCATGCGTATCGTGCACGTGAATGTCGCTGCCGGTTCCCCTTGCCGCTCGCGTTTCGTGCACGCTATTCGCGAAAAACGCGCCTCGATGCTCCTCGCTTCTGGCCATAATCGCGCCGCGCTGCTATGCTCCGCGTGCACAATGGGCCGCCCCCGACGATGTTTCAGTGAGCCGGCCTCGGAATTCGTGTCCTTTCGGCTCACGCGGGCCGAGGCCGAGGCGCTACAATCAGCGGCCGAGGAAGCCGGGATCGCGAGGAACGAATACGCCCGGCGCACGATGCTCGGCCATCTGTCCAGCCGAGGCTACGCGCCGCCCGCGCCGCCTCGCGCCCTTCGCCGCGTCTCTCCCGTCGATGCCGGTCCGCGCGAGCCGCGCGAGCCGATCCCGCTGCGCGCATCCTCCGCGCCCGCGCTCGCCGAGGCGCCTGCGGGCCGCAACGTCGTGAGCCTCGATGCGCGCCCGCCTCCGCGCTCGCCGAGGCGCCCGTCCTCGGCCGCTGCGCGCCGCTCGATCGGGACGAGCGCCCCCCTTGCCGCTGCCCTCGCCGATCCGCCTCTCGACGTCGCGCCCGTGCTCGCCGAGGCGCGCCCGCTGCGCCCGTCTGTCGAGACGAACGGAGCCGCGCCGCCCGCCGCTCCCGTCGATGCCGGTCCGGCCGATCGTCCCCCGTCCGCGCCCGCTGAGGCCGAGGCGCCTCGCCGCGAGCCGCGCGAGCCGATCGGCGAGCACGAGCGCGGCCTCGAAGATGCTCGCCGCCCGGCATCCTCTCGCGCCGCCGCTGCGCCCGCCGAGGCCGAGGAAGCTCTCGACGCCCGGCCGGCGCTTCCGACGCTCGCCGCGAGCGCGACGCGCGAGGCTCACGAGGCCGGCCTCGATGTGCCGGCCGAGGCCGATCCGGATCACGCTCTCGACGCGCCGCCCGCGTCCGTGCACGAGCTCGCCGAGGTCCCTGCGAACGAGGCGCGCCTCGATGATGCCCCGGAGCTCTCCGAAGCAGGGGCGGCCGTCCTCGCAGCGGCGCGGTCCCTCGCCGCGCTGGATCCTTCTGCGCCGATCCCCGCGCCCGTGCTCGTCCTCGAGGTCCACGTGGGCGGGATGTCCCTCGAGGAAGCGCGCGCCGCCGTGCTCGTGCTCGTCACGCGCGGCGAGCTCGCGGCCGAGGCGGGCGACGACGCGAGCGGCCTCGCGCCCGTCGATGCGTCCGGACGAACGATCACCGCGGTCCGCCTCGCGACCGCATTGGAGGGTTGACCGTGCTCCCGAACCTCGCGGCCGAGGTGGCATTTTGGCAAAAGGCATTCGGCCTCGATGACTGGACGATCGAGGCGCGCCACGTCGAGAATCTTCGCTACCCGTGCAACGACGCGGGCGCGGGATACCCGGCGAAGGGCGAACGCATGGCGGGATTGTGCGACGCCGATCGCGTTGCGCGGACCGCACGGATCCGGATCTGCACGCCCCGCACGTTTCGCCAGCTACGGCAATGGCCCGAGGCCGTCTGTCACGAGGTCATGCACGTCCTCGGCGCGGCGTGCCGCACGCCCGGATGGACCATTCAAAACGAGCATCGGTCGATCAACATCATTGCCCCGATGCTCGTCAAGGCAAAGCGCAAGGATCCGGCGCTCGCCGCTCGCGCGGCCGAGGCTTTGGCGGAAGCGTACCGCCGCGCCGCCGCTGCGCTCTCTCCGCCCACGATATCGCCCATCGTCGCGGAAGCCGATCGCGCCGCCGCAATGAGTGTTTCGCCGCCCGCGGGCGGCGCTCGATGAAAGGAAGCGTTTCCCATGAAAAACCCTCTCGGCCGTCTGTTTTCCGCTCTCGGGGGGACCTCCGCGCCCGCGCCCGCTGCGCCCCCGTCTCGCCCGGCATTGCCGCCCGCTCCCCCCTCGCCGCCCTCTGTCGAGGTCCAGCGCGCCGAGGCGACCGTCCTCGAATGCGAGCGCGCCGAGGCCGAGGCGCGGGCGGCGCTTGCGGCGGCCCGTATGCCCTACGAGGACGCGCAGCGCGCGCATCAAGCGGCGCTTCGGGCGCTGCACGAGGCCGAGGACGCTGCGGCCTCGGCTCCCGATGACGAGCGCGCGGCATCGACGCTCGCGGCGGCGCAGCAAGCCGAGGCGCGCGCCGCTG
This sequence comes from Polyangium sp. 15x6, assembly GCF_029960785.1. Classification (GTDB taxonomy): domain Bacteria; phylum Myxococcota_A; class Polyangia; order Polyangiales; family Polyangiaceae; genus Polyangium. Next base: position 41,828 of record NZ_JASBQE010000099.1, read on the forward strand.
GGATCCTCGCGTCCTTTTCGCGGCGGCATGACGCGGCCGGCGCGTCCCTCGAAAAGGCCCGCGCGGCGCTCGCGGCGGCGCGCATCCGTCTCGAGGGGGCTCGCGCGGACGCCGATCGGGCCGAGGCCGAGGCGCGCATCGTGCGGGCCGAAGAGGACGCGCAGAAGGCGAGCGCGGCCTACGTCTCGACGCACCCAGGGCCGAAGCTCGCGGCGATCCTCGACATGTCGCGCAAGGCGTTCGGCGAGGCGCGCGCGCGTGCCGGAACCCTCCGCGCCGAGGTGTTCGCCGCTCTCGACGCGGCCGAGGCGGGCGATCGGCGAGCGCTCGCGGCGGAGCCGCATCGGGCCGAGCAGATCAAGGCCGAGGCCGAGGAGCGCCGCGCCGCCGCTCGTGCCGTCCTCGAATCCCTCGCCGATGTCGAGCGCTGGTATTCGCACGCTGCGCCCGCGGTTGCCATGCTTGCGCTCGCGGGCGAGCTGGAACGCGAGGCGCGCGGGATGCTCGGCGAGCTCGCGGCCGAGGCGCACGAGGCCGGCGTCGATGCGCGCAAGGTGGGGAGCGAATTCGAGCCGGTGACTCCGAAGCTCGCCGAGGCGGCCGTGATGCTCGGTCGGTTCCTGGGAAGACCCGCCGAGGAGCGGACCGAAGCCGAGCGGCAATCGTACACGATCGATATCGCGATCATGCGAGCACTCTCGACGCAATGGAGCCTGTCGGATCGATTGCACGAGGGAAACCACGGGCGGACCTTGACCAGCGAGGAGCGGGCGCGCTTGCTTCTACGCGATCCGGGCGGGAAGCCCCGGGCGATGCTCCGCGCCGATCATGCGCGCCTCGTGGCGCAGGGCGATCGGACGGCGCTCGAATACGAGGAGAAGCAGGGGCGAGGGACGGATTCGAGGCTCGCGGCGATGCGGGCCGAGGACGAACGAAACGCGGCCGAGGCGCGCGCCCGCGGGCAAGGTCGGGACGGGCGCGGGGTGTTCGTCCCGAATTGAGCGCCGCTCCCCTCGCGGTTCCCTTCCGTCTTCCTGGACAATCGGACCCAGCAAGAGGCGACTGTGATCCTGGCCGCTACGCTTGACGAGTAGCATCGCAAGCGGCGCGCGGCATACTTCGCCAGCGGGAATGCGCGGGCACCGCCCTACGGGTCACCCGCTGTGCGCCATTCGCTTGACTTCATCAGCGAACGTCGAAGCCCTTCTGCGTCCGGTTGCCGCATCAATCAGGATAAATTGATTCGTAAAATGAGGGTAGTCAGAGCGATGTTCCGTGACGGGGATCATAGCATCGAACACACCAAGGATTCGCACATATACGCTAACGGCGTTCTGTGAAGCAAGCCCGACTCCGATAAGGGAATCCGGCTCATTCTTCCAGAACGGCAACGACCAGTGCTCCGAACCAAACGAAATCTGGCCACGAATGGCGTACTTGCGCGCGATTTCATAAGGCATGTGAGCATCCCGCATACAATTGCGAATGTCCGGCGCGGCCGGGTCGTCCAGGTATCGATCGCCGAGCCACAGATGTGCGAGTTCGTAAACGATCTTCAGTATCCCTCGTCGATAGTGGGTAACATCGAGCGACAAGGGCACATTAATTGTAGGGTTCTCTGTACAGGTGACCCGTGATGCAATCCGCGCGATTTCGTCTTCGTTCAGCGGTGGTGCACCTTCGCGGGCAAGGCTCTTATTTATGATATCGCCGAGTCTGTTGGCGTCGCGTGCGTCGACGCAAAAATGCAGCTCCGCCCCCTCGCCGTTGTCGACCTTTTTAATGCTGGGTATCGTGTAGATATACGGCTTCCCGCCGCTTCGTTGTTCGATTCTAACTTTGACGTCCGGGTCATCGTGTAGCGTGCCTCGCTCCAGTGGATTAGGCAGATAACCTCCCTTCCCCGAGAGGCCGAGACGGTTACGAACAAGCCCGATGAGCGGGTGATTCGTTAATGGCGCGTCCGCGACTTGGCCTAGAACATCGTTACAAGGCTTGCACACTCTATTCGTCGTCAGTGTTCCTCCAACGGCTTCGGGAAAAATGTGCTCTTTGGAGAGTTTCTTAGGGGGATTGTCGGCTAGACAAATGATGCACTTCATCGTTCTCATTCGGCGTCAGATGGCCGTCGACCTAGCCTAGCATGACCATGACCCCGGCGAGCGCCGCGAGCGGCGCGAGCTCGTGCTCGTGCTCTTCCCCCGGGCGGCGCGGCTCGACGCGCGAGGACGGCCGCGAGCGCTCCCCATCGAGGCGCCCTGGTCCTCGGCCTCGCTCGGCTCGACCATGACCCCGGCGAGCGCCGCGAGCGCCGCGAGGACGGCCGCGAGCTCGTGCTCGTGCTCTTCCCCCGGGCGGCGCGGCTCGACGCGCGAGGACGGCCGCGAGCGCTCCCCATCGAGGCGCCCTGGTCCTCGGCCTCGCTCGGCTCGACCATGACCCCGGCGAGCG
>NZ_JASBQE010000009.1 GCF_029960785.1 Polyangium sp. 15x6
GGGCGCGGCTCCTCGCCGCCGTGCGGAGGCGCCGCGCGGGGCCGGTCCGGGCGCGTCCGGGCGCGGGGCAGACGCCGGGGCTCGCGGCGCTCCTCGGGCTGCTCGCGCGGAGACGGGACGACGTGCTCGAGCGCGGCACGGACTGGGTCTTCGCGCTCGCGCCGGACCTCCAGGGCAAACGGCCGCGCGAGGAGACCCAGAGCCTCGTCGACCAGGTCATCACGACGAACGTCGCCGTCCTCGAATCCGGCGACCGTCGGCCCCTGCATACGTTCATCGATTACGTGACCAGCCTGCGCGCGGCCAGCGAGTTCCGCGTCTCCACGCTGCTCCGGGGGTTTCTCTCGTTCAAGCAGGGCGTCGCGGCCGTGATCGCCGAGGAGCGCTGGCCCGCGCGCGAGGCCCTCGGGGCGCTCGGGCTCGTCGAAGAGGTCTATCACGAGGCGATCTTCGAGCTCTCGGACGTGTACGGCGACAAGCTCGTGGGCTCGGTGGTGGCGCAGAGGCGCGAGCTCGAGGCCGAGCTCGGGGAGAAACGCGCCGAGCTCGACGCCCAGCGCGCCATGCTGCGCGTGCTCTCCTCGCCGGTCCTTCGCGTCTGGGAGGGCGTGCTGCTCCTGCCGCTCATCGGCGAGATCTCGCCCGAGCGGGCCGAGCACGCGAAGAGCGTCCTGCTCCACGCGATCGGGACGTACCAGGCGCGCGTCGTGCTGATCGACGTGACGGGGCTCAGCGTCGTCGACGCGCACGCGGCGGGGGTGCTCGGCGCGATGATGCGCGCGACGGGGCTCGTGGGCGCCGAGGGCATGCTGGTCGGCGTGCGGAGCGACGCGGCGCGCACGTTCGTGGACATCGGCGAGCTCTTCCCGGGCGCGCGGACCTTCGCGACGCTGGGCGACGGCTTGCGGCATGCGATCCGGCGCGTGCTTCATCTTTCGAAGGCGCGGCCGTTCTGATAAAACCCCGGGCCGTGGCCCTTCCGCCGAACATCTGCCTGGTGAACGCCGCGCGCAGCCTCTGCGACGACGTATTTTTTGCGATTGCCTCGACCAACCGCCTCGACGAGGGCGTCCTCCGCGCGCTCGCGAAGCGCCGCGCGCCCGTGCTTCAGGCGACCGCGCGTGGGGCGCTGCCCGAGCACCTCGGCGCGTGGGACACGTGGCTCGTGCGGATGACGGCGGCGATCGCCCCGATCCACCCGCCGCGATGGCTCGCGATGGCGGACGTGATCGACGAGGGGATCTCGCTCGAAGGCGGGGCGCGCGGCGTGCGGTCCTTGTTCACGTCGAAGCCGAGCGAGAAGGACATCGCGCGGGTGACGGCGTTCGGGGGGTTCGCTGCGCGCGCGCTCGCGGCGGTGCTCGGGGCGACGGGGACGTTCCAGATGGAGGCGAAGTCGCAGCGCGGCTGCTTCATCGCGTCGCTCGGTTTGCCCGAGGAGGACGAGCGGGCGCTCGCGAAGGAAGAGCCCGTGAAGGCCGAGACGCTCGAAGTGCCGGAGGGGCTGCCGCCGAAGATCGCGCGGGCCGTGCTGCGAGGCGCGTTTTACGCGGCGATGCTGGAGGGGGTCGACCCGCGCGAGGAGCAGGCGGTCCTGGTGATCGGGAAAAAGACGTCTCTCCTCGCCGAGGAGGTCACGGCGGCGCACGGGGAGGCGCGGCAACGCATCGAGGCGGCGCGGGCGTTCGGCGCGCCGTGCGTGGATGCGATCCGGTATGTGCTGGAGGGCGAAAAGGAGTCGAGCGACGAGCTCGCGGTCGCGGCGGCGCGGCTGACCTTGCCCATGAATCACCGCACGGAGGCGATTACGGCGGTGAACGTGGGCGGCAAGGTGGTGCTCGCGAAGAAACATTCGCTCGACAAGAAGCAACGCGAGGCGGCGCTCGGGTTGGCGTGGGCCGCGGCGCTGCGGTCGGATCCCTCGTACGTGCGGCGGAGCGAGCTCGCGTTGCGGCACGACGCGGTGGCCGCGGACCTCGGGGACGAGGGGGCGGGGAAGGATGCGCGGCGCGGGGTGGAATCGTTCATCGAGGACGAGCTCAAGGCGCTCGTGCCGCTGGTGCCGCCGCCATTGCCGTGATGGAGGAGGTGTAGGGATGGGAATTCCGCTCTCCGTGCTCGATCTGGCGCCGGTTCGTCGGGGGTCCGGCGTGAGCGAGGCCTTTGCCGAGAGCATCGATCTGGCGCGCCATGTCGAGGCGCTCGGCTATCGGCGGTACTGGTTCGCCGAGCACCATGCCATGCCGGGCATCGCGTCGGCGTCGCCCGCGGTGCTGATTGCGCGGATCGCCGCAGCGACGTCGACGATTCGTGTCGGCTCGGGCGGCGTGATGCTCCCGAACCACGCGCCCCTCGTGATCGCGGAGCAATTCGGCACGCTCGAGGCGCTCTTCCCCGGCCGTATCGACCTCGGCATCGGCCGCGCCCCGGGCACCGACCCGCTCACGGCGTCGGCGCTGGGCCGCGATGATCCGACGACGGGCGAGGGCCTGCCCGCGATGCTCGACGAGCTCTACGGGTTTTTCCGCGGCGACTTCGGCGAGGATCACGCCTACCATGGCATTCGCGCCGTCCCGGCGCTCGGCCATGAACCGCCGGTCTGGCTGCTCGGGTCGAGCGGCTACAGCGCCAAGGTCGCCGGCCGGCGCGGCTTGCCCTTCGCGTTTGCCCACCATTTCAGCCAGGCCAATACGCTGCCGGCCCTCGAGCTCTACCGGAAGACGTTCAGCCCGTCGGCCGTGCTCTCCCAGCCCGAAGCGATGATCGGCGCGATCGTGATCGTCGCCGACACGGACGCCGAGGCGCGGCGCCTCGCGCTCCCGAGCGCGCTCGCATTCATGCGCGTGCGCCAGGGCAAGCGCGAGCCCTATCCGACGATCGAGGAGGCGGAGACGTATCCGTGGGCGCCGGAGGAGCAAGCCTTCGCCGAGAAATGGCTCGCGCAGAACATCGTCGGCGGCCCGGCGTCCGTGCGTGAGCAGCTCGAAAAGCTCCTCGATGAAACCCGCGCCGACGAGCTGATGGTGTTATGCGTGGTGCCGGATGCGGAGGCGCGCAAGCGCTCGTATACGCTGCTCAGGGAGCTCCACGGCTGATTTCGCCGCGCGCGTCGAGGTGCGGGCGAGGTCTCGCACCTCCGTTCGTCGAGCCTACTTTACTTCTCGCGTCACCTTGGAGTTCCACGGGCAAAAATGGCAGCCCGGAAGGAACGCGCCGCAAGCTTCATCGAGGTGCTCCTCGACATACGTCATGTCGGCATCACAGACTTCGATCGCCATCGCGAAGAAGCTGATCGTAGCGGGATCGAGGTGATACGACCAGTTCGGGTTGTAGTCCACTCGTCTCTTCACGATCCGCCCATGGACATGCACCTCGTTCTGTTCCTCTCCAGAGATGATCCGGCGCGCCTTGGCGATCTTCTCTTCATCGGTGATCTCGAAGATGAACTCTCTCCCTGGCGAAGAAGGTTGCGTGAATGCAAAGCGGGCCATGACGTTTCCTTTCGCGGGGGCTCGTGTGTATTGGACGGGTGTCTACGACACCGAGTTCCGCCCCCCCGGCCCCGGGTTAGGCCGGTCTTCCGGAGAAGTCAACGGTACTCCTCCGTACGCTGAATCCGTGCTGGCGGACGCGAATTTCTGCTCGCCTCTTGCGAAGGGAACACGATGCCCCGCTCCGTGCTCGGGGCGCGGTCGATGACCCGGGTCAAAGCCGAGGGCTGACGGCCAGGCGTTGGAGCTCACCCGGGTCATCTGTGAGGCCCGCGGACGGGGCGTGGGGATGCCCCGGGTCAGGTCCGAGGGCCGACGGCCAGGCGTTGGGGCTCACCCGGGTCATCTGTGAGGCCCGCGGACGGGGCGTGGGGATGCCCCGGGTCAGGTCCGAGGGCCGACGGCCAGGCGTTGGGGCTCACCCGGGTCATCTGCGAGGCCCGCGGACGGGGCGTGGGGATGCCCCGGGTCAGGTCCGAGGGCCGACGGTTGCGTGTCGTGGATGACCCGGGTCATGTGCAACCGGAATCTTGGGTGACACATCAGACCGGGACCTCGGGTGACACTTCTTCGCTTCTCGAGAGGTCGACCCATCACCTTGGGTGGCGCAACCCGGGGGCTCCGGCACGTAGACCGGGACCATGGGTGACACTGTTCGGCAGGGCAGGTACGGAGACGGTTTGGGGGGCGGGGATCCGGGGAGCTGGGGGGAGTGGCCAGGCCAACCGTTGAGCCCGTCCCTGTGGGTGTGGTAACCGTGGGAAGCGCCGAAGGTGATGGGCATGCGCTTGCTGTGGCTTCTGCTTGGGGTGCCGTGGTGGGGACGGGGTGTGCGTCGCCGTCGGTGACGGCGACGCAGTGCATGCCCCCGAACTGGTGCGCAGAGCAAACGCCCCTCTGTTACAACAGTTGCAGCGGTACGGTTCACCATCGATGCGGGCGACTGCATGCCCCTCGATAACAACTACTATTGCCTGGAACGTGTCGTCGACGCGGAGTCGGCGACGTTCCGGGCCACGTACAAAAAGCCCACCCACCCGTTGGGCAACCTCGAGCGAATTCAGTAGCGCTATGCCTGCCCTTGCCTCGGGCGCCGCGTGATCTGAACGAGGCCCTCCACCGGGCCGAGCGGCGCCGGCTCGGGGGCGTCGAGAGGCTCGACGACGAGCTCGAAGAGGCCGTGATCGAACGGTTTTCCCTCGGCCGCCGCGGCGGGGACGAGCCGCTCGCGTTTGCCCTCGGCGGCGAGCGTGCGCGCGCGGAAATGGCAATACGGGTTGTTTCCGGGTCGGCCGAAGAGCGCGTGCGCGGTGAACGTGCAGCCGCCCATGCAGACCTCGGCGAACGAGCAGGTGCGGCAATGACCCCAGAGGTCGTCGATGGTGCGGTTTCGCGCGAACGCAAGGGCCGGGGCCTCGTCCCAGATCGCGCCGAGGCTCCTCTCGCGTAACGTGCCGCCGACGTAGGGATGGCTTTGCAAGGAGGGACAACCCTTCACCGCGCCGTCCGATTCGATCCCGAGGACACGTTTTCCCGCCTGACAGCCAATGAAATGGTCGCGCCCGCCCTCTTTCACGGAGCGCAGGAGCGCCTCCTCGGGGCCGAAATAGCCGAGGTTGTTGCCGGGCATCAGCGTGATGCCGTCGCGGAAGGCGCGGCGCTTCAGCGCGGCGACGCGTGGCACGACGTCGAGCAGGTCGTAAGGCTGAAGCAGCATGTCCGGGCGATCGGCGGCGCGGCCGAGGGCGGCCGTGATCTGGACCTGCCAGGCGACGATGCCGAGCACGCGCAGGTGCTCGTAGAGCGCTTCGAGGTCGCCCCGATTGACGCGGTTCACGTTCGTGTTCGCCGCGACGAAGAGGCCCGCCCCGCGCAGATGGCCGATCGCGCGCGTGGCGCTCTCGAAGCTCGATTTCGCTCGGCGGATGAGGTCGTGCGTGCGCGCGAGCCCGTCGACGCTCACCGAGACGCTGTGCAGACCCGCTTCTTTCATGGCCCGCGCGAGCGCCGCGTCGATCCCGCGGCCGCCCGTGGTCATGGTGGGCCGGATCCCTGCATTCTTGAGGGCCCGGACAATTTCGAGGAAACCCTCGTGCAGGTATGCCTCGCCGCCGATGAGCACGACTTCCCGCGCGCGGCGCTCCTTCAATTGCTGGACGACGCCGAGCGCCTCCTCGGTCCCGAGCTCGGTCGTCCGCGGCCCGCCGGCGCGTGAACCGCAATGGGCGCAGGGCTGATCGCAGCGGAGCGTGAGCTCCCAGACGACATAGGCGGGATGATGGTCGTCAGCGAGCACGGGGACGCGGCGGAGGGGCATGGCGGCGCTCAGGTTACCACCACGCACGCCTCAGGCGCCGGTGGACGTCGCGTCTCGGGTCCACTCGACCTCGATCGCGGAGCCGAACACCTCGAACTCGTGCTCCAGGCGATCGAGGAGCTCCTCGGCGCCGTCGAGCACGCCGCGCCGCGCCATGCTTTCGAGCCGCGCGCTCGTCTCCGCCACGCGTTTCGCGCCGACCGCGCCGCTCGACCCCTTGAGCGCGTGCGCGCGTCGTTCGAGGTCCACGGCGTCGCGCTTCTTCAGGGCGCCACGCAGCCCGACCATTCGTTCCGGGACCTCCGCGAGGAATGCGCGGCCGATCTCCTCGAGGGCCCCGAGCTCGCGGAGCCCGTCGACCATTCGCATGTCGAGGACCGGCCCTTCGCCGTCCGACACGACCGCGGGCCGCGCCGCCTCCGCGGCGGGCCGCGAGAGCGTTACATGACGCTCGAGCACGCGCTGGAGATCCACGCGCTCGATGGGCTTCGGCACGTGGTCATCCATTCCAGACGCGAGCGCGCGCTCCCGGTCCTGCGGCATGGCATTCGCCGTCAGCGCCACGACGGGCGTGCGTGGCAATCCGTGCTCGCGCTCCCGCCGCCTTATTTCCTCGGTGGCGCGATAGCCATCCATCTCCGGCATCTGGCAATCCATCAGCACGAGCCGATACGCTCCGCGCTCGAACGCCTCCACCGCGGCGCGCCCATTGTCCACCGTGGTCACCACGCAGCCGAGCATCGCGAGCATCTTCTGCGCGACCTTCTGGTTGACCACGTTGTCCTCGGCGAGCAGGACCCGGAGGCCCACGTGCGCCCCCGAATCGACGAGTTTTTCGCGCTGGGGCGCCTCGTCCCTCGCCTCGGAGCGTGGCCCCGCGACCGCCCCGAGCGCGGCCACGAGCGCCGACCTGTGCACGGGTTTGTGGATCCGCGCGGCGCGCGCGCCCGGCGGGAGCGATGGCAGGTCACGCCCCACCGGCGAGAGCAGGACGAATGAAAGGGACGCGAGCTTCGGGCTCGCGAGGACCGCCTGCACGACGTCGGCGCCGCTCATTCCCGGCATGTCGCGGTCGAGCAAGAGCACGTCGTACGGCCGCCCCGCGGACGCCGCCTGATGCAGCGAGGTCATCGCCGCGCCGCCGCCGTCGGCCTCGTCCGCCTTCATTCCGAGGCTCGTGAGCGAGGCGCAAAGGGCCGCGCGCGCGGCGAGGTTGTCGTCGACGACGAGCGCGCGGAGCCCGGTGAGGTTCGGGGGCGCGGCGGCACGCGGCGCGTTTTTCGTGGCCTTCTCGAGCCGCGCCGTGAACCAGAACGTCGACCCCCGCCCGCGCTCGCTCGCGAGGCCGAGCTCGCCGCCGAAGAGGCGCACGAGTTGCCTCGAAATGGCGAGCCCGAGCCCGGTCCCGCCGTGCCGCCGCGTGCTCGATCCGTCGGCCTGCGCGAATGCGTCGAAGATATGATCCTGATCGCCCGGCGCGATCCCCACGCCGGTGTCCTTCACCTCGAAGCGCAGGAGCACCGAGCGCCCGTCGTCCTCGACGACCGACACGCTCGTGACGGCCTCGCCCGCGTCGGTGAATTTGACGGCGTTGCCGAGCAGGTTCACGAGCACCTGGCGCAATCGGCCCGGATCTCCGGCGAGGTCCTTCGGCACCTCGTCCGGCAATCGCAGCACGAGCTCGACGTGTTTGTCGTGGGCGCGCTGGGCGAGCATGTCGAGCGCGCCTTCGAGGAGCGTGTCGAGCTCGAACGGCTCGCGGGCGAGCTCCATCTTGCCCGCCTCCATCTTCGAGAAATCGAGGATGTCGTTGATGATCGAGAGCAGCCCCTTCGCCGAGCCCTGGACGATTCCGGCGTACTCCTTCTGCACGGGGGTGAGCGGGGTCTCGAGGAGCAGCTCGGTCATGCCGAGCACGCCGTTCATGGGCGTGCGAATCTCGTGGCTCATGCGCGCCAAGAACTCGCTCTTCGCGTGCGCCGCCGACTCGGCGAGCTCCTTCGCGGCGCGGAGCTCGTCCTGCGTGCGCAAGAGGGCCGCGTTGTCCTCGCCGAGCCTGCGCCCCATTCCCACGACACCACGCGCCGTCTCGTCGAGCTCGACGACGGCGACGGGGACCGCCTCCTGCTCATAACGACCCTCGCCGATGCTCCGCACGATGTCATTGATGCGCGTGAGCGGGTCCGCGATGCCGCGGCTCATGGTCCGCGCCTTGCGGTAGAGGTAGACGAAGAAGCAGGCGTAAAAAACGACGAGGCCGGCCACCATGTACACCGCGATGCGCCCGATCCGCCTGCCGAGCGTCACGGCTTGCCCGTCGATCCGGGCCTGGGGCACGATGATGACGAGCTTCCATCCGGTCGCGTCGACCGTGCTCCACGCGACGCGCTTCGCCTCGCCCGCGAGCATCGTCTCGAGGCTCCCCTCCCGCTGCCGCGACAAGGCGCCCGGAAGCTCGCCGAGATCCTCGCGTTTGTAGAGGTTGAACGCGTCGGGCTTGAAGGTGTCCTTCAGAATGGCGGCCCGATAATCGTGGTTCGTGAGCTCGGTGAGCGCGAAATCCCGCTCCCCGCCCGAGGGCAGGGCCAGGATCGTGCCCGATCGTCCGATGAGGACGCCATACCCTTCCCAGGGGATTTGCAGCTTGAGCACCTGCTCGACGAGCGTGGCCACCGTGACGTCCGCCCCCACGACGCCTTCGAGCACGTCGCCGCGATGGACGGGCGCGATACACGACGCCATCCAGCCTTGCCCGGCCGGATCGACGTAGACGTCTGTCCAGACGACCTTGCGCTCCGGGTTGTGCTTCGCGTCGGCCTCGTAATAGAAATTGTACGAGGGAATGTCCATGTCCGGCGGGTATTGCTTGCGCACGTCCATGAACGGATAGATGCGGTTCATCGAGTCCGACGTGTTCAGGTACGCCTGGACCCACAAGCGGTTGTTTCGGACGATCGATCGGAGCAGCGGGTCGAGGCGCTCGGTCTTCAATACCTTGTCGCGCTCGGCGTCGCCGATCTTCGTGCGGCTGCTGTAAAAGAGAGCGCTCCCTCCCTCGTCGCGCGTCTTGTAATAGAGCCCCTCCGGCGCGGGTGCGTACCGCGCGAGCGCCGCCTCGCGCTCCGCCTCCGAGAGGCGAAGCGGCTCGGAGAGGGAGCGTCCGACCTCGTCCGTGAGTACCCTGACGCCCGTCATGACCTCCGAGAGATCCTGGTCGATCAAGACCGCCTCCCGCGACGCGATGCGCGAGAGCTCGCTCGTGGCCACCGTGCGTATGGCGGCCGTATTTTCGCGTTGCACGAACCGGTTCGCGCCGAGGTACGCGAGGATGAGGACGACCTCGACGAGCAGCAGCGGAATCAGCGCGGTGCGAAAGAACGCATGCCAGATCCAGCGAAACAGGGGCTGGCTTTGCAGGGTGGTTCGAGGAGGCATGGGTACGGCCCCCCTCGGATCGTGGACGATCGGCGCGGAGGGGGAGATCTCCAATAAAGAAGAACCCCGTCAGGCCGTCAAGCGCGAGCGTCGCCACAACTACGTCGCGGATGCCGCGTTTCGCTTGCGTTCGCCTGTGTGCATGACAGCTTTCCTCGCATGCTGAAGACTTGCGTATCTTGTGAAGGTTTCGTTCCCGGATCGGCTTCGAGCTGTCCTCACTGCGGCGCGGCCGCAGAGAAGGTTCCTTCGGCGCTCGCGGGCTTCGGGAAGAGCCTCGCGGCCCTGGCGACGGGCGGGGCCATGGCCGTCACGCTCATGGCTTGTTATGGCCTACCCCCGTGTGATCCGGCCGATGACAAGGACGGCGACGGGTTCTGCCCCTGGCACGATGATTGCGACGACACGAACAAGGACATCCATCCTGGCGCACAGGATACGACGGGCGACGGAATCGATCAGAACTGCGACGGCACGGACGGCGTCATGGGCGACGGCGGGGCGTGCCTCAGTTGCGTGCTGGCCATGTCCACGCAGGGCGCCACGGAGGCCGACGTTTGCCCGGGCGACGCCCTCACGGCCTACCAGGCCCTGAAGCAATGCGCTTGCCAGGCCGCCTGCGCGGCTGATTGCCAGGACGAATACATCTGCACGAGCGGCGAGTCGACGGCCGATTGCCAGGGCTGCGTCACTACGCAGTGCAGCACGCAAAGGCTCGATTGTCAGGAAAACTAGCCGTGGCCTAACGCAGCGTGGCGACGAGGATCCCGAGCGTCGCCACGCTCGCCCCGATGAGCCCCCACCCGATGCGGCGCAAATGCCGCGTGTGGACCGGCAGCACCGTCACCCCGAGCGACAGCATCACGAACGGCGCGAGCGCGATCGGCGCGGCCATCGGGAGCGCGCCCCGGAGCGCGAGGATCACGCTCGCCGCGCCGAAGCCGATCGTCGCGATGAACGCGGCGACGAGCGTCGCCTTCCCCTCGTGTTTGGCCCGCGCGATCACGGCGCGCACCGCGAGCGTCGACATGAGGAACGCCGTCGTCCAGACGATCCAGGCCACGGCCGCGGGCAGCAGCGCGACTCCGCTCGCGAGCGCCACCGGAAACCCCGCGCCCGAGAGCGCCGCCGCCGCGATGATCTCGCCCGCCGCGGTCTTCTCTTCCTTGCGCCAGACGAACGCCATCACGACGAGCCCGAGCAAAACCGGCGGGACGAGCGCGAGTCTCGCTTCGGCGGGCGCGAAGAGCAGGAACACGCAGCCAGACAGCGCCACCGCCGCGCCGAGCCACGCGAGCCGCCGCGCCGCGCGCGGGCCGTCCTGCGCGCGGGCCTTCTTGCCCCGCTGCCCGAGCAGGACGAGCACCGGCTCGTGCGCGAGGAACGCCGCGATCCACGCGATCGTCAGGCCAAACGCCGCGATCCCCGGCCGGCCGAGCGCGAGACCCGCCACGAGCGGCAAGCCGAGCTGACCGTACGCGCCGTGCTCCCGCGGCGCGAGCGAACGCGCGGGTGCCGGGGAAACGAGCGGGGCGGAGGTCATGCCTTCCCCCATGGCATTCCGCGCGTCCGCTGGCAACGGTCCCGCTAGAGCTCCTCGGACTCCTCCGCGCTCGAGCGAGGATCGTTCTCCTCGACGAGCTCGTCGATCGTGGGCTCGGCGCGCTGCCGCTCTCGCTCGCGCTCGACCTCCGCGTGCTGGATTTCCCGCTGGCGCACGCCCACCGCTCGTTTGGGGTCGTGGCCGTACTCGGCCGTGTGGCGGTCCTGAATCGGCATGGGTGAAGCCTCCTCCCCGCCTGCACCTTGGGGCGTTTCCTTCGCATCGGAAGGGGTCGCGAGCAGGAGCATCGCGATCACGCCGAGCGCGACGCCGAGCGCGCGCCGCACCGTAAAACCCTCGCCGAAGATGAGCGGAGCGAGCGCGGCCGAGAGGACCACGCCGCCGCCGAGCGCGAGCGTGCCCGTCGCGGCGACCGGGCCGCCGAGGCGGAGCGCCGTGAAGAGGAGCGTCGTCGCGACGCTGATGCAGAGGCCCGCGAGGCATGCCCACACGACGCCGGGCGTGCTCGTCGGCGTGGCCTCGGCCTCGCGACGCACGACGAGGAAGGCGAGGATCCCGAGCGCGGCCGTTCCTTCGAGGCAAAGCGCGCCGAGGGCGTCGCCGATGCGACCGCTCGACGCGCGCAGCGCGAGGTAGTGCAGGCCGAAGAAACAAGCCGCGACGATGGCGGGCAGGGTCCAGGCGGGCATCGGGCGACCCTAGTGGGCCGGAGCGCCTGGGGGAAGAGCTGGCGAAGCTGGCGGGATCTTGCCACCGGCGCGTGTTCATGAGACACACGTGGACCTGAACTGTCGGCCGAGGTGCCCGTCCCTCGGCGATGCAAGGGGATCGTGAAGCCGCTCCGCCATCTCGCCGCCCTCTGCGTGCCCTTCGTCATGGTCGCCCTCGCGGGAGGCCCCTTGGGTTGCCAGCTCATCGGCCTGCCGGACGCGCCCCAGGCGCCGCAGGCCCAGCTCCCGCAGGTGCCCCAGGTGCCCGAGGTGCCCTCCGTCGACATGCCTGCGCCGCCCTCGGTCTCGCTGCCGTCGGCGCCCGAGAAGCCCAAGATGGACGTGCCTCTCGACGAGGACACCGAGGTCTGCTGCCTGCGCAGCGGCCCTGTCGAGCAGGTCTGCGGCGGCGCGGCGAAGCGCTGCTGCACGATCAAGCTCGAGCGCGACGCCTGCGAAAACCAGGGCGGCCTCTGGTTCCACAGCGTCCGCGGCTGCGCCGGCGCCTGTTGACGACGCACGGAGGAGGCGAGGGCTGGTAGACTGGCCCGCATGCCTCTCCGGACGGCGCGGTTTTTCCTGTTCTTGCTCGCTCCCGCATTCGCGGCGGGGTGCATCTTCGGCAAGGACCTGAAGGAGGTCCTCGCCGAGCATCGCGCCCCGGTCGAGGCGAAGCTCGCCAACGTGAAGGCGTTGAAGGAGCAGGCCCGCGCCCTGCCCGCGGTGTCGAGCGACGTCGTCCACATCGCGGGCGGCCCTGCGCCGGTGGTGTCGTGGAGCGGCGGCACCGTCGGGGTCAATGCCGCGATTGTGTACCTCGAGGACCTCGACAATCTCACGGAGCTCGGGAACGTCCCTCATCGGGTGTCCGCGACCGGGACGATCAATCGATGCGCGTCGGCGCTCGCGACGCACCGGGAGCCGTACGACGCGGCGCACCCGCAATCGGCGCCGCCGACGATGAGCAGCTATCGCGCGGACGAGGTGCTCGACCTTTGCCAGGCGCTCCGGTATCTGCTCGTCATCCGCTCGCTCGCGTTCGTCGAGCCCTCCGCTCCGCGCACGTCCACCGCATGCAGCCTGTACGATGCAGGCGTGGGCGACGGCGGCGCGGGTGATGCGGGCGCGAGCGACGCCGGGACGTGCCATCGGTTCGACGGCGGGTACCTGAAGGCGGACGTGCTCGTCTTCGACGTGGAATCGGGCAGCCACCTCGGCGGATTCGGGTTCGTCGCGGAGAACAGCGCCATGGTCGACGTCACCGACGACGGGGCGAACGTCAAGGGCGAGATCGCCGGCAATTTCCATCGCAACATCGAGGAGGCGCTGAAGGCCGCGGCGCGGAAGGCTCTCCCCGGCCTGCCCACCGAGGATTGATATGGCGTCGATATCATGGCGAAAGGACGGGGCGGAGCGGGCGCAGATCGAGGGCCTCATCAAGGAGGTCGAGGCGATGTGCTCCGCGGAGATCGTCATCACGGTGCGGCCTCGGTCGGGAGCCTACCGCCAGGCCGATTACCTGTTCGGCGCGATCTGCGCGTTCGTCGGCCTCTGCGTTTACATCTATGCGCCGCCGGAGTTCACGGACGACCTCGTGCCGCCGGCGCTGCTCCTCCTGTTCGTCGCGGGCGCGGTCTTCTGCGCCAACGTCGCGCCGCTGCGGCGGCTCCTCCTGCCGAAGGCGTTGCAGGCGCGGCAGGTGCGCGCGGCCGCGCGGGAGGCATTTCTGGATCAGGGGATCGCTGGCACCCGCGACCGCACGGGCATTCTCATCTACATCTCGGTCTTCGAGCGCCGCGCCGAGGTCGTCACCGATATCGGCATTCTCCGCCGCGAGAGCGACGGCCAGCCCGGCGAGGCGATCCGCGGGGTCGAGCGCGCCGTGGCCGAGGGTTTGCCCATGGAGGGGTTCGTCTCCGCGGTCCGAGGCCTCGGCGGCTGGCTGAAAGAGGCGCTCCCGCCGCGCGCGGACGACATCAACGAGCTCAGCGACGAGGTGAGGTGACCATGACACGGCGCAAGACGCTCCTCGGATCGGCGCTCCTCTCGCTGCTCCTGTTGTGGTCCAACGATCAGGCCTTCGCGCGCCCCGGCGGCGGCAGCTCCTTCAAGGGAGGCTCGCGCTCGTCCGGCAGCAGCGGGAGTGGGAGTCGTTCGTTGGGCAGCAGCAGCGGGAGTCGTTCGTCGGGAAGCAGCAGCGGCAGCGGGAGCCGATCCTCCGGATCGAGCTGGGGAAGCCGCCCGGTCACACTCGGCGGTAGCACTGGAAGCGGCTCGAAAAGTCATGGCGGAGGTACGCCGCGCAAGACCGTCTGGGCGTTCCGGGACCAGAGCGGGGTTCTTCACGCCAAACAAGCCTCGTCGCCCGGCGCCTCGATCTATCCGGCCCCTCCGCCGCACGCGCCCATTCCGATCGGACCCGACACGGCGTCGACCGCCGAGCGCGTCGCCGGGTTCGCCTTCGGCGCCGGCTTCTTCGCCATGGGCGCGGGCGTGCTGGCGGCGCCGATGTTCCTCATCGGGCTCCTGCTTCATAGGCAACGAAAGCGAAACCAGCTCGACGTGGGCTGGTCCTCCGCCGGCCATTTCGTCGCCACCGGGGTCATGAACGCGCCGACCGAGCCGGAGGAGAGCCCGGCCGAGGTCCGCCGCAAGATGGAGCTCCTGCGCGGACAGGACCCCGATTTTTCGGTCATCCTGCTCGAAGACTTCATCACCGCGCTCTACGCCGAGGCACACACGGCCCGCGGCTCGAATGCGCTCGAAAAGTATTCCCCTTACCTGCGGCCGGCCGCACGGAGCACGCTCGGCGCGTTGCCGCGTGTCCCGGTCACCACCGTCATCGTCGGGGCGCTCCGGCTCGTACATTTCGCGATCGACAGGCGGACCCAGCTGAGCCGGCTCGTCGTGGAGCTCGAATCCAATTACACCGAGGACCCGCAGGGCGCCCCGCCGGCCTCCTATTACGCGCTCGAGCGCTGGGTCCTCGTGCGGGCCTTCGGCGCTCGCTCGCGCTCGCCGGATCGGGTCCGCTCGTTCGCCTGCCCGAACTGCGGCGCGCCGCTCGAGCGCACGACGCACGGGCGCTGCACGTATTGCAGCCAGGCCGTGGACTCGGGGCAATTCGACTGGGTCGTCGAGCGGATCGACCTCCTCGCCCGCGAGAGCCGCGGGCCCATGCTCACGGGCACGACGGAGGAGGAGGGCACCGAGCTGCCCACGATCTTCGATCCGGGGCTCTCGGCGGCGCGCATGGAAATGGCGCGGCGCGATCCGTCCTTCACCGAGTCGACGCTCTCCGGGCGCGTGCAATGGGTCTTCGCCTCCATGCAGCACGCGTGGACGTCGCTCGAATGGAATCGCGCGCGGCCTTGCCTGACCGATCGGCTCTGGCGAGCGCAGAGCTACTGGATCGAGGCCTATCGGCAGCAGGGGCTCCGGAACGTCACCGAGAATGCGCGCATCCTGCGGATCGAGCTCGTGCGTATCGCCTCGGATCGGTGGTACGAGGCCGCGACCGTGCGGGTGCACGCGACGGGGCTCGATTACACGATCCGGCTCGGGGACAACGCCGTCGTCGGCGGCAGGCGCGACAAGGAGCGCGCGTACACCGAATACTGGACCCTCGTGCGGAGCGCGATCCAGCACGGCCCCACGCGCGCCGCACCGGCCTGCCCGCAATGCGGCGCGACGCTCACCATGGAGATGGCCGAGCGCTGCGGGTATTGCGGGACGCTCGTCGAGGCGAGCACGTTCGACTGGGTGCTGAGCCGGATCGAGCAGGACGAGGCGTACGCCGGTTGATCCGCCTGCCCGTGCGCTTTGCCGTCCGCGCATGCTCCCGTCCGCCCGTGTGGTCCCTGGAACGGTACGGTTCTTGGATTGCTCCCGCACCATGAAACACCTCATGGCGTTCGGGATGGTGACCGCGTTCGGTTTCGTGCTCGCGGCTTGTGGCGGCGGAGGCAGCGAGGCGAAGACGCCGGACGCGGTCGAGCAGGACGCGGAGAAGGCGGGCGAGAAGGCCGGGGAAGAGATCGAGAAGGCCGGGGACAAGGCCGAGGAGGCCGGAGACGAGGCCAAGAAGGAAATGCAGAAGGACTGATCGGGCTAACTTCGTTCGCCCGCCAGAGGCCGGGGCAGCGACCGATCCCAGAGCTCCTCTTGATACGAAATATCGCCGAGGAGCCGCTCGAAATCGGCGATCGGCATGCTGCACCGGCCGTACTCGTCCTCGATGCGCACGTCCGCTCCCTCGAACCAGCGCTCCCGCGGATCGATGGGATCGTCGTAATGCACGACGCCTTTCTCCTCGTCGATCGAGAGCACCAGAATCTTGTGCTCCGCGTGCCGGATCGGCTCACCGCCCGCGTCGCCCTGGAAGCTCGTCACGACGGGGAGCACGATCGTCGCGAAGACCGGCTCGCCTTTGCGCGTCGATTGATCGAGGATCGAGAGCCCGTCGCGCGCGAGGTCGGCGACGCCTTCCGTGGAAATGCCGAGCTTCGCGAAGGCCTTCGCCATCATCGCGTGCTCGGTCGAGAGCGTCTTCCAGGGTTTGCCCGTGACCGCGACGAGGAGTCGCTCGAACGCGCCCATTTCGAGCCCGGTCCCGACGCGCTCGCCGCCCTTGAAGTGGCTGTCGAGGATGTTGTCGTAATCGAGGTCGGGGTATGCGAACTCCATGCACGCGACCTGGAAGATGCGGCTGATGGGGTTGCGCCCGCGCTCGCCCGCGTTCGGCAAGAGGATGTCCTCGTCGCAGACGAGCTCCTCGCCCGATCGTAGCGTCGCCCGGCCCGACGCGGAAAGGAGGCAGGCCACGAGGCGCGCATATTCGGCCGGATCCTGCGTGGCCAGATAGATCTCGAGGCAAGCCGCGGCGCACGTGCCCTTGAGCCCCTGATTGATGCGCCCTGGATTCGCCAGGTTCTGCACGAGCTCGAAGAGCGCGCGATTTCTCCCCTCCGGCGTCGCGAAGAAGCTCCAGAGCGGGGCCGTCGCGATGGCCACGAGCGATTCGACGAGCGGATGCCCGAGCGCGTCGAGCCGCGCGAGCCGCCCATCCCCCGAGAGCGCATGCAGCGCGTCATCGAGCGTCGCGCGCCAGGGCCGCTGCGGCTCCGTCCATCCAGGAATGCGGCTCGGCGGCACGGCCCACGTTTCGATGGTGCCGGCGAGCTCTTCGATGAGGCTTTCGACGGTGCCCCCCATTCGAACCTCCTCAGTGCAGCATGCCCCCGAGGCCGCGTGATTTCCAGATGGAAGCAGGCTCCCTCCCGCGTTTTCGAATGACGTCCTGGGTTGGAAATGGTGGTAGCATCGAACCATGGCGGCTCGCACGCGCGCCTCGTCTCCCTCGCGCCCACCCCGCGGCGTGGTTTCCACACGTCGCGGCCCGTCGGACACACACCGGAGCTCGTAACCATGCGTTTTCGTTCATTTCTCCGGCAGGCGCAGGGCGTGGAAAGGGCGCGGGCCATGTCCTCCGCTCGTACCCGTCCCGTCTGGCTCGTCCCGGCCGTGCTGCTCGCCTCCTCGTTCGGCCTCGTTTGCAGCAGCACGCCCTCCGTTCCGACCACCCTGCCCGGACAACCCCCGCCGCCCGTCGTCATCGAGCGAGCCGTGCACAAGGGCGACGAGCCGCTGGTCTTCCCTCCTGCCGTGTCGCGCAATGCGCGCCTGCCGGTGTACGGCGACGAGGTCGAGCGCACCTCCACCGACCTCGACGTCCAGAGCCCGAGCCTCGACAGCGACGGCAAATTCTCCTTTCGCGGCACCTCGTTCCGCATCTCCTTCAATCAGCGTGTCGCCCGCCCCGCGGCCGATCCCAATGCGAAGGGCCCCACGAAGGCCGCCGAGGGCACGATTCGCCTGACGCCGAGCGTCGAGGGGGAGGCGCATTGGCTGAACGACACCACGCTCGAATTCGTGGCGAAGCGCCCCTTCGACACGGAGACCACGTACGGCGTGGAGCTCGGCGAAGTGAAGACGCCCGCGGGCGCCGGCCTGAAGCAGGCGTGGAAAGCGCAATTCAAGGCGACGCCGGGCGTCACGATCGCCGGAAAGGACCTCGGCTACCTCCCCGTTCCCGGCCGCCACCGCGTGATCGCGATGCACCCGAACGACGGTCTCGACGTCGGCGCGCGCGCGACGTTTGCCGTGCTCTATGATCAGCCGATCGATCTCGGCCTCGCGCGCAGCCTGATCACGCTGACGGAGGCGGCGAGCGAGAGACCCATCTCCGTCGTCTTCGATCATCCGAAGACGCCGACGTTCCAGGGGATCAAGGTCGATCCCAAGTTCGTCGTGCTCGTCCGGCCCGTCTCGCCCGTCGCGCCCGGCACGAAGCTGGTCCTCCAGGCAAAACCTCGCTTCCTGGAAAAACTCCATCAGGCGCGCGAAGTCGAAGTGACCGTGGCCGAGCCGCTCGCGTTCCAGGACGTGACGTGTGAATGGTACTGGGACGACGACGGACGGCAGCGGTCGTGCACGTTCCAGGACGGGAAGCTGTACACGGCGGGGCGCGAGATTCGCGTGGCGTTCAATCATGCCGTCGCGACCCCGGACGACAAGCTCGCGGCCCGCGTGCGGGTGAGCCCGCCCGTGCGGAACATGACCCTGCGGAACGAGCGCTGGGACGATGAAATCGTGATCCGCGGCGAGTTCGAGCCCTCGAAATCGTACGAGGTCACGATCGAGGGCCTCACCGACGATCACGGAAGCCGCCTCGCGAAGCCCGTCTCGTTCCGCGTCGAGATGGCCCCGATGCCGGCGAGCGTGACGATGGCGGACGGCATGTTGTGGCTCGATCCGGAGACGACGCGCCATTTCGCCGTGACCTCGCGCAACGTCGCGAAAGCTTCGCTCCTCGCCTGGCCCGTCGCCTCCGCGGACCGCGCCGCGCAGGAGGTCGCGCTCCGGCGCGTGCGCACGCGGGACCTGCCTCCCGAGGCCGCGCCCGTGCGGATTCCGATCGCCATCAAGGCCGAACGAAACAAGCTCGTCACGACACGAATCGATCTCTCGAAGCACCTGTCGGCGGGGCAAAGTTACGTCACGACGATCGCCGCCGACGAGATTGCCTTCGGCGCGAAGCTCGTGAAGTTCTCGCGCGGCAGCGAGGCGGGGAAGCCGATCGTCGCATTGATTCGTCCCGGCGACGAGCGTTCGCTCGCCGTGCATACCCGCGCGACGCCGAATGCGACGCTCGTGCAGGTCTCGCGGCTCGCGGGCGGCGCGCCGGTGCAGGGCGCGCTCGTGCGCCTCTCGGGCGACGAGAATTCGGCCGGTGTGACCACGGATGCCTCGGGCGTCGCGCTCCTGCCGTTCGACCTGCGCACGACCGAGCGGCCTTTCCTCGACGTGCGCGCGCAGGACGCCGATTTCATTCTTCCGCTCGATGGGGACGGGATCACCGAGCGCCAGATCTTTCC
Organism: Polyangium sp. 15x6; assembly: GCF_029960785.1. Lineage (GTDB taxonomy): Bacteria > Myxococcota_A > Polyangia > Polyangiales > Polyangiaceae > Polyangium. The sequence goes on from NZ_JASBQE010000009.1 coordinate 18,954, forward strand.
GGACCTCGCCTCGGGTGAGGGCGCGCCCTCGTCGTTCGGGCGGGCGTTCGTCCTGACGGACCGCGGCATTTACCGGCCCGGTTCGAGCGTGTTCGTCAAGGCAACCGTTCGCAAACCCGACGGGGCCACGCTCTCGCCCATTTCCGGCGCGTCCCTGCGATTGCACGTCGTGGGCCCGACGGGCGACGACGTCTTCCAGCAGACGCTCACGACGAACGACATGGGCAGCCTCTCCACGACGATCACCATTCCGGCCGACGCCAAGATCGGCCGGCACCAGATCCTCCTGGAGCAGCCCGAGCAAGGTCAGGACGGCGAGCCGCTCGCGCAGACGATCGTGCAGGTGGCCGAGTTCGAGCCGCCTCGATTCGTGGTCGACGTCGATGCGTCCGCGGACGCCAAGAATACGCTGCGGGCCGAGGTGCGGGCGCGATATCTGTTCGGCGCGCCGATGGACGGCGCGACCGCGTCGTGGACGGTGCGGCGCGAGGGCGCGCCTTTCCCGGAGGGGCCTTTGACCTCGGCGGGGCTCTCGTTCCGGCGCGCGCCTCGCTGGTACGACGACGAGGAGCAGCCGTGGTCGCGCGCGGGCGAGGGATCGCTCTCGGCCGATGGGAAGCTCGCGGTGGTGCAGGCGCTCGAAATCGCGCCCGCGCTCGGGCCGCAGAGATTCGTGATCGAGGCGGACGTGACCGACGCCTCCCACCGGCACGTCGCGGGGAGGGGGAGCGTCGTGGTTCATCCGGCCAAACGGTATGCCGGCATGAAGCTGCCTTCGACGTGGTATGGCGTGGGCGACGACGTTCCCGTCGAGCTCGGCGTGATCGATCCGGAGGGGCGGCCCGTCGAGGGCACGACCGTGACGGCGAAGCTCGAGCGGATCGAGTGGCAATATGCGAGGCGGCGCGGCGCGGGCGGGTCGCTCGAATGGGACTGGACGTCGAAGCGGGTCGAGGCCGGCCGCTGCACGGTGACGAGCGCAAAGCAGCCCGCGACGTGCAAGGTGAACATCGGCCGCTCGGGCAGCTACGAGATCACGGCCGAGGTGGACGGCCGGCCCGGCGGCGCGATGGGGCTCTGGGCCTACGGGAGCGAGGGCGAGGCGCTGCCGGCCGCCCCGGAGAGGCCGCATGCGCTGGATCTCTCGGCGGACAAATCGAAATACGCGCCCGGCGAGACGGCGAAGATCCTCGTGCGCAATCCGTTCCCCGAGGCGACGCTCGTGACCACGATCGAGCAGGGCACTCTGCTGGAAAAACGCGCGATGCGCGTGAAGGCAGGCGCGACGGTGATCGACGTGCCGCTCCGGGCCGAGCATGCGCCGTACGTGCACGCGACGGCGACGCTCCTGCCGATCGGCGCGAAAGGCCGCGCGGCGACGGATTACAAGATCGGCGCGGTGCGGCTGCCCGTGTCGATGGCGGGCGCGCGGCTCGAGGTCGCGGCGCGGACCGACAAACCATTTTATCGGCCGGGGGACGAGGCCGAGATCGACATCGAGGTCATGGACGGGGGCAAACCCGAGGGCGACGCGGAGGTCGCGCTCGCGGTCGTCGACGAGGGCGTCCTTCGATTGACGGATTTCCACCCGATCGATCCCGCCGTGGCGCTCCGGCCTGGCCGGGGCCTTTCGTTCCGCGTGCGTGATTCGCGCAGCGACCTCGGCGAGCTGTTCGAGCGCAGCCACGTGCCCGGCGACGGCGGCGGCGCGGCGCTCTCGACGATCACCGAGGCGCGCAAGAAATTCGTGGAGACCGCGCTCTTCAAGCCCGACGTGCGCCCGGACGCGCAGGGCAAGGCGAAGGTGCGGTTCAAGCTCCCCGATAACCTCACCGAGTTCCGGATCATGGCCGTCGCGCTCGATCGCGAGGGCAAAGGGGCGAAGTCGGAGTCGAGCTTCTTCGTGAAGAAGCCGGTGATGCTCGTGCCCGTGGTGCCGCGATTCGCGCGCGTGGGCGATCGATTCGAGGCGGCGGCGATGCTGCACAACGAGACCGTCGCCGCGCTCGGCGCGACGGTGCGGCTCGGGGCGCGGTCGCAGACGGTGAACGTGCCGGCGGGCGGCAAGGCGCGGGTGGGATTCTCGCTCGAACCGGCGGCCGCGGGCGCGCTCCCGCTCGTGTTTTCGGCCGAGGACGAGGCGGGCAAGAAGCTCGACGAGGTGGAGGCGAAGCTCTCCGTGGACGAACCCGGAATCGACGAGCGGCCGCGGCTCGGCGGGGCGTTCGTCCGAAATGAGGAGGTTTTGCTCGACGTACCGGCGGGCGTGATCGAGCGGGGCGGGTTCCTCACGGTGAAGGTGGGCGAGCACCTCTGGCCCGAGCTCGGCGCGCGGCTCGAGTGGTTGCTCGGATATCCGCACGGATGCGTGGAACAGACGACGTCGAGCACGCTGCCGCTCATCGCGGCGCGCACGATCCTGCCGCGCATCGGCGTCACGCGCCTCTCGGAGGGCGAGCTCCAGAAGCGGATCGCGGCGGGCATTCAGCGGCTCGCGACCATGCGCACGGATTCGGGCGGGCTCGCTTATTGGCCCGGCGGCGACGAGCCGAACGTGTATGGCACGGCGTACGCGATCCGGGCCGTCATCCTGGCGAAGAAGGCCGGCGTGAATCCTCCGGCGGGCTTGCTCGAAGGCATGCAGCGGTTCCTCGCGGATCGAATGCTCGACGAGGACACGGCCCCCGAGGTCTCGGCCGCGATCGCCGAGAGCCTCGCCGACGCGGGCGCGCTCGATCGGAGCGCGGCGGACGCGCTCTTCGATCGGAAGGACAATCAGAGCGTCTTCGGGCTCGGCAGCCTCGCGCTCGCGCTCGCGTCGCTCCCGGACCAGGAGGATCGCGTGAAGACCCTGCTCGACAAGATCGAGGGGAGCTTCGACGAGCAGGGCGCGCTCTCGAACACGAAGCGGATGAACGATTTCTACTATTATGGTTCGCCCTCGCGCTCGCGGGCGCAGGCGGCCATCGCGCTCGCCCGGCTGCGTCGCTCGTCGACGATCCTCCCGCTGCTCCTGCGGGAGATCGCCGCCGACATGGATGATTACACGACGCAAGCGACGGCGTATTCGCTGCTCGCGTTGAGCCAGCACCTCGAAGCGAGCACCGACGACGGCGTGGCCGTGCGCGTGAAGCTCGACGGCGAGAGCCTCGTGCCCACGGCGGATCTCGGCTTCGGCAGCAAGGAGTTCGCCGTTCCGTTGAGCCGCGTGCGGGGCAAGAAGATGAAGCTCGTGCTGGAGGCCGAGGGGGATCGGTCGGTCGGGTATGCGATTTCGTCGGCCTGGCAGCGCGCGATCGCGGCCGCGGATTCGCCCGCCGCGACCCGCGGTGAGAATGGGCCGTCCGTGTATCGCGTGATCAGCGATCCGCGCGGCGGGGCCGTCGATCTCGCGAAGGTCAAGGCTGGGGATCTCCTGCGTGTCGCGCTGTATGCGCGTCTCCCGGAGGTCGGCGACGAGCGGCGCGGATACGTCGCGCTCACCGATCGCCTGCCGGCGGGCTTCGAGCCGGTGCAGCCGGACCTCGCGACGGTGGCGAGCGCGCCGGGGATCGATTCGCATCATCCGTTCTACTCCGCGCTCCGCTGGAGCTCGTCCGAGGCGAGCCACATCGAGATGCGCGACGATCGGGTGAACGTGTATTTCGACAAGGTCTGGGGCGATTCGGTTGCCGCGACGTATCTCGTGCGGGCGACGACGCCGGGCGTGTTCGCATTGCCCGCAGCGGCCGGCGAGCTCATGTACGAGCCGGACAGCGTGGGGTACAGCGACGCCGGGCAGGTGACGATCCAATGAAACGCCTTCCCTCGAAAAAGGCCCTGCGTCGGCTCGGCGTCGTGGCGGGCGTGGTGGCCTGCATCGTCCTCGGCAGCGTGGTGGCGTCGCAGCGGGTGCGCGCCGCCGCGGGCGAGCCGTCGGCGCACCTCGCGGATCATTGGCACGAGGGGCATCGGATCGTCGATCGAGAGGGGCGCCTGCTCCGCGAGATCGGCTCCGAGGCCGAGCAGCGCGGCCGGCCCGTGGCGCTCGATCAAATGGGGGATCGCATCGTGCTCGCGACGCTCGTCAGCGAGGACAAACGGTTCTTCGAGCACGACGGCGTCGACGGCCGAGCGATTGCGAGGGCGATCGGGCAGAATTTGAAGGGCCGGCGTATCGTGTCCGGGGCGAGCACGATCACGCAGCAGCTCGTGAAATTGCTCGACGCCGAGGGAAAACCGGCGCCGCGCACGCTCGAGCGCAAGGTCACGGAGGCCGCGCGGGCGCAGAACCTCGAAGAGACCGTGGACAAACGGACGATCCTCGAGGCGTACATGAATCGCCTCGGGTATGGCCACGGGCTCACGGGGCCGGAGGCCGCGGCGCTCGGGTATTTCGGGGTGTCGGCGAAGGATCTGAGCTGGGCGCAGGCCGCGTGGCTCGCGGTGTTGCCGCGCGCGCCGTCGTTCCTCGATTCGTACGATCATCCGGAGCGCGTGCGCCTGCGGCAGCGGGCTTTGCTCGACGATCTGCGCGAGGAGGGGGTTTTGAGCGAGGCCGACCACGCGCGTGCCGTGGACGAGCCTGTCCGCGTGCGGAAGAGTCAGCGGCCGTTTTACGCGCCACACTTCGTGGATGCGGTGGTGCGCGAGGTGTCGCAGCCCGGCGAGCGGGCGCATGGGGTCACGAAGACGACGCTCGATCTTGCTTTGCAGGAGGATACCGAAGGGCTCGTGCGCACGCATCTCGCGGCGCTCGCGTCGCTCGGGGCAAAGAATGCGGCGGTGATCGTGGTGGACAACGAGCACGGCGAGGTGCTCGCCTGGGTCGGGAGTGGTTCGTACTGGGATGATTCGATCGCCGGGCAGGTCGACATGGTGCGGGCCCGGCGGCAGCCGGGGTCGACGCTGAAGCCGTTCGTGTATGCGCTCGCGTTCGCGGACGGGCATTCGGCGGCCGAGCCCCTTCCGGATGTGCCGACGCGTTTCTCGGAGCAGGGCGGGACGTACGCGCCGGGCAATTTCGACGGGACGTTCGAGGGGCCGATCAGCGCGCGCGAGGCGCTCGCGGGGAGCTTGAACGTGCCCGCGGTGCGGCTCGCGGCGGAGGTGGGCGAGGGGCGGATGCTCGAATCGCTACGGAGCCTCGGGTTTGCGAGCCTCGATCGGGAGGCGCGGCATTATGGTTTGTCGCTGGCGCTCGGGACCGGCGAGGTGACGCTGCGCGAGCTCGCGGGCGCGTACGTGGCGCTCGCGCGGGGCGGAGAGCGGATTCCGATCCGGATCGTGGCGAACGAGGCGGCGGGCGAGCCTTCGCGCGTGATGGATGCGGCCGTCGCGTCGCTCGTGACGGAGTCGCTCTCGGATCCGCTGGCGCGCGTGCGGGGATTGCACGGGCGCGGGCCGTTCGATCTCGGGTTTCCCGTGGCGGTGAAGACGGGGACGAGCTCGGGGCATCGTGATACGTGGTGTGTCGGCTACACGCACGAGCGGACGGTCGCGGTGTGGATCGGCAATGCCGACGGGGCGCCGACGCAAAAGCTCACGGGCGCGAGCGGCGCGGGGCCGCTCTTCGGCGACGTGATGCGGCGAGCGATGGAGGACGTGTCTTCACGCGCGCCGCTCCGGGACGAGGCGCACCTCGAATCGGTCGAGGTTTGTCCCCTCACGGGCAAGCTCCCGGGGCCGGCTTGCGTGGATCATGCGTCGCGGCATTTCATTCGAGGGAAGGCGCCGAAGGAGACGTGTGATTGGCACGTACGCGCGAGCACGCGGGAGGGCGCGGGTCCGGGCGAGACGCCGTTTGTCTGTGATTCGCAGGGGAGCCGGTCGATCGTGGTGTTGCCCGAAACTTACGACGGTTTTTTGGCGGCGCTGCCGTCCGGCGCGCCGGGGCACGATCCCTTTGGTTTGCCCTGGCTCTCGCGGTCGAGCGTGCCCGGCTGTGGGGATCAGGCGCATGCGGAGGCGATGCTACGAATCGACGGGCCCGCGGCGGGCAGCGTGTTCGTGTACGGGGACGAGGGCGATGCGCAGGTGATCGTCCTCTCGGCGTCGGCGGTGGGTGGTTCTCCGGAGCGGCGCGTCAGCGAGGTCGAGTTCGTGGTGGATGGCGAGGTCGTGGGGCGATCGCGCTGGCCGTTCCGCGTGCGGTATCAGGCGACGCGGGGGGATCACGAGCTCGTGGTGCGGCCCGCCGATCCGCGCGTCGCGGTGCGCACGGCGAAAACGAGCTTCAGCGTGCGTTAGGCCAATACGACGTTTGACAGGTCGGGTGAAGCCGCCCTAGCATGCGTCGCGGAGGGGGGCCGCTCGCCGGCTCTCGCAGACCTCGGGATGATCACACGCATCGAGATCGACGGGTTCAAGTCGCTGCGCGCGTTCTCGCTCGATCTCGAGCCGCTCACCGCGATCGTCGGGCCGAACGGGGCAGGGAAGTCGAATCTGTTCGACGCGCTCGCGCTGCTCGCGAAGGTGGCGGAGACGAACCTCGTCACCGCGTTCAAGGGAGGTCGGGGGCGTATTCGGGATCAGTTCGCGCGCACGCCCGAAGGCGTCGAGCGTTCGATGCGCTTCGCGGCCGAGCTCCTGCTCCTGCCCGGGTCGTCGCGCTACGAGCTCGTGCAGTCGCGCGTGCGGTACGAGGTGGAGATCGAGCGGACGCTGGAGCGCGGCGGGCTCGACGGCCTCGTGATCACGCGCGAGCGGCTTCTTCCGATCAAGCGCGGCGCCGACGCGTGGATCGATCAGCATCCGCATTGGGGGCCGCTCGCGCGGTACGGGGCGCCGGAGATGCGCGTCGAGCTCGAAGGCGCCCCGGGGCCGGAGCGGATCGTGCGGATCGAGCCGGGCGACGGCGGGCCGTCGTTATCGGTGGATATCGGGCGAGATCGAAGCCTCTTATCGCTGCCGTATGCGCTCGTGACGCCGCTCGTGGAGGCGACGAGCCGCGAGCTCCGGACGTTTCGGCTCCTGCACCTCGAGCCGCACCGGCTCACGAAGCCGAGCGATCGGGCGGCCGGGACGTCGCTCACGGAGGACGGCTCGAACCTGCCGACCGTGCTCGCCGCGCTCGGGCCCGAGGCGCGCGCCGCGATTCGCAAGGACATGGAGACGCTCCTGCCCGGGTTCCGGGGCTTCGACGTGACGCCGTTCGAGGACGAGCTCCGGCTCGAGGCCGATTTCATGGATATGAAGCGCCTGCCGGCGCGGCTGCTCTCGGATGGGATGCTCCGGCTGCTCGCGCTCTTCACGCTCTTGCGATCCGCGCGGCGCGGCGCGATCGTGGCCATCGAGGAGCCCGAGAACGGCGTGTATCCGGGGAGGCTGCGCGCGCTCGTGGATTCGCTGCTCTCGGCGACCGCGCCGGCGCTCGGGGAGGCGACGGCCGTGCCGCAGGTGCTCCTGTCGACGCATTCGACGGCCATCATCGCGGCGCTGCGCGGGCTGCCCAGGGCGATCGTGTTCGCGGATCTCGTGCGCGGGCGCGACGGGATGCGCTCGACGCGGATGCGGCACGTGGTGTCGGAGGGCGAGAACGAGAGCGGCGCGGTCCCGAGCGTCTCCTCGGGGGAGATGATGCGGCTGCTCGAATCCTCCCGACCCTGGGACGATTGAGCTATCCTGGGGGCGCGCGGAGCACGATCACGGTCGCGCAGGAAAGGGACCAGGATGGGCGAGCCAGCGTTTTTCAGGTCGGGGTCGGTGGATCGGATTCCGACGGAGTTCCGCTACTGGGACAACATGAACGACGCTCGGACGCAGAAGCGTCGCAAGCAGTTCGGGAAGCTGGTCGGCTTCGATCCCGTGCTGCCCGATGAGCTCGTGCGGACGTTCGCGCACTGCTATTACGACGCGGATCCCGTGGCCGAGGCTTTCGTCGAGGAGGTCTACCTCGCGCAAGGGCAAGGGGCCGGGCGCAAGCTCGTGGATCGCGCCCTCGAATCGGGCGTGGCGTCGATCCCGGACGCGCCGGCGTCGCTGCAGGCGCTCTTCGCCGAGGTGGAGACGCCGCCTTCGTGGCTCGATTGGGACAAGGTCGAGCACGGCGCGCGTGTATGGCGGCGCTATGGGACGCACATGTTCAGCTTCGCGGGCGCGGTGACGCTCGACGGGTACCAGGAGAGCTCGGTCGCGAAGCCGCTCGCGTTCACCGGCGCGTATACCGGGGAGTCGGCGCATCGGCGGTTTCTGGAGACGGCCGCGTTCTGGATCGACATCTCGGAGCCGGGGGCCCTGCGGCCGGGCGGGCTGGGCAGGAAGACGGCGCTGCGCGTGCGGCTGATGCACGTGTTCGTGCGAAAGCGGCTCCTGCGTCATCCGGGGTGGGACCTCGACGCCTGGGGCGTGCCGATCAGCCAGGGGGATGCGCTGATCACGCTGATGGCCGGCAGCGTGGGCGCGCTCGCGCTGAAGAAGCTCGGCTATCGCACGAGCCGCGACGAGATCGAGGCGCTCATGCACTTCTGGCGGTACGTGGGCCATTTGATGGGTGTGCAGCCCCGATGGTATCCGACGACGTACGAGGACGGCGTGCGCCTCCTGTTCACCGCGCTCAACAAGGGCGCAAAGAAGGCCGGCGAGGACGGCGTGGATCTGGCGCGCTCGTACGTGCAATCGTATGCGCCGCGCGAGGGCGATCCGCCGCTCGTGGTTTTGCGCAAGCGGCTCGAATATCACCTCGAGCTCGGGTACACGAAGTTTTTCCTGTCCCCGCAGGCGTTCCGCATTTTCGGATTGCCGGATCCGGGGATCTGGAGGTTTCACCCGATCGCGCAGTTCCCGCTCGTGTTCGCGCTGGAGACCGTGCGCAGGCACGTGGACGTGGTCGACACGTGGGCGGACAGGTTCGCGCGGTGGCGCACGCGGCAATGGCTCGATACGCACCTCGGGAAGCGGCGCGCGGAGTACAAGGCGGTCGAGTCGTTCACGCGTTGAGGCGGCCGGGGCGGCGGCGCCCCGCCTGTGCGAGGGCGTATCCGAGCGCGGCGCTCAGCGTGGCGAACGTGGAGAGTTTCGCCACGTCGATTCCCAGCGAGACGATGATCGAGGCCACGCGCGGGGAAATGCCCGAGACGAGGCAATGGCTGCCGAGGAGCGTGACGGCGCGGACCATGCGCATGAGGTGCTCCAGCGTGGCCGCGTCGACGTCTTCGAGGCCCGTCAGATCGAGGACGGTGACGCGGACGCGGCTGCGGGTGATCTCGGCGAGGAGCGCGTCCGTCATGGACGAGGCGCGCGCCTCGTCGACGGCGCCGAGCACGGGCATCGCGAGGACGCCGTCCCATACATGCAAGAGCGGGCTCTTGAGCTGCCTCAGGGTCCGCTCGTTGCGCTCGAGCACGAGGGATTGCTCGATGCGGTCGGTGGTGTCGAAGATGTAGCCGAAATAATGGGTGATCTGGCCGCTCGCCCGGTCGCGCCGGATGACGGTATAATCGGCGATCCAGATCGTCTGTCCGTCGCGGCGCTTGATGCGGTAGGGCTCGTGGGCGAACCATTCGACGCCGCTCGCGCTGTTCGTGCTGACCTCCTCGCCGACGCGGCCGAGGTCTTCCGGGTAGACGAGGTCGGAGTATTTCAGCTTGTCCAGGAGGTAATCCTCGGTCGGATACCCCGTCAGATCGAACACGTTCGGGGAGACGTACTCGACGGGCCAGCCCTCCGTGGCGCGCCAGCGAAAGACCACGACCGGGCCCACGGAGAAGAGGAGGCGCTCCTCCAGGCGCGTGCTCAGGTTGCCGATGGCGCGATTGAGGTTCCGTTCGAGGTCGCCGAGAGGGCCATCGTCGATATCCTCGATGAAGTCAGGCAGCTCTTCGTTCGCGAGGCGTGCCAGGGTCGTGGAGATTCGACGCAGTCTCTCGGCTTGATCCATGGGGGTTCCTTCGGCTTTCGAGCACCCCCCGAAGCTTATCCCCCCAATGAAAACCCGTCCAGTTTACCCGAGCCGCGTTCCCGTCGACAAGGGGTTCACGGGGACCACGAACGTTTCGAATTCGGATGATGACGGAATTCGTAGCCTTCGGTGTGGCGCAATGGGAATTCTGCGCTGTGCGCTCTTCTACCGGCTGCCGCGGCGGAGATTCCGTTGCCGGAGGGCGTGGCCGAGCGCGGCGCTCAGCGTGGCGAAGGTGTGTAGTTTCGTGACGTCGAGGCCGAGCGATACGATGGCCGCGGCGACCCGGGGCGAAATGCCCGAGACGAGGCAATGGCTCCCGAGGAGCTCGGCGGCGTGAACCATTCGCACGATATGTTCGAGCGTGGCCGCGTCGACGTCGTCGAGGCCCGTCAGGTCGATGACGCTGACCTTGATTCCGCCGTGTGTGATCGACTGAAGCAGGGTGTCGGTCATCTGCGCGGCGCGGGTCTCGTCGAGGGCGCCGATGACGGGCATCGCGAGGACGCCGTCCCATACGTGGAGGACCGGGTTCGCGAGCTTGCGGAGGACGAGCTCGTTCTGCTGGAGCCGGATGGATTGCTCGATGTGCGCGGTGCTGTCGAAGATAAAGCCGAAATAATGCGTGATCTCCCGCGTCCACGGGTCGCGGTGGATGACCGCGTGGTCGGAGACCCAGATCGTCCGGCCGTCGCGCCGACGGATGCGATAAGGGGACTGGGTGAACCATTCGGCGCGGCTCGCCTCGAAGGCCCGGAGCTCCTCGGTGACGCGCGGGACGTCCTCGGGGAGGATGAGGCCGGAGTAGGTCCGCGTGAAGGAGAGGAATTCTTCGGCGGGATAACCCGTCAGTTCGAGGACGTTTGGCGAGACATACTCGACGGGCCAGTCGGGTTCGGCGCGCCAGCGAAAGACGACGACGGGGCCGATGCGGAAGATACGGCGCTCTTCGAGGCGGACGGCGAAGCTCGTGATGGTGCGATTGACCTCGCGTTCGATGTCGCCGAGCGGGCCGTCGTCGATGGTGTCGATGAGCGCGGGCACCTCTTCGTCCACGAGGCGCGAGAGCGTGTCGGCGATGCGGCGCATGCGGGCGGCGTGATCCATCGCGGCGGACCTCAGGCGAGCTTCGATTCGAGCATGCCGACGAGCATCGATGCGTGGCTCCGGAGCGGCTCCGGCAAGGCGCCGCGCTCGTCGCATTGAGCGAGCAGCTCCTCGGCGATCTCGCGGGCGCCGCTCGCTTCGGCGGAGACGGGTTCGAGCGCGGTCGTGATCGTGACGAGGGAGCGAAGCGTCGCGGCGTCGTCCCGTCCGTGGCGCAGGAAAGGAATGGGGCCCGGGGGCCGCGCGCAGGTCTCACGCACGAATCGCTCGAGCCAGCGGGCCGTCGCGATCATCTTGGGCCAGTCGAGCTTGTCGACCGTATCGGTCGGCATGTGGTAATGGCGGGAGCGGCCCGAGGTGAGGAACAAGAAAGGGACGCTGCGCTGCCAGAAGGCGAGGTAATCGGAGAGGGGCGGGATGATCTCGGCGTCGGCGCGGCGGATGCGCACGCCGGGCTCGCTCGTCGCGATGGTGTCGACGTGGGCCGCCGTCCCCTCGCTGCGCTCGGCGCCGAGGGCGAAGAGGGACGCTCCGACCTCGTCGGGGACGCCCGCGGGGCCGAAGGTGTGGCCGACGAGGTCCATGGCGATCATCATGTCGATGCGGTCGAGCGGGACGGGGGGGTGTTTCGCGAAAAACACCGAGCCCATCGTGTTCTGCGTGAAATGCGGGGGCTCCTCGCCGTCGAAGGCGGCGAGGATGACGCCGCGGCCGGCCGGGCGTTTCGCTGCGAGGGCGCGGGCGACTTCGAGGAGGATGCCGACGGCGGCGGCGTTGTCGTCGGCGCCCCAGTAGACCTTGCCGGCGAGCTCGCCGAGGTGGTCGAAATGGGCGCCGACGAGGACGTATCGCTCAATGTCGCCGGGGAGGACCGCGATGACGTTGGCGCCGCGCAGGCCCGGGACGGGCTGCTCGTGCGGATCGAGGCCGGCCTGGCGTAGCGCGGATACGACGGCGGCACGCGCGGCGTCGCCGCCCTTCGTGCCTGGTTTGCGACCGGCGCATGCCGGAGAACAGAGCTCTTCGACGAGCTTTCGCATCCCCGTGGTCATGAGGAGCACCTTATCACGGCGCGTGGACCGAGGTAAGATGCGCGCTCTTGCGTGATCCGGGACGAGGGGCCGAGGTCCGAGCGTTGCTCGGCGCCGCGGCGAAGGTAGGGGACACGCGAGCCGGGAGAGACAGGGACGATGCGTTTTTCATGGGGCTATCCGATCGCAGTCGCAGCGGCATTCGTTGCATGCAAGGGGGGTGGCGAGGCGCCCGCGGGGCCCACGCCGGGCCCGGCGGAGGCGACGAGCGCGACGGCGAAGGGCGCGGCCGAGGCGCCGGCGGCGCCGAAAGAAAAGCCGAAGGCGGTGGCGCGGGAGGGAAGCACGATCGCGCGTTCGCCCATGAATGACGCGCTTTACGTGGCCGACGAGGATCGGGGCGTGGTGCACGTGATCGCGATGCCGGTGGATGTGGAGAAATCGGCGCAGACCGTGAAGGTGCCCGGTCAGCCGGCCCAGGTGCTCGCGCTCGCGGATCGGGTGCTCGTGACGATCCGGAGTGAAGGGGCGATCGCGCCGGGCACGGACCTTTCGCCCGAGGAGCGCGCGGCGAGCGCGGCGCCCGCGCCCACGGCGTCGGCGAGCGCGGCGCCGGCGGTCGTGAAAGCAAAGGGGCCGGAGAAATACGAGAAGCCGAAGACGGTGCCATCGGCGACGGGGCCGGGGCTTTTGCTCGTGATGCGAAAGGACGCCGAAAAGGGGCTCGTGGTCGAGTCGCGGGTCGAATTGCCCGAGGACGCGTGGGGCGTGGCCGTGACGCCCGATGAATCGACGGCGATCGTGACGAGCGCCTGGACGCACAAGGTGTCGGGGGTGGACCTCGCGACGGGGAAGGTGCGTTTTTCCGTGGATGTGGCGCGTGAGCCGCGCGCGGTGGTGGCGCACCCGAGCGGAAAAGCGGTTTACGTGACGCACCTCGTGGGCACGGATCTCACGCGGATCGATGGGATCGACGGGGAGGCGGCGTCGGTCAAGCGGATCAAGCTGCCGGCGTCGCCTTTGCGGACGCCGGTGGGGGCGACGTCGAATGCGTCGCTCGCGTATTCGGCGGTGCTGTCGCCGGATGGGAAGAAACTCTACGTGGCGCGGCACGCGCTCGGCGGAATGGGGCCGCAGGTCTGGATGGGGGTGTCGGCGGTCGACGTGCTGCTCACGACGGACGACACGCCGCTCGCGCCGACGCGCCTCGCCGGGCCGAAGACGACGACGCCCGACGTGACCGGGATGGTGGAGGATCCGGAGACGGGCGGCGAGGGGCCGCGTACCGCGCCAAACCCGTTCGTGCAGCCGCGCGCGATCGTGTACAAGAAGAGCACGGATACGCTGCTCGTGGCGTCGGAGGGGACGGACGAGCTGTCGGTGCTTCACGCGGGGCCGATCGATCCGACGCTGTTCATCGCGGGGAACGTCGAACTACGGAAGAATCCGGATTCGAATTACAAGGTGGCGACCGGCTGCGGCGCGCCGAGCGGGATCGCGCTCGCCGCGGACGAGAAGTCGGCGTACGTGTTCTGCCGGGCCACGCATTCGTTGGAGATCGCGTTCTTCGATTCGAGGAAGAACCAGTTGATGCGGCTCGGGGAGGAGCCGCTCCCCGCGCAGGCGGCGCTCGGGCGGAAGCTTTATTATAACGGGACCGACGAGGTGACGAGCGGGGGAATGGGCTGCGCGGGCTGCCATCCGGAGGGGCGAGACGATGGGCACGTCTGGCACGAGCGCGCGGCCGTCGGGCAGGGGCCGAATTTCTTCGCGGGGGCGGCGAACATGCCCGGGTGGGATGTGGAGAAGGGGACGGGCGGAGGTTTTGCCCGACAAACGCCGATGCTCGCGGGGCGCGTGGTGTACGAGGGGCCGTACGGGTGGCACGCGGAGAGCCCGCATCTGACGCACCGGCTGACGAACGGGTTCTTGCTGCATCGATGGGGCGATCTGCCGTACGGGCACGATCGGAAGGAGCTGACCGAGCGGGCGATGGCGTTGCGGGCGTTCTTGCGGCTCGGGCTCGTGCCGCCGCCGCGCAAGGCGCGGGAGCTCTCGGACGAGGAGAAGAAGGGGCAGGAGGTGTTTCTGCGCGTGGAGACGAAATGCGCGGGATGCCACGTGCCCGAGATGGATTACAGCGATCGCGCGCCGTATCCCGTGTATTCGAAGCTGCCGCCGCCGGAGAGCTTCGAAGCGGATCCGGAGCTCGAGTTCAAGACGCCGTCGCTGCGGTTCGTCGGGGGGACGGCGCCGTATGCACATGATGGGCGTTTTTCGACGCTGGAGGAGCTCATCGAGCGGAACGACGATCGCATGGGGAACACGAACCAGCTCACCAAGCCGGAGCGCGCGGCGCTCGTGGCGTTCCTGAGGACGTTATGAGGACGAAGAAGGGCACGATCGGGTTCGTGGCGCTCGCATTCGCAGGGGGCGCGCTGTTCGCGGGGTGGGCGAGCGCAGAGGATGCGCCGCCCGCGCAAGAGGCGCCGCTCGGGAGCGTGGCGGTGCTGGACGATGCGGGGACGGAGGAGGGGGGCGACGGTGGGGACGCGGAAGCGGCGCCGGCCGCGCCGCCGAAGCAGACGCTCGCGATTTCGGCGGACAAGTCGCCGCGGCCGAAGGATGCCGACTGGGACGTGCTGGGCGTGGAGATGTCGTTTTCGCCGGGGTCGATACCGGGTGGCTGTCGGCTGCACCATATCCGGGAATGGGTGCGGATCCGGTGCACCGGGTCGATCGGGCAGATCGCGATGCTGGGCGGCAATCACGAAGGGGTGTCGATCAAGCTCGATCCCGTGGGAACCGACGAGTTCGTCCCGTTCCCCCAGGGCGGCGAGGTCGTGTTCCCGGTGCGGACCGGGGATCGCCGGGTGTTCGAATGGATCGGCGTGGAATTTGGCTACAAGGGGATGACGTCGGCGTCGACGTTCCTCATGCTCTCGGAGTCGTGGCTGCGGTGGGAAGAAGGGCCGACGATTTACGTGCGTTAGCCGATCAAAGCGAATCGACGAATCGAAGGAGGGCGGCCCGCTCCGACGCGGAGAGCGCGCGGAATGCCTCGCGCGAGGCTTCGGCCTCGCCGCCGTGCCAGAGGATGGCTTCCTCGATGCTCCGGGCGCGCCCATCGTGCAGCAGCCGCGTGTGTCCGGAAATCAGGCTCGTCATGCCGACGCCCCAGAGCGGGGCCGTCCGGAAATCGCGGCCCCCGGCCTCGTGGTCGGGGCGATCGTCGGCGAGCCCCGGGCCCATGTCGTGAATGAGGAGATCGGTGTACGGGTAGATCCGCTGGCCCTCGACCTCGGGAAAACCCGCGAGCGGGCCGGTGACGAACGATGGCGTATGGCACGCATTGCATCGTGTCTGCGAGAACAGGGCCTTTCCCAGGAGAACCTCGGGGTCGGCCGCGTCCGGGCGGTGGGGCACGGCGATGAGGTGAGAAAAGACGATGATCGCGTCGAAGCGAGCCGGGTCGATGTCCAGCGTCGTGCCTGCGGCCGCGGCGCAATCTACCTGAATGGGCGGGCAATTGTCGGTCGGGCGCAGGGGAGAGGTGATGCCGATGTCCCCGAGGAAGGCACCGGCGGTTTGTCGCGCGAGGTCCACCTCGTTTGCTTTCCACCCGAATCGCCCGGGCATGAGCGTGTTGTCGATGGATACATGATTTCTGCGGCCGCGAATGCCGTCCCCATTGGCATCGTCGGGATCGGCCAGCGCCTCGATGTCCTCGTCGCGGACGGCGGCGAGGAGGCCGAGCCCGATCATGGGCTGAGCCACGCGTGGTGAAATGCGGGTGTCCGCGGCGAGCGGGCCGAATGCAAGATCGCGCGCCGTGTACGTCGGCTCCAGCAGCTCGTACGATGTGCCATCCGCATACGAGCCGGGTTTCGGGGCATGGTCGACGGAAAACCACCCCTCCGGCGTGACCCCAGGAATGGCCTTGTTCTGGATCTGATCGCCGTAGCGGGGATCGGGGACGAACGTGGCGCCGTCCTCCGAAGGAATCGACAGCCGCACGAGCATCGACGTCATCGGCTGGCCAGGAGGCGGAGGCGCGCCGCGGCCGCCCCGGAAATGACAGCTCCGGCAGGAGGTGCCGACGTACGTCGGACCCAGGCCGTCACGGTCGATTTCGCCTCCGACCGTCCACGCGACGTCGAAGAGCGCGAGCCCGGCCTCGAATGTCCCGAGGCGCTCCAAGGAGAGGTTCGCGGCGGGTCGCGAAAAACTCTTTTCGTCGCGCGTCTCGAGGGTCGTGTCGCCGCCGGGCCGCTCTTCGCCAGGTTCGAACATCGCCGGCGTGGCTCCGCCCGCGCCCGCCGTGCCGGAGCTCGAGCTGCTGCTCGACATGCCCGCGCCGCCGGCACTCGAAGAAGAGCCGCCGGTTCCGCCGGGGCTCGGTTCGAGGTTTGGATCGGAGCACGCGAATCCGAGGGGAATCGCGGCCCAAAGTGCTCTCCGAAGCCTCACGGCCAGGGCACTCCGACGGGGACACTCGATCGTTCGGGGCCTTCCGGGGGCAGCGGGAGCGCGAGCTGTCCGCTTGCATTCGAGCCCCACGCCTGGAGGCCGCCGGCGCCGTCCACGACGAGCGCGCCGGTGAGGCCCGCGGAGAGCGCGCGCACGGCGCCCACCAGGCACGGCGTTGGCTTGGTCCGCAAATGGGTGTCGCCCACGCCGAGCTGCGCGAGGCTATTTTGACCCCAGCCGAGGAGAGCGCCGCTCGTGAGCACCGCGTAACTCGTATTTCCCCGGGCGCCGAGCGCGATCACGCGGTCGGGCAAGACGAGGGGAACGGGCTGCGGCCTCACAGCGAGAATGCCGGCCGAGCCATCCCCGATTTGCCCGCTCGAGCCGAGGCCCCATGCATACACGTTGCCGCTCGTGGTCATGGCAAGGACATGGTCCCGGCCGGCGGCCACGTCGACGACGTCGACGAGATTCGGCACGATGAGCGGCGAGGGGTGAGGTGAAATGTCCTCGTCGCCGATTCCGAGCTGGCCCTCGTCGTTCGAGCCCCACGCATGAACGAGGCCATTCGTGTCGACGGCGAACGACGCGTCGTCCGAGGCGGCGATGGCGACGATTTCGTCCGTGGTGGGCACTTCGACGATTCCAACGTGGCTCTCCGTATCGCCGACGCCGAGCTGCCCGCGGCCATTGAGCCCAGCGGCGAAGACGCGACCATCCGCGCGCAGGAACAAGGTATGTCCTGCGCCGGGCGCGAGGGCCGTGATGTCGTCGAGCCCGGCCACCGGCGCGAAGGACGGCTGGTCCGCGGTCGCCGCGAAGACGTGTCCCTCGGCATCCAGCACGAAGAGCGAGCCTCCGCCTTCGGCCACGGAGACGACCCCAGCCGGGGCTTCCCTCTTGGCGGGAATCGGGTCGCCGCCGCCCCATTGCACGATCGACCCGTCGCGAACGGCATACATCGTGTCGAGGGAGGCGGCCACGGGGCGTCCGCCATAGAGGTGACCCTCCGCATCGGTGGCGTGCCCCGACGGCAAAACGAGCGTCACGACGAATGGATTCACGCCCCGAGAAAGAGGGAGCCGCAGCCTTGCTGCTCCGGTGGTCGTCGATGCGTCGATGGGTCGCTCGTCGAGGAGCTGTTCGCCGCGCTGGAGCCGGAGGGTGGCTCCTCCTTCCGGTACGGAAAACGCGACGTCCACGTCCACGAAATGGCGCTCGAATGCCATACCGGGCGGGGGGCTCGTGAGCGTGAGCGTGGCGTCGGGCGCGGGGATCGAGCCGCCGCCTTCACCGCCCGAGCCGGCCCCGCCTCCTCCGGCGCCCGGGGCCATGCCCCCCGAGCCCCCCGAGCCGGCGGTCGTCGATTCCGAGGCCGGCGGCCCGTCGCCGGAGCACGCGGCGACCACGCACCCGGCGAGCACCAGAATGGCGAGCGCGCGGAGCCTCATGGGAGCGTCACGAGCCCCGGCGTCGGATAAGCCCAGTTGTTGAGCAGGTTCGGCCGCCCGAGGCTTCCATTCGTGCTCCATCCCCACGTGAAGACCGCGCCGTCCGGCGCCGTGCCGATCACGTGAGTCGCCCCAGGTTCGATGTCGAGCACCGCAGGCAGCGCGAGCGGCGCGTCCGGCGCGCTTCGATCGACGGTGTCATCGCCGCCGATGCCGAGCTGCCCATTGAAGTTCTGCCCCCAGCCGACCGCGCTTCCATTCGTCCGGATGGCGAAGCTGAAGTTTCCGTCGGCGAAGACGGCCGCCGCGTCGGCCAATCCCACGACGCCGGTGGGTGAATGAACATCCGCGTCGGCGCCGCTCATTCCATTGCCAATCTGACCGCTCTGGTTGAGCCCCCACGCGACGATCGTCCCATCGGAGCGCAGCGCAAGCACGTGATCCCGCCCCGAGGCGAGGTGCACGACGTCGGCCACTCCCGGGACCTGGACGGGCGTCGGGTGAGGGTCGGTATCCGCGGTCCCCTGGCCGAGGTTGCCGAATTGATTCCTGCCCCACGCCCACACGGTGCCATCGCGCCGCAGCGCGAGAGAATGCTTGGAGCCGCCGAGGATCTGGATGATGTCGTCGAGCCCCGCGACCGTCACGGGGGAATGGCGGTCCTCGGTCGTGCCGTCGCCGAGCTGTCCCGAAGCATTGTCGCCGAAGGCGCGGACCGTTCCATCCTCGAGCAAGACGAGCGTGTGATCGTACCCGAACGTCGCCGCGAGGACACCGGAGAGGTTCGTGTTCTGTGTGGGGACCTCGCGTTTGTCCACGTCGCTCATTCCTGGGGCGGCGAGGCCGAGCCGGCCGTCGGCGTTGTTTCCCCAGACGAACAGGGCGCCGTCCTTGCGGAGCGCCAGCGATTGATTCTGGCGGAAATCGAGGGCGGTGATTTCCTCGATCCCCGGCACGAGCATGGGTTCGAGGCGCGACGTCGTGTCTCCGACGCCGAGGCCGAGCTGCCCGAGGTTGTTGCGGCCCCACACGGCGACCTTCCCGGACGCGATTGCGCCCGTGTGAGACCCTCCGGCGCCGGCCCTTCGCTCGAACGTCAGGTCGAGGGGCACCTCCGTGCGATGGCCGGCGAGGTCCTCGGCCGCGACGACGAGCGTGTTTTTCCCGCGTGTCGGCCGCGCGTCGACGAATCCATCGAACATCGGCGCGCCGCTGCTCACGGGGAGCGCCGTCACGGGGGCGCCGTTCAACGTGAATTCGACCTTTGCCAGGCCGCCGGAATCCTCGGCGTGCACGGAGACGAGAATACGAGCCGTACGGAGCAGCGCGCCGTTGCCGATTCCTCCGAGGGTCACGACGGGCGGCGTCAGGTCGGACGATGCGCCTCCTTCTCCGCCCGAGCCGCCCGCGCCGCCGGACCCGCCGGTGCCACCCATTCCGCCGGTGCCACCCGAGCCGCCGCCGCCTTCGCCGCCGGTATTCCCCGTGCCGCCGCTGGCGGACGCGGCCGATCCACCCGATGCCCCCGAGCCGCCTTGGCCTCCGCTGCCGGAGGTCGTGGTCGACGCGCCGGTGTTCCCCCCGGAGCCGGGCATTACTTCGCCTTCGTCGGTGCAACCCGCGCCCGCGCACACCACGAGAGCCGGGGCCAGCGCCCACGGCCAGAAGATCGTTCTTTTCATCGAACTGCGTCCATTCTTTCCCAGGTCGGCCGAACGGACTTTACCCCGCCTTCCACAAATGACAATGAAAATCGTTTTCAGTTTATTCGGCGAACGAGGTGCTGGAATGTGGTGGGATGCGTGACATGCGCGTGACGCCGTCCCGTTCCGCAGATGCGCCCGCGCTGATCGGTGCCGCGTGGATCGCGGCGGGGCGCTCTCGTATTTCGTCCGGTTTCGAAGGAAATGAAGGAATCAGCCAGCAGGCGCGGGATCCCCGGCCGGCGGAGAGTCGCCCTTCTTGTCGTCCTTCTTCTGCTCTTCCTCGCTCTTGCCCTTGAGCCAGGGGAATCGCTCCTCCTGCTTGGCCCACCATTTCTTGAGGTCTTTGTAGAGCCAGCCGCCTTTCGAGCGGCCCGTGACGTCGCGCAAGAGAATGGCGGCCTGGCCGTGGCCGACGCGCGCGGCGAAGAGGTCGTTCATGACCGTCTGCGCGGTGTTCGTGCGGCGGACCGAGTCGAGGTGGTCGAAGAGCTGCTCGACCTTGTTGAGCACGCGTTGCCCGAGGCCCGCTTTGCCCGTCGCCTGGAGTTTCGTGACCTTGTCCCGCTCCAGGTTGCTCAGGCGCTCGAGGGCGGCGTTGATCAGATTCGCGTGCTTCTGCCAGTCCGGATCGTCGGAGACCTTCGCGCGTCTGGTCGCGTCGAGGGCCTCGCGGCAATCGATCAGGCTGAAGTCGTTGTACGACATGAAGAACGTGAGCACCTCGGCGCGCGCGCTCGGCGTGGTCTCCATCTTCTCGATGTTCTGACGCACGCGGTCCATCGAGAGCCACCGATAGACGAAGTCGAGCCCCGTGCCCTTGATGTTCTGCGTGCCCATGATGCGCACGTCCATCCCGGGCGGGATCTGCTTGACCATGAAATCGATGACCTGATCACCCGTGGAGCCGGCATTCCAGAGGACGCAGACGCGCTCCAAGAAGAGCTCGCGGTAGGCGGTGCGGAAGATCGTGTCGGCCTCGGCCCAGGCCTTCTGATCGAGGGCGGCCGTGACGCGTTTTTTCGCGTCGTCGCGGAGCTTCGTGCGCTTGGCGTAGCGGATCGTGTGCGTGACGATGTCGGGGCGGATGTCGTCCTTGCCCTCGGCGGGCGTTTTTCCGGACAAGGCTTTTTCGATCGCGGCGCCGAGCTCCTCGGGGGTCGCGTTGAAGAGGGGGCGGGCGTCCTCGACGATCTTGCGCGCGTCCTCGTCCTCCATCGGCAGGGCCTTGAGCATGATGAGGAGCGTCTCTTCGAGGGCCTCGAGGCTCGAGCGGGTGCCGGTGCGGCGGAGGTATTCGTCGAACTTGAGGAGCGCCTTTTCCTTGTCGGCGTCGGCGGTGATGCGGGTGCCGCCGAGCCAGATGTCGAGGGCCTCGGTGATGAACTGCATCATGCCGCCGAGGTTCGTATTGATGAGGACGATGTGGTCGCAGCCGGCGTCGTCGACGAAGATCTGCGCGAAGACGCGGGAGCGGGCGACGCGGTCGGCGCGGTTGTTGACGACGGCGCAAGTGGCCCGGTCGGGCGTCTCGTCGGGGTTGTGTTTGTCGTAGGCGAGGCGCGTCCAGTTCGAGAGGAAGCCGGCGCGCTCGTTCGCGCTCATTCCATTGGAGAACGTGAGCTTGCGGCCGCGGTATTCGACGGTGGGATAGGTCTTCAAGACGCCGAGGTCGAGGATGACGTGGTCGGCGATCTCGACGAGGGCCTTTTCGCGGTCGATCTCGAAGTAATCGGCGAGCTCGAGGACGAGGGCGACGTTGCGCGGGTGCTCCTGGTACGGGAGGCGCTGGAGGAGGTCGACGGGAATGAGGTCGGCCTCGATGGGCTGGACGTGGACGAGCTTCGTGCGCTTGCGGCGGGCATTGTCGAGGAAGAGCGGGAACATCTGCTCTTCCGAGGTGAACGTGACGCCGTCCTGGGGCATGAAGCAGGAGATGACGCGCGCCACGTCCTCGCCGCCGGGGCCCTGGATGTCCTCGTGGTCGGGATAGGCGTTCGTGAGCGTCGTGATCGGGTCCTGCATCCATTCGTTGCAGAGCGTCTCGACGAACCTCGGCTGGAGCGCCATGCACTCCCAGAGGAAGACCTGGCAATGGAGGTTTTTCCCCGTGAAGAGGACGTTCCGCTGCTCCCAGATCGTGGCCTTGTCGTAGGGGCGGTAGATGAAGATCTCGCCGGCCGGCAGGTCGCGCATCGCGTGAATGAACATGGCCTCGCAGCCGGTGGTCTTCACGACGACGTCGTAGCGCATGGCGTGGAAGAGCGCGGCCTTCAATCGCTCGGAGCCGGATTTGCCGCGGGTGCCCCAGCCGCCGATGGAGAGCGGAATCGAGGCGCGCGCTTTTTCGATGCCGCGCATGATGACCGCCGTGCGGAGCATGAGGTACGAGAAGAGGCTCCACACGACGACGGCGAGGTGCGCCGGGGTGTTGCCCGAGGGCGACAACAAGAAGGAAAGGACGTGCTCGGCGATCGGCGGGAGCGCGAAGGGGAACGGGGCGTAGAAATTACGCGGGAGGTGCGGGACGAGGTTGAAGCGGGCGTTTTCGATCTCGCCCTCGGTGTCGACGACGTCGAGGGAAAACCCGAGCTCCTGGGCTTTTTGCCAGAAGAACTTTTTCTCGCGCGGTTCGCTGGCGGCGAGCGAGCGCTGGCGGACGAGCGCGAGCTGGGGGTATTCGAGCGAGAGCTTCCAGCGCGTCCGCATGCGCTCCTTCAGCGTGTGCGGGCCGCGGAGGAGGACGGTGCCGACGGGCGTGATCATGCGCAGGGGTTTGCCCGAGATGGAGCAGACCGCGAGCAATTCGTCGACGCGCGGGAGGAACGGGCCCCAGCCGGCGACGGGCGGGCAGAGCTGGCGCTCGCCGGGGACGCGGGTCGGCGTGACCTCGGCCATGCCGTGCGGCGGGACGACGATTTCACCCTGCCAGACGCGGCCCTGGGTATGGGCGTAGCCTTTGCGTTTGTCCGGCATGGGCGTCTTGAGCTCGTTCCAGAATCGCCAGAATCGCCAGTGCCGGGGTTCGCCGCGCCAGAGGATGTATTTGCCGGCGCGGACCTTCTGGAGGGAGACGGTCATGTCGCCGCGCGAGGCGACGGCGAGGGCGCGTTCGAGGTCGCGCGTGGGGGTGTTCGGCGGGACGTCGAAGCGCGAGGAGCGGCCTTCCTTGATTTTTTCGAGTTTGTCCTTGAAGCGCTGCGCGAGGGCCACGAGCTCCGGCTCGGCCGCGACTTCGAGCCAGCGGAGCGTGGCCGCGGCGCCCTCCGTGAGCTCGGCGCCGGCCTTTTCGTTGTTCGCGAGCGTGGCCAAGGGCTCGACGAAATGGCCCGGGCGGAGGACGGGCGTCGTGCCGGCCGCGACGAGCTTGATCGATTCGAGCGAGACCCGGACCGGGAGCGAATCTTCGGGTTTCGTGAGGGCGCGCTGGATGACGCCGAGGAGCGCCTCGGCCGCCTCCGGATCACGATCCTCGATCGGAGGTTCGTTCCCGGCATTCGGGCCCTCGCAGGCGAAGCCGCCGGCGCGCTTCGTGAGGACACGAATGCCGAGGCCGCGGACGCGGGGCGATTTGTCCTCGGTGATGATCTTGACGAGCTGCTCGAGGCCGCCTTCGCCGCGGGTTCGTCCGAGGAATCGCGCGAGCTCCTGGCGGACGTGCTCGCTCGGGTCGTCCTTGGCGATGAGGCCGGTTTCGAGGCGGGTGCGGTCGTCGGCGAGGGTGCCGAGGATGCGCAAGGCATTGCGGCGAATGATGGGGCCGTCCTTGCCGGAGCGAATGCGGAGGCGCTCGGAGATGACGCCACGAATGCCGTCGGGAAAGACGAGGGAGGCGATTTCGAGCGCCGCGACCTGCGCCCAGCGCATGGCGTCGACGCCGCGGGCCCACGCGAGGACCTGGCGGGCGCGCTCGACGCCGAAGCGGCCGAGGCGCTGCGAGGGGTTGAGGCGCGCGAGGAGGGCGGCGAGGACACGCAAGGCGGCGACGCGGACGGGCTGCGGGCGCCCGGTCGAGGCGTGCGACATCGCGAATTCGAGGACGCCGCCGCCGGAGAGGAGGCGGAAGGCGTCGGCCTCGGTGAGCGATTTGGCTTTGGTGATCGTCGCTTCGTAGGCGACCTCGACGGCGTCGACCTGGTCGGCGATGCGCGCGGCGAAGCGCTCCTGGACGGCCTCCATGTCGAGCCAGCGCTTGGTGGCCTGGACGTCGCGGCGGGCGTCGAGGCGGCTCTTGGCCGAGCCGCGGAGGTGGTCGATGAGGATCTTGCGTTTGTCCTCGTCGGTGGCCGCGCCCTGGTAGGCGACCATGAGGGAGGCGGCCTCGCCGTTCAGGCGGTCGAGCTCGCCGACGGCGACGTCGGCAGCGCGTATGAGGGAGGCGATGAAGATGCCCGGGGGATGCGGGCCCGGGCCGAGCTCGGCGGCGATGTTCTCGGCGATGCGCTCGACGGTGGGGACGCGGAGCTTCGCCATGAGGGGCGAGACGCTCTGGAAGAGGTCCACCGCGAGCCCGTCCCGCCCGTCGGCGTAGCGGGATCTGCGTTTGGTGAGCGCGGGAGCGAGGGGGTACTTCAAGGCGGCGTGCCCCAGGTCGGGTCGGAGGAGGTGCGGCGCCTGTCGATACGGCCACTGCCCTCTTCGAGCCGAGCACGGAACGGTGCCTCCCGCGGTGGCAAGTCACGAAGGCCCCTGCCACCCGCGAGGTCGTAGCCCACGAAGATACCTCCGGAGAGTCGGAAGGGCGAGGCCTCGACGGGGAGGTCGAGCAGGACACGGCCCTCGGCCCCGGCGCTGAGCCGATGGCCCCGCATGAGCCACGTCCAGAACGTGAGCTGGGCACTGACGCCGCTGCGAAGGAAGGATTCGGCGCGGTCGTAGCCGGCCGGTCGGTAGCTCGTGAAGGCGCCGAGGGTGATCCAGGGGGCGAGGCCGCGGCCGGGGAGGAGGTGGAGCTGGGCTTCGAGGTCGGCGCGGTCGATGCCAGCGAAGTCGGGGGTGGTGCGCGTGGAGACGCCGACGCTCGCGAGGGCGTCGATGGCCGGGCGGAAGAGGGCGCGGAGGCCGACGACGCCGTAGAAGGGGCGCGTGCTGGAGTAGCGGGTCCAGACCTCGCGGTCGGCGTCGTCGCGGCCTTCGAGGGCGGGGTCGGTGAGGATGACGGCCGCGCCGCCCCAAGGGACGAGCGAGACGGAGTCGGCGACGGGGATCGACCAGAGGACGCCGCCGAGGGCGCGGGCGCCGAGGGCGAAGGTGTCGGTCGGCTGCGCGACGACGCGGCCGCGGACGAAGAGGCCAGGGATGACGCCGTTCGGGGCGAGGTCGAAGGAGCCGGCGACGCCGAAGCTCGGGGCGCCGAAGCGGGCGCGGGCGAAGACGGAGCCTTGCGCCCAGGCGTTGATCGATTCGATCTCGCGGCGCAGGGCGACGCCGACTTCGAGGAGGCGCGCGCCGGTGAGGTTGTCCTCGTCGCCGACGTCGAGGTCGACGAGGCGGGCATAGAAGGAGGTGAGCAGGCTGCCGGGATCGGCGTCGGAGACGATGTCGGGCGCGACGCGGAGGGGCGGCTCGGGGGCGCCGCTGGGCGCGGGGCGGAGGCCGGGCGCGGGCGCGACGCGGCGAGGCTTGGGCAGGCCGATGGGGACGGCGAGCTGGACGCGGACGAGGGCGCGGCCGCCGGGCGAGGTGACGTGGAGCGTGTGCGGGCCGTCGGGGAGGACGGGGATGCGCTTTTCGAGCTCCTGGCCGAGGGGGCGGAGGTTGTTCGGGTCGCCGCCGACGAGGTGCGCGGTCGGGTCGGCGGTGGGATCGAGGGGGAGCTCGCCGCGGGAGGTGGTGCTGGGGAGGGGGATTTGCGGATCGACCGACCAGTTGAGGGTGCGAGGTTCGCCGGCTGGCCCGCGGGCCTGGAGGCGGACGACGGTGGGCGCGGCGAAGGTGAGCTCGAGGGGGCGCTCGGGGTCGATCTCGAACCACTCGGAGACGACGCGGGCCTGGAAGGAGAAGCCGCCGGCGCCGGAGAGGCGCGCCGAGCCGATGATGGTGCGGCCACGCGGGGCGCGGATCTCGACGCGGTGCGGGCCGCGGGGGATCGAGAGGGTGCAGGCGGCGCGGGGAGACTTGGGGTCATGGCCGCAAGGCGCGGGTTTGCCGTCGATCTCGACGCTGAGCTGGCAGTTCGGGTCGTCTTCGAGGGCGAGGCACTGGGTCTCGACGCCGAGCGTGGTGGGCTTGCTCTGGCGGACGCGGAGCTCGACGTGCTGGCCTTCGGCGAGGAGGAGGGCGTCGTCGGGGGCGTCGAGCAGGGCGCGGCGGACCTGGAAGCCGAGCGACGGGGCGCGGCCGCCGCGGACGTCGACGAGGCCGGTGCCGGCCGCTTGATCGGCGCGGGCGACGGCAAGCCAACCCACGGCGGGTGCAAGGCGTGCGAAGGCGTTCGAGGCGGGATCACCGTTCTCGACGGCGTGCTGGGCGAGGACGAAGCTGCGGAGGGCGCGGGCGCGGTCCTGGTCGTCGGCGGAGCGGTCGGCGGAGAGGGAGGCGGCGCGGGCGAGGGCCGGGCCGGAGCCATGCGCGAGGCCGATGCGTTCGAAGACCTCGCCGGCGATCCAGCCGGCGCCGGTGCGCTCCGTGAGGACGGCGTAGAGGAGGCCGTCGGCGTCGGTGGAGGAGCGGGCGTTTCCGTCGGTGAGGGCGGTAAGGGCGGCGGCGGTGTCGTCGGCGACCTGGGCGCGGCGGGCGCGCGTGAGCGGGTCGAGGTCCTTCGGCAAGGGGAGGGGCGGGATGCGCGGGACGAGGCCGAGGGGGACGACGGCGGGGCTGCCGGCGGGCAAGCGGAGGGCCTGCGGCGGGCCTTGCGCGTCCGGCTCCTCGAGGGCTTCGAGGGGGATCTCGTCCTTGCGATCGAGGGCGGCGAGGGTTTCGTAGCCGAGGGATGCGAGGGCCTCGGCGCGTCGCTTCCGGATTGCGTCCTGCTCGGCGGGCGGGGCTTTTTCGAGCTCGCGGGAGGCGTCGCGGACGCGGGCGAGGAGGAGGCTGACGGCGTCGAGGGCCGTTTCGCGGGCGGCGGCGGGGATGCGAGGCTCGGGGGCGCGGCGCGGGTGGAGGCGCGCGGAGACGCGGACGAGGGTCTCTTCCTGGGTCTCGATCTGGATCTCGCCGACCTCGGCGGGGACGGGGACCTCGATCGCGCCGGTCGCGCCGTGGTCGATCCAGGCCTCGTACACGCGGTCGCCGACGCGGACGTGGAGGCGGCGTGGCTTGCGGGTGCCGCTCTCGGCGGCATGGGCGACGACACGCGCGACGGTGGCGCGGCCCGGGTCGGGGACGCGGAACTTGGCGTCGCCGTTCAGCCGGATCCAGCGGGTGAGCTCGCGCAGGGTGTCGCAGGGCGCGTAGCCGTCGCGGGGGATGCGGGCGAAGACGGGGACGGCGCCGGCGGGGCGCTCGAACGCGTGGCGGCCAGGCGTGACGGCGATGCCGCTGCCGAGGCCGGCGCCGGTGTGCACGGCGGAGGCGATGTTGTCGATGAGGAGCGAGGTCTCGGGGGCCGGGTCGGTTTGTCCGGAAATGACGAGGAGGCGGGTGTGGGTCGCGGGCGCGGGCGGCGGCAGGACGTCGATGTCGGCGCGGCCTTCGCGGAGGACGGTCCAGCGCAGGCCACGCGGGCCGACGAGGGCGCAGCGGGTGCTGCCGACGTTGTCGAAGGGGACGGAGATGTCGTTCCAGACGACGGAGCCGGTGGGCGGATCGAGGGTGTCCCACGGCGCCTCGCGGACCCAGGTTTGCCGTGCGCGGCTGGCGGCGCCGGGCAGGTCGCCGTGGAGCCAGGCGTAACGCTCGGCGAGGGGCGCGGCGGCGGGGCGGCGGCCATCCTCGGGCGGCGAGAGCATGGCGCGGAGGGCGTCGAGGGCGACGCGATCGTCCTCGTGGGTGGCCTCGGGCAGCGGGCGCTCCCAGGGGCGCGGCGGAGGGAGCGTGTGGGCATGGGCCGAGGCGAGCCGTTCGAGGACGGCGCGCAGGACGGGGCCGGCGGCGCCCGCGGGGAGGGCGCGGGCGAGGTCGAAGGCGCGCTCGGCGGCCTCGCGGGCCTGCTCGGGGCTCGTGGCCCAGCGGACGGCTTCGGTGAGGAGGAAGGCGCGGAGGGCCGGAGGGATGTCGCCCGCGAGGATGCGCTTCAGCGCGGCATCGACGTCGCGCGCGGCGCCCGTGCGGTCGGCGGCGGCCGCGAGGCGGACGACGGCCGCGGCGGCGGGCTCCTTCGCGCCTTCGCCGAGGGCGTCGAGGCGGGCTTCGCGATCGCGGACGCGAGGCGCGATGTCGAGGACGTCGGTGCGTTTGCGGAAGGCGGTGGCGGCGACGGCGATCTCGCCTTCGAGGGCCTCGATCGAGACGCGACGTGTATCGACGGGCAAGGGGACGCGGATGCTCTGCGTCGCGGTCCATCGCTGCGCATCGGCGGTGCGGGTCGCGACGTCCCACACGAGCTCGCGCACGACGACATCGCCGGCGCGCACGATGGCGCGGGCCGCGCCGATGCCACGGGCCTGGATGGAGAGGCGCACGACGTCGGAGGCGGGCGCGTCGACGACGATGCTGTTCGCCTTGGCGGCGAGCGCGCCGCGGGAGGCGAGGACGAGGCGCCACGGCGAGGCATCGGGCAGGACGGCGAGCTGATCGGCGGCCTCGCGGGCGTCCCGGCCGCCTTCGAGGGAGACCGGGCGGCGGACGAAATAAGGCTCGACGAGGGGGCGAACGAGGAGGGTGCTCTCGAGCCAGCGGACCGTGAGCCAGTCGCGGGTGGCGTCGGTCGGCGCGGCCTCGAGCGCGCTCCTCGCGGCGAAGAGCCAGCGGAGGATCGAGGCGGCCTCGGGGATGGCGGTCTCGGGGCGGGCCGCCGTGGGATCACGCAGCCAGCGCGTGACGTCCTCGTCGAGCCTGTGCCAGGCGAGCGAGGAGCGGAGGAGGCTGCCCATCGCGGCGGTGATCGCGGCGGGTTTGTCGGACCGGACCACGAGGAAACGAGCGCCGGTCCACATGGGGACGTCGACGACGCGGGATTCGCGGGTCTTGGCCGACGTCGGGGCGATGGTGGGTGGAAGCGGCAGCCACGTGACCGCGTCGGGCACCTCGCGCACGCCGGTGCCGAGGCCGACGGCGGTTACGGGTCCTTCGAGGCGGACGCGATCACCGGGCTCGATGGGCAGAAGCAGGACCGAGCCCTTCGCGAGGGAGATCGGCGCGCTCGGATCGACCTCGACGGCACCGCCTTGCGTGGGGGTGTCGAGCGAGAAGGGCGCGACGCGGGCGCGGGTCGGCGCGACCCAGCCGGGCGGATCGAGGCTCGCATCGGCGCGCGCTCCCGCGGGAGCGAGGCCGAGGACGAGCCCGAGGGCCGCGGCGAGGGCAGACCGAACGTTCATGGATTCGGGGGCAACGGTCGGGCGAAGATCGGATCGAGCGCGGCGGCGAAGCGCGCGCGCTTCTGCTTGTCGGCGCCGAGCGCGTCGCGGACGGTGCGCGAGAGCTCGACGTGGAAGAACGGCGCTCCGAGCTCGCGGCAGGCGCGCGCCTGCTGGTTGATGGTGCCCCCGAGGATCGAGACGTCGGTCGGGTAGACCTTGACGCGGGTGTCGGTGACGGCGGGCCCGAGGCGCGCGGCGAGGCTCGCGGCGTCGGCGTTCGTCTTCGCGGCGCTCACGATGATGCCCGTGCCCTCGGACTTGTCGTCTTTGAACCCGTGGATCTGCACGGTGACCGCGCCTTGCACGAGCGCGACGAGCTCGCGATGGGCCGCGTGGAAGAACGAGCGCTCCGCGTGCGCCACGTCCGACGCGACCACCGGCGCCGCCGCGTTCGCGTCGTCCGCCTCGTCGCGATCGACGCCGGCCGGCTCCTCCACGGCGGCGCCCTTGTCGTCGTCCTTGTCGTCGTCCTTGTCGTCGACCTCGTCCCCTTCCGCCTCCGTGCCCTTGGGTTTGTCCTTGTCCTTCCCGGCGGACGCCTTCTCGTCCTTCGCGCCGCCGTCCTTCGCGGCCTCCGCGGGCTTGTCGATGTAGCGGTGCACCGTGTTGATCAAGAGCACCCGCGCCGCCTGCGCGTCGAACACGGAGAGCGCGATCGGCAACGTGCCCGCGTCGTAGAACGTGTGCGGCGCTTCCACGAGGATCGGCCTCGCGCGACCGGTGCGCATCACGACCACGCCCGCGCCCCGCTTCTTTTTCCGCGCCTCCTCGAGCAGCCACACGTCTCCGAGCACGCGGAGCGAAAACCCCTCGGGCGCCTTCTTCGGCGGCTCCTTGCGTTCGGTCGCGGCGACGAGCGCGTCGCGCACCCAGGCGGCGTATGCGCGCTCTTCGTCGTTCGTCGGCGCCTTGTACGTCACGGTGCGGCGACCGCCCTTCCGCAGCTTGGCGATCCGCTCTTCGAGCGCCTTCGTCGCCCCCTCGTCCACCTGGGGCATCATCGCGGAGGCCTCCGAGGGAGGACAAGCGGCGGCTGGCGCGGGCGGGCTCTTCGGGCAGGACGGCGCCCCGCAGCCGAAGAGCAACGTGGTCGAAAGAAGCCCTGCCCATCGTGCTTTTTTCACAGATCGTCCTCCGACCAAAGCCTCGGCTCGAGGTCTCCCGGCAGCGGCGTCTGGCCGACGAGCACCGCTCCGATCCACACGCGATCGACGCTCTCGATCTTGATCGTCCGGAGCCCCGGCTCGAGGTCGTCGCCGATCGGGATTTTTACCTTGGCGAGGCCATCCAGGTTTTTCCGCGCTTCCTTCGCCGTCCGTCGCGCCTCCCAGAGCAGGCCCATCCCCGCGTCGCCCGTGCGCCCCGAGAGCTCGCCGCTGGCCGTCGTGATCGACCGGAAAAACGCGCTCTTCTGCCGCGCCGGTTTGCCCCCGTCGATGCTGTAGCGAATCTTGAACGGGCGCGCCGACGCTTCGCTGATCACGAACAGCACGAGCGTGAGCGACTCGCCCGGGCGCTGCCGGAACGTGAACGAGAGCGGCTCGCGCGCGGGCAGCTCGAAGACGTCGCGGCGACGCATGATCCCGCCGCCTTCCCACGGCGCCGCGTCCGCGTACGCGAGCCCGTCGCCGATGCCCTTCACCTGGATGTCGTGGACGCCGGCCTTGAGGCTCGCCCGCAGCACGCCCGAGAGCGACGCGATAGGCTGCTCCACCATGTTCTTCCCGTCGATCCAGAGCTCGGCCATCTTCCCGAGCCGCGACGGATGCGCCCGGTAGAGCACCTTCAGCCGCCCACCGCGCTCCCCCGCGTAGCCGATCCCGAGCTTGAGCGGGCTCTCCAGATCGAGCGGCGTCCACCCGTCGTTCGGGAGCAGCTCCTTCGCGGCGATCTCGTACGGCGCGAGGAAGCGACGCCGGACGGGCGCTTGGTCCGGCACGAGCGTGCGCTCGGGCTTCTGGCCGGCCTCGCTCGGCGAAGGCTGGCCGCGCAGCTCGATGCGCACCTGCTCGTAGAGGTCGGCGATGCGGCCTTGCCGTTCGAGCTCGTTCTGGTTCTCGGCGCGGATGGGCGTCCAGGTGCGCACGTCGAACGGCGCGTATCGCCAGATCTCGTTCTCCGCGAGCTCGACGCGGTACGGCACGCGCAGGATGTCCTCGGGCACGCCGGGATCGAGCACGCGCAGGTGCACGCGCATGTGAGCGTCGCCGAGGATCTCGATCTTCGTCGCGCCCTTCGGGATGCGCAGGATCGCGCGGCGCGGATCGGTCGCGTCGGCCTCGGTCTTGTCGCTCCCGGAGGCGAGCGCGCCGCCCTCCTCGGCCTGATCCCGCGGCCTGCCCCAGCGTTCGAAGCGCGAGTACGGCAAGGTCTGGCGCAGCTCGGCGCGCTCGTTCGGCCCGGGGCCCCAGCGCGCGACGACGGTGCCGGACATCGAATCGGGCGCGCCTGCCTCGGGCAGCTCCGCGCGGAGAAGCAGGCCGAGGTAGGGCTGCTCCGGCGCCACGCGCGCGAGGACCGGCCGCTCCGGATCGAGCTTCAAATACTTCACGACCCGCACGTCGGGCCGGATCTCGAGCCGTTCCCCCTCGAACGGCAGCGCGATGAGATCGCCGATCTGCGCGCGCTCGTACGGTTTCGGAAGGACGAACCGCACGAGGAAATCGTCGCCCTTGCCCTCGACGACGAACGTGCGCGGGTTGAGGCGCGACGACGACACGTGAAACACGCCGTCCTCGGGCACCGTGAGCATCCGCGCGCCGCCGCCTCCGCCCTCGCTGACCGTCACCGTTCGCCCCGGCGGCGCGAGCACGTCGAGCTCGACCGGACCCATCACGTTGATCGCCGCCGCGTGCCGCTCGCCCACCGAATACCCCGGCACCGTGCCCGCGGCCGCGGGGAAGGGCGTGCGGTAGTTGCGGAGCAAGAGCCGCCGGAGCGAGTAGTCCTTGCCTTCGAGCCCGGCCGCGTCGAGGCGCCGATCCCAGCCCGAGAGCGCGCGCGATCGCGCCGTCTCGGGGAGATCCTCGAAGCCGAGCGAGGTCATGTCCGACACGACGCGCGAGCGATCCTCGTCGTCGAGGCTCATCTCGTAGAACGTGCGCTCGTACGATCCGCGCCGGTATCGACCTTCCACGCGCGAGAGCACGTCCTTCACCGAGATCGGCAGCCCCCGCATCCGCATCACGCCGCCGCGCGGCAAGAGCTCCCCCGTCGTGATCGTGGTCGTGCGTGGATCGAGCACCCACTCGTCGCCCTGCGCGACCCGCGCGGCGTACTCGCCCGCCGTGGCGCCGTCCTTGTCGTCGCACGAGAGCCGGCTCTCGAGCTCGAACCTGTGCGTCTGGACGTCCTTGCCGTGCTCGTCGACGAACGTTGCTTCGAATCCGTACGAAAAACGTGCCTTTGGATCACAAACGGTCACGCGGGGCACGAGGGCCCAGGTCGAGACCACGACCGCGTCGATCGACGAGGGCACCTTCACGGCGACGGGTTTGTCGGGGTCGACGCGATACGCGAGGATCTCGTCCATCGCGGGCAGCGCGAGGTGGGACGCGGGCGGCGGCGAGGTGAGCGGCCAGAGCAAGGCCGCCCAGCCGAAGAAGAGGATCGCGACGATGAACCAGCGGATGATCACGGGCTCTCCACCACCCGTATGCTGGTCAGGCCCGTCGCGACCGCGCGCCGCACCCGCACGATCGAGGTGAGCGGCTTCGGCGCGCGCGGCACCCGCGACGTACCGAGCGGGACCAGCATGACTTGCCCCGGCTCCGCCACGAGCGCCCAGATCCGCCGGGACACCGCGTCCCGGACCACCTCGACGTGGCACGCCCGATCGTCCTTGATCGCCGCGCGCAGATCGAACGGATTGTTCTGATCGAGATAACGCTCGAAGCTCTCGAGGCGCGCCTCGGCGTCGCACCGGTTCGCCGCGTCCGCCGTGAAGCTCGGGCAACGCGACTTCGGGGCCTCGGCCGGGGTCGCGTCCTCCGCGCCCTTCTTCTTGCCGTCCGTCTTCTTGCCGTCCGCCTTCTTCGGCGTCCCCTTCGGCGCCGGCGCCTCGGCCTTGCACGCGATGAGCTCGAACGCGCGCGACGCGACGTCCTCCGAGCCGAGATCCACGCCGAGCCGCCCGAGCCGCGGCGTGAGGATCCCGTCGCCCTCGACCGCGGACAGCGCCGAGCGCAGCTCGCCCGACATGTACACGAGCGCGAAGCGACCATCGGCGAACTTGCGCGCGTAGCTCATCGAGAGGTCCGCCGAGCCGTTGTACGGCGCGTGCTCGCGCGCCCCGTCGAACATCCCCACGCGCATGCCGAGGTCGCCGAACACCTCCACCATCGGCCGCGCCCACTCCGGCACCTGCTCGCGCCGGATCACTTCACGCCCGAACGAAACGACGAGATCACCCGTGTAGTCTCGCTCCGGCGCGATGCCCTGCATGCTGATGCCGGAGTTGCCCTCGCCGAGCCAGACCTCGTGCACACGCTGGAAGAACGATCGTCGCGACACCCGGCGCCGCGGATCCGCATACCCGCGCGGATCGGCGCTCGGCAGCGCGCCCGCGATCAAGAGCCCGCGCGCGCCGAGCGCGTCGTACAGCGACAAACCCGCGCCGAACGTCCCGATCTCCCAGCGCGGCGCCGGCACCTCGATGAGGATCTCCCCCGGCGCGACGACCTCTCGGGTCGACATTTGGGGCTTCGGATCGCCTCCGGCGTCCTCCGCCCCAAGCCCCAGCTTCTCGACCTTCACGAACAGGCTCGCGTTCCCGCGCCGCCCGCCCGTCTCGTCCTCGACGAGCCCCCACGCCTCGATCTCGCCGTCCGGCTTGTGCACCCGCACGATCGCGTAGCCGAGCCGCGCCGCCACCGCGCGCTCCCACGCCGTCCATCGAGGCTCCATGCCCGCGTGCGGCATCCGCCGCGCGAGCGTCGCGTCGAAGAGGCGCAGCTCCTCGATCGTCGGCCCGCGATAACCCGTCGTGCCCACCGACGTCAGCGCCACGACCCGGCCCACGAGCTCCTGCCGCAAGCCGCCCGACCACACCTCGACCTCACGCGCGCCGAGCAGCGATCCCGCGACCTCCTCCGCGAGCGCCAAGGGCACACGCAACGTCGGCGCGTTCGACCACGGCCGCTGCGTCGCGCCTTGCACCGGCGCCCTCCACGAGAGCGTCACCTCCGCGCTGAGCATGCGCCCGAGCGCCATCACGTCGAAGCCTTCGGGCACCGAGCCGACCGCGCTCACGCCGGGCGGCTCGTCCCCGCCCGCCTCGACCACGAGCATCTGATCCAGCCCGAGCCGCTTGCCGAGCTCCGCCGCGAACGCCTCGTCGAGCGCCCGCTGCCCCTCGTGCCTCGACAAGAGCACGAGCGCCCGCGCCCCGAGCGCCTCCGCCGCCGCGTGCGCGAGCGCGGGCAGCGCCGAGCCGGGACCCTCGGGCGCGGCGAGCACGAGGAAGCCGCCGTGACGCGAGACGACCCCCGGCGTTGCCTTCGGCCGCACCGCGAAGCGCGGCGCCGGCGTCACGTCGTCCGGATCGATCTCCGATGCGCGCGGCCGCGCCACCACCCAGCCGCCCTTCTCCTCGCGCATCACCAAGAGGCCCGCGGTCTTCGCCGCCGTCAGCGTCCGCGGCGAGACCTCCTCGCCGCCGCGCGTCTCGGTGAATCCATCGACCTCGTTCGCGACCTCGAGCGCGACCTCGAGCGCCGTGATCCCCACCGATCGCTCCGCCGCGGGCCTCGGCCTCGGCCCCGTGTCGCCCAGCGTGAGCTCGTACGGCACGGTCGCGCCGCCCGCGATCATCGCGATCTCCGAGACCGAGGCGCGCGGCACGAGCAGCCCCTCGGCCTTCACGAGCCCGTAGCCGATCCCGTTGCCGACGAGGAACGCGGTGATCGACACCTGCAGCGTCGGCATGACGACGATGCCGATGTGGTCCTTGTTCCACATCTTCACCGCCAGGAGGCTCGGCAGGAGGTAGCCGAATCCGAAGTAGTCGATCATCGGGACCCCTGGCCAGAAGTAGGCCAGGACGAACCCGAGGAGGACCTTCACGAAGAAGCCCGTGATGTAGCACATGAGCATGCGCCGCGGGCCGACGATGAGCATGCGCGAGAAGGGCGGGACGCTCATCAAGAACTTCGATGCGCCGTACACGAGCAGCGCTTCGACCGTGGTCGTCACGAGCTTCAGCGGCTCGTAACACGCGACCGCGAGCAGCCCCGGGACGAGGATGCCGTTGTAGTCCCAGCCGTACCGGACGTTGTTCCGCGCGCCGAGCAGCGCGCCGATGACCAGGATGATCTGCGCCTTCGGCGACTCGAGGAACTTGATCGAGAGGCTCTCGTTGATGACCTGGAAGCGCGAGACCGAGAGGTTCGTCGTGCGCAGGAGCAAGACGAGCAGGATCCAGGTCAACACCGTGACGAACCCGACGCGCGGGAACGCCTTGATGATCCCCGCGTTCCAGAACGTGTTCGACACGAGCGGCACGAGCACGAGCCCCACGCTGTAGAGCTCACGCGAGTGCGCGAAGCCGTATTGCGCCTCGACACGCGGCACGATGACGCCCTCGAAGAGCAGCCGCACGAGCACCGCGCCGACGATGAACAGGTAGAAGCGCTCGCGCCCGAACGCCGCCGACCACGCGCCGAGGTGCGTGACCCATCGGCCCACGCCCGCGACGAGCCAGTACGTCACGACCGACTCGACGATGATGAAGATCGCGGTCGCGGGCGCGGCGATGAAGATCGTCGCGAGGTAGCCGGGGACGACGAGGCCTGCGTAGGTCCAGCCGAACAGCTCGGTGAACATCGTCCCGATCACGAGGCCGATGAGCACGGCGACGTGCAGGCTTCGATCGAGACCGTTGGGCGGGAAGACGGCGAGAGAGGCCAGCATGGACTCGCGGCTAGGAGCTCCGGCGCGAAGGAAAGATGATCTTCGCGCCGGCGGGGCCGCGCTGTCGAGTTAACGCATGATCCTGGATCAGGGGAGGGTGAGCGCGAGCCCCATCGCGTTCGGCGCCCCCCATCCTGTCGGATAATCCCATCCCGCCTTGGGCAGTTTGTTGGAGGGCGTATTGCCGTCCGGATCCGTCTGCGTGATGTCGCGGAACGACGCCTTGACGGCGGCGTTCGTGTAGAGGATCGAGTTCAGCCAGCCGGCCTGCGGCAGGTTGTTCGCCGCGCGGTACTGGTTCACGACGGCCATGAGCCCGCCGAAGACCGGCGACGAGAACGACGTGCCGCCGTAGGCTTGCGTCCAAGCCCCGAGATAGAAGACGTAGTAGCCCGCGTACTGCGAGGCGTGGACCGCGAGGTCCGCCGTCGCTCGGCGCGGCGGGCTGTTGATCTCGACGTTCGTGACGTACGGCGCTTGCCACGTGGGCATGAGGAACGTGAGCGAGTCGCCGCAGCCCGACGCGTACCAGTTCGTCTCGTTCGCGAGCGTCCCATTCGAGTTCCAGAAGAGATGCGTGCCGCCGACGCCCGTGACGTACGGGCTCGCCGAGGGCGTGTCGATCTGCGCCGAGTCGCCCGTCGCGGCCATGACCGTGATGCCGAGCGCCGCCGCTTGCATCGCCGAGTCGTGGTACTGGATGCGCACGGGCGCCGGCTCGGAGTCCTCGCGGTGTGCGAACGAGTCGGTGATGACCGAGACCTCGTTGCGGGCGATCGCCTCGTTGAACGTGTAGACCATCGACGTGTTGCGCGCGTCGTGGCCCGCGTAGACCATCAGCGTCGCGCCCGGCGCGAGCGCGCCGGCCCACTCCACGTCGAGCGTCGTCTCGATGTAACGCGTCGACGGCGGCTCCATCGTGTACGTCACCACCGGATCGTCGCGGATGATCCCGAAGGACTGCCAGAACGACTGCAGATCCTTGTAGCGGAACATCGCGCCGACCGTGACGCCGAGCTTCACGCCCTGGCCGCGGTAGCCCATGCCGTAGAGCTGATCGACGCCGTACGCCTTGGCGATCTTCGCGGGCGACTGCCGGTTCGTCGGGACGGTCTGCGGCTGCACCACGATGCCGCCGCCCTCGGGCGTGAGCGGCGTCGTGGACGCCCCGAGATCGCAGGTGATCACGCCGCCGATCCGCTGCGCCACCCAGGTCGGCACCTTCAGCGGCTCGAGCGTGCCGTACACGTCGATCGGGTCGTTGCCTTGTTGCGGGTTCTCACGCTCGAAGAGGTGCAGCGTTGTCTGGAAGACCTCGTTGAACCTCGCGACCGTGCCCTGGAACTCGATGAGCAGGCGGTTCGTCGCGACGTACGGCACCGTGAAGCCCTCGGATTCGAGCCAGATCTTGACGAGGTGCGGATCGACCTCGGGCGGCGCGTGCTGCGCCATCCACTCGTCGACCGTCATGTAGTCCCGGAACATCGGGTGGCCCGGGTCGTAGATGTTCGCGATCGTCTCCTCGAGGACCTGCTTGTCCCGGATGGGGAAGGCGATCAGCGAGCGGAACTTTGCGTTCAGATTGGCCGGACCGAGGTCCATGTAGACGCCCGGCAGCGGGTTCGGGATGCCGTCGATGCTCGTCACGGGTTCGAGCTCGGCGTCCGTGAAATCGGGGAGCGCGTCGGGCAATTCGCCCGCGTCCGGTTCCCCGCCGCCGCCCACACCGCTCGACGAGCTCGAGCTGCTGGACGAGCTCGACGAACTGCTGGTCGACGGGTCCATGCCGCCCGCGCCGCCTTGGCCGCCGGTCCCGCCGATGCCGCCCGTGCCGCCGGTCCCTCCGACGCCGCCCGTGCCACCGGTCCCTCCGACGCCGCCTTGGCCGCCTTGGCCGCCTTGGCCACCCTGACCGCCTTGGCCACCTTGACCGCCAACGCCGCCCTGGCCGCCTTGGCCGCCGACGCCGCCTTGACCGCCTTGGGCGGTG
The DNA here is from genome assembly GCF_029960785.1 of Polyangium sp. 15x6. Lineage (GTDB taxonomy): Bacteria > Myxococcota_A > Polyangia > Polyangiales > Polyangiaceae > Polyangium. The sequence continues at coordinate 56,953 of NZ_JASBQE010000009.1, forward strand.
GAGCCTGCGGTGCCGCCGGGAGGCGTCTCTACGGAGCCTCCGCTGCAGCTGACTGCGGCGAACGCCGCGCCGTTGACGAGGGCGAGCAGCGTGAGTACCCGCGCCGTGGTGGAAGGGAATCGCAAGGACAGCATGGTCCGCGATGCTCCCTCCATGGGAGGAAAAAATCCACCAATTCCGGGTGATGTGCAGCACGCGCTCTGGGCGGAAGGTCGCTCAAATATTCGGAAAGAAAGCAATATTTGGACGCCGTCGAGAAATGGGCGCCTGGGCATGGGCCCTGGTAGCATCGAGGACCGGGCCACGGTTCCGCCCACGCAACCAACACTTTGAGGTATAAAGGCCACGCTGCGTGAGGACTGTGGACATCGGAGGCGAGGACTCCAGACCGCAGCGGAAACGCCCGTAAGGGCAGCCCCGGGAGCATGCCGGTCGATTTTCCAGGATCGAGAAAGTGCAAAGATCGACGTTCCCACAGCGAGACGGGTGAGCTCTGCCTGGCATCGGTCCGATGGCAGGAAAATTGCCGCACACGCTGAACCCGTACCCCCTCGATGCGAAGTTTCGCCCGACGCCTGCTCGAAGCACGCAAGATACCGAAGCCGTTCCGCGCCCCGCGGCCGATGGCCTTCGAGAAGGATCGATCGCGTCTCTCGAGCCGCGCCCGTCTCGAAGCGATGGCCATCCTCGTCGCCGGGATCACGGCCGCGATCGCGCCCCTCCGCGGCGCCGACGACGAGGCGCGTGAGCTCACCCTGCGCGCGATCGGAGGCCGCAGCCCCTCGTCGCACGTGCTCGTCGTGCATGCCTCGCCCGAGACGCTCGCCGCACGAGATTGCCTCGGCGCGCTCTCCGATCTCGTCGCCCTGGGCCACGCGCGCGGCGTGCTCGTCGTGCCGCCGCTCGACGCGTTTTGTGTGAACCGCAAAGAGCCGAATGCGGAGCCGGCCGCGTCGATCCAGCCGCTCCCGCCCGGGATCGTGCGCGTCGGCGCGCAAGGCGCGGCGGTGGGCTTTTCGGCCCCGCCCGCGGATCGGCCGGCGCTCGCCGCGCTCGGGATCGCGGAGGCGCCGTGGATCGTGCCCGCGCCAGCCGAGAGCGTGCCCAAGGTCTCGCTCGCCGACGTCGTGGCCGGACGAACGCCGCTCTCCGTCGCCGCGGGGCGCGTGGTGATCGCCGCGCTCGACTCGCCGTTCGAACCACGCGCGAGCGCCGCGGGCGCGCCCCCGATCTCGATGGGCACGCACGTGGCCTCCGCGCTCGGCGGCCTGCTCGACGGCGGCGCGAGGCGCGAGGCGCCGCGCTGGATCAGCGCGCTCGTCGCTTCGCTCTCGGTCTTGATCCTCGCGTTCGTCCGGAGGGTCGCGTCGATCCGCGGCGCGCTGATCACGCTCGGCATCTGCCTCCTCGCGACGATCCTCGGGCAAGCGATCTTCGCGGCCTCGATGGTGCGGGGCCTCCTGCCGGCGGCGAGCATCGCCGCGAGCATCCTCGCGGGCGCGATCGTTGCGCTCTCGCTCGATCTTTCGGGCTGGCGACGCGCGGTCACGCGCACCTCGGATCTGCTCGGCCGCGAGGGCATCTTCCGCCGCGTGCAGACCGAGCCCGACGCGATCTTCTGGCCCCGGCTCGGCCGCCTCGCGGGGCGCCTCTTCCCCTCCGACTTCGTGCTCGTGGCGGAGCTGCCGTCTTCGCAGTGGCACCTCAAGTTCTGGGACGACGGCGACGTCGGCGAGCACCTCATCGCCGAGCGCCGCCGCGACGTGCGCCGCAGGCCGTTCATCAACGAGCACGGCGTGGCCGCGCCCCACCTCGTGACGGATTTCCTCAAGAACCCCGGCGAGCCCTCGCTCGTCGTGCCGCTCATCGCGCTCGGCGAGACGGAAGGCTACGTGTTCCTGTGCGGCCCGAAGGCCGAGGCAGCGTTCGCCAAGGCCCCCGAGCGCCTCGAACGCCTCGCGCGCGAGCTCGCGCTCATCGCGCGCAGGCGCCGCCTCGGGAGCGCGGGCGAAGGCGAGCCGATCTCGGGATCACGCCTGCTCGACGCGCCCTTGCCGCCGTCCGAGCGCCTCGTGCAACGCGCGGACGGCGCCGCGAAGGAGATCGCCACGTTCAGCGAGGTGCTGCGAAGCTCGCCGGTGGGCCTCTTTTATGCGGACGCGCTCGGCGACGTGCGGCTCGCGAGCCGCGAGCTCGGCCGCTGGCTCGGTGCGCGCGGCGTCTCCGTCCCGCCCGAGTCGGCCGACGGCGCGCTCCCGCCTGGATCGATCCACCTGAGCCAGATCCTCGTCGCGCTCACCGGCTGCACCGCCGAGGAGGCCGCGACGAGCATGGCCGAGGTGCTGCAGAGCGAGTCGGGCATCACGGGCCGCAGCCAGGCGGGCACGTCGCCGGCGTTCGTCCTGACGATCCGCGCGCTCCGGCAGAAGGCGGACGGCTTCTCGTCGATCGTCGGGTACGTCGCGTCGGTCGTGGAGCAGCCCGAGGACAAACCCACGAACGTCCGCGCGCTCGCGACCGCGCCGACGCACGATCCGCTGAGCGCGTTCCCGCTCTCGGAGGTGATCGCGCAGGCGGTGGCGGGCACGGCGCGGGCGACGGGGCGGCAGGTGAAGATCGAGCCGATGCGGGGCATGGGCCACGTGATCGGGCATCGATCGGCGCTGGAGAAGGCGCTCGAGGCGTTCATGGTCGAGGCGGCGGGCCAGTCGCCGTCGGCGCAGCCGCCGGTGATCTCGGTGCGAGAGACGAGCACCGCGGTCGAGCTCTCGATCCTCGACTGGAGCCTCGGCTTTGGCTTGCCCGAGTCGGCGCTGCAGCGCGTGCTCATCGCGCCGGGCGCGGCGCCGCCGGGGCTCGAGGTGCTCGGGCGGCTCATCATGTCCATCGAGGACAGCCACGGCGCGGTGCAAATTCGCAGCGAGGATGGATGGGGTCTCACGCTGGTGGTGAGCCTGCTTCGGGCCAAACCTCGGGTGAAGGTGACGGTGGGCGAGGGGGGCGCGAGCGCGGTGGACAACGTCGTGGCGCTCGGTCGCAACACGGCGAAGTAGCCGGCGTTCTCTCGGCGTGGGGCGGGCGACGTGCGTGTTTCGTCCGCGCCATCGCTCCCCCGTTGCGGTTCGCGGGCGACGTGTGTCATCGTCGGACTCATGCGCGTCACCGTTTCTTTTTTGCTCATTGCTTGCCCGCTCGTGATCGCGGCCGGTTGCTTTGGCGGTGGGGGGATCGACGCTCCGCCGCCCGGACCGAGCGGATCGGGTGCGACGGGCGGCACGGGCGGGAGCGGTGGAACGGGCGGCGCGGGCGGGGGCGCGTCGTCGTCGAGCAGCTCCGGGAGTGGAGGCATGGGGGGCGGCATCCCGCAGAACGCGTGTCCGAAGGTCCCGAATACGCCCGCCATGGTCGAGCTCGAGTCCTCCGGGACGAGGTTTTGCATCGACAGCACCGAGGTGACGAACGCGCAGTACAAGGCCTGGCTCGACACGAACCCCGATCCGACGCTCGAAACGTTCCAGCCGTTCCCCCAATGCGAGTTCAACAAGAGCTTTGGGGCGGTCACCTCCCCGAACGATCACCCCGTCGCCAACGTCGACTGGTGTGACGCGTTCGCATTCTGCGCCGCGCACGAGAAGCGGCTCTGCGGCGCCATCGGTGGGGGGCCCACGCCGTACGCGAACGATTACGATGACCCCACGATCAGCCAGTGGCACAACGCCTGCACGATGGGCGGGATGCGCACGTTCCCCTACGGAAAGGAGTACGTGGGCGACGCGTGCAACGGCGCCAATATGGCGAATGGGACCGTGCCCGTCGGCAGCCTCGCGACGTGCGAGGGGGGGTTCGACCATATCTTCGATATGAGCGGGAACGTCTGGGAGTGGGAGGACTCCTGCGAGACGCAGATGGGGATGGGCGACACCGACTTGTGCCACCGTCGCGGGGGTGGGTTCACGAGCGGCGAGTCAGATCTGGATTGCTCCACGGCGAGCATGAGCATCACGCGTAGCAACACCGACCCGCGCACCGGCTTCCGCTGCTGCGCGGACCTTCCGGCGCCCTGATCCAGAACGCGGCGTCGTTCAGCCGATCCGGATCTTCTTCTTCAGCGCGGCGAGCTCATCGTCGATCTCGGGGTTCGAGGGCTTGCCGTCCTTCGAGATCGTCCCGCCGCCTTCGAGCTGCGCGAACTTCGACTCGAGCTCCATGTCGGACATCCCGCCGCTGCGGAGCGCGTCGTCGAGCTCGCGGGCGGCGGCCACCTCGGCGACCTTGCCCTCGATCTTGTCCTCCATGCGCCGGAACTCGGCGAACGCGCCGCCCGTGCTGCCGCGCGCGCCGAGCCCCTCGGCGCCGCCGCCGGCCTTCGCCTGCTGAAGCTGCGAGGCGATCGTCCCCTTGCGCGCTTCGAGCTCCTGCTGCTTCTGCTCCATGCGCTCGAGCTCGCGCTTCATGTTCAGCGCGGCCGCGCGTTGCTCGGCGCGCAGCGCTTCGGCGCGGTCGCGCTCGGCGATGATGCGCTTCTTCTGCACGAGCGCCTCACGGGCGAGCGACTCGTCTCCGGCCTTCAGGGCGAGCTCGGCGCGCCGCTCCCACTTCGTCGTCTCGGCGTCGACCTCGTCGACCTTCTTGCGCAGCACCTTCTCGGCCGCCACCGCTTCGACCAGCTCCTTGCGGGCGGCGCGGATCTGGTCCTTCATCTCCTCGACGATCAAATCGACCGACTTTTTCGGGTCTTCCGCCTTGTCGAGGAGCGCGTTGACGTTGCTCGAGATGACCTTGCCCATCCGGTCGAAGATGCCCATGCGGCAAAGGTGCACCGGCGAGCGGCGGCTGTAAAGCGTGGGGCTTGGATCACCGAGCCTGGAGCGGGCGCGTCCAGGGCCGATGCACGGCGGCGCGCCGAAAGCCGGCCGAGGCGTAGAGCGCCTCCGACGCGGCGTTCGTGGGCCTCGAGAACACGAGGGCCTCGCGCGCGCCGAGCCGGCGCAGCAGGTGGAGCCCCGCGAGGTTCACGGCCCTGGCGAGGCCTTTCTGCTGATGGTCCGGATGGGTCCCGACCGGCTCGAACTCGCCGATGCGGGCCACCGGATCCCACCAGACCATCGTGAAGGCGGCGAACGATCCGTCCGGCGCCTCGACGACGAGGTCCCTCTCGAACGCGTAAAGGTCCATGGCGACGAGCCGCTGGTACTTCTCGACCGTCATCCGGGAGGGCGCGAAGGCGGCGCGATGCACGGCGACCCGCGCCGGGATGTCATCCTCGCCCCGGACGTGACGAATCGTGTATCCGGGCGGGAGCACGGGCGCGGCGGGGCTCTCGAAAAGGGGCGCGATGAAGTGGCTGTACGAAGGCTCGTCGGCGGGTGTGAACCCGAGCGACCGGAGCTCTTCTCGCAGCGCGTGATCGGTGTCGAGGACGTGGGTCGTGAGGTGGCTCGGCGCCTCCGCGTGGGACACGACCCTCTCCGTCAGCCATTCGACGAGCTCGGCGACGACGGCGCGAAGGGGCGCGGCCGGCAGGTCGGCCCGGAGATGACAGAGAAGCTCACCCGGCGGTTGGAACCCGCCCCAGGCGACCACGTCGCCGCCGGACTCCCACAGGCGGATCCGCGTTGTCCAGTCGACCTCAAGCGGCGAGACGACCATCCACCACGCGACGTCTCCCACGGTCATGTTCACGAACGGCCGCGCGAGGAGCCACGAGGCCGTGATCGTGCGCTGGAGAGCGCGCAGATCGGCAAGGCCGGTGTAGGGCCGAGAGGTGATGTGCATGGTCGGCTCCGCGTGTGGAGGGGGAACGTGGATCCCGAAAGATCCCCGCGATCCTTGGGCGATTGTCAAGCCGAAAAGCAAGTTTGGCGGATCTAGTTCTTCCCCGAGCGGAGCTTGCACGTCGGAGAGGGCTTCGTGTCGCCGAAGAAGCGAGCCCACTGCTCCGCCGTCATGTTGCGGATGGACCGGCGGCAGATCTCGTCGATGAGCTTGTCCTGTCCGAGTGGGTGCAGGTGCACGCCCTCGAATTCGCTGGCGATCGTCCACAGCAGGTCACGGTTCACGAATCCGAAGCGTGACCACGTGTGCTCCTTGCTCGGGATTCGAGCGACCTCGCGGGCGGGATACGTGGAGATATCCCACACGTCGATGTCGCCCTTCGCGTGATGGATGGCCAAACGCTGCCCGTCCCAGCTCAGAATACCGATCGCATCATTCTCGACGGGGAAGGTGTACTCTGCGGCGCCCGTTTTGATGTCCCAAACCACGATGGAATTCGTGGGTTTGTCCCCCGCGCTCGGATGCACGCCGTATTTGCTGGTGGCGATACGCGCGTCGTCCTTGCTGGTCAATGGGTTTCCGCCGACGGCGCCGAAGGTCGCCACATCGTCGCCGTTCCATGTCTTGACGATGAATTTGTCTCGATACAGCACGAAGAAGTGCTTGTGACCCCTAATCACGACGCCGTCCGGCGTGGCGAGCCGCTTGAGAGGCACCGGCTCGGAGCCGCTCTCCGTCCATTGCCACAAGATCCCCTGGTGCGTGACGACGCCGAGTCGCTGGCCCGAGTCGTCGAACATCATCTCGTCGACCGCGCTGGTGTAGAAGCCTTCCATGAACAAGGTATCGATGGCCATACCGATCGAAAAATAAGCCTTTCGCGCCCCGGAGTGGGTATCGTAGACCCACACCTTGTCTCCCGCGGCGATCGCAACCTTGTCGCCCTGCGGGCTCACGGCGATTTTCGCCCTCCAAGGAAGAGAGACGCTGGCATCCTTCGGCAGGCCCTCGTCTTCTCCTTTCACCCGGATGTGAAGTCGGCGTCGGACGAAGAAGTTCGGCGGCAGATGCTTGTCGGTCATGGAGGCCTTGGAATCGAAGGTGCGTATCTCCTCCGTGCGATCCTTGAAGCCGAACAACGTCTCTCGGGCCTCACGCGAGGGGACGACGACCCACTCGTCGCCCTCGTCGAGTCGCGACTGCTTCAGCGACAAAAGGGGCAATTCGAGGGACCACAAGCGCTCGCCGTTCGGCAGCTTGAAGGCCGCAGCGCGTTTTTCGTCGGCGACGACCACGACTTCGCCGTTCCTGCTGATGACGAAGCCGATCGTGCTCGTGTGCGCTCCAATGATCGAATCGTTCGCACCCAGCTTCCCGCTCACGCGGAGCCAAAGCGTTTCGTTTTGGCGCTCGGGCATCCACAAGTTCAACTCGGCCGGGGCGCTCGGCAGGGGAATGATCCCTCCGACGGTGCTAAGCATCCACGGGGAGTTGCTCTCCCACAATTGTCGGGAATCGAAGCTTCGATACAGGCTGTCGCTGCCATGACCGGGGAAGGCCCAGGTCACCATGCGCGAGGCGTCGGCCGTGGTGAAAAACGAGCGAGAGGGGGCGACGTTGAGGACATCGTGGAGCACCCGCCCGTGTGCGGCGCCCTTCCCCATGGAAAACACGCGAAGATCTTGCCGATGCTTGGCGACGATGAAGGGCTGCTCGCGTGAGATCGCCATCGGCCAGTATTCGTGGCCGATGGCGATCTGGGGCTTCGTCTTGATCCGCCCGTCTCCGCTCATCTCGTGGAGCTGGACCGTGCCTGCCCAAGCGGTGCTGACGAAGAGGCGCCCGTCCGCGCTCGAAAGGGTGGGACGTCGCGTATTGAGCGGGACTTCGACGGGTCGCCACGCCTCCTTTTCGATCTGCCACAGAGACCACGACGCGTCCCCCAGCGCCGGGTACGTGGCCAGCAAGTCATCGCCGAGCAGAACATAATCCGACGCGCCGATGTTCCTGGTGAGGAGCGACGGGGCCGCGTACGATCTCGCCGCTACGTCGAAGAACGCAACGCCCTCCGGGATCTTGTGGATGAGCAGGTCCTCGTGCCGGGAGCTCCACTTCGTGTCCATCGTGTCGGCACGGAAATCGACGTCGTCTGCCGGTATGGATACCCAGGGCTCTTCGGACTGCGGATCGTACACGCACACCCCGTCCGCGCACTTCGAGGCCATCCACCGGTTGTTCTTGCTGAAAATGACGGGGCCGCTCGTCGGGATCACCTTCCTCGGCTCGGTCACGTGCGCGCGGAGGTCGCGCCGCCAGTAATAGGTGTTCGATTTTACGGCGACGAACCCCCCATCCGAGCTGACGTTGATGCCGGTGAGGGGCTCTTTCCCGATTGGTATCTCGAATCGATCCACCTCCGCCCCACGGGCGAGATCGGTGATCGAAACCTCGGAGACGCCCTGCTCGTTTCGAATGGCCGTGAGTAGCAGATCCCCGTCGGCCAAGGGTTTGATGTAGTCGAGCGTCCCCCCATCGTACTCGGTGACCCGCACGGGCAGCGCCATTTGCCCCAGAATGGAGCGGGCCGCGGCGTCCGCCTCGGGCGTCCAGTTGCGTTGCAAAAGCTCGACGGCGAGCAGGGCCGCGGTCTGGAGGTTCTCTCCTCCGCGTGAAGCCAGGATCTGCGCCGTGTCCTCCAGGCTGCGCACGCGCAGCTTCTCCGCATGCTCCTTCGCGTCGAGGTTATACCACAGGGCAACCGCCAACGAGACCACGACAAGCACGCCCAGCGTCCCGAGCGCGCGTCTCTGGAACCGTTCGCGCCGCTCGCGCCGCTTGCGCTCCAGCTCGCCCGCCTCTCGCGCGGCGCGGCTCGCCTCGAGGAGCTGCGCCTCGTCGGGCGTGAGCACCCGCATTCCATCGAGGCCTTTTTCGACCTCCGCGAGGGCCGCCGCGTCGATCACGCGTCGCTCTTGCGGATCGCGTTGCCATTCTCGCGTCCACCATTCGAGCAGCCGGCGCGCGCGTGGCCCGGGCGCCTCGGATTGTTGCCATCGCGCGAAGACGAGCGGCGCCAGCGTATCGTGCGAGAGGCGCGTCGCCCCCTCGCTCTCGCTGGTGAGCAAGTGCGCGCCCTTCAGCGCCTCGAGGAGCGCTTCGAGCTTCCCCGAGGCCGCGAGCTGGGGATACGCCTCTTGCAGATCCCTCGCCGCGCAGGTCGTCGCCACCGGCAGCGCGTATCGCGCCTGCGTCGTGTGCGCGAGCAGCACGTCCTCCACGAGACCCGAATCGACGTATTCACCGAGAGATTCTCGGCGGAGGTCGCCGACGTTCCGGTGAATGAACTCGCCGAGCACGGTCCAGTCCCGGCGAAGGGCGTCGAACGCCTCGGCCGTCAGCTCGTCCCCGGGGCGCGTGTGTTTCCAGAGCTCGTACATGACGAGCGCGAGCGTCGGGGCGACGGGGGAGTCCCGATCCCGCGGCAAAAGCTCGCTCGCGATACGCTTGCCGAGCCCGGCCGCGACGCGCCGGCCGTAACGGTTGCGCAGGTGCCACGTGCGCGTCAGGCCGTGGACGATCTCCTCGATCCCCTCCTCGTCGAGCGGCTCGAGGTGGTGGTCCTCGAACGGCAAACTGCGGTCTCGCAGGCGCGCCGCGATATCCGCGTACCATTCCTTCCGGAACGAGAGGAGCAGCCGGAAGCGCGGCGGCCTCCCTGGCTTGAAATGCTCGACGAGCAGATCCACGAACGCCTTCATCTCGACGTTCGCTTCGGCGCGCGAGCGCGCGAAGACCTCTTCGACCTGATCGATGACGACGAGGACCGGGCGCGGCGCCGCCGGCTCCCCATCTTGGGGTTTCGAGGCCCGAGCCAGCGCGTCGTCGAGGCATCGACGAAGCTCGTCGCCGGTATCTCGCCGCTCCACCTGCACGGCGTGCCGCGCCCGGAGGCGGGGCAAAACGCCGGCCTCGAGGAGCGACGATTTCCCGACGCCCGAAGCTCCGTACAGGAGGACGATTCCCCGCCCGTCGGATCGGGTCAGCTTGCCGTGGAGCTGCGTGATGTCCTTGCACCGACCAAAAAACGTCGCCGTTTGTGCCGGCGTATAAGGCGTCAGACCCGGATAGGGCTCCTCGGGCAAACCTGCCGGGAAATCGATCGGCGGAAGCCCGCGACACGGATCCAGTGAAGAGAGGAGCGGCCCCGCGCGCTTCAGGATCGACGCCATCGGCGTGACGTACACGGTGCCGAGCGCGACGCGGCCGTCCTGATCTTTGGGGCCGGCTCGAACGATACCGATGACGGCACCTTCGACGACGCACGGCCCGCCGGAGAGCCCTTCCGCTCTTGCCCCTTCTCCGGCCGCGAGCTGGTCGCAGTAAAGATCAAAAACGGAGGCCCCTTCGTACGTCGCGTCGACGGCGACGACGTTGCCCGTGAAGTGTTTGCCCCTGGGCTCCGCTGTCGGGAACCCGTACGTCGAAAAGGAGCTGCCTATTTCGACGGGGTGCTCGCTGCATGGCATCGAGGGCACGCCCGGCGCCTCGGCGCACGTGAGGAGCGCCCAGTCGTCCTCGCGGCTCCACATGCCGGGGACGACGCTCGCCTCGATTGTCTTGCCGTTCGAGAATTTGAGCTCGATCTCTCGCGGAAACGCTTCGGGATCGTCGTTGTGCTGCCTGCTGGCGACGACGTGCAGCGCCGTGAGCACGAGCTTTTCTCCGACGAGAAAGCCGGTCCCTCGCGAGGGGGGCCGGTGGCTCACGACGTCCCCGGTCACGTTGACGGACGCGATGCTCTCCCTCAAATCGGCTCCTCCTCGGGATTGCAGAGGAGCGCACGCTCGACGCGAGAACCGCGGACATCCAGCCTGACGTAGTGCGGGTTGAATTCGACGTAACTCGCGATCCGGTTCGCAGCGAGATCGCTCAGGAAGTCGCGGAGCATGGCCATGGCCTCGGGACCCTCGGCGTCGAGCAGCGCGGAGGGGACACGCATCGTGTCGGCCCAGGTGCCGGAGTTGAGATACATCCGCCCGCGGCCGAGATCGACGGCCTTGGGCAGGTGCGTGTGTCCGAAAATGACGAACCGGTATCCGCCGCGAACGAGCTCGGTCGCCGCCTTCAGATACTCTGGCTGCGTTTCGACGCTTCGCTCGAACGAGCGGTCCTTTTGGAGCGCGCGGAGCGCGGTGAGAAGCTTCGGCAGCCGCTGCTCGAGCTCCTGCGTCATCCCGCTTGCCCATAACCGCAATAACCCACCTGCAAAACGCACGTCGTCGATGGCCGAAAGCTCTCCGCCGGTCGACGTCGCGGGCAGGTTCGTCAAGAACTCCCTGGCTGCGTCGGCGGGCATGGCCGCCGTGAGCATCTCCGCGAGCGTGAGCGGCGAGGCGCCGTCCGTCCCCTCCACGGCGGAGAGATCGCCGCGGTGGCGCGGCATCGCCGGCTGCGCGGGCTTGTGCTTTTCCGCCTCGCGCTTGAGGCGCCCCACGGTGAGGATCTTGTTGCCATACCCAGGCTCGAGGACGAGGAGAATGGGCAGCACCGCCTCCGTCTCGGGCTTCAGGAGATCCACGAAACGATATTGCCGTTTGATCTCGTTCATCACGGAGGAGACGAGCTGGCTCCCCGCGGGAGGCGGAAACGCGAAATCGGGAGGGATCGGCTGTCCTCGTGACTGGAGCGAGCGAACCTCGCGGAGCGCGCCGTGGTCGACGGTGTTGAAGCCGTCGTACCGATTGCCGTGCTCGATCAGCGCGTCCCCGATGGCATACGCCTCGCCGTCGTAGAGGAAGCTGATCCGCGCGGGCGACGCGTCGGCCCCGAGGAGACGCAGGAACTCGGCGCGCACGTGCGGCAGCGCGAGCTCCACGTCGTGGTTGCCGAGCAGGAGGGTCAAGCGACCGCCTCGGCCCACGAAGGCGCGAAGCTCGTCGAAGAGCGACTTGTCCTGCTCGACGATCACGCCGAGGACCCGGAGCGCGTCGCCGGGATCCGCGATGAAGGGGACGAACGTGCCTGGACGCACCTCCTCGGCGAGAAAATCCAGGAAGTCGCCGTTGATGACGAGCTCGACGTCGAGGCCTTCCGCGCGTCGCGCCCCGAGCGTCCGCACGAACCGCGTGAGCGCGTCGACGCGGGTGTTGATCCGGAACCCGCGCTGCCCCGGCTCGTTCGGCTCCGGGTAACGCCCCCCGATGTGGAGATCCGAGATGATGTAGACGGAGCGCTGCGGTGTGCTCATGCCCTCCTTGTGGATCGTGCCCGACACATGGGGCGAGAGTCCAGAGGGCGCTTCCTCACAGAGGCGCGAGATGCGGCCTCGACCTCACCACTTCTCGATCCACGGGCGGAGATCGAGCTCGAACGTCCACGCGTCCCGCGGCTGGCTGTGGAGGTGCCAGTAGTTCTCCGCGATGTGGTCCGGGTCGAGGATGCCGCCCTCGTCCTTCTTCGCGTAGATCGCGGGCAGGTTCTCGCGGATGAAATCGGTGTCGATCGCGCCGTCGACGATGACGTGCGCGACGTGGATGCCCCGCGGGCCGAGCTCCCGCGCCATGCTCTGCGCGAGGGCGCGCAGCGCATGCTTCGCGCCTGCGAACGCCGCGAAATTCGCGCCGCCGCGCAGGCTCGCGGTCGCGCCCGTGAAGAGCATCGTGCCGCGCCCGCGCGCCACCATGCGCTTGGCCACCTCGCGCGCCGTCAGGAACCCGCCGAGACAGGCCATCTCCCAGATCTTCATGTACTTGCGCGACGTCTCGTCGAGGATGCTGCAAGGGACGTTCGCGCCCACGTTGAAGACGTACACCTCGATCGGACCGATCTCGCGCTCGATGCGCTCGACGGTCGCGACGACCTCGTCCTCCTTGCGAGCATCGCAGCCGACGGCGTGCGCGCGGCCGCCGGCTGCGGTGATGGCGTCGACGAGCGGCGTGAGCTTGTCCGCGTTGCGGCGCGACACGCAGGTGACGAAGCCTCCGCGGGCGAAGCGGCGCGCGATGGCGCCGCCCGTCCCGTCGCCGGCGCCCACGATCCATGCCGCGGGATCGCTCCCGCGGCTCACGTCACCCTCGCCGCTCGTCGAGCTTTCGTTCATGGGTCAGGCCGTCGTCTGAAGCGTCGTCGCCGCGCCCTCGGCGAGCGCCGCTTGCGCCGCCGCGAGCCGCGCGATCGGCACGCGCAGCGGCGAGCACGACACGTAGTCGAGCTTCACCCGCTCGAAGAAGCGGATCGAGGACGGGTCGCCGCCGTGCTCGCCGCACACCCCGAGCTCGAGGTTCGGCCGCGTCTTGCGGCCGCGCTCGCAGGCGATCGCCACGAGCTCGCCCACGCCTTCCGTGTCGAGGCTCGTGAACGGGTCCTTCGGCAGGATGGCCGCTTCGACGTAGGCCCCGAGGAACTTCCCGGCGTCGTCGCGCGAGATGCCCATCGTGGTCTGGGTCAGATCGTTCGTGCCAAAGCTGAAGAACTCGGCCTCCTCGGCGAGCTCCGAGGCGCGCAGGGCGGCGCGGGGCAGCTCGATCATCGTGCCGAACAGGTACGACACCGACCGACCCTTCTCGGCGAACACCTCGCTCGCCACCCGCTCGATCGTCGCCTTCGCCAGCGCGAGCTCCTTCCGCGTCATGGCGAGCGGGATCATGACCTCGAGCTTCGGCGGCGCGCCCTTTTCGGCCACGTCGCACGCGGCCTCGAAGATCGCGCGGGCTTGCATCTCGTTGATCTCGGGGAACGTCACGCCGAGCCGGCAGCCGCGGTGGCCGAGCATCGGGTTCAGCTCGTGCAGCTCCTCCACCTTGCGCACGAGATCCGCCGGACGGACCTTCATCGTCGCCGCCAGGTCCTCGATCTGCTTGCGCTCCTGCGGCAGGAACTCGTGCAGCGGCGGATCGAGCAGGCGGATCGTCACGGGCAGACCCGACATCTCCTGGAAGATCGCGGTGAAGTCCTCGCGCTGGTAGGGCAGGAGCTTCGCGAGCGCCGCTTTCCGCGCGTCCACGTCGCGGGCGAGGATCATCTCACGCACCGCGGCAATTCGTTTGTCGTCGAAGAACATGTGCTCGGTGCGGCAGAGGCCGATGCCTTCGGCCCCGTACGACCGGGCCGTGCGCGCGTCCGCGCCCGTGTCCGCGTTCGCCAGCACCTTCAGACGCCGCGCCGTGTCGGCCCAGCGCATGAGCTCCTCGTACTCCGACGAGAGCGCCGCCGGCGCTGTCGGGATCGCGCCCAGGTAAACCGATCCGCTCGCTCCATCGAGCGTGATCACGTCGCCGCCCTTCACGCTCACCGTGTCCGTGGGCCGACCGAGCTCGTCGTAGATCGTCACGGTCATCGTGGCCGTCTCGTAACTCACGGCGACCGCCGAACACCCGGCCACGCAGCACTTGCCCATGCCGCGCGCCACGACCGCCGCGTGGCTCGTCATGCCGCCGCGCGCCGTCAGGATGCCGTTCGCGGCCTTCATCCCGTGGATATCCTCGGGCGACGTCTCGGCGCGCACGAGGATCACGGGCAGACCTTGCGCGGCCTTCCGCTCCGCCTCGTCCGCGTGGAACACCACCTGCCCGCTCGCCGCGCCCGGGCTCGCCGGCAGGCCTCGCGCCAGGAGCTTCTTCGGCGCCTTCGGATCGATCGTCGGGTGCAGGAGCTGCTCGATCGACGCCGGGTCGACGCGCATCACCGCCTCGCGCTGATCGATGAGCCCCTCCTTCGCCATCTCCACCGCGATCCGCACGCCCGCGCGCCCGGTCCGTTTCCCGTTCCGCGTCTGGAGCAGGTAGAGCCTCCCCGACTGCACGGTGAACTCGAGGTCCTGCATGTCGCGGAAGTGCTTCTCCAGCCGCTCCTGCGTGCGCACGAGCTCCGCGTAGGCCTCGGGCATGCGCACCTCGAGCGAGCCCTCGTCGTTGCCTTGCTCCTTCGCGATCGGGTTCGGCGTGCGCACGCCGGCCACCACGTCCTCGCCCTGCGCGTTCGGCAGCCACTCGCCGAAGAAGCGTTTCTCGCCCGTCGACGGGTCTCGCGTGAAGGCCACGCCCGTACCGGAGTCCTCGCCCAGGTTGCCGAAGACCATCGCCTGCACGTTGCACGCCGTGCCCCACGCCTCGGGGATGTCGTGCATCTTGCGGTACGTCTTGGCGCGATTGTTGTTCCAGCTCCGGAAGACGGAGGCGATCGCGCCTTCGAGTTGCGCCCACGGATCGTCGGGGAACGGCGCCCCCGTCGCCTCCTGGACGATGCGGCGTTGCTCCTTCACGAGCGAGCGCAGCGTCTCCTCGTCGAACATCGAGTCGGGCAGCTTGCGCTGGAGCTCGGCCACCGTGAGCCTCTGCGCCTCGGCCATCCCGCGCGCGGCCGCGGCCTTGCGGCGGGCGATCTCCAGCGCGTCGTCGAAGCGCTTGCGGTGGATCCCCAGCACGACGTCGGCGTACGTCACGATGAACCTGCGGTAGGCGTCGAGGGCGAAGCGCGGGTTTTGCGTGCGCGCGCCGAGCCCGGCCACGATCGCCTCGTTCAGGCCGAGGTTCAGGATCGTGTCCATCATGCCGGGCATCGAGGCGCGGGCGCCGGAGCGGACGCTGACGAGGAGCGGGTTCTCGGGGTCGCCGAAGCGGGTGCCGACGATCTCTTCCACCCGACGGATGGCCGCGCGCGCCTCGTCGAGCAGGCCCTCCGGGATGCGCTCCCCGGAGGCGAAGAAGGCCGTGCAGACCTCGGTGGTGATCGTGAAGCCCGGCGGCACGGGGATCCCGAGCCGGGTCATTTCGTGGAGACCTGCGCCCTTGCCGCCCAAGAGCGGCTTCTGGGTACCGTCCCCATCGGCCTGTCCGCCCCCGAAGAAATAGATGCGCTTCGCCATGGCGGCTTCTTCCATGGGTTGGGCTGTGAGCGCAAGGGAGATCTGAGCGGATGTTCCCAGGCGTCGCGAGCGGCCCGAGGCTCACGGCCGAGCCTCTGCGCATCTGCCGACCTTGGGCGAGTGTCACGGGTGAGCCTCGGCCTATCTGCCGAGCTTGGCCGAGTGTCACGGGCGAGCCTCAGCGCATCTGCCGAGCTTGGGCGAGTGTCACAGGCGAGCCTCGGCCTATCTGTCGACCTTGGGCGAGTGTCACAGGCGAGCCTCGGCCTATCTGTCGACCTTGGGCGAGTGTCACAGGTGAGCCTCGGCCTATCTGGCGACCTTGGGCGAGTGTCACAGGTGAGCCTCGGCCTATCTGTCGACCTTGGGCGAGTGTCACAGGCGAGCCTCGGCCTATCTGTCGACCTTGGGCGAGTGTCACAGGCGAGCCTCGGCCCATCTGCCGATCTTGCCCGAGGGTCACGGCCGAGCCTCAGGGGGTCAATCGACCGAGCAGCAGAACGTGATGGGGTCGGCGAGCTCGACCGTGCCGATCGGCTCGACCGTGCCCGCCGGACACGCGCCCGGCTCGGTGACCTCCGGCGTGGTGTACGTATAATAGGAGAAGGACGCGGTGCATTGATCGTCCGTCACGAGCGCGGCTGTCGCAGTGGTGCACGCGTCGCTGTACCCTTGCACGGACGCGCTGCACTTGGCGCCCGCCGGCGTGCCGCACGTGCATTCGGTGCAGGCGCGCGTGTCGTTCTTGCCCTCGTAATGGATGGCGCGGTCGGGATACCCGGGCGGGCAGGGGTGCTCGCCTGCGCGGACGACACAAATACGAAATGGCGTGACGGGCTCGGGCACGCAGAGCAGGCCATCCTCGCAGACCCCGTCCGTCGACGCGCCGCCGCAGGCGCGAACGGCGCTCTGGGAGGATGGCTCGGGGAGCGTCGTCGTCGGCGCGGGCGTGCAGGGGCCCATGACCTCGTTGAAGTAGGCGTGGACCGAGTTCTGTTTGGGCGTCGAATCGAGGCACGTGTCCGGCGGCCCGGACGCCACGTCCAGACCGACAGGAGCGCCGCACGATTGATGGTAGAGCAGGAGGAGGTTTCCGCAATCGACGCTCGGCGCGCCGCACGAGCAGCCGCACTCCGCCGGCGCGCCGGTGATATCGTCGCGCGCGTCGAGGAGCTGCGTCGGAAAGCTCTCCGGGCACGCCGGGGAAGGGACGCCCGTGACGACGGCCGCAGGCGCGGACCATCCGTCCGGCGGCGGGACCGCGCAACGATGCGTCTCCGGGCAGGGGGCGCTGCCGCCGCCGCCGCCCATCCCCCCTGCGCCGCCTGCGCCGCCTGCGCCGCCCGTGCCGCTCGTGTAGTCGCGTGCTTTCGGCGTGCAGGCGAGGACCCCGACGAGAAGCGCGGTCGAGGCGAGCCCGAGCCCCAGCAAATCCGTGCGCCGCCGCGCTCGAACGTCCCATCCGCTACGACTGTCCAGCACGCGGCGACGATACACCTGCGCGCAGCGACCGAGCAAGGGTCGGGCGCGCGCCCCCTTCCGCTTTGGTGGAAACGTGATCTCGACACATTTTTACATATTCGAACGCGAAGCGTATGATGTAGCAACCAGCCGATGAAATGCGCAGCCCCCCTATTTGCCCTCACGGCCTCGGCCTCCCTGTTCTTCGGGGGCGTTGCGCGCGCCGACGAACCCACGAAGCCCGCGCCGGCTCCACCTGCCGCTTCTCCCCCCGCGGCGCCCGTCCTCGTCCCGCCTCGACCGCTCGCCGCGCTCGAGGCCGCTTATCCGACCCAGCCGGGCCTCACGGGCGAAGCCGACGTCATGCTCGACGTCACCGTCGCGGCGGATGGCAGCGTCAAGGAGGCGCGTGTCGTCTCCGGCGACGCGCCCTTCACGGAGGCCGCGTCCCGCGCCGCGCCGTCCTGGCGTTTCGAGCCCGCAACGCGGAACGGTAAGCCCATCCCCGCGCGTATTCGTGTCCTCATCCACTTCACGCCCCCCGAGCCGCCCGCCGAGGAGGAGACCGCTCCCGCGGCTGAAAACGGCGCCGCGCCGAAGGACGGCGCCCCCGGCAAAAAGCCGACCGCGACGCCGAAGCCGGCGGGCCCCGCGCCGATCGAGGTCCTTGCGCTCGGCGAGCGCCGCGCCGTCGGAACCTCCTCGCTCGGCCGCGCCGAGGTCCGCGTCTTGCCCGGCGCGTTCGGCGATCCTTTCCGCGCGATTGAATCCCTCCCCGGCGTCACGCCCATCTTCTCGGGTTTGCCATTCTTTTACATTCGCGGCGCTCCTCCCGGCAACGTCGGTTATTTCCTCGACAACGTCCGCGTCCCTTATCTGTATCACCTCGCCCTCGGCCCCTCGGTCGTCAATCCGGCGATCGTGGACCGGGTCGACCTCTATCCCGGCGGCTATCCTGCGCAGTTCGGTCGTTTTGCCGGCGGCATCGTCGCCGGCGAGACGACCAAGCCGAAGGGCGAGCTCCACGGCGAGGCGAACATCCGGGTTTTCGACGCCGGCGCCATGGTCGAGACCCCGATCGGCGATCGCGCCACCGTCATGGCGGGCGGCCGATTCTCGTACACCGCGGCCGCGCTCTCCCTGCTCGCGCCCGGAACCACGCTCAATTACTGGGACTATCAGGCCCGCGCGACCTTCGACGTCACGCCCACGGATCGCCTCACCCTCTTCGCGTTCGGCGCCCACGATTACCTCGGCGCCGAGCTGGACGGCGTCGAGCAGGGCCTCTTCGACGTCCAGTTCCACCGCATCGACCTCCGCTACGACAAGGACGTGAGCTCGCGGACGCGCCTCCGCCAGGCCGTCTCGTTCGGCTACGACAGGACGGCCATCGGCGGCCAGGAGGGCATTTTCGCGCGCGATTTCCTCTTCGCGGCCCGGAGCCAGATCCTCCACCGTCGCAGCGAATCCATGCTCATTCGGGCCGGCGTCGATGCGAACATCGATTATTACGACCTCGTCGCGGGCACGGACGACGACGAGGGCCGCAATCTCCAGACGTTCCTCGACCAGTTCTTCCCGCCGCGCCAGGACATCGCGGTCGGGGTTTACGCGGACGCCATCCTCGACGCGGGTCGTGGTGTCGAATTCACCCCCGGCGCGCGCGTCGACCTCTGGGGCTCGGGCGGCGTCACCGCGATCAGCGCCGACGTCCGGCTCGCGATGAAGGTCCCCATCGCGCATCGACTCAAGCTCGTCTCCGCGATGGGCCTCGCCCACCAGCCGCCCGGGTTCGTCTTGCCCGTCCCCGGCCTCACCATCGGCAAGCTCGCCGGCGGCCTCCAGCGCAGCGTCCAGTCGAGCACCGGCCTCGACGTCAAATTGCCGTTCGGCTTCGAGGCCACGGGCACGTTTTTCCTCAATGGCTTTTTCAACATGGCCGACGCGCTCGATTCGGTCGGCCGGGCGGCCGGCGGCGGAGGAGGAGGCCCCGGCGGTCCCGGCGGAGGCCCCGGAGGACCCGGAGGCCCCGGAGGCCCAGGCGGGCAGCCGACCGACGAGGTGGACGACGATGACGACGAGGCGAACGTGATCTCCGATCGATCCCTCGGCACCGCCGTGGGGCTCGAGATCTACATTCGCCGAAAGCTCACGGAGCGGCTCGGCGGATACATCGCTTATACCCTCTCACGCTCGTCGCGGAGCATCGGCTTCTCCTCGGGCCCGGCGCAATTCGATCGCACCCACGTCCTGAATGGCGCGATCTCCTGGGAGGCCGGCAAGGGCTGGCGCCTCGGCTCGCGTGTCGTCTTCTACACGGGTTTGCCCCTCGCGGCCGAGACCGCCGCGGTATGGGGCAAGAGCCGCACCGACCCGTTCTTTCGCATCGACGCGCGCATCGAAAAGCGCTGGAACCTGAAAAAGCGCGGCTGGGTCTCGCTCGTGATCGAGATGCTCAACGCGACGCTCAGCAAGGAGCAAACCGGCGTCAGTTGCGACCTCACCGAATGCGAGGCCCAGGAAATCGGACCCGTCACCGTACCCAGCATCGGCGTCGAGGGCGGGCTTTAGCAGCTCGTATCAGGGCGCGCGCCAGAGCTCGAAGCCATTCTCCATCACGGCATCCATATCCACGAACAGCCCGACGAGGTCGTCGAACGAGCTCGTGGCGAGCCCCATCTCCTCGATCATCGGGTGGCTGTCGGCCACCTTCAGGTTCAACGCGAAACGACCATCGAGCACGCCGGCCCGGCGGAAACGCCTGATCGTCGCGTTCGCCTCGACGCCCGACTGATAACAGGCCTTCTCGGGCCGCTCGGCGTCACGGAATTGCTTCAGCAGCGCGAACGTGAGCCCGGAGGACATCGATCGCGAAAGGTCGAGGCGCACGGAGGACTCGGGCCCCGCGGTCTCCGGCCCACCGAAGAGCCGGTCCGACAAACCCGCTCCGGCCGCCAACGGATCCTCCCAGACCTCGTCGAAGAGCGCCCGGCTCGTCCCGGGGATCTTCGTGATCTGGAAGAGCTGCTCCGTGCGCCCCAGGGTCCGTGGACCGAATCGGTCGATCACGACCGGCGAGACGCGGAACACGCTCGCGGAAGCTGCGTCGTACGGGACCTCCAGATGCGCGAGCTCGCTCGGGATCCCCCATACCTCGCGCCCCGTCACGACGACATGTCCCTCGTCGAAGAACGAGTAGTACGGAAAAACCACCGGGCGGTTCGTCAGGGGGCTCGGCCCCGTGGGGCGCGTGGACAGGGCGGGGATCCAGACGCCGGCCGCGGCGACCGAGAAGAACCCTCGCTGGGCGTCGGGCGGGCTCTCGGCGCGGGTGACGCCGAATCGAGCGAGGGTGAAGACGACCCGCGACGAATACACCCGATAATCGCAGACCCCGAAGGACGGGCGATTCAGGAACCGATCGCAGACCACCTGCAGGCGGCGGACGTCCGCCTCCACCGGGAACAGGTAGAGCGTCGCGTTCGAGAGCGCGAGCGGCTGCGCGAGCGCCTGGTTGTCCGGGCGCTCGACGTATTTTCCGACGCCGGCGTTCACAAGAGGCTCCGGAGCGCGAGCTTGTTCTTTCCCTGCCCGAGCTCGACGAGGCGCGACGCGAGGCCCGAGGGCGCCGGCAGCGAGAGCTTCCAGCGCGTGCGAATCTGGAAGCCGAACGAATGGCTCGTCGTGGCGTCGAACCCGGTGATGTCGTACTTGCCGCGCATCGGGCCCGCGAGATACTCGTCATCGAGGGTCACGCGGCCGTCGAGGGGGCGCACCTCGCACCGCCCGAGCCCCCAGTCGAGGCAGGCCGAAACGAAAGGCCCGAGGCCACGCGCCGAGCGCGTGAGGATCGGCTGCGAGAGCATCGACGAGAGGGCCTTCACGTTGCGAGCGATCGCCTCCGTCTTGCAGGCGGGGTTCGACCCGGCATTGCGGATCGGCAGCTTGCAGACGGGGCCGCGGTCGAGCCAATCTTCGAGGCTGCGGAACGCCTCGCGGCCTTGCATCGACGCGGTCAGCGCGCAGAAGCGGCGCAGCGGCGAGCGGACCTGCCAGAGCCGCTCGGGCGTGGAGGCGCCGCGTTTGTCCCTGATTTCGACGCTGGCGAGCTCGGTATCGAAGCCCCAGAAGAGGAGTCCGCCGCCCGCCATGAGCGGATCGGTCACATAGAAGCGCGGCACGTACGTGAAGGGGCCGCGCCCGAGGGAAAAACCCGTCATGCGGACGAAGGGAATCGCGTTCATCACCTCCAGGTAGTTTCGATGGAGCAGCGAGCGCGGGAACGAGAAGCGCGCGCCTTCTCGCGCGCCGAGCGTGATCACGAGCGGGTGGAAGCCGGGCGGCGTGATCTCCTGCTCCTCGAGCTCGAGCCCGTTCGGCAGCATGCGCCGCACGTCGTTCTCGGGGAGGAAGATGACTGCGACGGCGCCGTCGTACTCGCCGAGGACCTCGACGGGGCCCAGCGCGGGCGTCGTGCCGCGCACGTCGTAATCGCCGACGATGTTCTCCGGGAAGCCGCAGATCGCGCGTGACACCTGCATGCCGGACATCGCCGCGGACTCGACGCAGCCCGTGTTGAGCCCGTTTTTCGTCCAGTCGCCGGCGAGGAACAGGTTCTCGAAGCCGGACCTGTCCGAATGCAGGCGATAATGGGTCGAGCCCTTCGGCGACATGACGTAGCGCTCCGAGGGATCGATGTTCGCGCGCCAGTACTGCGCGTAGAACCGCTTCTTGCCGTCGCGGTGCTGGGGATCGACCAGGAAAAACCAGTTGAGCTCGTCCTCGTCGTGGGTCGTGGTCGCGAGCGGCCAGAGCACGCCGGGGTTTTTCGTGAGCCATTCGACGGAGATGCACCGGACCGCCTCGTGCATCCTCCGCGGGAAATCGTGATCCCAGGGCGGGGGCAGCCCGTCCCGCTGCAGCGCGGCCGCGGCGATGCCCGTCGGGGTGGCCGTGGACGAAGGAGGCGCGAACAGGCTCACCGAGGGGTCGGTCGCGCCGACGAACGGGGCCTGCGGCGGAGGCAGGTGCGTGGTCGAGACGGGGATCGAGGCGACCGGGAAGGGGCGCAAGAGGTCCGCGTCGAGCAGCGGGCCGGTGAAATACGCGAGGCTGCCGGGGTAATCGCGATTCGGGTCTTCCGGCGTCCCCACGGGCCAGTTCTCGCGATTGATGAGGTGCGTCATGTCGCAGTACGTGTTCTCGGGCTGCGCATAAGCCGCGACGCACGACGAAGCCCCGTTCCAGCCGAGATTCTGGAGGCTCGGGCGCATCCAGAGCTGCATGCACTGGGTCTGCACGGTGGGGATGTGCTCCACCATGTCC
This sequence comes from Polyangium sp. 15x6, assembly GCF_029960785.1. GTDB lineage: Bacteria > Myxococcota_A > Polyangia > Polyangiales > Polyangiaceae > Polyangium. Next base: position 79,376 of record NZ_JASBQE010000009.1, read on the forward strand.
TTCCATTGCCGGCTGTGCTCGATGAGCTCCTGGCAGATGAACGGCAGCGCGCCGAGCGCGATGCCGAGGACGACGATGTCGAAATCCTCGCCCTTCTTCAGGACGCGCTTCTCGACGGGCTTCCACGAGGACCAGAAGGATTCGAGGTTGTAATTGAGCTTCGTCCAGCCCGCCCGCAGCGCGTCGCCGTCCACGATTTGCTCGTAGAGCGGCTCGCTCGGCCAGGAGAGCAGGCCCTTCGTGGAGAAGAGCGGATAATATTCGCGAAGGTGGGCCGGCCGCACGGATTCGGGTTGCTCCGACGGCGGGGCCTCGTCCGTCTCCAAGACCAGCGGCGCTTGCTGGATCGGGGCGTCGTCCTCGTGGCGCGGCGGCTCCTGCGGCCCCGTGGGCGGCGGCTTGATCCACACCTGCCGGTCGACGCGGATTCGCTCGATCTCCGTCTTCGACGCGTCGAGCTCGAGCTTCGTCACCCGATGGAAGAATTCGAAGCGCACGCCGCGGCTCTTCAGGACGATGTAGAGCGGCGCGAAGACGACGTCGCCCATGCCGGCCTGCATCTTCCAGAAGATCGCCCCCCGATACTCGAGGAGCATCCGCAGCATGGCGCGCACCATCGCGCCCGCGGCCATGTTCGGCCTTCGCGTGTCGCCCTTCTCGTAAGCGAACACGAAATCGTACGTCCCGCGGATGATGCCCGATCGGAGCGTGAGCTCGTTCGCCCCATTGCGGCGCAGCCATTCGACGAGATCATACTTGTCGATGACATCCCAGCCGTGCTCGAGGACTCCATCGAAGACCACGCCGCGCAGGCCGGCCGCGATGAGATCGATCAGGATCCACAGGCGCCGGAGGACCGTGTTTTGCTCGACGATGTGCTCGATCTCGTCCCACAACCATTCCCGGAGATCGGCGAGGATCTCGCAGATGGTCGACCCGTGCTCGTGCGAGGCCCTGGCGAGCTCCCGCGCGCGGAGCAGCTGCAGGTGCGCGGTCGTGGGACCGACGACGAGCCGCGTCCGGTGCCGCTGGCTCGAAGCGTTCGAGCGGCGCGCCACGAGGCCGAGCGCGCTGCCCACGACCCCCACCGTCATGGTGGCGAGGTCCGCCAGGAAGCTCTCCTTGCGCGCTCCCTCCGCGGAGGCCAGGCCGACCGGAGGCGAGGTATTTTCGGGGGGAGGGGTTTGCGACGCGGCGCTGTCCGGGTTTGCCCCCGGGACGGGCGCGCCCTGGGGCGGGCCGTAGGGCGATGTTTCGAACGCGTGGAGCGCGAGGCCGATCATCTCCCCGGCCACGTCCCAGATCGAAAAAAACTCCTTGCCTTGTCCGGGCGTGTGGTGGTTTTCCCGGAAATGCTCGATCCAGAAGACCCAGTCCGGATCGACCTCGAGACCGCGGATCCCCGCGTCTTCCCCCTCGATGCTCTCCATCACACCGACGTACGAGAACTTCTTGAAGGCCTCGTCCCAGCTCGAGAGCGGCATGTTCGGATTGCGGCCGAGCTCCTCGTAGCAGCGCCGCATCATGTTGAAGGCGTTCTCGTAGAAGCCGAGCCAAACATGCAGCCCGTGCTCCTCGATGCGATCGGAGGCCTTGCGATTGCGCCCGCTCGCGCCCTTGCCGCCGAGGCGAAACCCCTGCTGATAGACGGTCACTTCGTACTCGTCTTTCCAGCCGGGGACACTCGTGAGCTCGAATGCCGCCGTCATCGCGCCCACGCCGCTGCCGAGGACCGCGATTTTTTTCTTCCTGGTCGGTGCTGATCCGGACATCACTCGCTCCGCCTCCGCGAGAGCCCCATCCTCGGTCGCGCGTGTCGCGCGCCCTCGGTGAGGGCAGTCAGGAGCCATCGGCCATGGTAAACGCCTTGCGAGAAGCCACGCAAGCCCCGAGCAACGTTTGGCCGAGCGCAGAGCCTGCGTGCAATTGAAGTAGACTTCGGGGTGCGTCTCGGTGTACCATGACGAGTTCCGTACGAGGTCCTTTGCGGAGGATGGATGCTCGAGAGCCCGTACCGGTCCATGAACGTCGTCGGAAAGCTGTCCAGTTCCTATGTGACGCTCGTCATGCCTCGTGACGAGGTGGCGTGGATGCTCCCGGAGGGTTTGGCGCTCGGACCCCAGGACCACACGCCTCCGGGGACGCACCCCGTCGTGCTCTCCTTCAGCCACCGCTACGACGTGCACGTCACGCTGCCTCGCCTGCTCTTGCCCGGGACGACGTACAAGGAGCAGGCCATCGGCGTGCCGTTCGTCCATGCCAAGCGCGATCTCTGCGGTGGGCGCGCGCGTGGCCCTTTCCTCTACCTGCCGCGCCTCTTCGCGAGCCAGATCCTGCCCGTGATCGGCGGATGGCTCTTCTGGGGTTTGGCGAAGCAACTCGGCCGCATTCGGGAGATGTCGTTCGGCCCGGACAAGGGGGCGAACGGCGCGGGCGCGGAGGCACCACGTTCCGAGAAAAACCCCCACGAGACGAGGCACGAGACCGGGACGTACCGCGTTTTCCCCCCCGGGGACGACGCCGAGTCGATCGTGTCGCTGAGCTACGAGGTGACCGGCGATTTCCAGCCCCTCACACAGGTGCCGAACCACGAGGTCATCCTCGACGTCCTGCGCCAGCCGCTGATCTGCTGCCAGCCGGTCGCGCGCGGGCCGCTCTTCTCGTGCGCCGATCACGAAAATGACTGGGAGCGCGCCCAGGCGCGGCCTCTTCATACGACGACGCGCATCGAGGACGCGTTCGTCCCGGGGCTCGTCGTCGGGACCTATCGCTCGCGCGGGCTCGACATGTCGCCGCTCGGCTCGTTCCAGCTTCGCGCCCCTTTCAAGCTCAGCCTGCCCCATTGCTGCGGGCGCGGGCACAGCCTCGCTTGATCGACGGAGAACCCTCGGCACGAGACACGACGAGATGACATCGACCCCGGCAGCCATGAAGCTCGGAGCCGCGCGCGGCCCGGATCCCGCCCGGACCCACACCGAAAACGAGAAAGCCCCCGAGCGGGCGAGCGTGGACTTCACGCAGCGCGACGCTCCCGAGGGCGCGTGGTTCGAACGCTGGTCCGCCGCCGTCCACGTCGAGACGAAGGATCAGCGCGCCCTCACGGTGTGGGCCGCCTTCGATCGGAGGCTCCACGCCGGCGCGGACGGCGAGCCGGTGCTGACCCACGGCCTCTCCTTCGCGCTCAGCGACGAGAGCACGAAGCGATACCGCCCGAGGCTCGAGCTCGACGCCGCGCGTCGAAGCGCCCTGCGCGACGCCATCACGCACGGCACGGCGCCCATGGATCGGCACCTCGCCCGCGCCGCGCTGGAGATGCTCGACGCCGAGACGCTCCCGGCCCCCGCGCACGGGATGCACGCCGAGCCCACCGTGGACCCGCGGGGCCTCGAGCTGCGTTACGGCGGCAGCCTGCTCTCGCGAAAGCCGGACGGGAGCTATCGGCTCGTGCTCGGGCAGCTCCGCGGCGCGCGCGGCTGCGACCTGCGCTTGCGTGCGCTCAAGCCCGCGCTGCTCCTCCACGACGCGCGGGAGAGCTCCGCCGGCGAGGAGGGGGCCTCGCTCCACTACGCGCTGCCGAGCTGCTTCGTCGACGGCACCCTCTTCCTCGACGGCGAGGAGCTCCGGGTCTCGGGGTTCGGCCACTACGATCGCCTGATCGGGCCCCCTTCCGGCGCATCCGTGATCGATGGATCGAAAGCGCCGACCGGGGTGCAGCGGGCGTTCCTCCACCTCGACGACGGCAGCTCGGTTGTCGTGCAGGTCCTCGCGCGAGAAGGTCAGGACACGAAGCGCGCGCGGGCCGTCGTCATGGACGTCCGCGGGCGTTCGCTCGCCGAGGCGCACGCCACGCTCGCGCCGTTCGGCACGTGGCGGAGCCCGCGCTCGTACCAGGAGTACCCCGTCTCCTTCACGCTCCGGATCCCCGGCGGAGGGCTCGAGCTCGTGCTCGAAGCGGCCATGCCCGCGCAGGAGTTCCATGGCCTCGTGGGCAGCGTCTCCGCGTGGCGGGGACGCGCGCGTGTCAAAGGAACGCGCTGGGGGCGGCCCATCGAGGGGATCGGCTGGGTCGAGCAGACGTCTCCGCCTGCCCATGTCGATCTCGGCGGCTTCCTCTCCGCCGCGCATCGGAGCGTGCGACGCGAGATCGCCGCGCTCGTCTCGCGCGCCCCTTCCCAGCCGGCGCTCGCGGAGCTCCTCGGCTGCGTGGGCCACGAGGAGAGGCTCGAGGGCGTCGAGCCCGAGCTCATCGGCCGTTCGCTCACGGGGCCGCTCCTCGACGTCCTCGATCGCGGCGGCAAGGGCTGGCGCTCGTTCGTCACGCTCGCCTGCATCGACGCGGTCGGCGGCGACGCCACGGGATTCTCGCCTTGGCTCGCGATCCCCGAGCTCATCCACACCGGCTCGCTCCTCGTCGACGACGTGCAGGACGGTTCGACGATCCGCCGCGGCGGCCCGGCGTGTCACCTCCTCCACGGCGAGCCGACGGCGATCAACGCGGGCACGGCGGCGTACTTCCTGGCCGAGCTCTTCCTCTCGCGCTCGGCGCTCCCGCCCGAGCGCGCCGAGCGCGTCATGCACCTCTACTTCGACGCGATGCGCGCGGGGCACGGCGGGCAGGCCCTCGACATCGCCGGCCTCGAGGACCTCTTGCCGGCCGCCGTGGCGTCGGGCGACACCGAGGAGCTCGTGCGTCGCGTCACGGCCATCAACCGGCTCAAGACGGCCGTGCCCGCGGGCGCGCTCGCGCGCATGGGGGCGATCGCCGGAGGCGGCACCGAGGCGCAGGTCGAGGGGCTCGGCGCGTACGTCGAGTCCATCGGGCTCGCGTTCCAGATCATCGACGACGTCCTCAACGTGCGCGGCTTCCAGGGGAACCTGAAGCAGCGGGGCGAGGACATTCGTATCGGCAAGGTCACGTTGCCCATCGTGCGAGCGCTCGGTCTCCTCGACCGAGACGAGCGCGAGCACCTCGCGCGCACGCTCCGGGACAAACCCGACGATGACGCCGTGGTCGAGGACCTGATCGCGCGCATCGAGCGCACGGGCGCGCTCGACGCGTGCGTGCGCGAGGCTCGGGACCTCGTCGAGACGGCTTGGACGCGGCTCTCACGCCTCGTTGCGCCCTCGGTCGCGACGGCGCGGCTGCGTGCGTTCGGATGGTACGTGCTCGATCGGAGCTACTGAGGACGAATCGAGGACGGGCCCGCGCCGATACGGACGACGACCTTCCCGACGTTTTTCCCGGAGTGCAGGTGCTCGACCGCGTCGATGCACGACGCGAGCCCTTCGAATGGCGTCGGATCTACGTGGACCGAGAGGGCGCCGGCGTTCGAAAGCTCGAGCAGCTCCGCGAGATGCCCGGCGATCCGATCGGCGAAGTGGAACAGGAAGAAGCCACGAATCTGCGCGGATTTCCAGAGCAGCTCGTGGTAGACGCGCGGCGCCGTGGTGGAGGCGGGCTCGGGGCGCGTGTACTCGGAGATGAACCCGCACACGAGCAGCCGGCCGCGGATGGCCAGGTTCGCGAGCGACGCGTCGAACAGGGCGCCGCCTACCGATTCGAATGCGATGTCGACGCCCCGCGGGTACTCCCGAGCGAGGACCTCGCCGAGATCCTCGGTCCGATGGTTCACGACACGGTCGCAGCCGAGCTTTTCGAGGAACTCGCGTTTCTCATCGGTGCCGCAGACACCGATGACGTGATTGCCCGCGCGCTTGGCGAGCTGCACCGCGAATTGCCCGACACCGCCGGCCGCGGCCGTCACCACGACCGTCTCGCCGGAGCCCATGTGCCCGACCTCTTTCAGGCCGATGGACGCGGTCAGGCCGTTCACGAGGATGGCGAGCATCTCGGGCGTGGCGCGGGGAATGGGGATACACGCCGATACCGGGGCGAGCAGGTACTCGCGAAACCCGCCGCCGATGACCAGGGCCATCACGAGATCGCCCACCTTGAGGCTCGTCACGTCGGGCCCCACCGCGACGACCTCGCCGGCCGACTCTGCGCCGAGATCGATATCGGACGACCTCGTGCTGGCCTCCTTGAAGGCATCGTAGGCGGACGCGGAGATGTTCGGGTCCGAAGCGTTCACGCCGGCGACCACGTTGCGCACGAGGACCTGCCCCGGCCCCGGCGAGACGAGATCGGCGTCCACGATCTTCGCGACGGCGCGGAAATCACGGCTCGGGTGAACTGCGATGAGCTTCTTGTAGGTTTTCGGTAGCATGTCGACCGTCCGTGCCTTCCTGGGGCGCACGCGCGCGCGGGCTCGACTCAGAACGCCTTCCAGCGCGTGACCCCGGTGTCGAGCGTGAAATCCATGTCCACGAAGAAGCCGCGGACCGCGTCGAACGTGCGCGGCGAAAGCCCCAGCCCGGAGACCAGCGGGTGGCTGTCGGCGGTCTTCACGTCGAGCGTGTAGCGTCCATCCAGCAAGCCGGCCCAGCGAAAGCAGTCGATCTGCGTGCCAGCCTCGATGCCGGCCTGATAACAGGCGCGGCTGGGATCCGAAACATCCCGGAATTGCTTGAGGAATGCGAACGTGGGCCCCGTGCGCAGGAGGTCGACCATCGACAGGGCGAGCCCGAGGCCGGGGACAGTGATCGTGGGGCCGCCGAAGACGAGGTCGACGATCGCCTCGAGCGCGGCTTTGCCCTCGGTAAAACCCTGCGCCACGACCCCGCGCGAGGTGCCTCCGACCCGGTTCACCTGCACGAGGTACTCCTTCTGCGCGAGCACGTCGGGCCCGAAGCGATCGAAGAGCGTGGGCCGGATCTGGAAGAGATCGGCCACGGAGGGCCTCGTGGGGACCGTGATCTCCGCGGTCTCCTTGGGCCATCCCTGGTCCTCGCGCCCGCTCACGACGGCGTGGCTCGAGGTCGCGAACATGTAATAGGGGAAGAGCACGAGACGCGTGGCGACCGGGATCGGACCTGTCTTATCGATCGACACGAGCGGGATCCAGATCCCCGCCTCGGTGTAGTTGAAGCTGCCCTGGTCGCGGAAGACCGGGACCGTCGAGGACACGGTGCCCGTGTGGGTGAAGACGAGGAATACCTGAGGAAAAAACGCGCGGTAGCTGGCGAGGCCCTTCGACGGGGCGTTCAAGAACTTGTCGGCGAGCGCTTGTTGCCTCTGCGTGTCGCTCTCGAGCGGGAAAAAATAGGCCGTTACGTTCCGGAGCGTCGCGGGCGTCGGCATCGCTTGGTTGTCCGCTCGCTCGACGTATCTCGGCAAATTGGCTCTGCTCATGCCTTGTCTCGGCCGCGGGGTTCGGGGGCGAGGCCCGTTCGTCCGGGCGGAGCGCCCCCGCGTCTTCGGAGCCTGTAACGCGGGGACGAGGCTACCCGAGCTTCGGGGGCGGAAGCAAGTGTCGCGAGGCGATTCTGGCTCTTGACACCTGTCCCAATCGAGCCCGACCATGGGACGATGTTCTTACCCGTACAGGTCCGGCTGCTCCGCCTCGCCGTACCACGATGCGTGGGAGGTCGTCGATGTCGTTGAACCCCTACCAGGCCATGAAGCTCGTCGGTCAATGGTCGGTCTACGGCGTCACGATCGCGCTCCCTCGCGAGGACGTCCGGTGGATGCTCCCCGACGGGCTCGAGCTCGGCGATCAGGATTTGACGCACCGGGATACACATCCGGTGTCGCTGTACTTCGGTCACGTGCGCGACGCGCACATGACCTTTCCGCGGTTTTTCCCCCCCGAGATGACGTATTTCGAGCAGGTGGTCGGCGTGCCGTACGTGTACGCGAAGCGCCCGCTCTGTGGAGGTCGGGTCCGGGGGCCTTTCTTTTACATGCCGCGGCTTTTCCTGACGAACCTGCTCGCGACCATCGGCGGCATCCTTTTCTGGGGTTTTCCCAAGAAGCTGGTCCGCGTCCTCGAGGGCACGAACCCCGCGAAGACGGACGGGTCGTATGCCGTTTGTCCTCTCTATGGAGGAGGCGACGAGATCCTCGGGCTGCAGTGGGGCGCCACGGGGTCGTTCGAGCCGGCAATCGCCGTGCCCTCCTTCCAGCGACAGCTCGAGATCATGACCCAGCCGCTCGTGTCGCGGCAACCCCTCTCCGTGGGGCCCCTCCTGGCGTGCTCGGACTTCGACAAACTCTGGCGAGAGGCCGAGATCCGGCCCCTGCGCACGAAGACGATCATCCAGGAGGCATTCGTGCCGGGGCTCGCGCCCGGGAGGTATTCGTCGGAGGGCATCGATCAATCGCCGACGGGCGCGTTCCAGCTCCGGGCGCCCTGGGAGCTCTCCCTCCCTTATTGCTGTGGAAAAGGGCGCGCCCCGGGAGCCGCGCCAAACGTCCCCTCCATCTGGTGAGCGCCGAGGAGCCATCGCGATGGGCATGATGACAGGATACGAGCCGTCCGATCTCGTCCACGAAGGATCTCATTGCTGCATTTACCTCGCGCGCCGGGAGGTCGACGACACGCCCGTCGTCCTCAAGGTCCTCAAGGCGGAGCACCCTTCGCCCGAGGAGATCGCGTGGTTCCGCCGCGAATACGAGCTGCTCGCCCAGGTCAGCTCGCCCTTCGTCGTGCGCGCCCATGCCCTCCTCGAGGCGCCGGACGGGCGCCACGCCATCGTCCTCGAGGATTTCGGCGGGCAATCACTCGATCGCCTGATCCCCGCGCATCCGTGGTCCCTCGCCGAGCGGCTCGCCGTGGCCATCGCCGCCACCGACGCGCTCGCCGCGCTCCACCAGCGCAGCATCGTGCACAAGGACGTGAGCCCGGCGAATCTCGTCTACAACCCCAAAACCCAGGTCTGCAAGCTCATCGATCTGGGCATTTCCACCATCCTGTCGCGCGAGCGCGCGGTCGTCCTGAGCCCCGAGGCGCTGGAAGGCACCCTTCGGTACATCTCCCCGGAGCAGACCGGGCGGATGAACCGAATGCTCGATTATCGCACCGATTTCTACTCGCTCGGCGCGACCCTCTACGAGCTCTTCACCGGGGTCCCCCCGTTCTCGTCCGACGACCCGATGGAGCTCGTGCATTGCCACCTCGCGCGCGTGCCGATCGCGCCGTGCGAGCGCAACACGAGCATCGCGAAGCCCCTCTCGGACGTGCTCATGCGCCTCCTTTCGAAGACGCCCGAGGCGCGTTACCAGAGCACGTACGGCATCCAGGCGGATCTTCGCGCGTGCGCCGAGATGCTCGCGGCGAAGAGCAAGATCGACGTCTTCCCCCTCGGGCAGCACGACGTCCCGGAGCAGTTCCAGGTACCGCAGAAGCTTTATGGCCGCGAGAAGGAGCTCGCGACGCTGCTCGGCGTCTTCGATCGCGTCACCGAGGGCAAGAGCGCGGCCCTCTCGCTCGTCACGGGCTACTCGGGCGTCGGCAAATCGGCGCTCGTGCACGAGCTCCACAAGCCCATCACCCGGCAACGCGGCTACTTCATCGAGGGGAAATTCGATCAGTTCCTGCGCACGACGCCTTATTCCGCGCTGGTCTCCGCGTTTCGATCCCTCGTCCGCCAGATCCTCGGCGAGAGCGAGGACGTGCTCGCGGCATTGCGCGAACAGCTCGTCGCGGCGCTCGGCCCCAATGGCCGGATCATCACGGACGTCATCCCCGAGGTCGAGCTCGTGGTGGGGCCGCAGCCGGAGGTCGCGGAGCTCGGGCCGACGGAGGCCCAGAATCGCTTCAACCTCGCCATCCGCAGCTTCATCCGCGTCTTCGCGCAGCCGTCGCACCCCCTCGTCCTCCTCCTCGACGACCTGCAATGGGCCGACTCGGGGAGCTTGAAGCTCATCGACCTGATCCTGCGTGACGTCGAGCCGCAATGCCTCCTCGTCATCGGCGCGTATCGTGATCACGAGGTCGAACCCTCGCATCCATTGCGCATGATGCTGAGCGCCCTCGAGGCGGACCACGTGCCCATCGACAGGATTCCGCTCTCGCCCCTCGGAATCGAGGACGTGAAGGCGCTCATCGCCGACGCCGTGGGCCGGAGCCCCGCCGACGTCGAGCCCCTCGCGCGCCTCGTCGCCCGGAAGACCGAGGGCAACCCGCTCTTCGTCGGCGAGCTCTTGAAGACGATCTATCAGGAAGGACTCATCGCCTTCGATCGCGCGGCGGGGCGCTGGACATGGGACGTCACGCGTATCGAGGCGCAAGGCATCACCGACAGCGTCGTGGACCTGATGATCGGCAAGCTGCGCCGCCTGCCCGAGGTCAGCCGTCGCGCCATCGAGATCGCCTCGTGCATGGGCGGCGTCTTCGAATTGAAGCCGCTCGCCGTCGTGCTCGAGATCAGCGAACCCGAGGCGTACGAGAGGCTCTTGCCGGCCCTCCAGGAGGGGTTTGTCGTGGCGCTCTCGGGCCTCGTCCTCGCCCAGCCGGACGTCGCGGGTTCCCCGTTCGTCATTCGCGAATTTCGCTTCATTCACGATCGCGTCCAGCAGGCGGCCTACGCCCTCCTCGGCGAGGACGAGCGCGAGGGCGTGCACGTCCGGATCGGGCGGCACCTGCTCGACAGCGGGCACGACGCGGGCGAACGGCTCTTCGACGTCGTGGACCAGCTCAACCGGGGCCGCCGCCTCATCACCGACGAGCCCGGCCTGCGCGAGCTTTGCCGATTGAACCTCGACGCGGGCTTGCGCGCCAAGCGCGCCACGGCCTACGCGGCCGCGAGCGCATACCTCGAAGCGGGCCTCGCCGCCCTGCCCGAGACGAACACGGAGCGAGACGCCTTCCTCCCGCTCTTGTTGCACAAGGAGCTCGCCGCGGTCTCGGCGCTGATCGGCAACTACGAGCGCTCGGAGGCCCTCATCCGGCACGTGCTCGAGCACGCCCCGACCGATATCGAGAAGGCCGAGTCGTACGAGATGCTCGTCCGCAAGGACACCATGGTGGCGCGGTACGACGAGGCGATCAATGCGGCGAAGGACGGCCTCGCGATCCTCGGGGTCGACCTGCCGATCCACCTCCCGCCGGAGGGCATTCAGGCAGCCATGGGCGCCGAAATCGCCGAGGTGCAGGCGACCCTCGCGATCCGCTCGCTCGGCTCGCTCCGCGATGCGCCTCCCATGACGGATCCGACCGCGCGCGCGGCGATGGGCCTGCTCACGACGGTCCTCGCGCCCGCGTTTTTCGTGAGCCCGCTCCTTTACGCGCTCATCATCGTCAAGGCCGTCAACATCTCGCTGAAGTTCGGCCCGGCGCCCGAGTCGTCCGACATTTACGCGTATTATGGGCACATCACGAGCAGCATCCTCGGCGATCGCCGGCTCGGCCGCGAGCTCGCGATGCTGGCCCTCTCGCTCTCCGACCGGTTCCGCGCGCCGGACGACAAGTGCCGGAGCAGCTTCTTGCTCGCGAACTTCATCTCGCCCTGGGTGAGGCACCTCCGCGAGAGCCTGCCGGTGAACGACGCGGGTTATCAGGCCGGACTCGAGGGCGGCGAGCTCCAGTACGCGGGCTACATCCTCATCTACAAACTCTTCAATCGATTCTACGAGGGCGCCGCGCTCGACCCGATCGCCCAGGATCTGCCCGGCTTCCTCAAGCTGACGCAGCAGACGAAGAACGAGATCGCCAGCGACATCATCGTCGGGCTGCGCCTCGCGCTCGAGAACCTGCTCGGCAACACGCCGTCACGGACCGATTTCAGCGCCGAGGGCATCGACGATGCGGCCTATCTCGCCGCGTGCGAGGCGCACAAGAGCTCCATGGCGCTCGCGTTTTATCCGACGCTGAAGGCCGAGGTGCTGTACCTGCACGACGAACCTGCGCGCGCGCTCGAGGTGGCCACGCGCTCGGAGCCACTCCTCGCCGCGATCATCGGAAACGTCGCCGTCGCGCACCATCACCTCTATCACGCGTTGAGCCTCGCGGCGGTGATTCCCGACGCGCCGGAGGCGGACCGAGCCGGACTTCGCGAGAAGCTCGGCGCGCTCGCCGCTGATTTCGTCCGATGGGCCGAGACCGGACCGGACAACTTCGCGCACCTCTCGGCCCTCGTATCGGCGGAGGTCTACCGCGTCGATGGCCGGATCTCCGAGGCGCTGGATCTGTACGAGCAGGCCATCGAGGGCGCGCGGCGGGGGAATTTCTTGCAGCACACCGCGCTCGCGTACGAGCTCGCGGGCAGAGCCTGGCTCGCCCGCGGTCGAGAATCGATTGCCCAGGCCTATCTCCGCGAGGCTTACCGCGCCCATCAGCTCCGCGGCGCCCGGCGCAAGCTCGGGCTGCTCCGGGAGCGGTATTCTCCGTCCCTCACGCCCCGCGACATCAACGAACGCCGCTCCGGGCCGCCCTCCGGTCCCTCCTCGACCACGAGCCGGACCGCGGGCGACAGGCTCGACCTCGGGAGCGTCATCAAGGCGTCTCTCGCCATTTCGAGCGAAATCGTACTGGAAAAACTCCTCACGACCCTGATGCACGTCGTGATCGAGAATGCCGGCGCGCAGCGGGGGGCGCTCGTCCTCGAAAAGAAGGGCAGGCTCGTCGTGGAGGTCGACGCCACGGTCGCGGCCACGGGCGAGGTCGTGGGCGTGCTCCGTTCGACGCCGATCGAGGAGTATCCGAACGCTTCCGAGGAGATCGTCCGTTACGTCGCGCGGACCCGTGAGACCGTGATCCTCGACGACGCCGCGCGCGCCGGCGCCTTCACCCGGAGCCCCTACGTCGCGTCGCACGCGCCGAAGAGCATGCTCGTGGCGCCGCTCCTGCACCAGGGCAAACCGCTCGGCATCATTTACCTCGAAAACCACCTGACGACCGGCGCATTCACCAAGGAGCGGCTCGAGATGCTCCGCCTGCTCTCGTCGCAGATCGCCATCTCGCTGGAGAACGCGCAGCTCTATCGCGAGATGGAGCAGCGGGTGCTCGAACGCACGGAGGAGCTACGCAAGAAGAACATCAACCTCCAGCAGGCCATCGAGGATCTGAAAACGACGCAGGCGCAGCTCGTGCAAGCGGAAAAGATGGCCTCGCTCGGGCGCCTCACCGTCGGCATCGCCCACGAGATCAAAAACCCGCTCAATTTCGTCAACAACTTCGCCCAGATCAATGCCGAGCTCATCCAGGAAATCGAGGAGAGCGCGGCCAGCGGCTCGACGTTCGACGAGGTATCGGACATCCTCGCCGACGTCCGCGCGAACTCGGAGAAGATCGCGTCGCACGGCAAGCGGGCCGACGACATCGTTCGCAGCATGATGCAGCACGCGAGCGGCGCGACGGGCGTCCGTCAGCCCACGGACATCAACGCCCTCGTCGAGGATTACGTCAAGCTCTCGTACCACGGCTCGCGCGGGGAGAACCCGGTCCACATCGAGCGCGATTACGATCCGAGCGTCGGCATGGTGGAGATCGTCGCGCAGGACTTCGGGCGCGTCATCGTGAACCTGCTCAACAACGCGCTCTACGCCCTCGGCGAGAAACAACAGCGGAGCGATCCTCGGTACGTGCCGACGATCCATGTTTCGAGCCGCCGGCAGGGCAAAATGGTCGAGGTCACGATCCGTGACAACGGCACGGGCATCCCGGTTTCGGTACGGGACCGGATCTTCGAACCCTTCTTCACGAGCAAGCCCGGCAACGTGGGCACCGGCCTCGGTTTGTCCCTGAGCTACGACATCGTGGTCAATGGCCACGGCGGCAGCATCACCTTCGACAGCATCGAGGGCGATTACGCGACGTTCCGTGTTTCGCTCCCCGGATAGGCCCTTCGGTCACTGCACCTTGCAGCGCGCCCCCGCGCCCGTCGCGGGTCGACCATACGGGACCTTCGGCCCCTTCGGCTTGACGTACACCGCTCCGCCCGGCCCGGGCCGCGGCACGACCGCCCCCGAGGCTTGCGGACGGCCCGGCGCGAGCTCCTCGATCGTGAGCACCACGTCGGCCCCTTCCTGCTCCACCGCTGCGATGCTGGGCCGCCGCGGCGCATCCTCGGCCATCCCGGGGCAGGGCACGCCCTTGGCGCTCACCGCGACCACCGCCACGTCCGCGCCGAGCTTCGGCACCTGGGCTTGCCACGTGAAGCGCGGATTCCCCGGCTCGCCGACCACGACGGCGAGGCACGAGCACGTCGCGGGGTGGGGCGCGTCCTTCGCGATCATCACGTCGTGACGCACCCGTTTTTCCGTGGGCGGCGTCGCGGTCGTCCCGGTGAGCGGCGCGGGGGGCTGATCGAGCTCGCTCAGCGTTTCGGTGCGGCGGAGCGGCTGGCCCGTGGGATCACCGAGATCCTGGGACCAGCCGGAGTTTGCCGGCGAGCTCTGTTCGCCGCCGCAGCCGGCGGCGAGCGCGAGCACGAGCACGGACGAAAGGGAAAGGGGAGCCTTCCGCATACGCCTTCAGAATCGCACCCTGTGCGGGCCGGCGACAAGAAAAGTCAAGGCGTCGTGGATTTTTCGCAGAGAAATCCGCGCTTCTCGCCGCAGGACCTGTCGTCGAACGACGCCGCGGTCCCCGGCGACGCCGAGAGCATCACGCAGTCCTGCTTGCTGCCCTGATCCCCGGGCACGCCCTCTTTCCACGCCGTGAACCCCCACGGCTCGCCGTTCGACCACGAGAACTCGCCCTCCTGCTGGGCGTCCGTCCCGCCGATCCAGACATCCCCCGACACCACGCTCGCCACGAACCAGAACTCCTCGGCCGAGCTCAGCGCGGCCAGATCGCCGCCGAGCTCCAGGCAATGCTCGCGCGCCGTGTTCCAGTCGCGCTCCGTGCCATGATGCAAATAACACGAGCCCGTCGTCGGCGACTTCCATTGCCACGGCAATGGACATTCGTCGGGGTCGGGTTCCGGGTCGGGACAGCTCCGGCAAGACGATCCCCCGCCGCCACCGCCGCCGTTCCCCTCGTCCGAGCCCTGGCAGCCGGTCTGATCGATACGCGTGCCGTCCTGGCAAAGCGCGAGCACCCCCTCCTCGATTCCGGCGATCGCATTGCAGCCGAGGGCCTGGCCGAGCACGAAGAGCCCGAGCCACCAAAAGGGACGTCCGCGCGGGCGCCCCGTTTGCCGTTTGATACTCAAAACACACCTCCGACCACGAGCCCCGTGCCCGATCCCACCGTCCCCACGCCGGCCCGCGCGGGCGTGCTCTCCGGCGCCGTCAGGTACAGGACGAGTCCTCCCGTCGCCGCGAGGACGCCCCCGATGATGGTCCCCGTCGCCGCGTCGCCACGCGCGCGCGCCTCGCTGCGCAGGGCGACGCCCGTCGCGTCGCAGAGGTTGCCCTCGATGCAATGGGCGGCCGACGCGTCGTTCCGCGCGATGGCCTGCATCCCCAGAATCGAGCCCGCGACGATGGACACGATGCCCGCGCCTCCCAGCGCGATCCCCGCGATCTCGTGCACCTTCGCCCTCGAATTCGGAAGGAGCTTGACGGGCTCGGACGCCGGCGCTCGGGGGACGTCCGCGAGCTCGGGAATGGCCGCCGTCACCCGCGTGGCCTCGCCGCCGGGCACCTCCACCTCCACGCGGTAGGGGCGTTTGCCCTCGGCCTGGGCCTCGAGCACGTGTTTGCCCGGGTCCACGGGCACGGCCGTTCCCCAGAGCGCGCGCCCGAGGATCTGCCCGTCCTTGCGGATCGTGAGGCTCTGCGCCTGCTCGGCCCACGGCGCGGTGATCACGAGCCGCGCGAGCCTCGGCTCGAGCGCCGCGGCCCGCTCGCGCGCGACCTGCTCGCGCTCGACCTGCCCTTTTTCGCGCGCGGCATACGCGGCAGCCCGGAACTCCGCCCAGGCGCTCGCGGTGCGACCGATTTTTTCCAGACAATCGGCGAGGTTCAAGAGCGTCCCGACGCCCGCGTCGAGCCTTTGGCTCTCGGCGAACTTGGGGCAAGCCTCCGGATATCGCCCCTCGTCCATCAGCCATTTGCCCTCGTCGAAGAGCGCTTCTGCGGCGGCGCGCCGCGCGGCGCGGTCCTCCATCGGGTCGGGCGGATTCGCGGCGGCCGTTCCGGAGACAAGCACGAAAGCGAGGGCGACCGCGGACGTGACGGCGTTTCTCCTCGGATCACGATGAGCGGCGCGGATCGTATTCGTCATGGGTGTCATTCGCGCCCATCGAAAGGATTGGGGCGCTTCACGGACGACGGAGGTTTCTCCGAGGTCTTGTCCGTGATCGTGCTTTGCGGGCGGGGCTTTGAAAAGCCCCCCTGCGGCGCCTTGTTCATCGGGCGCGGCGCGGTTCGCACGTCTTCCACGACGGGCGGAGGCGTTTTCGTCTCGGCGGCCTCGACCGACGCCGCCGGCGTCACCTTCGTGAATGCCGGGGCCAGCGTCGCCTCGATTCCCCCGCGCGCCGTGGCCGCGAGGACGTTCGACGCGCCAAACACGCGACGCAGACGAATCCCCGCGCCGCCGACGAGGACGATCGCCGCGACCATGGCGAAGAGCGGCACGGGCCGCAGCATTCGTTGCCATTTCGCCCCCGCGGGATCACGCGCGAGGATCGCGGTCGCGGCGACCGGCGGCGTCGAGTGCGGAGGCGGCAAGGGCACGCGCGGATCGGTCAACGTCGGGCTCGTGCTCGCGTCCGACGCTTGGTGCAGGGCGCGCGTGCTCGAAAATCGGTCCGCGGACGACCCGCGCGAAAGCAGGCGCACCGCGCGCTCGCTCGACGCAATGGCCCCGGGCTTTCCGAACGGCGAGAGCGCGACCGCGAGCTCGCCGATGTTCGCGTACCTGTCGGCTGGGTTTTTCTGAAGGCAACGCAGGACCGCCGCGTCGAGCCCCGGCGGCACGTCGGGAAGACGCTCCTTCAGCGGCATCGGCGGGTCCTTCAGGATGGCCGCGCAGAGCTCCGGGAGGCTTTGCCAGGGGAATGGTCCTTCCCCCGCGATGAGCTCGTACAGCGTGACGCCGATGGACCAGATGTCCGAGCGAGGATCGGCGTCGCGCGTCGCCCGGAGCTGCTCGGGCGACATGTACATCGGCGATCCGATGACGGCGGAGGTCGTCGTGAGCGGCCCGCCGCGCTCCGACGCCCTATCATTGTCGACCGACAGCTTGGAAATACCGAAATCGAGCACCTTCACGGTGCGTGATCCGTCCGGGCGTCGGGCGAGGAAGAGGTTATCAGGCTTCAGATCACGATGGACGATCCCGAGGGAATGGGCCTCGGCGATCGCCTCGCACGCCTCGAGCACGTACGTGACGGCGTCGTCGATGGGGAGGGGGCCGTTCCGGGTGACGTATGCGCCGAGATCCGAGCCTTCGAGCAGCTCGAGCACCATGTACGGCTGTCCGCTCGGCAATCGCCCGATATCGAGCACGCGCGTCGCGTGCTCGTTCTGGATCATGGCCGCGGCGCGCGCCTCGCGGGCGAACCGGGCGACGACCTCCTCGTTCTGGGTGGCGGATTTCAGCAGGAATTTGAGCGCGACCCGGTGCCCGAGCTCCACGTGCGCGGCGGCCACGATGACGCCCATGCCGCCTTTGCCGAGGACGCGCAGGACGCGATACTTGCCATCGAGGACGTCGCCGATGGCCACGGGCAGACCCGAAGGCTCGTCCTCCCACGACGAATCCGACCTGCGCTCGACCTGCATTCGTCCCCCCCGCCCGACGATCTCCCGTGCGACTGCGACCTCGCACACCATAGCGCAGCGCACCCCTCTCGCCCGTGCCTGAGCGCTGGTATTCTCCCGTACGGTGCTTTTTAGGAGGATACGAACGTCCGCGGCGTCGCGCGGGTTCGAATGGTGTGCGGCGTGGTGAGGGCGACGGAGGCGCGGGGATCAGGCCGACATACTGGCAGGGCGCTGGACGATCCCTTCGATCGGCGTCGGACGAAGGATATTGTCGAACATGGGGCTCGTCCGTTCCACGGCGATCCGGATCTCTTCGAGCGTCGCGGCGTCGGCGTCGGTGTCCACGTCCACGGTATACCGGAGCTGCCCGAACCCGGGCCGGACGGAAGGCTCGAGCGCGAGATATCCGCGCAGGTCGAACGGCGCCTGCACCTTGATCACGAGCTTGTGATACGTGATCCCGCGGAGGCGCGCCTGCGTGACCCATCCAATGGTCAGGCACGATCCGAGCGCCGCGAGCAAGAGCTCCATCGGATCGACGTGTTGATCTTTTCCGCCGAGCGGCGTGGGCTCGTCGGTCTCGATCGTGAAGGACCTCGCCCGCGTCACGGCTTGCGCGCCGTCGCGCCATTCGGTCACGGTCTCGAAGCTCCCTTTCCCCGCTTCGGGCGCTCTCTCCACCGCGTCGCGCGTCTTTCGGAAGGTGTCGATGTCGAGGGTGCAGCATCCACCAAGCGATTCCATGCTCCTGACCTCCATCGAGCGGCGCGCCCCCTCAAGAAAGGGTGCGCAAGAACTCGAGCAAGACGGCGTCGAATCGAGCCGGCTCCTCGAACTGTGGATTGTGTCCGCTTTGCTCGAAGATGTCGAGACGGCCTCGCGGCAGCTTCTTGCTGGCCTCCGCCCAGAGCTCGACAGGGCAGACGTAATCGTAAAGGCCGCTCAGGGCGAGGACGGGGCAAGGAATCTTGCCGAGGGAAGGAACGAGGCTCCAGCGCTCGGCCTCCGGGAGGATGACCGATTGCATGTAGCGGGCAAACCCCTTCGGAACGCCGCCCCAGAGGGCGCCGGCGTCGAGCGCCGGGTCATTCCAGACGAGCGGATGCAAGGCGAGATATTGCCGCAGGACGACCTCGTCGGCATCCATGGCGCTCGTATCGAGGGCGTGGAATTCGGCTTGTTTTTGGGCGAGGAGCTCCTTCTTTTGCGCATTCGCCTCCGCCTCCCAGCGAGCGATCCCCACGCTCATGGCGCGGCTGAAATCGGGCACGCTCGCCACGGAGACGACGGCGGCCGCGTGCTCGGGGTGGCGAAATCCGAACTCGAGCGCGATGCCGCCGTGGTTCGAATGACCCATCACGACGGCGCGATCGATCCCGAGTTTGTCGCGTACGACGTCGATGTCGTCGGCGAGCGTCGCGTACGTCGATCCCTCGGGCGTGCCGGTCGATCGCCCCGTCCCTCGCATTTCGACATAGACGAACGAATGGGCATCGAGGAGCCGCCGGGAGAACGTGCGCCGGTAGAATTCGATCCCGCCGCCCGTGGGGACGAGGATCGGAGGGCCCGAGCCCTCCGTGAAAACGTGGAGCTCCACGTCGCCCACGCGAACGAACCTGCTCGTGGTTTCGGTCATGGTCGAGTCTGTAGCAGAAAATCGTTCAGAACGTGCCGACGCAGCCCACGCCGCCGCCCTTGCCGCCCACGTGCGGGCCGCACTGGAGGGTCAAGGCCGGCGCGCGTCCCACCTTCGGGCATTCGAGGTCGGGCGTCGAGCGCGACAGCGCGAAGACCACGATCCCCGTGGTGAGCGCGGCGGTTCCGAGGATGTACCCCACGACCTGGAGGCCGGTCGTCACCTTGATCCCGGATTCGATCGAGGGACATTCGGGGCTCGCGCCCGACCCGCCGCAGAGGTTGGCGTCGAAATTGTCGAGCCTGCCCGAATGCACGACCGAGGCCGCAATCGCGCCGCCCATCACCGCGAGGCCTCCGACGCCCACCACGATGGGCCAGACGGGCGCCGTGACCGCGGCGACGGGCGCCGCGACCGCGCCGACGGGCGCCGTGACCGCGCCGACCGGCGCCGAGAGATTCGGGGCGCCGATGTTGGGATTGGGCACGTTGAGGGAAGGATTGGGCGCCTCGAGCCCAGGATTGGGCGCCGAGAGCCCTCCGGTGAGTCCTCCGGTGAGCCCTCCGACAGGCGCCGTGAGTCCGCCGACCGCCCCCGTGAGTTGTCCCGTCGGTTTGCCGAGCCCGCCCGCGAGCCCGCCGACCGTCCCGGTGAGGCCTCCGGCCGCGATGCCAATGCCCGGCGTATCCAGGTTCGCGCTCGCGCGGGCAATGGCGCCCACGGCGACGCGCGCGCGGACCGTCAGGTCGGGCTTTCCAGGCGGGCGGACCACGACCGACACGTCCCCCGGCGCGAGGTAAATGGGCGACGCCATGGGCAATTTCGCGGCGATTTGCCCGCGCACGAGCACGAGGGCCCCCGGCACGCCGCCCTCCAGGACGAGGCCGCCGAGCTTGCCCGAAAGCTCGCCGAGCGCCGCGTCGATTTTCGCGCGGACCGGCTCGTAGGCCGCGCGCGCCTCCGCGCGGAATCGATGCAGCGCGAGCCAGGCCTCGTCGAGGCGCCCGGCGGCCTGCAGCGCGAGGCCGAGATCCCCGAGGATCGTCACGTCGCCCGAGAGCTCGAACGCGCGCTCGAGATCCGGCAGCGCCTCCCGCAGACGACCCGCGTCGATGTTCACCTTGGCCCGTGCGCGCAGCTCGGCGGCCTCGCGGAGCTGCGCCTCGGCCCGCGGCGGCTCGACGTTTGCCCTCGCATCGGCGGCCGCATCCACGCGCGCGCCGGCCGTCCCGCTCACGCCTGCATCCACGCGAGGCGCTTGTGCCGCCACGTCTCCGGAGATCGCGGGTCGACAGTTTTCCGCGGTGGATCCGCAGCCCAGCGGGCCGGCGGCGAAGAACATCGTGAGGAGCAACGGAGCGACGGGAAAGGATCGACGCGTCGAGGCCATCATCCTTTCAGCTATTATCACAGCCGATGCAGCGTAATCAATATAAAGCAATGATACGGTACGATTGCGCGCTGCGGCAATGTTTGGTTCCGCCGTGGGCTCACCGCGTGATGCCAAAAACGCCAAACAGGCCGCCGATCGGCGCGGCCACATGGGACGGAACGAAGAGCGCGCGTGCGTCGAGCCCCGCGTGCAGAGCCCCGAAACGAAAGAGAAAGTCGACACCGGGGCCGAGCGCGAACCGCGGCTCGATCCCTTCGCGCATCGCACCGCCGAGCTCAGCCTCGTCGACAATGAAGAAAGAACCGAGGATGAGCCTCGGCCTCACGAGCAGTCGCCCCGCGAGGATCGTCCGATCGTAACCGGCTGCGGCGTGCACGAACACGGAGCGCCGCCGCGACCAGTAGACGAGCGAATCGTTCGCGGCCGATTCGATGCTGCCCACGTGATACGCCGCGCCGAGCTCGACGTGTATCGGCACGCGGAACGTCCATCCCCCGATGAGCCCGGTTGCCGCGCCGAGGTACGACTGCCCGGTGGTCCACGACGTGGCATACCCGAGGCGGGCATCGACACTCCATCGATGCCCCGTTTCACCATGGGCGGTTTGCGTGAACAGGGTGGTCACGAGAGAGACCAGGAAGGCGCACGTCAATCGTGACACGCCGCCTCGCCCTCGTCGGCGAACGAGCCACCCGCGGCTGGGACGAATCGCCACGCGTATCCTTCCGACCGGAGCTCGAGCCGCAGGACGCCGTGTGTATCGAGATTCCTTACCTCGCTCCCGGCGTGGACCTCGTCGACGGCGTGGAGCGGCATCTTCCCGCCGGTGCCGACGACGAACCCGCGCATTCCTCGCGCGACGTCGATTTGTCCCTCGGCATTCATCGGCGCGAATCGCTCGTAAAGGTGCGCGTGGCCGGCGAGGACGACGTCGGCGCCGGCGTCTTGCAAGATCCTCCAGAGGTCGCGCATGGAATCGGCGCTCCCGTGCTCCCCGGAGGTGAAACGCGGGTGATGCCACATTGCGAGCGTGCAGCGCGACGGATGCGCCGCGAGGTCCCCTTTGAGCCAGCGCGCCTGTGGCGAATCCGGGCCACAGCCACCGAAATCGTCCGGCACCGAGGCGGGCACGTCGAGATCGCCGCCGCAATTGGAATTCAGCATCACGACGTGCCAGGCGCCGATGTCGAAGCTCGCGCGCCCCTCGAAAGGCGCCCCCGCGCCGCCGCAGAAATAAGCGAAGAACGGCCCGGCGCGCGGCGCGTGATATTCGTGGTTCCCCACGACGGCGCGTGTGATCGGGCGAAACTTGCCCCAGCTCGGGTGATAACAATCGAGAAACTCGTCGAGCGTGCCGTCGGGATACGTCGTGTCCCCGAGCGTGAACACCGCGTCCGGCCCGATCTGCTCGACGAGGGCGGCCGTCTCCTCCTGCCGCCCCCCGGGACACTCGGCGATATCGCCGGCCGCCACGATCACGGCGGCCGAGGGATCCTTCGGCGTCACGGGGAGCGCGGGGGAAGCGTCACACGGCGGGAGTTCGCGGGTGCGGGAGCAGCCGGAAACGTAAATCGCCGCGAGGGCGAGCGCGCGGAGCGCCCGCATCACGTGCCCTCGATGGCGAGGAAGCTCGTCATTCCTTCCAGCGCTCGGCGAGCTCGGGGAGCACGGTCACGGACATTTGCACGAGGTGCGCCATGTGCTGATCGGGCGTTTGTCCCGAATAACCACGCACGTGCAATCCGCCTTTTTTCGCTTCCGTTGTCTGTTCGAGCCGCGTCTCCTGCGCCCCCTTGTTGAACGCCGTGAGCGCGGCCTTCGTGGTCACGCGCGGCGGCGTCGCTTGCGCTGGCGCGCGCTCGGCGCCCACGTCGCGCAGGAGCGCGTCCGCGCTCTCCCCCGAGCTCGCGTACTCCGTGCCCCCGATGTCCGAGTGCGTGATCGAAAAGAGCCGCTTCCCCTCGGCCGCGAGCTTCGCGAATCGCGAGAACGGCGCGAGTCGGAGAGGATCGACGGTCTTCGCCTTCGGGTCGAGGTAGGCCGCGTGAATCCCGTCGAGCACCAGCACCGAATCGATCCGCTCGACGTTTTTCGCGACGTCGAGGAGCTTCGCGAGCGCTCCATACCCCGCGCTCCACGAGCCGAGCGCCACGCGCCGCACCTTGGCGTCGCGCAGCCCATGTTTCCTCGCCATGTCCTGGATCTTGTCGATCGTCTGGTCGAGCACGCCCACGACCGAGAACTTGTCCTCGTACGGCCCGGAGCCATTGCCCAGGTTCACCGTGTACACGAGCGCGTTCAGCCCGGCCGCGGTGGCGCTCTCCTCGACGAGATTCGTGTTGCCGTGGAAATGCATGTACAGGTCGAACGCGCCGTCGTCGGAGCGGAACTTCGGCGGGACGTGCAGGAGGCCGCCGTTCACGAAGACGTGGCCTTCGCGCTTCAACTTGTAATCGGCGCGCTGCTCGGGCGGCAGCTCGGGCTTCGGCGGGAGCTTCGGCGGCGGCATGTGCTTGGCGCGCAAGAGCTCGGGGGGGCTGCCGGTCGCCGCGGCGACGCCGCCCGTGATCGCGGCTCCGAGCACGAGCGAGGCGACGACGCTTCCGATCAGCGCATTTCGCGCCGGTCGTGACATCGCCGGCGCCGCGGAGCTGTCCTTCCGCGAGCGGACGAGCCAGAACGCCGCGCCCGCGAGGAAGGCCGCCGTGAGCGAAATCGTCCCGAAAAACCCGCCGATGAGCCGCAACGCGCCGACGTTCGTGATGGCGAGCAGCACGAGCGAGAGGACGGCCGCGACGGCCGCGACCAGGGCCACGTGCTCGAATCCGAGCGCCTTCGAGCTGCCGACCTTCACGGATCCGAGCATCGTCGACGCGCGCGCGGCGAGCTCCGCGGGAATCGCTCCCTCTGCCGGCGCCGTCTTCGGGGGCGGCGGAATGACGGCCGGGGCTTCGGGCTCGTTCACCGTCGCGGCCAATCCATCGGAGGCCACCGGCGGCAGATCCTCAGGCCCGGCGGGCGCCGTGGTTTCGACGGCCGGAGCTGCGGGCACGGTGACTTCGAGGGGTTTTGCCTCGACGGCCGGAGGCTCGGCCGCCGGAGGATCGACCGGGACGGTCGCCGCGAGCGCATCGGCCTTTTCCGACGCATTGGCCGCGGGCTCCGGCGGCGCGGCGCGGATCAAGGTGGGACCGTCGAGGACGGGCGGCGGCGTGGGCGCCGGCAAAACGTTCGTCGCTGCGACCGGCGCGGGCTCGGGCTTCGGCGCCGCCGGCTCCGGCGCGGCGGCTCGATGCGCGCCCGTGACGATGGGGAGCGGACCTCCATTCGGCGGCAGCAAGATCGTATCCACTTGCCCCGCGAGTGAACCCGGCTTTTTCGCGGGAGCCTTCGCCTCGGCGGGCGGCGGCGCCGCGACGTCGGCGGTCCCGGGGACCTTCATCGCCGGCAAGGTCTGGTCGCGCGGAATCGCGTCGATCGGCACGAAGCCCTTTGCGCAACGCGGGCACGTCGTCTGCACGCGCAATGCTTCGGTCTCGATGGATAGTTTCTGCCCGCAGAAGGGGCAGTACAGTTGGATCGCTGCCATGTCGTCCGACGACCGAGGCTATCCGAAGAGCCCGCCGGGCAGAAGCGGGGAATCCGTCCTCGGATCGTGCGACATCAAACGATCTCGGTGGGTTTTTCCAACTATCGCGTAAAGATGTCAGGAGCCGCCCGACCCTCCGAGCCCCGGTCCGCCCCCGCGCTCGCTGGGGTCGCCCGGTGCGTTCGGGCCGGAAACGAACTCCAGCACGACCCCGCACGTCTCGTCGGCGGGGACACGCGCTTTCAGGCGGTGAATCCCTGCAATCGCACGTGGCCGAAGCCCGCCGAGCGCAGGCCCATCATCGAGACCGGGCTCACCTCCACGCCGGGATCGTCTCGCTCCACGAGGACCGCCACGATCTCTTTCGTCTCGGCATGGCGAGCGAAGACGACGAGCGCCGTCGCGAGCATGGCCCCCGTGATGGGCTTCTTGCTCCCGTCCAGCACGAAATCGGAGCCGTCCGGCCGCGCGGTCGTACGAAAGGAGAATGGATCGGCGCCTTCACTCCACGCAAAGGCGATGAACGCCCGACCCTCCTGCAAAGGGCGCAAATACCGCTCTCTCAGATCGTCCCGCCCGAGCTGGGACAGCATGTCGCCCATCGTGCCGCAAAGCGCGAGGAGCGCGGGCAGCCCGAGGTCCTCGCCGAGAAACCCGCATTCGTGAAGCAGCCACCCCCATTCGATCCACGCCTCGCTCTTCCCCGCGAGCGGAAGGCGCGACATCCACCCGAGCCGCGCGATGTCCCCGAGCACCTCGAGGGGAAGCGGACGCGCGTCACGATCGCGGTCCCGGGCCACCGCGTTGATTCGCTCGGCGAGGAACGGGCCCAGCGTGCGCCGTACCTCGTCCGCGGATGCTGCGGGGCCAAAGGGGCCGACAAGGGCGTTCCCCCCCTGGCACGGACGCCAAGCATCCATTTCGCAGGACCTTTCCTGGCGTGAAGACCGTCGACGAATCCACCGCTACCAGGAAATTCTGCAGTCCTCAAGCCTCTTACCATAATTTTACAATATGGGAAGCGTCGTGAGCACGGTCGCGCACGTTCTATGAGTTCTCTCCACGGTCGCGCTCGCTTTCGGTGGAGAATCGCCGTACCATGCGCGTGCTCCGCATCACGGAGATACTTCCTTACTCACGAGGTCACCCATGAATGCTTCGCATGACTTTCGCCGGAACCTCGCGCGTCGCCTCCTCGCGCTCGTCGCCGCCGCGCTCCCCCTCACGATGAGCGCGCTCTCGGGCTGCGTGGTGCAAGAATCCACGGGCGGCGATTGCCCGGAGGCCGCCCCGAAGCACGCGTGTTTCGCTTGGCCCCAGGATTCCGGCGCCGTGGGCAGCGGGGGCGCGGGCGGAAG
Source organism: Polyangium sp. 15x6 (assembly GCF_029960785.1). GTDB lineage: Bacteria > Myxococcota_A > Polyangia > Polyangiales > Polyangiaceae > Polyangium. The sequence continues at coordinate 104,852 of NZ_JASBQE010000009.1, forward strand.
CGGCGGCAGCGGAGGCGCTGGCGGCGCGGGCGGCGCCGGGGGAGGCGCCCCCGTGATGTGTCCCGCGCAGGCCGAAGCGAAGTCGATCCTCGACCAACAAACCGCCGGGATGCACACGATGGAATCGGACGGCACGCTCCAGAATGGTCAGTGCTGTTACGATACGCTCTTCAAGCCCTTGTGTATCGGGGGTCGCCCCTTCCTCGTGAACGACGCGCCCCGCACGGCCGAGCCCGTCCGCGGCGCCTTCGCGTCGGGCGCGCGCAGCCCGGAGGCGATGGCTCCGAACATCGACGATCTCTCCGCGGACGAGCGCGCCCTGCTCGCGGCGGCATGGACGCGCGATGGGCTCTTCGAGCATGCGTCCGTCGCCTCCTTCGGACGGTTTGCCCTGGAGCTGCTCGCCGTGGGCGCCCCGGCGGATCTCGTCACGCGGGCGCATCGAGCCGCGGAGGACGAGGTGCGCCACGCGGAGCTCTGTTTTGCGCTCGCCTCGAATTACGCCGGGGAAGCCAGGGCCCCGGGGCCGTTCCCCTTCGAGGGGCGCATCGATATTTGCGCCGATCTCGCCTCGGTCGCCGCGCGCGCCGCGCGGGAAGGTTGTATTGGAGAAACGATCGCCGCGGCCGTCGCCGCCGAGCAGCTCGCGGCCGCCACGGATCCGGCCGTGCACGCGGTCCTCCGGCTCATCGCCGAGGACGAGGCGCGCCACGCCGAGCTCGCATGGCGCACGGTGGCCTGGGCCGTGCGCGTGGGCGGCGATGCGGTGCGCGCGGCCGTCCTCGAGGTCTTCGCGGCGCTCGGGCAAGGCGCGCCCGGCGAGCGAACGCCGAGTGATCCGCGCCTCGCGGCGCATGGCCGGCTCGGCGAGGCCGAGGTGCAGGAGGTGGCCCGACGCGCGACGGTCGAGGTCGTTTTGCCCGCGGTGCGGCTCTTCGTGGAGCGGCTCGGCGGCGGCGAGATTCGCGCGGAGGCTTGACGGGGTCCGCCGAGCGCTCGAAAAGAGGGCGAATGGCCCCCGCCGATCGTCCCGCCGAACCCGCGCCGCCCGAGAGCCGCGTGAAGGTCGCCCTCCGCATCGTCCTCGCCCTGGCCATGATCGGGGTCGGCGTCCTGCATTTCACGTCCCCCGAGCCTTTCGTGCGCATCGTCCCCGCGGCCCTGCCCGCGCCGCTCGCGCTCGTGTACGTGAGCGGGGTGGCCGAGATTGCCGGAGGCGTGGGCCTCTTGATCCCGCGGCTCCGGCGCGCGGCGGGCATCGGCCTCATGGCCCTCTACGTCGCGGTTTTCCCGGCAAACATCAACATGGCGATCCACAACATCTCGATCGGCGAGGACCCCGTGCCGGAATGGGCGCTCTGGGCCCGGCTTCCATTTCAGATCGTGTTCATCGCCTGGGCTTACTGGGTCGGCGTGCGTTCGCGTCCGGGTCACATTTCCAGGTGACCCATGGCATCGCTCAGCGTGTCCCGAGCCCGAGCTTCTTCCGCAGCCGCGGCGTCTCGCGCTCGCGCACCGCAATGCACTGATTCGCCTGCTCTTCGAGCGCCGCGAGCTTCTTCGGGCTCACGTCCACGGTCTCGAAGATCGCCTTGAAGACCTTGAGCGCGTCGTCCCGCGTCACCGGATCACACGCCTCGCCCACCGCGCTCGAGAGCTCGAGCAAGAGCCCTCCGCCGAACCGAGGCGCGAGCTCGGGGCCACGCGCGCGGATCCATCCAAGGGACGTCGACAAGGTCTCCGGCGCGCGCGCCGATTCGTGGAACGCGCGGGCGAACTCGTGCGCCCGCAGCTCGCCGGCCCGCGCGATGTCGAGGCCCCGGCCGAGCTCCGCCGGATCGCCGATCCTCCCGATCGCCCGCGCCGCGATGACCCGCTCCTCCGGCGTCGCCGCGAGCCGCACCGCGTCCCGTAGCGCTTGCAGCCGCTCGTCGCCGCCGGTCCGCGCGGCCACGAGCAGCGCGACCGCCGTCGTGTCCGCGTCGAGCGCCCGCGGATCGTCGAGGTACGCCGTCGCGCGCGAGGCCGCTTGCCGGAGCGTCCACGGCTCCTCCGCGAGCACGCCGAGCGCTTCGAGCACGGCCACGCGGGCGAGGCGCGTGGCCTCGTCGTCCTGCTTGCGTGTCGCCCACCCGAGCTCCTTGCCGAGCGGAAGGAACAGCGAACCGACGAAGCGACCGAGCGCCTCGCGGGACCCCGAGTCCGGCAGCACCACGCGGATCCAGCGCAGGCTCTCCGTCATCTCGGCGAGCACCGCGGGGTGCCGCTCGCCCCGCAGCGACGAGAGCAGCTCGAGCAGCGCATCCGCCCCGAGCTCCCCGCTTCGCACGAGCGCGAGCGCGTTCGCCACGAGGCCCACGCGCTCCGTCGGCGCGAGCTTCTTCGCGACCTTCGCGAGCGCGTCCCACGAGGCGCGCGGCAGCGTGAACCGGTAGTAGCCGCGCTCGTCCGCGTTCGGATGGACCCACGAAGGGCAGCCGCGCCGCGGCAGCTCCAGCGTCAGGCGATCGGAGAGCAGCCCGCACACCGGCGCCGCTGCGCCCTCGTACGCGACGCACGCAGGCACGACGAACGCCCGCGGCTCCTCGCCGCCCGCGCCCGGCCGCGAGGCCGGCGGCGTGAGCGCGAGCGAGACGCGCGGCGGTTTTTCCGCCTCGCAGGTGAGCTCGGCGCGCACGAAGGGCACGCCCGTGCGTTCGAGGAACGGGCGCGCGACAGCCGCGACGTCCTTGCCCGACGCCTCGGCCAGCGCCGCGAGCAAGACGTCCGTCGACGCCGTGCCATGCGCATGCGCGGACGTGTGCGCGGCGAGGCCCTTCCGCATCACGTCTTCCCCGAGCCACCCTTCGAGCATCCGCACGAGGCTCGCGCCCTTCTCGTAGGTGATCGCGTCGAAGATGTCCTCGGCGTCGCCCGTGCTCACCACGGGCGCGCGCACGGCGCGCGACGAGGGCAGCTCGTCGAGCTTCATCGCGAGGTGCTTGTCCCGCACGGCCGACGCGGCGGCGCCCGTGTCCTTCGTGATCGTGTCGATGACCTTCGCCGTCATCCACGTCGCGAGGCCCTCGTTGAGCCAGAGATCGTCCCACCACGGCGGCCCGACGAGGTTGCCGAACCACTGATGTGAGAGCTCGTGCGCCACGATCGACGCCATCTCCTGCAAGCCCACCGCCGACGCCGCGTCGGGGTCGAGCAGCGCCAGATCCTCGCGGAGCGTCACGAGCCCCGGGTGCTCCATCGCCGCGGCCATGAGATCCGGGACCGCCACGAGATCGAGCTTGCGGTACGGATACGCGCGACCGAAGAAGCCCGCGAGCATCGCGAGCTCGCGCGCCGCCGTGTCGAGCACGAGCTCGCCGAGCTTCGCTTTGCCGCGCGTCGTGACGAGGCGCAGGCGCACGGGTTCCTTTTGACCACCAACGTTCGTCTTCGCCTCGCGGACCTCGAACGGCCCCACCGCGAGCGCCACGAGGTACGTCGGGAGCGGCTCCGTCGTTGCAAAGGCAAACGTCTCGTGCGCGGCGTCCGGCGAGGCCGTCCGGCTGGTCTCCGGCGCGTTCGACAGCGCGAGCTGGCCCTTCGGCACCGTCACCTTCACGTCGAACGGCACCTTGAAGCCGGGCTCGTCGAAGCACGGGAAGACACGCCGCGCGTCGACGGGTTCGAACTGCGTGAACGCGTACGACGCGCCCGCGTCCTCGACGCGGAACAGGCCCGCGGTGCCCTCGCCGAAGGGCGCGACGTAGGTGATCTCGATCGACGCGCGCCCCACGGGCAGCGGCTTTTCGAACGCGAGCACGAGCTCGTTCGGCGTCGTCTGCCCCGCGCTCGGCCGCGTCGAGGTCCGCGCCGGGCGCCGCTCGTTGCCGACGACCACCTGCGCGCGCCGCAGATCGATCTCGGCCGCGTGCAGCACCACGTGCGACGTCGGGCGCGGGATCTCCACGTCGATCGTGACCTCGCCCGTGAAGCGCGGCTCCTTCGGGTTCACCCAGAGCGAGAGCGCGTAACGGAGCGGCCGCGCCGTGTCCGGCAGGCGGCCGTTCGCGAGCGTCGGCGGCGGCTTCGGCGCCTGCTCCGTGGCCGTCGCCGCGGGCTCGACGCGGAAGACCGGCGCGTTCGGGATGCAGCCCGCGAGGGCGAGCACGACGAAGGGCAGGGCGAGCCGCGCTCCGCGAGACCAAGCAAGCATCGATCGAACGTTCGCCGCGCGGCGCGGCCCGGTCAAGCGGCAGGCTCCGGCGCGCCCCGGAACCCGAGCGCCCGCGCCTGCGCCGGGCCCGTGTCCTTGCGGCGCCAGAGCACCGCGTCGAGCACGTAATGCGTGGCCTGCGGCAGCGCGAGCAGAGGCACGACGAGCGCCCGCGCCGAGGGCCCGAGCAGCGGCGCCTCGCGCATCCCGCCGAAGAGCGAGGGTCTGTCGTGCCAGACCAGCCGATCCCAGAGCGCCTCCTCGGCGAACGCGAGCGCGAGCGCCGCCGCGGCGAACGCGAGCACGCCGCCTGCCGCGATCCGCGCGACGAGCCCCGCGGGAGCCTCGCGCGCCCGCTCCCGCGTGTACGCCCAGAGCAGCGCCATGTACGGGATCCCGTGCACGAGCACGTTCGTCACGGTGAACTGGAAGTCCGAGTTCGTCGCGACGATCCCGGAGAACCACGTGATCGCCGTCGTCGCCACCACGAGGTGCTTGCCCGGGTTCCGCGGCCCGCCCCGCCGCGAAACGATGACGGCGCGCGCGACGTACGCGACGAGCAGCGCGGCCCAGACGACGCCTGCGGGCACGACGAGCGCGCGGAGCCACGGCGCGGTCACGAAGTCGTCCTCGACGAACCATCGGAACGCGCGCGGCAGGTGGGCGTGCCAGTAGAGCAGCGGGAAGCAGGTCGACGCGTAGATCGTGGCGTCGTCGAGCGCGCGTCCGAGCCGCGAGCGCTCGCCGGCGCGCGCCCGGTAGATCGCCACCCAGCCCGCTTGTTGCCGCACGAAGTGGAGCACCGCCACGTACGCGAGCACGCGCCAGAAGAGCCGCTCGGACGTGGCGTGGAGCAGCGCGCCCGCGGCCCAGCACGCGAGCGGCGTGGCCACGTAGAGCGCGCGGCGCTTGCGGAGCTCTTCGCGATCGAAGTACGTCCGGAAGAACGTCGTGTGGACGTGCGCGACATCGACGGCGAGCACGAACGTGATCCACCCCCAGAGCGGCAGCGCGCCCTCGTCGCTCAGCGCGGGTGCGAGCGCGGCGAGCGCGAGCGCGAGCGCCGCGGACCCGCCGAAGACGGCCACGTCGACGCGCGCGCCCCAGATCCAGGGCCCGTTCACGAGGCGCTCGGGGACCTCCTCGGCCCTCCCCTAGCCGTGGATGGCCGCGGCGATGATCCAGGAGAGCCCGAGGATCACCGAGCCGATCACGATCGCGAGGGCGGTGTTCTGGTCCTCCTCGATCTCCTTGCGGATCGAGAACGGCGTCACCTTCGTGATGATGAAGAACGCCACGGCGAAGACGACGAGCCCGATCACCACGAAGATCAGCGTGGCGATCGAGGCCTTGAGCAGCTGCGAAATGTCGAGCATCGATGCTCTCCCGAGGGCCCGGAAGGGCCGTGCCGGCAGGGTAAGGGAAGACGGGCCCCGCTGGGAAGCCTCGACGTCGTGGGCGTAAGCGGCTACCTCCTCCGAGGACCATGGGCATCGCGCGGATCGGCGACGTCGACATTCATTACGACACCTTCGGCGAGGCCGGCCCGGCCGTGTTGCTCGTCATGGGCCTCGGCTCGCGGGGTGACAACTGGACGGCCATTTCGCGCGCCCTCGCCGGCCGCGGCTTCCGCGCGATCCAGTTCGACAACCGCGACGTCGGCCGCTCCTCGCGTTTCCCGGGCGGGAGCTACGAGATCGCCGACATGGCCAAGGATGCCGTGGGGCTCCTCGACCACCTCGGCATCGGCGAGGCGCGGCTCGTCGGCATTTCGATGGGCGGCATGATCGCGCAGGAGCTCGCCGTGCGTTTCCCCGAGCGTTTCTCGCGCCTCGTGCTCCTCGCGACCTGGGCCGGCGGCGACCTCGCGAAGAAGGCCGAAGGCGCGATCCTCTCCGAGCTCGCCTCGCTCGCCGGCGGCGACGATCGCGCGGCGGCCGAGGCGCGCCTCGCCGCGTTTTATCGCGCCATCACGGGCCCCGCGTTCGTCCAGAAGAACCCCGAGATCCTCGACATGGCCATCGCGTTCGCGCTCGAAGGCGCGCCCGAGGTGGACGGTCTCCTGCGGCAGATCCAGGCGATCAGTCGGTTCTCCATCTGGGATCGCCTCGGCGACGTCCGCGTGCCGACCCTCGTCGTGCACGGCGACGCCGATCCGCTCATTCCGTACGAGAATGGCGAGCTCCTCGCGCGGCGGATTCCGGGCGCGCGGCTCCGCACGCTGCGCGGCGTGGGGCACCTCGTGCCGCTGGAGGCGCCGCTCGAAACCTACGGCGCGCTGCTCGATTTTTTATCCTGACGTGGCTCGGCTCGCCTGGGCGGATCGCTGGTCCGTCCCATGCATCGCCGCCCCTGCATGGTAGATACACGCACGGATGGGATGTCGGGGCTGGCGTGGGTGGCGATGGTCCTCGTGATCGTCGGCGCCCTGAACTGGGCGCTCGTGGGGCTCTTCGACTGGAACCTCGTGGCCGCTCTTTTCGGGACGTTCTCGGCGCTCACGCGCATCGTGTACGTGCTCGTGGGCCTCTCGGGTCTGTATTTGATTTTCCTCTCGACGCGGCTCGTGCAACGGCCAAGAGCCTGACGGCGGAGCGAGCACGCAATCGCCCGTGATCCCTCACGAAAATCTCTGGACAAGCGCGGCTGTCCAGGTTTCGATGCCCGACGTTTGTGCGCTGCACGGAGCAGCCCACGAGGAGGTCGGAGCATGCGTTTCGGGATTCGGGCGATCGGCGGGGTTTTGCTCCTCGGGGCCATATCGGTCGCAGCGGCGGGCTGTAGCGACGATCCCGCGACGACCGCGACGGGGGCGGGCGGCCAGGGCGGCGGCGCGGGCCAGGGAGGGGCGGGCGGTCAAGGCGGCCAGGGCGGCGATGCGGGCCAGGGCGGCGACGCAGGCCAGGGCGGACAGGGGGGGGCAGGGGGGCAAGGCGGCACGGGCGGCACGGGCGGCAGCAGCGCCGTCTGCGGTGACGGCGCTGTCGAGGGCAGTGAGGGCTGTGACGACAGCAATACGGCCGATACGGACGGCTGCTCGGCGGCGTGCGCGGTCGAAGCAGGATGGAGCTGCGCCGGGGAGCCGAGCGTGTGCACGACCGGCTGCGGCGACGGCGTGATCGCCGGCATGGAAGCGTGCGACGACGGCAATGAGGTCGATGCGGACGGCTGCTCGGCGGCCTGCGTGCTCGAGTCCGGCTGGAATTGCGCCGGAGAGCCGACCGTGTGCACGGACCTCGACGAATGCATGCTCGGCACGCACAACTGCGACGCGAATGCGACGTGCACCAATACGCCGGGCTCGTTCACCTGCGCCTGCAACATGGGATATGCGGGCGACGGCACCCTGTGCATGGACGTGGACGAGTGCGCGCTGAACACGGACAACTGCGATGCGAACGCGGCCTGCATGAACTCGACCGGCTCGTTCTCGTGCACGTGCAACATGGGATATGCCGGCAATGGCGTCCTGTGCATGGACGTGGACGAGTGCGCGCTGAACACGGACAACTGCGACGCGAATGCGACGTGCACGAATACGCCCGGCTCGTTCGCCTGCGCGTGCAACATGGGGTACACCGGCGACGGCCTCATGTGCACGGACGTGGACGAGTGCGCGTTGAATACGGATAACTGCGATTCGAATGCGACGTGCACGAATACGCCCGGCTCGTTTGCCTGCGCGTGCAACATGGGATACACCGGCAGCGGCGCCATGTGCACGGACGTGAACGAGTGTTCCGCCGGCACGGACGACTGCGACGCGAACGCGACGTGCACGAACCAGCCCGGCACCTTCTCCTGCGCCTGCAATCAGGGTTTTACCGGCAATGGCAAGACGTGTACGTCGGTCTGCGGCGACGGCCTCGTGGTCGCGGGCGAGGGCTGCGACGACGCGGGCACGACGTCCGGCGACGGGTGCTCGGCGACCTGCCAGGTGGAGGCCGGCTATTCCTGCACCGGCATGCCGAGCGTGTGCGGACCGCTCTGCGGCGACGGGATCCTCTTGGCCGGCGAGAAATGCGACGACGGGGACGCCGTGGGCGGCGACGGGTGCAGCGCGACCTGCAAGGTCGAGCCGTACTTCCGGTGCAAGGGTACCCCGAGCACGTGCGCGCGCATCAAGATCGCGTACGCTCCCTCGAACCCCGACGCCTCGACCTATCGCTCTGCCATCGCGGCGATCACGGGCGGCACGGTCACATACGTCGATCCCCGCACGATGACGCCCTCGCTCGCCACGCTGAACACCTATGATTGCGTGCACACGTGGGTGAACACGGGTTTTGCAAACGCGACCACGTTCGGCAACAACCTCGGCGATTTCGTGGACGCGGGCGGAAACGTCGTCCTCGGCGTGTTCTCGACCTACACGAGCAACATCTCGCTCGCGGGCAAAATCATGACCTCCGCATATTCGCCCGTGGTCTCGCCGACCGGGGACAACCGCTACACCTCGTCGAGTTATTCGGGCAATGGCACGACGTTCATCCACAGCGGCGTCTCGACGTATGCCTCGTTCTACCGCGACATCCTCATCCTGCAGGGCGCCGGCATCATCGACGGCACGTACGCCGACGGCGAGATCGCGCATGCGTACCGCCCCGACTTCAAGGTCGTTTACTCGAACGGCACGGGGCACCCGAACATGCAAGGCACCGGCGACTGGGCGCGGCTCGTGGCGAACGCCTGCACAGCGGGCTTCCTCCAGTAAAATCGATTGATTTCCCCGGGGGCCGGGGAGACGATGATCGTCATGGCGACGATCGTTCGTGGGCTCCTCCTCCTCGGCCTCGTTTCAGGCTGCGGCGCGCGCACCGAGCTGCCCGTCTGCCAGGTGGAGGGGGAAAAGCGCGAATGCGAGACCATTTGCGGCAAGGGCGTGGAGACGTGCGTCTTCGGGAAATGGGAGGGCTGCACGGCGCCCCGGCCCTCCTCCACGATCCCCATCGGGGTGACGATCCGCGATTTCAGCGCGTCGCACCCCGATTTCGAAGAGCCCTCGATCGGGCTCGATCTCGGGATCGTCGAGACGAACCTCGGCAGCGACGGCAAACCCGTCTATGCGGGAAACCCCACGACGCTCACGACGAGCGGCAAGGCGGGCTTCGACGAATGGTACCGCGACGTCCCCGGGGTCAACGCGTCGACGTCGTTCACGCTCGAGCTCGCGTCGAGCCCGGGCGCGCCGAATCTGTACCAGTTCAACGCGCCTGATTTCTTCCCGATCGACGGGCAGCTCCTCGGGAACGAGGGAAACCCGCACAATTTCCATTTCACGCTGGAGATGCAGAGCCCGTTCCGGTACGTCGGCGGCGAATCACTCACGTTTCGCGGGGACGACGACCTCTGGGTCTTCATCAACGACAAGCTCGCCATCGATCTCGGGGGCGTGCACGCGACCGAGAGCCGGACGATCCTCCTCGACGAGGAGGCCGAGGCCCTCGGGATCACGAAAGGCGAGGTGTTCCCCTTCGCGCTCTTCTTCGCCGAGCGGCATACGTCGGGCTCGAATTTTTACCTCGAGACGACGATCGCCGAGTTCGACGTCTGTCCGAAGTGACGGTCACGCCGTCGCCGCGTCCTCCGTCGGCTTCTTCTTGCGTTTCTTCTTTTTCGCGGGAGATGCGGGTTCGTCCGTTCGAACCTCCGCGGGCGGCATCTCCCCGAGCATGATTTGCCGCACGATTCGCGTCGCGTCCTCGGCGCGCGAGGCGGGGACCATCACCTCGATGGGGACGAACGGATGGGCGAAACGCGCCATCGTCCGGTAGAGGACGCCGCGCAGGAGGACCGGGATTCCCTCGCTGCGAAGAACGGCGGCGACCATGTCCGCGGCGAAGACGCGGTGCTCCGGCCAAACCGAGACGAGCTCGCCTTCGATTTGCATGCGTGCACGGACCTCGGCGACGAGATCAAGGACGAGCATGGTCAGGAGCGGCACGAGATAAGGGCTCGTCCCCGGGCCGACGTCCACGAGCAGCGGGAGGATCACGAAGACGCAGAGCGGCAGGATGCTCAGGCGCAGGGCGGCGAGGACCTCGGAATCCCCTTCCTCGAGCGGTCGGCTGTCGGGCGAGTATTCGCGAACGCGCCGCCACAGAGCTTCCCGCGCGGTCGGCGTCTGAAAGGCCCATCCGAGGACGAGGACGAGTATGGAGGTGAGGACGAGCCTGATGACGAGGGGCACGCCGTCATTCTCGAAATACCACGCGCCGGCGTTGTAGGGGATGAGGTGGGCGGTCGAGAGGAGCCAGAGCAGCCCTGCGAGGCCCGCGGGGATGAGCGCGGGCGCGACGCCGCTCGCGGGCAGCCGGAGCGGCGGCGGATTGGCGCCCCGCGGGCCCGCGCCTCGGCGATAAGGCTCCGCGCCGGACGCCTCCACGCGAACGTCCTCGTCCCGCCTGCCAGGCCAGCGCGAGCACGCGACCGCTCCGCCCGCGAGCAGCGCCGGAATGATGAAGATGCGGGCTATCTCGGCGGACGTCGGCGCCTTTTCAGGGATGGCCCCCGAGAGGATCGCATGGAGGAACTCGCCTTGCATGACGAGATCCGGGACGAGGTAGAGCAACGCAAACCCATTGCCGAGCCCTCGCCTCGTCACCCACGTGGCGAGCAGCACGAGCAGGCTCGTCCCGGCGACCAGGCTGCCGATGACGACGAGCTGCGGCCCTTCCGGGTCGAAATAGGACCGTGAACGGGCGATCCCGTATGCGTGGAAGAGCGCGAGCACCATCCCGAGGAGGATCGTGGCCCGCCCGAGTTTCTCGCGCCCTTCGGGGCCTGCGTGCCGGAGCGGACGCAGGGAGGGGACGATCCAGGCGACGAGCTCGACGAACAGCGCCGCCGCGAGGATCGGGTACAGGCCGACAGAAAATACGTTCCACGGGAGCCCCGATATTTCCGGTTCCTTCTCTGGAAAGAGCAAGAGCCTCGGCCCGGCGATCGCGATGGCGAGCGCCACGATCGTCACCCCGATCCGCGACAATAGACCCGGCGGAAGCGGGCGCGCCGTGGTCTCTCCCGAGGGTGGGGCGTAATATGCCGGCCCGTCCACGAGCGCGACCCCGCAATCGGCGCAGTCCGGACGATCCACGTCGTATTCGGCCGGCGTTCCGGTGCGCTGTCGATGCGAACACGCGACGTTCGGACAAAACTTCATGACGCCCCTCGCCCCGAGCATCCGCGCCCGCGCTCCCGGCGTCAAGCCCTTGTTCCCGGCGTCGTATGCGCGTAGCCTGGGCGTTGCGAGGGCGAACGATGCAACGACGAACGCTTCACGGGGCGCTCCTGGTTTGTCTTTTCACGGGCGTGGTTTCAGGCTGCGGGGACGAAGCCGCTCCGGCGCCGCTCGATCCCCAGACGAACCCGGACGAGGGGCCTGTCGCGGGAAACCCGGACGGCGCCTGCGCCGTGCCGGCCGAGGCCCAGGCGGCGGATACGTCGAACCCGACGCAGGTCGTCGGCAATGGCACGAAGGAGAGCTGCACCTCGGATGCATTCGCCTCTGCCGTGGCGAAGGGCGGTATCATCACGTTCGATTGCGGCCCGGATCCCGTGGTCATCACGCTCGATCGCACGGCGAAGATCTTCAACGACACCGGTCCCGAGATCGTGATCGACGGCGGCGGGAAGGTCACGCTGAGCGGCGCGGGGGCGCGGCGCATTCTCTACATGAACACCTGCGACGAGGCGCAACACTGGACCACGCCGATGTGCCAGAACCAGGACCACCCCCGGCTCACGGTGCAAAACCTGACGTTCGTCGACGGCAATGCGAAAGGCGAGGACCCGGACGGCGGCGGCGCGATCTTCGTGCGGGGAGGCCGCTTCAAGGTGGTGAACAGCCGCTTCTTCAACAACGTCTGCGACGATGTCGGCCCGGACGTCGGAGGCGGCGCGATTCGTGTTCTCAGTCAATACGAAGGGCTACCCGTGTACGTCGTGAACAGCACGTTCGGCGGGAGCGAAAAGCTCGGAAATGTCTGCTCGAACGGCGGCGCGCTGAGCAGCATCGGTGTCTCGTACACGGTCCTGAACAGCCTGATGTCCCACCAGCGCGCGATCGGCAACGGCGCGAACCCGGCGAAGGACGGGACCCCGGGCGGCGGGAGCGGCGGCGCCATTTACAATGACGGCAATACGTTCACGTTGACGGTCTGCGGGACGAAGATCACGGAGAACCATGCAAACGAAGGGGGCGGCGCCATCTTCTTCGTCAGCAACGATCGCACGGGCACGCTCGTGATCCAGGATTCGGTGCTCTCGAAGAACCGGAGCCTCGGATTCGAGACGCCGGGTTATCCCGGCATCTTCGTGCTCGCGAACGGCGACCCGCAGGTCACGAACTCCACCCTGGAATGAACGAGCCATGTCCACCATTCACATTTCCGCGGCGCCCGGCGATTTCGCCGACGTGGTCCTGATGCCGGGCGATCCCCTGCGCGCCCGCTACATCGCCGAGCGATTCCTCGAGCAGCCGCGCGAGGTCACGGCCGTGCGCAACATGCTGGGGTTCACCGGAACGTACCAGGGACAGCGCATCTCCGTCATGGGGCACGGGATGGGCATCCCCTCGATCTCCATTTACGCGACCGAGCTCATTCGCAATTACGGCGCGCGTGTCCTCATCCGGGTCGGGAGCTGCGGCGCGCTCCGGCCGGAGGTCGACCTGAAGGAGGTGATCGTGGCCCTCGCCGCGGGCACGGACTCCCGGGTCAATCGCCATCGCTTCCTCGAACACGATTTCCCGGCGGTCGCGGATTTCAAGCTGGCGCGGCGAGCGGTGGAGATCGCGGAGCGCCGCGGCCAGCCCGTCCGCGTGGGCTCCGTGTTCAGCGCGGACCTGTTTTACATGCCGGATGTCGCGCGGCTGCACGAGACGCTCGTGCGCATGGGGATGGTCGCGATCGAAATGGAGGTGGCGGGTCTTTATGGCGTCGCCGCGGAGCTGGGCGCGCGGGCGCTCGCGCTCCTCGCGGTCGCGGACAACCTGCCGAAGGGCACCTCGCTCTCCTCGGCGGAGCGCGAGACGAGCTTCAACGCGATGATCGGTCTCGCGCTGGAGCTCGCGGCCGAGGAGGCCGCGGCCATCGCGCCGCCGCCATAGTCTGTTTCGTCAGCGCCCCGGTCGGCGCGGTCCTTTTTGGAGATCGTCGGGACCGATGATCACGGATTGGGCCAGCTTGTCGCCGTCGGGCGGCGGCCCCTGGAACGGCAAGGGTTTGCGCGGGACGAACGAGCTGATATCGGCCGTATCGCCGAGCCCGGGCGCGCGCGTCGGGGGAGGCGGCGCGGGCGGAGCCGGGGGCATTTCAGGAGCCGACGCGTCCGGCGGCATCTGGAAGGGCATCGTCGGCGGCTTGGTTTGAGGTCGAAATGCCGGGCGTGTCGCGCCGAGGTCTTCGTGAGAAGGCGCGGGGACGCGCGCGGGAACGGGGGGCGCTGCGGGCGCAGCGGGCGCTGGCGCAGGGGTTGTCACGTATTGCTTCCACACGGAGCCGGCGCTCTGGGGCGCGCGCGAGGGCGGCTCGTCGAGCATGAAGGAAGGCCGCTCGGGGGCTCGCTCTTCGGGATCGGGCGCGTCCGGATCGATGGGCTCGCCGAGCGACTCCAGGCGCGGCGGCCATTCACGGAGCTTGCGCGACGTGCCGCCGAACGCGCGGGCGAAGCGGAGCACGATGTCGGGTGTTTCCTCGGCGGCGGCCTCGGCGAGCGCCTCGCCCCACGCCGCAGCGGCCCGCGCCCAGCGCGCGGGACGAATGCCGCAGCGGAGGAGCACTTCCTCGCCGAAGTGCGGCGGGAAAAACTTGCGGTAGGCCATCACCTCCGCGAACCGCTCGAGGGTGAGGCCCTCGCGACGCTCCTCGGGGGGGACTTGGGGGGATGCAAAACCGGGCTTCGTGGTCATGATCGGCTCCGGTGGCTCATTTCTTGGGTTGTTTTGCCAAATTGACCCAGGTCGGGCTTGGCCCCTTTGCAGGGTCCTTCAGCCATTGACAAGCGGCGGTCTCCCCCAGGTCACACGCCTGCTGCGCGAGCGCCCGAGCACGCGTTCGGTTCTTCGGGAATCCCACGCCGAGGTCGTGCATCCAGGCGAGCTGATAACACTCGTACCCGGACTCGACCTGCTCACACCCGAAGGTCAGGGCGCGTATCGCCTCGGCCTCGGCTTCCTTGCGGGGAATGCCATGTTCGTCCGCGCCGAGCAGCAAGAGCGCGAGCTGACCACAGCCCTCCTTGCCGCGATGGCTGCACGCGCGTCTCCGCAGATCTACCGAGCTTTTCAAGTCCTTGGGGACGCCGTCGCCCGCGCGTTGCTTGGTGGCGAGCCAAATGCAGCTCGCCATGAAGCCGAGGTCGCACGACTCCGAAAGAAGCGAGGCGATCTTCGATTCGTCCTTGGGGAAACCATGACCCGCTGCGTGCAAGTAGGCGAGCCTGTAGCACCCGCTGCCCTCACCGTCATCACACGCGGTGCGGTAGAATTGGCCAGCGCTGGCAAAATCCTGAGACACACCGCGCCCCTGTTCCAGGTGGATGCCCCAGAGTACGCAGAGATGGGGGGCGCCACGGTCACAACCGTCACGTTTGACCTCCCTCTCCTTGGCGAGATCCTCGCTGGTGCCGATCCCAGTCGCATAATAGTCGACCAGGTACTCACAGTGCTGGAGCTTCTCCGTGCACGCCGATTGAACGAGAGCGAAAGCTCTCTGCTCCAGCTTTCGCGAACGGATGGTGTCCGCCTGTTCCCCGTCCCAGCCTCGCTCGTACATGATGCTCGCGACCACGCAGCCCCGGTGATCGCCCATGTCACAAGCACGCTCGAGGTATTGCTTGGCGAGCCGATGGTCCTTCTTGACCGGCTTTCCTTTGCGGAAGACGCCACCGAGGATCGTGCACGAATTCGCGTGCCCGCTCTCGCAGCCCTTCTGCGCGAGAGCCATGGCAGCCTTGATATCAGCTTCCTTTTCGGCAAGGACGCCCATGTCGCCGTTCACGAGCAGGAGGCCTGCCAGATGGCCGCAGGCGGGCATGTACCCCGTATCGCAGGCCTTGCGGTACAGCGCCGCGGATACGGAGTCCTCAGGCAAAAGCGAGCCCAGCTCGTCGCAAGCCTCGGCGTCATCGGCATCGCAGGCTTTGCGGAAAAGCTCCACGAGGCGGCCTTTGTTTTGCCGCCCCGCCTTGCCCTGTTGGATGAGCAATCCGAGGTTGCGACAGCTCAAGACGTGGCCCGCGTCGCACGCAGCCTTGCAGGCATCGGCCACGTCGGCGAGCGTGCAGGGTGGTGGAGGTGTCGTCGAGGCTTTCGGCGGTGCTGCCGCGGGAGCAGTCGTCATCGTCGTCGGGGTGGCTTTCCCCGGCGCGAGGGACGGTTTCTGTGGCTCTGGGGTGGACAAACCGCAGGAAACGGCGAGGAGCGACAGAAACACCGAGCGTCGAAGCACGGCGAGACTCATACGAACGCGACTTCCGGCGCCGACTGGTCGTGGTCGTGCACGATGGCAGTATCGACGAGAAGCTCCGGGGGAGGCGGCGGCTCGGCTGCGGGTTTGCCGTCGCGGAAGAGATCCGGAATCTCGATGGTGTGGTCGTTCGTGTACGGATCGCAGAACCGGTCGTGCACATGCTCGCCGTCGTAGGGCATACGTAAGTTCGGATCCTGCTTCGGCTTCGGCGCGACGCGGGCCCGGATGGCGTCTGGGATGGCATTGCCCTGGAAGCTCTCGGTCGTCGATCCGAAATTCAGGTCTGAGCGTTTGCGATGCCAGTAGAGGCAAGTGCCGTTCGGCGCGTTCGTCAGGACGATCGTGTCGCGGAAGTCGTGGATGTACTGGAGCCCCGGCGTCGGCTCGACGAGCGGGTCGTTTTTCTTGTCGCGGTTCGGGTTCGCCTTCTTGATCTCGTACTTCTTTTTCTTGGCCTCGAACACGACGGGCTCCATCTCCGCGAGCCGCCGGTGGCGCGCGCCGTGCTCCCACATCATCCGCGCGAGCTCGCCCTGCGGCGTGTAGATGATGAACCAGCCCTGGAGCTTTTTGAACCCGGGCATGTTCCGGAGCGCCCACACGCAACGCGAGATGTGGAAATTGTCGTCCTCGGTCTCGCCGTACATCCGGAACATCTTGCTCACGTAGAGAATGTGATCGTCCGTCATCTTCGCCGGCGGTAAGCGTTCGGTGATGACGAGCCGCAAGAGGCCGATCGGGCGCGCGCGGCGGATGAACTCCGCCATCTCGACGAGGTCCTCGGGCGGCTCTGGCGGCACGCCGAGACCGCAGAACGTGTTGCCCTGATAGACCTGGGAGATGAAGTTCCCGTCATAGATGCCCTCCTTGCCCGTGGGATCCATGAGCGTGTGGGCCACGTGCTCGTCGAGCGGATGTCCGTTCGTCGTGTCGAGGAGCTGGACCTTCTTCTTGTCCTTGCTGATACGAAGAACGACGTTGATGTGCGAACCTTTGCGTTGCCCGGAGACCGGGACGTCGACCTGCACGGCGAAATTCTCCGCAGGTATCTCGTCGTACGTGGCGTCACTCGTGAGAATGGCTTGCTGCACCGAGACGTTGTTCTTCTTGTCTTCGAACAACACCTGCTGCTCTTTGTGCTGGCTCCGATCCTCGGGCAAGTCATTCAGTGTCCTCTCACGATACTCCTTCTTGAGCTGCGGAACCCCGTTCTTGTCGATCTCGGTCCAATACGGCGGCACCCACGCCGTCGTGTATTTCGCGTCCCCGAACGGATTGTAACAATACGCCGATCCCGGCCGCAGCGGCACTGGCATCGCCTCCGTGCTGTTCACCGGCGCTCCCTTCTTCGGCGGCACCGGCTCGATCCCCGTCGCGACCGGCACCCGCAAATGCGCCACGTTCGTCGGGTACCACATCCCGCCCTTTTTCGGATCGAAGAGGGGTTTGCCCTTGTTCTGGCTCGCCGCCAGGTTCGCCCCGTCGAGGTGCTGCTCCAGCGTGAACCCGCGCGTGAGCACGCCGTACGTCGTGAGGTGCTGGCACGCGCACGCGAGCGACACGGCCGGATCCGTGTTCGGGTTCATCGCGCTTTCCAGCGTTTTTCCTTCCTTCACCAGCGCGGCCTTGAACGCCTGGATCTCGAGGTGCGTCGCCGGGAACGTCGCGTTTTTCCGTGACGCGCAGGCCTTCTCGAAATCGACGCTGCGCCGCTGGATCCGCGAAAAGATGTACGAGTCCCACTTCGAGTTCTGGAAATACGCCTGCCCTGGGCCCCCGTACCGCATTCCGAACACGATCTCCGAGAGAGCGCGCGCCCACGCCTCCTCGCCCTCGCTCGCGTCCCAGTCCTCGTTTTTCCCGGCCGGACCCGCCCACGCCTCGTCGAGGCTCCGGTGCAGCCGCTCCTCGATCCAGGCGAGGATTGCCGAAAGCGACTCGGGTTTCTCCTTGTCGAGCTCGCTCTCCAAGTATGGACCCGCGCCGATCGCGCCCTCCGGAATGTCCGTCTCCGTGTGATTCAGGCACACGACGAGGCGCGGCGGAGCGCCCGGGTGCGCCGCGGGGTTCGATACCTTGCCGATGGCCTCGGCAACCGCCTGGATGAATTGCTTGTCCGCCTCGGGGATCGCCATGACAACCTCAAGTCCCGTGCACGTCGAGCAGCGTTCGTTGCGTCGCCTCGTCGAGCGCCCCCGTCTCTTCGAGCTCGTGATCCCGCTGGAACCAGGCGAGCGCCGCGCGTGTCTCGTCGTCGATCTCGCCCCGACTCGCGCCCACGTAATAGCCGAGGTTCTTCAGCCGCACCTGCGCGCCCGCAATCGAAGCGATGTCGGGCAGGGCGCCGATCTTCACCGAATACTCGCGCTTCGGCCCCGTGCGATCGTCGCCGAGCCACAACGTGATCCGCGCCGTCTGCGCGTCCTTCGGGACGTCCCGCTCCACGAGGCCATCGGGGCCCGTCGTGCCGTCGCCTTTGAAACCCTCGCATACGAGATCGTAGAGTTTGCCCGCGTAGGGCTCGAAGTTCTCGTCCGTGAGCTGGATGCGGAGTTTTACCGTTTCCGGCTCGGGCTCGTCGCGCGTCGGGTCCTTCGGGCGGCTGTCCTTGCAGTTCAAAAGAACCCGCGTCCCCTTCACGCTCGCGTCCCGATCGAGCTCGATCGACGATTTCTCGCCGTAGAGCTTCAGCACCTTCGAGACGATCTCCGCCTCCTCGCCGAGGCGCACGGCGGGGCCCTTGCCCGTCATGGCCGCGCTCTCCTGCCCCTCGATCTCCACGCGTCGCGCGCGGAGGACGATCCGATCCGAGAGGATCTCCACCACGCTGTCGCCCACCACCAATGAAATGCCCTGATCCGCCTGGATCCGAGCAGTTTTTCCGGACGATACGATCCACTTCCCGGAGACGTTCGTCTCGACGATCCCGTCGTCGCGCCCCTCGCCCACGACGACCGCGTGCTCCGCCTCCACGCGGAGCACGCTCTGGCCCATCACCACCGTCATGTGATCGCCGTGCACCGTGTGCCGGTCCGATCCGTGCACGACCTCCGCGCGGCTGCCACGGACCTCGCTCGCCACGTCGCCGCCCGTCGTCTGCGCCATGCCGCCCGAGACGCTCACGGTCGCGCCGCCGTCGATCGTCTGCACGAGCGCGCCGGCCACGTGATCGTCGCGATCGCCCTGCACGCGCAGGACGTGCCTGCCGCCGATGGTCACGGTCTTGTCGTGCGTGACCGTCTCGTCGTGGTCATTTTCGATCGTCTCGCGCAGATCCTTCTGCGCGTGGACCGAGATCTCCTCGGCGCCGGCGCGATCCTCGAAGGAGATTTCATTGTAGCCGCCGCCGCCCGGCGTGGTCTGCGTGCGAATGCCGCTCCGGGTCTTCGCGTCGGGCAGCTTGAACGTGGGCGGGTGCGTCGCGTCGTTCAGGCAGCCCATCACGACGGGTCTGTCGAGGTCGCCGCCGAGGAAACCGACGAGCACCTCCATCCCGACGCGCGGGATGAATTGAAAGCCCCAGCCGGTGCCCGCCCACGCCTGCGCGATGCGGATCCAGCAAGACGAATGCTCGTCGCGTTTTCCTTCCAGGTCCCAGTGGAACTGCACCTTGATGCGGCCGTACGGATCCGTATGAATTTCCTGCCCCGAGGGCCCCACGACCGTCGCCGTTTCCATCACCTGGCGCATCGTGCGGCGCGGCTTCTTCGGGCGGATGGCCACCGACGCAGGCGCCGCGCGGAACGTCGTCGTGAAAATGGGCTCGTTCGTCCCGGCGTGCTGCGGGTCGTGGCCCTCGTGGACGGCGCGGACCACGACGTAATGGCCGTTCAGCGCGGGGACGTCGTGATCTTCGAGCGTGAAGCGGTGGCCCGGTGACAGCCTGCGGCAATACGTCGTCCCCTCGGCGAGCGCGGCGCGCGCCCTTCGCTGTTCGAGCATGGTGATCGCCCGCGCCGGCTCGATCTCGGGCTCCTCGTCCTCGCCGTGGTGCTCGTACACGACGAGCCCCTCGGCCTTGCCCGCGCTCGCCCGCAGCTCGGCCGTGGGCTTGCGGAAATCGTGATCCCGGACGAGCGTGCCCTCCGTCGCCGCGCTCGTTTGTCGAATGAAACGCGTGACCTGATCCTCGCGGACCGTGAGCGCGGTCGCGCCGTCGGCCCGGCGGAACACGAGGACGTCGGCGCCGGGGATGCGCGGATAGAGCGTGGGGGCGTCGCCGAAGACCACGACCTCCCGGGCGTCGTCGGTGCCGTCGCCGGGAAACTCGAAATGGTAGAAGACGCCGGCCTCCGCGGCGAGGCGCTGCACGAAGGCGAGGTCGCTCTCGCGGTGCTGCACGCAATACGCGCGGCGCGGGTGCGGGCCGAGCAGGTCGAAGCGGCAAGGAATGCCGTGCCCCGCGAGCACGGCGGCGACGATCTCGGGGAACGTACGGTCTTGAAAGATGCGGCTTCGCTGGTTGAGCCGGCAGAGCGCGAGGCGTGGCGCGAGGCGGAGGCGGAAGGCGATCCGGCCTTGTTCGACCGCGCCCTCGGCCCGCACGCGCGAGACCACGCCGCGCACGATCCGCGGCGCGTGATCGGGGACCGCGATGCAGAGGACGGCGTCCTTGCCGATCGTGTCCCGCTCGAAGCTCGCCTCGTCGAGCCCCTGGGCCTCGGCGAACGCGACCACGTCGAAGGCGAAGGGCCGCGAGATGCGCTCCTCGCCGGCGATTTTCACGACCGTGAGGCGGCCTTTGCCGAGCTCCCCGACGCGGAGCTCGAAGTGGGTCCTGGGCTCGGAAGAATGGGCCATGGGCGAGGTAGCGCCCACGATATCACCCGGGCGGCCGCACCGCGAGCGTGTAGAGCACGGATAAGTCGTTCTGGAGGTCCATCGCGTCCTCGCCTCGATCCCAGCCGAGGACGTGCCCGATCGTCCGGATGGCCTCGGTGTCGTCCCGATCGAAGGTTTTCACCTCGAAGCCCGCAGCCGTGAAAGCCTCGCGCGGAAACGGGGAGCGGCCGTCGGACCAGGGCACGAAAGGTTTGTCCGCGGGCGTCGGGGCCGGGCAGATGTTGTAGATGAGGAAAGACCCCCCGGGCCGCAAGCGCTCGAAGACGGCGCCGAGGAAGGCCGCGTCGTCGACGCCGAGCCGGATGAGCTTGCGCTCGTCCGCGGGTCTGTCCGGGTGGATGTACCCTTTCTTGAGGACGTTTTTCGAGACAATCACGTCGAACGGGCCCACGGCGGCCGCGCGGACCGCGGGATCACCGGGAAAGCTCCCGTGGAGGAGGCGCAGCGAGCCGGGCGCGCCGGAGAGGCCGCGGATTTCGCCTTGATCGCCGGGCACGCCATAGAGCGCGGCGAGGAGCGGATCGACGTCCACGCCGACCGCCTGGACGCCGAGGCTCGCGAGCATCCGGAGGTGCCCCGCGGCGCCGTACCCGAAATCGAAGAATCGCGACCCGGGCGGCAACGTGACCCCGGCTTCGCCGAGCACCTCGAGCGCGCGCGTGTATGCGAGCGGCGAGCCATAACGCGTGCTGTAATAAAACTCCTCGTCGACGGGCAGCGGCTGGAAGGCGTCGCGGTCCGGGACGCGCGACAAACCGTCCGCGTCGACGACACGCTTCTTTTCGGCATCACGATACAACGTGCGCGGCGCGATGGACGGGAGCGACGGCGCGGCCGAGAGGAATCGGCGTGCGAGATCCGAGCGGACGAGCGGGGCGAGTTTTTCGGCGTCGGCGCGGATGCGCGCCACGCCTTTCGACGCGGCCGCGGGCGCGGGCGCTGGCGCGCGGGCCGGCTCGGGTGGCGCGGCGCCGCTGCACGCCGGAAGGACGAGGGGGATCGTGAGAATGGCGGCGAGGGAGAGCCCGAGGCGCGTCGACATGAAAACCGCGTAGCAGGGGCGCCCGGGCGAAGCAATCCTCGTTGATCCCCCGCTGACTGCCATTTTTTCCGGGCGCGCCGTCCGCGCGATGCGCTCACGGACAACGTGGCAATCGACGGAGGCCCTGGAATCGCGTACGCACGGGGCCGTTTGCGGCCCGGGTCGGGCGCCGCGTCGTCGCCCTCGGCGAGGTCCGCCGCGACGAGGCGGAGGGGTCGCTCTACCGCCTGCCCGCCCGCGGCGCGCGGCTCGTGCGCGGCGAGGCGCCCCACTTCTGCGTCCGTGAAGGGGATCTCGCCGCCGTGGTCGCAGAGATCCGCCGTGAAGAGACTTCACCCGCCTGGGGTATCTTCTCGCTCGTCTTGCTGGCGGTCGGCTTCGGCTCGATGATCGGCGCCCAGTCCGCAGCGCCGCCGTGGTTTCCGTGATGGCGCTGCTGCGAAGCATTTTGCGCACCGCGCCGCCGTCAGCGGACCACGCAATGGCTTTTGACGCGGCGCCCCGGACGGAGGTACCATCCCGCGCCGTGCCGCCGCTTCGTTACTTCGTACCCAATGGGTTCACCGGGCTCTCGCTTCTCCTCGGCCTCGGCTCCGTCGTGATGAGCTCGGAGGGCAATTTCCGCCTCGCGGCGTGGATGATCCTCTGGGGCGTCTTGCTCGACAAGCTCGACGGCAGCGCCGCGCGTCTGCTCAACGCCACGAGCAAGTTCGGCGTCGAGTTCGACAGCTTCGCCGACTTCGTGGTCTTCGGCATCGCCCCGGCCGCGCTGGTCTACTACCGGCTCCTGCCGCTCGGGCCGCAGCTCGGCTGGGAGAAACCCGCGCTCCTCGCGACCTCGGGCCTCTACGCGCTCGCGCTCTCCGTGCGCCTCGCGCGCTTCAACGTCATGACGGGCGGCGAGGGCATCTTCTACGGCCTGCCCGGCACGTTGATGGGCGCCATCGTCGCTTCCGCGTACCTCACCTGGGACAAGTACGGTTTGCCCGAGCGCTCGCTCATCGTGAGCCCCGCCGTGCTGGTGATCGCCGCGGGCCTCATGGTGAGCACGGTCCGCCTGCCGAAGCTGAAGCTCGGCAAGAACAAGGTCATGAAGGCGTTCACGGTGTGCAACGTCGTCGGGGCGTACCTGTGCGGGCCGCTCCGGATCTTGCCGGAGTACCTGCTCGGCATCGCCCTGATCTACACCCTCGGGGGGGTCGTGTATTGCCTGATGAACCCGAGCGCAGGACTCGACGCCGAACCCGAGTCCACCCCCGAGCCTGCCCAGGCCGAGCGTCTCGCCTGACTTTCCCGCGTTTTCCCGCATGCGCGGGTCACGCGAGGCCCTGATGTAGGGCCGTTTGCGCGACGGAAGCGCGTCCGAACGACCATGCCGTCAACGCCCGATGCCCCGGGCGCGGCGCGTCTGACAACGCCACCATTGCCATCATCCGGGACGCGACGGCATAGCTCTGGGCGCAATGCACGTGTGGATTGTCTTACCTTTTAGGTGGTCACGCGAGTTATCATCGCTATCCTCCCGACTCGAGCCGTGTGCATGACCCTGGCGTGGCGCCGGGGCGAAAAGCGCCGGCCATTGCTTGGCTCGCGGGCGCAAACGCCACGTGAAGCGAGCCACTAGGGAGGGGCTACATGAGGGCCATCGGTGCTCCGGCGGACCGCTTACGTTCAATTCATCGCACGATTCCCCCCTATCTTTCGCTGCTCCTGCTGCTCGGCGTGAGCGCGTGCGACGCGCCCGCGGAGGAGGAGGAGACCTTGCAGGAGGTCGAGGAGGCGCTCGGCTCGAAACCCAACAAACCGCCGCCGGTGATCAACATCGATCGATCGCTGATGGTGGTGGATCTGCCTACGCTCGAGGCAAAAGACGCGAAGGGCGGCTTTCTTTTCTCGCTAAAGCGGGTGCTCGGCCAGCTCGCGGCCACGAGCGGGTCGAACCCGGGCCTCGACGCGGCGAAGCTCTACCAGCGCGTCTTCGATACGAACAACACGAAGGCCGGGGGCCTCGTGCCCGACGGACAGCACTGCGACGACGAGAAAGACCCGAGTGGGAAGCCAGTGCTGAACGGATTCCGGCTCGAATGTCCGCGGCAGGAGGGAGCGCTCGCGGATCTCTCGAAGCACGACCCGTTCTGCAGCGGCCCGAACTGCGATCCTTACACGCCGATCGCCATCGCCAACCGGTTCGATCTGGCCCCGAGCAATGGGCAAACCTGCGGCCAGTACCGCATCATCTTCGCCAAGGGCTCCCACCAATCGCCGCTCGAGACGGCGGGCAATCAGCTCCTGACCAATCGCAACCTCCTCATTTTCGAGGCGGTCCTGCCGAACCCGAAGCCGGCGTTCGGCCTCAAGGGCTGCTCCAAGGTGGTCGAGTTCTGGGCGGGGCTCTCGAAGATCCACGACCCGGCGCAGCGGGCAGAGCAGCTCGAGCGCTTCTTCTTCAAGGGCGTCCAGGGCTTGCCCGCGGCCTTGCAGTGGGACCACTTCACGGGGGAGGTGGATCCGCAGACCGGCGAGCAGCTCAGCGGCCAGATCCGCAGCAACCAGTTCCTGAACGACAAGGCCGCCGGCGGGCTCGGGCAGCCCTGGCAGCTCCGCGAATACAACCTCCGCCGCTCGTGCTCCGGGAAGGCCAAAAAGCAGAATTGCAAGGCCGAGGTCCGGATGGTCCCCACCGGGGTGAACCCCGAGGCCAGCCTGTTCAGCGACGACAACACGAGCCCCCGGGCGCTCGAGTTCCGCGACCCGAGCTACGCCAATAGCTTCATCAACCAGATCCCGGCGCTCGCGCTGGGCGACCCGAACCTCTTCAACATGAATCGATTGGGCCGGGAGTTCAACGGCGGGCAGAGCACGTCGCAGCCGGCCCTCCAACCGAACGGCCCGCCCGTGGCCAACGACACGAACTACAACCTCGTGTTCAGCCCCAGCGGGCCCTTCGCCGCGAAGATCAAGGCGAAGCTCGCCGAGATCGGGAGCCCGCTCAAGCCCATGGAAATCGTGCGCCGCGCCCAGTCCCAGGCCTGCGCTGGGTGCCACGAGCTCTCCACGTCGACGGCGCCGATCTTCGGCGGAGCGATCGACGCAAACAAACTCGGCGAGAGCGTCCTATGGCCCGACGTGGCGCAAGGGCCGGAGGTCGCGCCGGGCGTGCGTCCCCCCGCGTTCACGCAGGTCTCCGATTCGCTCCTCGTGCCGACGGCCACCGGCGTCACGTGCAATACGGCGTGCACCGCGGAGCCCTCCTCCTGCCAGTGCGCGTGGGCCGTCTCGCCGGCGCTGGCCACGGTCTTCCTGCCGTTCCGGCGCGACAACATGGTCAATTACTTGAAGAGCCTGAGCAACGGCAACCCGCACGCGGTGGAGGACGAGGGCAGCTTCCAGTGAGCTCACGCGCCGGCCCGTCCGTCTGAATTTCCCGCGATTTCCCGCCCATCTACGCTATCATGGGTTCGCCCATGAAGCGCCGCGTCCCGCCCTCGATCGCGACGATCGTGCTCACGGTCGTCCTCCTCCTCGCCGCGTCCCCCGTGTGGGCCAAGGGCAAGAAGAAGCCGCCTCCGCCGCCTCCGCTCGACGGCAAGACGATCGAGTACGCGTGGGACGGCAAGGACATCGGACATCCCGAGCGCGCCTGGCTCGGACGGACGTTCGTGCATCGCGCGGCCCTCGCCGACGCGAGCGCCAAGCGGCCGCTCCTGGTTTTCATCCACGGCCTGAACACCGAGCGCATCAAGTATCGCTGGATGGGCGGAGGAAACGAGGGCGACGTGCGGCGCATCGTGGCCGGGCTCGTCGAGGCAGGGAAAATCCCGCCGGTGATCGTCGCCGCGCCGAGCTCGATCGTCCCCTCGGCCGTGACGAACGCCGTGACGAGCTGGCCCGCCTTCGATCTCGATCGGTTCGTCGAGGAGACGAGCAAAGCGCTGGGCGGAACGGCCACCATCGATTCGAGCCGCATCCTCGTGGCGGCGCATTCGGGCGGCGGGTGCAACGCGCGCGGCGGTATCGGAAGCGCGATCGGCGGGAAAACCAAGGTGCACGCGGCGCTCGTGATCGACACGTGCATGCTTCCCGATATGGCGAAGGTGCTCGCGGGCGGCCGATCCGACATGCACGTGATCGTCTCGTGGCAGACGCTCTCCTGGGCGAAGCGGCCGTTCGGCGAATTTCGCTCGGTGTTCACGAAGGGCGTGGCGCAGAACCCCGCCGCGGCCGGGTTTCTGCGGGAGCTCGAACACGTGCAGCCGCGCGAGCCGATGCCGCACGACGCCATGGTGGGCTTGACGCTCGGCCGGTGGCTCCCGATTCTCCTCGCTGCCCCTGGTGGGGGTGCTCCGGTCGGCCCCTGATGGGGGGGGCGACGATTTCTTCCTGAAGATGCGCCTGGGCGGGCGTCGCGTGAGCGGCGAATACACCGTGCGCGCCCGCCGCGAGACCGCCTCTCTCGTGCGATTCTGGCTCGATCTCACGCGGCCCTCTGATACCGATGATTGCTGGGGGGGGCCGGGTCGATCCCGCGCCCCAGGGCAAGGCCCTCTTGACGTATGGGGCCCTGCTTCACCTCGAGTTCGGCGTCATCAAGCTTCTTTTCCAGGAGAAGATCCGCGGCGCTCTTGCGGCATGTGTTTGCGATTGACGTGACGGTGTGTCCCGAATGCTCGGGCAAGATGCGCTGGCGGGCGGTGACGCTCACGCCCGAAGCGATCAACATTGCGCCCAAGACGGAGAACGGCGAGCTCCAGAGCAGGAAGCGGGTCTCCCAATGGTGTATAAGGATATCGTTGGCCGCCGCATGGGAAGCATCCTACGCGCCGAGGATGCAGAAATCCTGGTTGATTCGTCCCAAGCGCTCCAGGCATCGACCGCCCAAGTAAAAACCAATGACCGCATTCGTACCGTCGAGTCGATGCTTGGAGCCCCTTCACTGGAGATACGTCATGGGTATTCACAAGACTCTCTCGACTTTGATGGCGGCCGGCGTCATTGGCTCGGCCACGCTCGGGCTCGTCGGATGCGGCGGCTCACATGCAGCCGAACCCATGGGTGCAGCGCGCGGACTGCTGAAGTCGCAAGCGCCCGCCTTCTACCGCATGCAACTGGGCGACTATGAGCTCACGGCGCTGTCCGACGGCACCGTTTTATTGCCTCTGGATCAGATGATGTCCAACATCACCCCCGCCGAGGTGCGTGCCTTGCTCACGGCGGGGTTCGAAGCCCATCCGACCGAAACATCGATCAATGCGTTCCTGGTCAATACGGGCAGCAAGCTGTTGCTCATCGATGCTGGCGCGGGAACGCTCTTCGGCACCAGCGGCGGCCGGCTGATCGACAACCTCAAAGCCGCTGGCTACGATCCGGATGAAATCGATGCGGTTCTGCTGACGCACCTGCATGGTGACCACTCCGGCGGCCTGACGGTCGATGGCAAACGCGTCTTTCCCAACGCCGTCGTCTACGTGGACAAGGCCGACCGCGACTACCGCTTCGATCCTCAGGCCGAGGCGGCCGCTCCCGCCAACCAGAAAAACATGTTCCCGCAGTCGCGGGCTGCCCTGATGCCGTACGAGGCTGCGGGAAAGGTGGCCCTGTTCCAGGGAGCCGGTGAGCTGTTTCCGGGCGTCGAGACCATTCCTGCGCACGGCCACACACCCGGGCATACCCTTTTTCATGTCGAGAGCAGGGGCGAAAAGATCGTGTTCTTCGCCGACCTGGTGCATGTGGCCGCCGTGCAGTTGCCCCAACCCCAAGCGACGATCAACTTCGACGCGAACGAAAGCGCTGCCGCTGCGGACCGATTGGGGATGCTCGAGAAATTCGCAGACGACCGCACGCTGGTGGCCGCGGCGCACATCGCGTTCCCTGGCTTGGGTCATGTCCGATCCGACAAGGCAGGAGGCTTCCAGTGGATCCCTCGCTACTACAGTCTTCAGGGCCTGACCCGCTGATGACCGTCGGCGAGTGAGCTCGTTGGCTCTTCTATCGAACGGCGCTTGTACCAAAGTCGGCAGGTCGGTCGATAGCGCTCCGCAAGACACGAGGGCCGACAAGCTTGCAGCGAACGAGCTGAACGGTTAAGCGAGGCGCCGATGCAGGTGCCGCTCCGCTCGTCCAGAGTCGAAGCGCGCTGGTCGGTCCTCGCGCATTGCGCATGGCTGCTCCTCGCTGGCTGCTCGCTCGCATGCAGTCGAGGCGCGACGGCGCCGGCCCCGCCGCGCACGGTCGACGTCGCCGCCCCTCCGCCATCTGCGCAGACGGTGACCAGACCCGCCTCGACCGATCCGATCACCGTCCCACGAGAAGCCACCTTTCGTGATCTCGTCGCGCGAGCCCGTGACGTTGCGCCGGCCAAGCGGGCCGGCACCTGCCTCGTACGAGAGGACGAGACCCGCGCGCTCGTGCTCGAGACGCTCGACGTCGAGGAGGGCGACCTCCCCGACCCTCCCGACGATCTCGATGCATTGCTCGACCGCAATGTCTACGTCGCCAGCGACATCGCGTGGGGCACCCGACTCGTGCGTCCTTTCGTGACCGACGGCGGGAATTACCTCGATCTCGTTGCGCTCACGCCCGTCCCACGTCTCGTCTTGCGCGCGAACACGATGGTCCTGGTCGTCACGGACCGTTCGGTCTACCTCGGCATGCACCGTACCGTGGGGTTTCGGCATCTCGAGACGTTGCCGCCCAAGCTCGTGACCGCCGCTCTCGCGCAGGTGGCCGTGTGGATCGTCGCGGCCGAAGGCGCGGCTCCGCTCACGCGCGTAAAGGAGGCGCTCGACACGCTCCGCGAGGCGAAAGGCAGCGTGGTCCTCGCGACGCCGCTTCCGATGGCAGCGCCGGGCTCGACCGCGTTGACGAGTCCTCACTGGCCCGTGCCGACCGAAGCGCCCGAGCGCTGCCGACCGGGTGTGTACGAGAGGACGACGATCCAGTTCCCAGGGGACTACAGCGACGAGAAGCACGCAGGTGTCATGAAGGCGTTCGAGCGCGCAGCGTCCTCGTGCGGGGCGAAGCTTCCCGCAGGGGCCGGCGGGACGCTCGACGTCCGTGCTCTGATCCGCCCCGACGGGGACGTGGAGGACGCATGCATCGACAGCGACGACGCTCTCGATGGCACGCTTCGATCGTGTCTCGCCGACGCCGTGCGGCACACCCGCTTCCCCGCACCCGACAAGAGGTCCGGATGGGTGGCCTTTGGAACACGCCCCTCCGTGGCGGGGCCCCCGATCCTCGGCATCTGCGGCTCACCCTCGGTCGCCCCCACGCAATCGACGTCTGCTCCCGCGAAGTGAGCGGCTCACGGCGCGGAGCGCGCGCGTAGGGCGAACAAACTTTGGCGGTGGCGGCTCATGAAGTTCCTTGGGCCGGGATCACGACGATCATGCTGCGATGGGAAGCTTCGAGCGAAGGGGGCTCGTGCGGCCGGACGTCGAGCCCCTTCAGCGCACGCGCAGAGGCCGTCGGGAGATCGACGCGTCCGAAGTGACGAACCCAAAAGCTCACGTCTGCGAGCTCCTCCGCGCATCGCTGCGAAAGCTCGCGGATCTTCGTGTCGTCGGTTCGGGTCGTCGCCGTGGTCAATGACGCCAGGCGAGCACGCACGGGGAGGTCGGTCGCGAGCGCGCCCAGCATCAGGTGACAGAGCGCGCCGTGGAACGCCGCGAGCCTGTTCGCCGGCGCCAGCGCATGGCTCTGATCGAAGTCCCGCGAAGCGCGGAGCCGAGCCTTCGAGACCGACCTCCCGTAGAGGGGTTCGGCTGGCAAGACCGCGGCATCGAGGAGCGCGTCGAGGGCACCGATGTCCGCAACGACGTCGCCGGCGCTCGAAAAGAGCCGTACGACCGGTGAGCGGGCCATCTGCACGTCGATCTCATGGCCGGGATGGATCGCGGGGGGACCGCGGAGCGTGCTGAGCAAGAGGGCGAGGCCGCGGTGGTACAAGATGCCGGCGCGCCGCTCGGCGGACGCGGTGCACGTCAGCGCGACGTCGAAGTGAGGGATGGCCTCTTTGGCCTCGCCAGCGGCACACAGCACGATGCCGTCGAACTGAAAGAGCGCCGCGACTTGCTCTGCGGCTGTCGCCGAGAACGCACCGAGGTCGATTTCGGCCTTGGATCGCGTCACCGCCCGCAGCGCGCGGCCGGGCTCGCGGCCCGCGGCGATCCGCTCGCGAACGCGCTCGAACGCGGCGCGGATGTCGGCTTCGCGGAGTGGCTTCCTCATCCCGCGCCTTTGTACCTTGCCATGAATGCTCCTTGCCCCGCGCGCGGCGAGAGATCGGGCACGGCGCGGTCGGCGTCAAGCACGACGCCGCCACGCGTGCGCCTCCCGTCTTTACCTACCGAAGGGGCTCCCGCCGTTCAGCGTTGGCCACCTCCACGTGTAGCAGCGGCTCCGGCCGCTCAGCGTTGGCCACCTCCACGTGTGGAAGCGGCTCCAGCCGCTCAGCTTTGGCCACGTCTACGTGTGGAGGCGGCTCCCGCCGTTCAGCGTTGGCCACCTCCACGTGTGGAGGCGGCTCCCGCCGTTCAGCGTTGGCCATCTCCACGTGTGGAGGCGGCTCCCGCCGTTCAGCGTTGGCCATCTCCACGTGTGGAGGCGGCTCCCGCCGTTCAGCGTTGGCCATCTCCACGTGTGGAAGCGGCTCCAACCGCTCCGTTCGACCCGCCTCGGTCGGTGGAACCGGCTCGGTCCGTGGTTCAACGCACTATTGCTTGGGATCCCACATGGCTCAGGGGATGCCCGTCATCTTTTCGCGCAGAAGTCGGCCCAGTTTGCCTGGTGCAGCGCGACCGGCCTCGGAACCGCTGTCCTCGTGGCGCGCGCCGGGGGAACGAGCACCTTGCCGGTCGGATCGAGGACGGCCACGTACACCTCGCTCACGCAGTTGCTCGCTGGAGCGCATTGGCGCTGATCGTCGTCGCGGACATCGGTCCAGGTGGCGAGGAGCCGGCTCTTGTCCGCTGTCGCCCAGAGTCCGTGCGTCCCGCCGGCCGCTTGGCTCAGGAGGACCTGCGGCGCCTGCGCTCCAGGTTCCGACGCAAAGAGCAATCTTCGATCCTCGCTCCACACACGCGTGAGCCGGCTGTCCAGCCACGCCGCGGCGCCGAAGCGCGCCGTCTGCTGGTCCCAAGGACTGGCCGGCGCATCGGAGAGCACGCGGAAGTCGGCGGCCGTTAGCTCGAGCGCGTGCAGACCCATGGTATCCCGCGCGATTGCATGATTCACGCCGTTATCGGCAACCACGATGCCCACCCGGTCGCCGAGCGTCCCGAGCGCGACGAGCGTCCCCGTGTCCGCGAGCTTGACCGTGCCAGCGCTCCCCAAAGGCGCACCATCGGCAGCGAGGCGCTGGAGCCGAAGCTCGGGACCACCTTGGTGCCAGGCCAGCAAGTAATCGCCGCCGACGGGCTCGAACAACATCTCTCCGCCCGCGAGACCGGCGCTCGACGAAATCGATACCGCGCCCCCGGTGGGCTCGCCATTCAGCCCGAGCGGCCTGAACCTCAATACCTCGTCCCCGCCCACACGGCTTTGCCAAACGATACCCGCGCGGGCTCCGGCGCGCGCCAGCCCGAGGAAAAAGGGCCGCCCGGGCTCCGTCGAAATCGTCTTGATCGACCCCGGCCTCGGCGCTCCCTGGCTCGTGTCCACGTACACCAGACGAACGTCGCGATCCCCCTTGCTACGGGCCGTCGTGAAGGCCACGAGCAGCCCGCCCGGAACGTCCAGCGTCTCGACGAGCCCGAGCCAGTCCTTATCGCTCCGCGCGAGCTCGACGGGGGCCCCGACCGGCTCGCCCCGAGGCCCGAGCTGCTGGGCGAACACGGCCCCGACGGAGCTCGTCTCCTCAGGCCGCACGTGCGTCTCGGTCCGTCGATAGACGAGGAGGTAGCCGTCATCGCGTGCGACGAGCCGAGAGGGCGTGTTCTCCGCATACACGTGCTGCCTGGCCCGCTCGGCCTGCGCGTTGCGGCAGGCCCAGAGCGCCTCATTGCCGCCGCGAATGGTGAGCTCGACAGGGTTCGAGACGAGCGCGAGCGGCGTGACCCCGGATAGGCCGTCCGCCCGGTAGCGCACGCGTAGCGACACCACGCCGGGCCGGGCGTGATCGAGGACGCGGAACGAAGGCGCCCAGGCGTGCGCGTCCTCGATCGCGAGCTTGTCATGCGCGCCGAGGACGCGTCGATCCTTCGGCTCGATCGGATTCGTGAGGCCACACCGCGCGTTGGTCGTGAAGCCCAGCGCGTGCGGCAGCGGCTGGCCTTTGGCATCCGCGAAGACGAGCTCATAGGCGGGCTGCCGCATGCCGCTCCAGGAGCCGTCGAGGGGCGGGACGACGACAGCCGCGTCACCCGAGGCGTTGCGGAATGCGAGTTGAAAGCGGAGCTCATCGCCGACGGCGAGGTCGGTGTCGTCGACCGTCAGGACGAGCGATACGCCCCGCTGCACCTCTTGCGCGGCAACATTTGCAGGGGAAGCGGAGGTGGACTCGGCGAGCGCGTGGCCCTTGCCGCAAGAGCCGAGCGCGAGCAGGGAGAGGAACGCGAAGCGCCGGTGAGCGACGGGGCTTTTGCCTTGCACGAGCGTATGATGCGAGATGCACGTGCGCCTTGGCAACGGCCGCGTGCCGTCCGGATGACGGTATCCGCCTTCGAGGCGCTGGTCACCGCGGTCGAAGCAATCGAAAGGACGTGAAGATTTCGCCGCGAGGGCGGACGGCGTCAGCGAAATCCACCACGCCAGGCCCGCGCAATGCCTGCTGTGGATGCATCAAGCCGCTCGCGTGCCCTTCCGTGCTGACGACGAATCCGAGGGGGGGGCTCGACAAGGGGAG
This sequence comes from Polyangium sp. 15x6, assembly GCF_029960785.1. GTDB lineage: Bacteria > Myxococcota_A > Polyangia > Polyangiales > Polyangiaceae > Polyangium. Next base: position 137,242 of record NZ_JASBQE010000009.1, read on the forward strand.
GGGGATGGACTCACCCCCCGAAATCCCCGGATTTTTCCTACTCGGCTCGAGCCGATTCCTCTGCCCCCTACACCCCCCGCGGGACCCGCTCCGGCCACGCCTGCGTCGCCCTGATACGACGCGGAACGCTCGCCCGCGGGCCTCGTGCTTGCAAGCGCGGCTCCCATGGCGCGCGCCTGCCCGCAAGGACCCCTCCCCAGAAGCCGGTACGGTCGCGCCGGGGTGGTGCTCGGGCTGGTCCTCGGCGCGTTCGGGGGCGCGTGCTCGACGAACGGCGCGCCGCGCGTCGACAGCCGATGCACGCTCGTGCCCGGGCCAGGCTCGGGGCCGCCCGGCGGCGCGGCCCTGAAAGCGGAGACCGTCGCGGACGGGCTCGAAGTGCCGTGGGGAATCGCCTTCCTGCCGAACGGCGATATGCTCGTGACCGAGCGTCCCGGCCGCGTCCGGCTGCTGCATCAAGGCGGGCTCACGCCGCCCATCCTCGTGCTGCCCGTGGTGCAGGAGGGCGAGGGGGGGCTGCTCGGCGTCGCCGTCGATCCGAAATTCGCGCAGAATCGGTATTTTTACATTTACCTGACGGTGCGCGGGTCGGACGGACCCGAGAATCGGATCGAGCGATATCGCCTTTCGGACGACAGCGCGAGCGCGACGCGCGACAAGGTGCTCGTCGAGGGGATCCCGGCGAATCGATTCCACAATGGCGGGCGGCTGCGTTTCGGGTTCGACGGGACGTTGTACGCGGGGACGGGGGACGCGCAGCACCCGGACCTCGCGCGGGATCCGAAGAGCCTCGCCGGCAAGCTCTTGCGAATGACGCGGGACGGGGAGGTGCCCGGGGACAATCCCTTCCGCAAGAGCCTCGTGTACCTGAGCGGAGTGCGCAACGTACAGGCCTTCGCGCTCCTGCCGGGCGGCGAGGTGATCGTCGCGGATCACGGGCCGAGCGGGGAGATGGGCCGAGAAGGGCACGACGAGATCACGCGGGCGCGGGCCGGCGACGATCTCGGGTGGCCGACGTATTACGGTTGCGAGGTGGCGCTCGGGGTGACGGCGCCGTCGCTCGTGTTCGAGCAGGCGACGCCGCCGGGCGGGGCCTTGCTTTACCAGGGCGACGCGATTCGCGAGTGGAAAGGGAGCCTGCTCGTGGCGACGCTCGGCTCGCAGCACCTGCACCGCGTGACGTTCGACAGGGACGACCCGAGGCGCGTGGAGCACCACGAGGTCTATTTCCAGGGCGAGGGGCCGACGGGGCTCGGGCGGCTCCGCGACGTGGTGACGGGGCCCGACGGGGCGCTCTACGTGACGACGAGCAATTGCGACGGCCGCGGCGATTGCCCTCGCGACGGGGACAAGATTTACCGGATTACCCGCTGGTCGCCGCCGCCCGCCCCGCTTCCATCGCCCGAGGGGTGACGTCTTTTTCCTTCCGTGGTGGGAGCGGGCGGGCACTTTTGCTAGGGTCCCGGGGCCGCCGTGTGGATTGCTCGCCCGCCTTTCGCCGTGCTCCTCGCCGCTTCGCTCCTCGGCTGCGTGCAGAGCCCACCCGGCCCGCCGCTCTGCGCCGCGGACGTGCCCTGCGCGGCCGAGGGGGACGCCTGCGTGGTCGGTCGTTGCAGGCCCAAAAAAGACACGCTCGTGACCGCGATGGACGCGCGCCGCTTGCTCCTCTTCCCGGACGCCGTCGCGGTCGTGTCGTCGAAGGGGCCGAGCGGGGGCGGTGAGGCGCTGCCGGAGGCGGTCTCGCTCGGGCGAAGCGCGGCCGGCGATACGTCGCTCCTGCTGCACTTCGAGGTGCCGGTCGCCGAGGTGGGCGAGGTGTCGTCGGCGTTCCTCGTGCTCGAGACGGCGACCGCGTCCGAGCCGCCGACGCAGCCGGTGTCGCTCTCGATCGCGCGGATCCTCGAGCCGTGGCGCGCGGATTTCGTCTCGTGGGGGCGGAGCCCGCGCCTCGACGTGGCCGAGAAGGCGGGCACGGTGGGCGTGACGTCGCCGAGCCCCATGCGCATCGACGTGACGCACGTGGTGCAGCGCTGGGCGAAGCGGACGGGCGAGGAGCATGGCCTCGCGGTGCTCGCCGATCCGAACGATCCACGCGGGATCACGTTCTCCCTCGGCGTGGTGGAGAAGCGGGGCCCGCGCCTCGAGGTCTACGCACGGTGACGGCCCAGGAGCCGCTGCTCTCGGTCCGCGACCTTGCCGTCTCGTTCGCGACCGCCGAGGGAACGAGCGTGAAGGCGCTCGACGGCGTCTCGTTCGACGTGCCGCAAGGAAAGACCGTGGGGCTCGTGGGCGAGTCGGGCTGCGGGAAGACGGCGACGGCGCTGTCGATCCTGCGGCTCTTGCCCACGCCGAGCGCGCGGATCGATCGCGGCGCGATCCTGTTTCAGGGCGAGGACCTCTTGAAGCTGCCGGAGCGCGCGATGCGGCAGGTGCGCGGCGGCAAGATCGGGATGGTGTTCCAGGAGCCGCTGACGGCGCTCACGCCGGTCTACTCGGTGGGCTCGCAGATCATGGAGGCGATCCGCCTTCACGAGAGCATGTCCCGCAAGGAGGCGCGGGCCCGCGCGAGCGAGCTGCTCCACCGCGTCGGTTTTCCCCGGCCCGACGAGCGCTTCGACAGCTACCCGCACGAGCTCAGCGGCGGCATGCGGCAGCGCGTGTTGCTCGCGATGGCGCTCGCCGCGCCGCCGCGGCTGCTCGTCGCGGACGAACCGACGAGCGCGCTCGACATGGCGCTGCGCGCGCAGATCATGGCGCTGCTCGCAGATCAAGCGCGCGAGCTCGGGATGAGCTTGCTCGTGATCACGCACGACCTGCCGTTCGTCGCGGAGATCGCGCACGAGATCGTGGTGCTCTACGCGGGGAAGGTGGTGGAGACGGGGCCACCTTCGCGGGTGCTCTCGTCGCCGCGGCATCCGTACACGCGCGCCCTCGTGCGCAGCGTGCCGCCCGCGGGCTCGTTCCGGACGCGCGGAGAGAAGCGGAAGGCGCTGCCGACGATCGAAGGCGCGCTGCCGGATCCGCGCGGCGTCTCGCGCGGATGTGCGTTCGCGCCGCGCTGCGCCGAGGTGATGGATCGGTGCCGCGAGGAGGCGCCGCCGCTCTTCGCGGTGGGAGGCGAGCGCGACGCGGTCAGGTGCTTCCTGCATGGAGGCGCGGCATGAGCGGAGGAGGACCGGACAAACCTCGCTCGGGCAAACCGCTGCTCCAGGTCGAGAAGCTCTCGACGTTGTTCCCGGTGCGGCAGGGCTTCTTCAAGGCGCCGAAGTTCTTGCACGCGGTCGACGGCGTGAGCTTCTACATCCGGCCGGGCGAGACGCTGGGGCTCGTCGGCGAGTCGGGCTGCGGCAAGAGCACGCTCGGGCGCACGGTGCTCCGCCTCGTCGAGCCCACGCTCGGGCGCATCGTGTTCGACGGGCAAGACATCACGCGCCTCTCCGAGCGCGCGATCCGGCCGCTGCGCCGGCGCATGCAGATCGTCTTTCAGGACCCGTACTCGTCGCTCAACCCGCGCATGACGGTGCGCGAGATCGTCGGCGAAGGGATCGCGGCGCTCCGGCTCGCGAAGACGCCGCGCGAGGCCGACGAGACCGTCGAAGAGATGGTCGCGAAGGTGGGGCTCGGCCCCGAGGCGCTCGATCGTTACCCGAACGAGTTCTCGGGCGGGCAGCGGCAACGCATCGCGATCGCGCGAGCGCTCGCGGTGCGGCCCGACTTCGTGGTCTGCGACGAGCCCACGAGCGCGCTCGACGTGTCGGTGCAGGCGCAGATCCTGAACCTGCTCGAACGGCTGCAGGACGAGCTCTCCGTGAGCTACCTGTTCATCTCGCACGACCTGCGCGTGGTGAGCTACATGAGCCACCGCATCGCGGTGATGTACCTCGGCCGCATCGTGGAGATGGGGCCGGCGCGCGAGGTGGCGGAGCGGCGGCTGCACCCCTACACGCGCGCGCTCTTCGGGGCGCTGCCGCGCGAGGACGGCGATCCGCGGCCCCGCCGCGTGCTCTGGGGCGAGCCGCCCGGCCCGCTCGAACCGCCGCGCGGGTGCGTCTTCCAGTCGCGCTGCCAGAAAGCCGAGAAGGGGCGCTGCGACGTCGAGGCGCCGGACCTCACGGAGATCGTCCCCGGCAGCCACCACCGCGTGGCCTGTTTCCATCCGGAAGCGAGCGAGGTGCCGGCGCCGTGGCCGAGCGCGAGGCCCTCGATTCCGGCGGGGGGCCCGCCGAGCGAGGGCTAAACGCCGATACGCTCCGACGACTCGGCGTCCTCGATGCGGATGTCGGGCGACGGCAGCTCGAGCTCCTCGCAGGCGAGGACCGCTTCGAGCTTGATCGGATTGGCGATCGTGGGGGTTTGTCCGACCGTGAGCGCCTCGACGACGGCGCCGAGGGTCCAGCGGCCGAGCGACGAGAGACGCACCTCGTCGCCCGCGACCTGGAGCGTGTCGCGAAGGTCCTCGTGCTGGTGGAGGAGTTCGTCGGCGGCCGGACCGAGCACCATGCGGGCCGTGCGCACGACGCGGCGGAGCACGCTGTTCCAGGCGGTGATCGTCTCCTCGTCGCTGACGTCGTCGAGGATGTCGAGGCCGACGGGCAGGCGCGCGAGGCGGTCGATGTAGCGATGGAGCAACGCGCCGCGCAGCAGGCGACCGTGCTGCGGGGCGATGATCTCGACGGGCGGATCGAGGGCGCGGATCACGTCCATCGCGCGGGTGAGGACGCGGTTCGTCGGCATGTACGTCTGGTGGAAGGCGCGGATGCCGGCCCAGTCGCTCTCGTCGGCCCAGAGCCCGCGCGCCTCGATCGGCGTGAGGCCGCCGAAGAGATCGCCCGTGAAGAGCACGCGCGTCTCCGGATCGTAGAGCATCACCGCGCCGCGGAAGTGGCAGAAGGGGCTCGGGACGGGGAGCATCGTGTGGCCCGTGGGCACGTCGAAGCCGCGGGGAAAACGGGCCGTGTCGACGTAGCGCTCGGGCGGCAGGTTGAAGTGCACGATGAGGCGCCACGTGGCCTCGGAGCAGACGATCGCGGCGCCCGGCGCGTAGCGGGCCGAGATCACGGCGGCGCTCGAGCCGACGTCCGGATCCTGGTGGTTGATGAACAGCGCCGAGAGCTTGTTCATCCCGCCGATGAGCGTGCCGATCTTGGCCGAGACGACGGCGAAGTCGGAGCTCGATCCGGGGTCGACGAGCAGGTGGAAGGGGCCTGCCTGTTCGAAACCGGGCTTGGGGCGGAAGACGCGCAGGTACGGGTTCGCGTGGAAGATGCTCTTCGGATCGCGCTTGCCGACCCAGAACGTGTCCTTGGCGATCTCGATGGGCGAGACCACCTCGGGCCGGTCTTGCTGCTGGGGCGGCGTGGGGCGCTGGCCCGGGGGGCTCGCGGCGGGCGAGAGGGGGCCGCTCGTGCCACGCGAGGGCGTGAGCTGCCCGAGGGGGGCATGAGGCGCGAGGGGCGCGTGAGGTACGTGAGGCGCGAGGGATGACGCGGAGTCCGGCGGCGTGGGCAACGTGGGCGGCAGCGTGCGCTTGCCGGCCATGGCGATGGTGGCCGGCTCGGAGCTCGTGCCGATCCTCGGCTCCACGAGTGCTTTGCCGTGCAAGCGATGGGCGTCGGGCGTGTTCCCGGGCGAGAGCCGCGTCGTCGGCTGGAGCGCGTCGGCGACGGCGGCGCGCATCGAGGCGGCGTCCTGGAAGCGGTTCGCCTTGTCGAACTGCAGGGCCCGATCGACGAGCTCGATCACGGCGCGGGGGAGGGAGGGCGCGACGAGCGCGACCGAGTCGACGGGCTTCGTGGCGGCCATGATCAGGCTGCCGGTGAGGTTCTGGGCGTCGTGCACGAGGCGCCCCGAGAGGAGCGTGTACAGCGTCGCGCCGACGGCCCAGAGGTCGCTCGTGGTGTCGACCTCGTTCCAGTCGCCGCGCGCCTGCTCGGGGGGCATGAAGCCCGGCGTGCCCATGGTCGTCCCGAAGCTCGTCACGATGCGGCCCTGCTGGACCGCGGGCTCGAGCACGCGCGCGAGGCCGAAATCGAGGACCTTGATGGTGCCGGTCTGCGTGAGGAAGATGTTCTCGGGCTTGAGATCGCGGTGCAGGATGCGCTTTTCGTGGCCGGCGACGAGCACGTCGAGCACGGCGTGCGCGAGCGTGAGCACCTCGTGCGAGGGGAGCTTGCCGCCGCAGCGCTGGGCGATGCGGTCGTAGGTCTCGCCTTCGAGCAGCTCCATCACGAGGAAGGCGACGCCGTCGTCGGTCTCGTCGTCGTCGAGGATGCGGACGACGCCGGGGTGACCGACGGCGTTCGCGGCATACCCCTCGTGGTGGAACCGGGCGCGGATCGCGGGCTCTGCGGCGAGGTCCGGGTGGAGGACCTTCACGGCTGCGCGGTTTTTGTTGCGGTGCGTGGCCGCGTAGACGGCCGCCATGCCGCCCACGCCGAGCAGCGCATCGAGCCGCCACTTCCCCTTCAAAAGCGTCCCGATGCGCGCCTCTGCGCGCTCTCGATTCGCCCGTTCCATGGCGATCATGCGGTCGTTTTCCCCACGGGAACCTCCGCGACCGGCATTGCCGAAAGCACCGGAGTCGAGAGAAATCTAAGGTAGCACGGGCACATGCACCGGGCGAGACGATAGCGGTCGCAATGGTGCGTCACGCCATTGACGTTGGATCGTCAAACGGAGCTCACGCATTGCGTCGATGGGGAGACGACCCGGGGCGCGTGTCGTCGGACCATGGAGGACAAACGCGCTCACCCCGGGAAGGAGGTGAGCGCGTGAGGGGTCCGATCAGGCCTGGGCCACCGTCTCGTCTTCGTCGCTCTCGTCGGCGGCATCATCCGCGCTCGGAACGACGCCCGTCCCGAGCTGCGACAGGATCTGCGTGCGCCACGAGATCAACGTCTGCGCGCGGCGGCCCGCGGTCGAATCCGACAGCCCGCTGAGCTTCACGATGTTCTTCGTGATCGTGTCCTGCGTGGGGGGCTTGTCGGACAGGATCCCGGGGGCGATCGCGCCGATGATCTCGCTCTCCTGGATCGACTTGCGGAACGCCTCGCGCTCCTCGGCGCTCCCGGCCGGGTCATTGCGGAGCGTGTTGCCGAGCTCGGTGGTCCCGAACCCGCCGCCCTCTTCCTCCACGAGGAACCCGAGCACCCGAGCGGTGTGGAGTCCGTAGAGCACGTGGCGGGGGTTGATCCCGGTGCGGTCGGAGACGTCAGCCTTCGTTTTCGAGCCATCGGCGACCGCATCGATGATGCGGCGGACGTTTTCGAGGCTGTCTGCTTGCGGAATGTCTTTGCTTTCGAGGCGACGACGAGCGGTCGGCATGTTGAGGGGACGGAGTCTACATGCAGACCGGCGACCTTTCCGCCAAAAATTTGCCCGAACGTGTCGAGCGCGCGCGGAAGGGCCCCCGAGCCGCTGGAACCACGTGACGAGCCTGCCTCCGCGGGGGCATGATCAAAGTTTTTTGGCGCAGTTGACGTGGCTGGGATTACGTGGGTTCGCGGGGAAGCGAGGTCAGCGGACGGCGCTCGCGGCGCCCACGGTCGCGGCGCGGTAGGCGGCGAGCGCCTTCTGCCAGTCGGCCACGGCGTCGATCTGGCGGAGCGCCGCCTCGAGCGCGGCTTGCTCGCGCAGGTTCACGAGCAAGAGCGTGCCCTCGCCGAGCTCGAAGCGCCGGAGCTCCTGATCGGCCAGCTTACGCGCGATGTCGAGCTCCGCGCGCGCGATGGAAGCGCGCTGCTCGGCCGCCGCGAGCGCAGAGGCCGCGTCGCGCACGTCCGCCACGACCCGATCCCGCTGCAGCCGCGCCTGGGCCTCGATGCGCGAGACCTGCGCCGCCGCGGCGCGCTCGCGACCGTTCGCCACGCGGTTCAAGAGCGGAATGTCGACGACGACGGCCGCTTCGAGCACGGGCAACGCTTGCTTCGGATCCCCCGGGCCGAGGTCCTTCGAGCCGACGACGACGAGGTCGATCGCAGGGCGCCCTTGGTTCTCGGCCCAGCGACGCTCGACCCCGGCTTGCTCCTTCTGCGCATCGAGGCGCTTGAGCTCGGGCCTGCGCTCGATCGCCGCCCGCTCGTCCACGCGGACGCGCGTGACGTCGAGCGGCGTGGGCTCGGGCATCGACGCAGGCAGGCGCGAGGGCTCGGGCAGGATGGCCGAACCGTCGGGGGCGCGCAGGAACAACGAGAGCTCGATCGCGGCCTGTTCGAGCGCGCGCTGCGCCGAGGCGAGCTGCGCCTTGCGCTGGAGGATCGCCCGCTGGTTCTCCTGACGCTCGAACGCGGGGACGTCGCCGGTATCCACGCGGCGCGCGAGCGCGTCGTCCCGCACGAGCGCGAGGTCGAGCCAGGTGCGCGCGACGGCGAGCCGCCTGCCCGCGGCGACCCAGTCCCAGTAGCGGAACGAGGCGAGGCGCGTGGCCTCGATGCGCTGTTGATCGGCGCCCTGCGCGGCCGCGTCGACGCCGAGCTCGGCGCGCTGGAGGTTGGCGCGGCGCCGGTCGATCGGCCCGTCGCGCCAGAGGGAAAGCCGCGCGCCGGCACGCACCTCGCCGTACGAGTTCGTGGCGAGCTTGCCGTCGTAGACCGGGTACGCGCCGAGGCCGAGGCGATAGCCGGCGAAGACGCTCGATCCCCACCACGGGAGCGGCTGCTCGACGAAGGTGTCGAGCCGCTGCGAGGGATACCCGCCGACAGGGATCACGGCCGCGCTCGTGCGCCAGGAAGGGTCGAACCCGCCCGACGCGGACAGGCGATCGGCCTCGGCCGCCACGCGCTCCTGCTCGGCCGCGAGGATGAGCGGGAAGCGCTGCTCGACCGTACGGACGAGCTCATCGAGGCCGAGCTCGCCGACGCTCGTCGAGGCCGTCGCTGCCGAGGGGGTTTGTCCTGCGGTAACCGCCGGCCACGCGATCCCGAGCGCGAGGGCGAGGCCGCGGGCGAGGGTTCGTCCACGCATGCTCACTTGCTGCCTCCCTTCTTCGGAGCGTTCTTGCCTTCCTTTGCGGTCTCGTCGCTCGGCGCAGGCCACTGGGGCGGGAAGCCGTTGAACTGACGCCAGAGCTCGTAGCCGAGCGAGACGCGGTCGAGCAGGACCCAGGCGTTCGCGCGCGTGCCTTGCCGGAGATATTGCTTGGAAGGCCAAGGTTCGTCCCCGTCGGGCACGACGACCACGCGGAACTTGCCGGCGCCGTCGTCCGTGGCGTCGACGAACGCGACCTTGCCGCCGTACGTGCCGACGGCCGCCGAGGGCCAGCCGGAGAACTGGATCGCGGGCCAGCCCTCGAACTGGAGGCGCACGCTCCGGCCCGGCGTGACGAGGTTGACGTCGTTGCCGTCGACCCAGAGCTCGACGGCCGCTTCGTCGGTGTCGGGCACCATCACCGCGAGCACCTCGCCGGACTTGATCATCTCGCCGCCCTGCTTGGCGACGACCCGCAGGACCGTGCCCGATCGCGGCGCCTTCACGCTCTGCGTGAGCTGCCGGGCGAGCCTCACTTCCATGCGCGCGAGCTCCGCGGTCGCCGAGGCGACCTCGGCCTCCGCCGTGGCGCGGGACGCGGCCGCGTCGTTGATGGACGCGCTCGCGTCGTTCTTTATCTTCGCGAGGTCCGCGGCGAGCGCGGCCTCTTCGGAGCGGGCGGCCGAGAGCGCGGCGTCGGCGCGATCCTGGTCGGTGCGCGCCCGCGCCTCTTCGAGCTCCGCGAGCTCGACCTGCCGCTTCGACGACAGGCCTTCCTCGAAGAGCGTGCGCTGCCGCGCGAGGTTGAGCTCGGCCGTCTTGTGCGCGGCCTTCGCCGCGACGATCGCCTGCTCGGCGGCGCGTACGCGATCCTTGGCCATCCGCACGCGCGACGAGGCCGCTGCGAGCGCGCTGTCGCGCGACGACTCGAGCGACGTGATGCGATCCCCCACGGCGCCGGCCCGCGCGCGCGCCGCCTCGATCCGTGCGTCCATGGCGGCCTTCTCGCGTTCGAGGCGCGGGACGAGCTCGGGGTCGTTGTCGGCGATGTCGGCGATCGGCGCGCCTTCCTCCACGCGATCGCCCTCCTTCACGTACCAGCGCACGACGCGGCCCTCGACGGGCGCATCGATCGTCTGCTGGCGATCGAGCGGGGCGAAGGCGATGACGCGCCCTTGCGCGGGCGAGTTCTGCTGCCAGGGCACCACCACGAGCGCCACGGCCACGAGCCCGAGCAGCGTGATCAGCATCCGCGCGATCGTCCGCGTCAGCCGCGGCGCGCGCACGAGGCGCAGCACGTCGCTCTCGCCTTCGAGGACCATCGTTCGGTAGGGCTTGCCGCGTTTCGACATGGGGATTTCGCTCTTCTGCATGTGCGCCTTCAAGGGAGGTCCCCCGCGCGCAGGGGGCGCACCCGGCCCGCGTCGAGCACGAAGATCTCGTCGCACCTCCGCAGGACGTCGCGGTCGTGCGTCGTGACGAGCACCGTCCACGGCGCCCCGCGATCGAGCAGCGCGGCCTGGATGGCCTTACGCGACGCCGGATCGAGCTCCGCGAGCGCCGTGTCGAGCACGACCAGGCGAGGTTTGCCCGCGATGGCGCGCGCCACGCAGAGGCGCATCGCCTGTCCGTGCGAGAGAAGCGGCCCACCCGTGGGCAGGTGCGTCTCGAGCCCCTCGGGCAGCGCCGCGATGTCCTCCCAGAGCCCCACGGCCTCGAGCGCCGCGCGCACGTCGCGCGTCTGCACCTCGGGCCGGCCCACGCGCACGTTCTCCGCGACGGTGCCGTCGAAGATCTCGACGCCGCGTACGAGCGCGAGGTGCTCCCGCAGCGAGCTCAGTTCGACGTCGCGCAGGTCCGCGCCGTCGACGTCGATTCGCCCGCGCGTGGGCGCGCGCAGGCCGTAGAGCAGGTCCGCGAGCGTGCTCTTGCCCGCGCCGCTCGTGCCGACCACGGCCACGCGCGCGCCCGGCTCGAGCGAGAGCGACACGTCCTCGAAGAGCGGCTTCTTGCATGGATACGCGAACGCGACGTCGACGAACCGGACGCGCGCGCCCTTCTCGCTCCGCGGGACGTGCGTGCCGCCGGGGACTTCGAGGGGCAGATCGACGAGCTGTCCGAGTTTGTCCACGCCCGCGAGCAGGTCGTAAAAGCTCTCCAGCGCCTTGCCGAACTTCGCGATGCCCGCGACGACCGCGGTGACGATGAGCTCCGCGGCGACGAGCTGGCCGAGCGTGAGCTTGCCGCCGATGACGAGCCAGCCACCGACGCCGAGCAGCGCCGCGCTGGCGAGCGCCTGCACCACGAGCGCGCCCGCGATCTGGCGGAACAGCACCTTCCAGTGCTTCTTGCGCGCGTCGAGCCAGGTGTGGAGCAGGTCCTCGGCCCGCGCCCGCGCGAAGCCCGCGGCGCCGCCCGAGCGGAAGGCCGCCGGGTGGCGCGCCATCTCCTCCAGCCACGCGGCCACCGCGTACTTCGCCTTCGACTCCTTGACGGCCGTCTTCACCGCGCCGCGCCCGAGGCCGAGCAGGACGAACGACACCGCGAGCACGAGCGCCACGTCGAACGCGAGCAGGAGCGGGTGGTAAAACGCGAGCACGAGCATGCCCACGGCCGTCTGCAGGAGGATGGAGACGCCGTCGACGAGCAGCGTGGCCGCGCCCTTCTGCACGGTGAGCACGTCGAAGAAGCGGTTCACGAGCTCCGGCCCGTACGTCCCGCCGAGCCCGTCCGCGCGCATGCGCGGCAGCCGGTGCGCGAGGTCCACCGCGACCCGCACGAACACGCGCTGCTGGATGCGCTCGACGACCCACGCCCAGAGCGCGCGCAGGACGCCGGCGAACGCGAGCGCGACGAAGACCAGCAACGTCAGCACGACGAGCGGCTGGAGCAGCCCGCCGAACGCCACCGTGTTCACCAGCGCCTGGACGCCGATCGGCGCGGCGAGCGACACGATGCCCACGCCGATCGCGTAGACGAGCGTCACGCCGATGTCGTCGCGCTCGAGCCGGAGCAGCGAGACGAGCCTGCCGAGCGGCGAGGGCGCGCCGGGGCCGTGTCCGCCGCCGCCGAGCGTCGCTAGCGGCTCGAGCGGATCGGCGATCGCCCATGTCACGACCTCGGCCTCGCTCGCGGCGCCCACGATCGCCGCGAGCTCCTTGGGGCTCGCCCACGTGGGTTTGTCCGTGCCGCCCACGGGCACGACGTACACCGCGCCGGGCTGCTGATCCACGATCGCCACGGCGCTCGTCGGTCTGTTCGCGCCGGCCGCGAGTGAGACTGCGGGCACGAGAGCGCGCGCGCCGGCCACGGCGTCCACGCTTGATCGGCGCAGCGTGCGGATGCGCAGGCCGACCATGACGCCCGCGCGGGCGAGCTCATCGAACCACGCGTCCGGCCCGACGAACACCGCGTCTCGCCGCGCCTCGTCGAGCGCCCGACGCGACGCCGAGCGGTCGATCTCGACGCCCGCGCTCGTGCCCAGGAACTCGAGCGCGTGGAGCAACGGCTCCGCGAGCTCCGCGTCGCAGGCGGCCTTCGCCGCGGCCGAGGGCTCCTCCGCGGACGGAGGCGGCGTGGACGCGCGTGGCTCCGGCGGCGGCGGCAGGGGGCGACGAGGGGCAGGGGGGACGATTTCCGGTTGGGCCACGGTGCCCCGCCCTTTTCACCTCCCGTGCCAGCACGTGGAGCCGCCGCGCGCCGCGTTTCCGTGGCGCTTCGTCCCTGACGCGGTGCGACGTCGGATCCCAGGTGCGACTTTGTGCCGCACCTCGGATTCACGAAATGATTTTCGTGTTTCAGGGTTGGGGAACCGGGCGACGCCTTCTCGGGCTCACTCTTCCTCGCCGAGCCACCGCTGGATCGTGCGGCGGTTGATCCCGAGCGCGGCGGCGGCGCGGACCTTGTTGCCGCCGAAGCGCTCCAGCACGTGCTTCACGTAGGCGCGCTCGACCTCTTCGAGCGTCATCATGCGCTCGGCGGCGCTCGCGAAGAGATCGGGCGTGCTCGGCTTATGCACCGTGGGCGGCAGGTCGTCGGGGCTGAGCCACTCGTCCTGCGCGAGGGCCACCGCGCGCTCGACGGCGTTCTCCAGCTCGCGCACGTTGCCCGGCCAATCGTAGGCCATGAGCACGCGCGCCGCGGCCCCCGAAAAGCCCTGGATCTCGTGCCCCGCGCGCGCCTTCGCCCGCCCGAGGAAATGCTCGGCGAGCGGCAGGATGTCCTCGGGCCGATCCCGCAGCGGCGGGATCGCGATCTCGATCACGGCGAGCCGATAGAAGAGGTCCTCGCGGAAGCGTCCTTCCTTCACGGCCTTGCGCAGATCGTGGTTCGTCGCGGCCACGACGCGCGCGTCGATGGGCACGCTGCGCGTCGCGCCGAGCGGCCGCACCTCGCGCTCCTCCAGCACGCGCAGGATCTTCGCCTGGAGCACGAGCGGCAGATCGCCGATCTCGTCGAGGAAGAGCGTGCCGCCGTCCGCCTCGACGAACAGGCCCTTCTTGTCCTGCCGCGCGTCCGTGAACGCGCCCTTCTTGTAGCCGAAGAGCTCACTCTCGAGCAGCGTCTCGGGGATCGCCGCGGCGTTCACCGCGACGAACGGACCGTCCTTGCGCCGGCTCGCCTCGTGCAGCGCGCGGGCGACGAGCTCCTTGCCGCTGCCGCTCGGGCCCGTCACGAGCACCGTCGCCGGAGAGTCCGCCACGCGTCGCACGATGCTCGTGATGTCCGCGAGCGCGCGGCTCTTGCCGATGATGCCGCGCAGCGCGCTCTCCGTCGCGAGCGCCCCGCGCAGCGCCTCGACCTCGCCCCGGAGACGCCGCGCCTCCACGGCCCGATCGAGCGCGACGCCGAGAACCGCCGGCTCGATGGGCTTCGTCAGGAAATCGTAGGCGCCTTGCCGCACCGCGCGGACCGCGATCTCGATGCTCCCGAACGCCGTGACTGCGAGGATCACGATGCGCGGATCCGCCTTGCGCGTCCACTCGATGAGGTCGATGCCGCTGCCGTCCGGCAAGCGCATGTCCGAGAGGAGGAGCTCCACGTCGCCGGCCTCGATGCGCGCGCGCCCCTCGGCGATCGTCGCGGCCCGCGACGCGCGCAGGCCGCGCTTCTCGGCGATGCCGACGAAGAGCTCCGCGAGGGGCGCGTCGTCCTCCACCACGAGCAGGTGCATCGGCGTGCGATTCGTGCTGGCCATCCCGTTCTCCGAGCTTGGCACGGGGCGCGCTCCCGGCCGACCGTGTGCCATAACGAGCTCGTCCATGAACCTCGCGCGCAAGCGGCTCACCCGCAAGCTCCTCGCCATCTTCGCGACGCCCGTCGTCCTCGGCTTCGTGGTGACGGGGCTCGTGTCCATCCGGACGACCCGCGCCTCACTCGTCGAGAGCAGCGAGCGCGCGCTCGCGGACAACATCGCGACGCTCCGGACGGCCGCCCTCCCCGTCGCAGCGACGAACCGGCAAATGCAGGAAGCCGCGGCGCTCGTCGAGCGTGTCGCCGCGGAGGAGACCGTTCACGGCGTGGCGCTCTACGACGAACGAGGTGCTCCGCTCGCGCGCTCGTCGATGCTCGCGCACGCTCCTTCCGCCCTCGACGCCATGGCCGCGCGCGCCGTTACCAGCGGCGAGCCGAGCCACGGCGCGCTCTTCGTCGGCGACGAGGAGGTGCTGGTTCATGTGGAGCCGGTGCGTGACGCGCCGGGCCTCGGCGCGGTGATCATGACCCGCGAGCTCGCGCCGATCGATCGCATGATCGACCTCACCCTGGTGCGGCTCGCGCTCACGGGCGGGGCGGCCGCGCTCTGCGTGTCGATCATCGCGATCTGGATCTCGCGCGTGCTCGGACGCGAGTGGGGCAACCTCGTGCACGCCGCCGATCGAGTGGCCACGGGGGACCTCGACGTCCGCGTCGAGGCCTCGCCGCTGCTCGAGCTCGATCGCGTGGCGCGCGCCGTGAACGACATGACCCGATCCCTCGCCGAGACGCGCGAGAAGCTGCTCGCGGCCGAGGCGGAGCGGACCGAGCTCGCTTCGCGCATGCGGCACGCGCAGGCCCTCGCGGTCGTGGGGCAGGTGGCCGGATCGTTCGCGCACGAGATCGGCTCGCCGCTCAACACCATCCTCGGCTGGTCGCGCCTCTCGGCCGCGGACGAGGAGCTGCCCGGGCCCGTGCGCCGGCAGTTCGAGACGATCGCCGGCCAGTGCGAGCGGATCACCCGCATCGTCCAGCGCATGCTCGACGTGAGCCGGCCTCCCACGGACCATGTCGTCCCCGTGCAGCTCGCCGACGTCGTGCGTGACGTGACTGCGTTCCTCGCGCCCGACCTGCGCGTGCGTCGCATCGATCTGCGCCTCGTGGTCGCCGAACGCCTCCCGCCCATCGTGGCCGTGCGCGATCGCCTCTTGCAGGTCGTGATGAACCTCTGCATCAACGCGATCCAGGCGCAGCCGGGCGGCGGCACGCTCCGGATCTCGCTCGCGATGGAGTCCGCCGATCCGGAGCGCGAGCCGTTCCTCCGGCTCGAGGTCGCCGACGCGGGGCCGGGCGTCCCCGAGGACAAACGGTCGCAAGTCTTCGAGATGTTCTACTCGACGAAGGTCGAGATCGGCGGCACGGGGCTCGGCCTCCCCATCGTGGCCGACGTCGTGCGCGAGCTCGGCGGACGTCTCGAAATCGCGGACGCACCCGAAGGCGGCGCCCTCTTCATCGTGCGCCTGCCAGCGAGCTCCACCCCGCGCTGAAGCGCCTCACAGCACGAGCGCAGGCCCGTTCGTCCGCGTGATCGACTCGCCGCCGGAGAGGCGCAGATCGCGCACGAACACCGTGTCCGTATCCGCCGCGTCTTCCCCGAGCACCACCGTCGTGCCCATCTCCGTCTGCACGACGAGCTGATCGAGCGGCGCGAGGTAGCTCCACGCCTTGCTCGCCGACACCACCCGCAGCCACGGAGCCGTGTCGGCCCCGCGCTTCGCGATCCACGCCGCGATCGGCGTCGCGGGGATCCCCGCTGGCAGGGCCGTGTAGACCCACGGCGCATCCACGGGCACGTGGAAGCTCGTCTCGGTCGAGCCCGACACGATCCGCACGAGCCCCTCCGAAGGCACGAGCCTGAGCCGCACCGGGAGCTCGTTCGGCGTGCTGCTCGTCGTCGTGATCTCGGCGGACACGATGCGGCCGCTCACGTCGAGCGTCACATCCTCGACCACCTGCCGCTCGGCCCCGCTCGCGAGCATGAGGCGCGTCTCGCCGTGCAGCTTCTCGGTGCCGTCCGGACCGAGCGAACGCCACGCCTGGCCCGCCGATCCGCGCTTGCCCGCGAAGACGAACGTCGACTCGGCCGCTCCTTTGGAGGGTTCCTTCGAATCCCCCGCGCCCGCAGGTGCGTCACATGCGGTCGTGAGTGAGGCTGCGGCGACGATCGATACGGCGGCAAACAGCGTCTGCGAAGTGCGCATCAGGAAGGCCCTCCGTCGGTCCGTTCATGGGGATCGACGGAGAACCCCGGCGGGTGTGACGAAAAAAGTTCAGTGTGTACAGCCGAGCCGCGTCGACCGATCGCGCGCCTCGTCCGCCGTCACGCTCCGCGGCCGCGCGCGCCCCCATCGATCGAGCACCGTTCGGTACGACGCACACGCGCCGCGTGTGTCCCCCGAAGCCTCCAGCGCCTGCCCGAACCACAGGTGCGCCCGCGTGTGCGCGATGGGAAAACTCAGCGCCGAGCAGCTCCCGGCCGCCTGCGAGAGCCAGCGCTTCGCGTCGTCGAGCCGACCGCCGAGCAAGAACGTGAGGCCCGCCGACGCGCCCACCA
Organism: Polyangium sp. 15x6; assembly: GCF_029960785.1. GTDB lineage: Bacteria > Myxococcota_A > Polyangia > Polyangiales > Polyangiaceae > Polyangium. The sequence goes on from NZ_JASBQE010000009.1 coordinate 154,013, forward strand.
GCGTGCCCGGTACGTACGGCGGCAGGGGCCCGTGCTCCGCGAGCGCCGCGAGCGCGTCGCGCGCCTCCTCCGCCTGGATCGTCGTGGCCGCCCAGCCGTGCAGCCACAGATAACTCCGCGCGGCCGGCGTCGCGCGGGACGACCACTCCGCGAGCCACGCGCGTCGCCGCGACGCGAGCCCCTCCCGCGTGATCACCCCGGCTTTGCGCGCCGCGACGAGCAGCGCGGGGGTCGCGTCGTTCGAGAGGGCCGAGTCCTCCGCGCTCGGATCCGGCTCCCACGCGCCCTGACGGTCCAGATAGCCGAGCGCGACCGCCCCGGCCTCCGCGTTCTTCCCCGATTCGATCAGGAGCTCCGCGACCGCGCGCGCCGCGATCCCGTGATCGTTGCGCCGCGCGCTGCCCTCCGCCCTCTGCCCGAGGGCCCGCGCGTGTTCGAGCGCCGCCTCGAAGTCACCGTAGAGCGCGGCCTTGCGCATCGCGCCCACGACGAGCACGCGACTGCGCACGAGGTCCGCCGTGCCCTTCGGTAGCTCGTCCACTTGCTTGCCCGCGTGACGCAGCGCCTCCTCCACCGTCGCGCTCGGCTCGCCGCGGGACGCGAGCGCGTCGGCGAGCAGCGGGTACGAGAGGTGCGCCTGCGCGCCGCGCGCGATCATTTGCCGCGCCGTCGACTCCATCGCGGCGCATCGCCCCGCATACCCTTCGAGGCGCGCGCGGTACGACAGGCACGCCATCGCGTCCGGCGCGACCTCGAGGCATCGATCGATGGCCTTCTGCGCCTCGTCGAACCGGCCGCGGTATGCCTCGAAGACGGCCAGCGAGCTGAGCGCCCGGGCGAACTGCGGATCGAGCTCGATCGCGCGCTTGAGGTGCTGGATCGACGCCTGGAAATCGTCGAAATTGCCGCGACCGAGCGCCAGGAAGTACCAGAGCTGCGCGTCGCCCGGGTGGTCCTTGATCATCACGCCGAGCCTGCGGCTCGCCTCGGCCCAGTCCGCGGGCTCGCGCTGCACGACCGGCTCGATCGCGTCGAGCAGCGCGCGGTCCCGCGGCGAGAGCGCGTCGCTCTTCGCCCGCGCTTGCCGGAAGCTCTCGCGGACGCCGTCGAGGTGCTGCGCCATCCCGATCGCCGCGTACTGCACGTGCGCCGAAGCGAGCGCCGGATCGAGCGTGATCGCCCGCTGGAAATCCGGCCCCCACGAGCCGCCCGCGCGGAATGCTTCGAGCCCCGCGCGATAGGCCGCGCGCGCCTCCTCGCTTCGCGACTCCGAGCTCGGCAGATCCGTCGCGACCACCGGCGAGAGCGCGTTCACGGCGGCGACACGCTTGCTCGCCGAGGGCTCCTCCGGCGGCGCCGCGGCCCTCTCGCGCTGGATCTTCGACGCCCCGATCGCCGCGACGAGCATCAAGACGAGCACCACGAGCGCGGCCGGGGCCAGGACGCGATTCCTTCCCGGCTTTCGTGCTTCGTGATCGAGAGCGAGCTCCTTCGCCATCGCCCCGGCGTTCTCGTATCGCGCGTACGGCTCTTTTTGCAGGCACCGGAGCGCCACGCGCGCGAGGTCCGGGTCGACGCCCGCGCGGATCGTCGACGGCAGCGTCGGCTCCGATCCCTCGATCGACGCGAGCACGGCCGCCGCGTTTTTTCCGACGAACGGCCGCTTCCCGGTCAGCATCTCGTAGAGCATCACGCCGAACGAGAAAACGTCGCTCCGCGCGTCCACCGGCTTTCCGCTCGCTTGCTCGGGCGACATGTAGCTCGGCGTGCCGATGATCGCGCCGTCGGCCGTCGCGACCGACACCGGATCGATCTCCATGTGCGTCGCTTTCGCCAGCCCGAAATCGAGCAGGATCACCCGGCCGTCGGCCTCGATCATCACGTTCTCGGGCTTGAGGTCCCGATGCACGAGGCCACGGCCGTGCGCCTTCGCGAGCGCGCGGGCGAGGTCCCGCGCGACGCGTCGCGCCTCGTCCGGAGGCAGCGCAGGCGCCTCCTTTGGCCTCGCGTCGAGCCGCTCGCGCAGCGTCGAGCCGCGCACCCGTTCCATCGCGATGAACGCCCGGCCCGAGTCCTCGCCGACGTCGTAGATCGCCACGACGCCCGCGTGCCCGAGCGCCGCGGCCGCGCGCGCCTCGCGCAAGAGCCGCCGCTTGCGCTCCTCGTCCTCCGAAAGAAGCACCTTCAGCGCGACCTCGCGGCCGAGCGTCGGATCCGTCGCGGCGAACACCACGCCCATGCCGCCGCGACCGATCTCCTCGCGCACGACGAATCGCCCCACGCGCTCGCCCGGCCGCGGCAACGTCGCCGGCGCGCCTGGCTCGCTCCGCGAAGGGATCCGCGCGATCTTCGCAAGGAATGGATCGGGCGTGATCGACCCGTCGCCGTCTTCCGACGAGGACGACAGGGACGTGTCGTCGTCGCCGTCGTCGACGTCCTGCCGCACGTCGGTCGTGCGTCCGGACAAGGGCTCGCCTGGCATGGACCGCCGCGAGTATACCATCCGCGAGCGCCGTTTCGCGCGGGAGAGCACTTCCCAAGCGCCGGCGGGGCGGGCAAGATGGCCGTGCCCGCGCGCTGCCCCAAGGCTCGGGACTCACGTCGCATGGACGCGGACAAAAGGCGCACGATCGACGCAGACATCCGCCGCCTCGCCGAGGGCGGGGACATCGGCGCCGCCACGTCCGTCGCCTTGCGCGCCTACGGCCCCGAGATCTTCGAGTTCGTCGCGGCGCTCCACCGCAACGAGACCGACGCTTCGGAGGTATTCTCCCTTTTCGCCGAGAAGCTCTGGAAAAGCCTGCCGAGCTTTCGCTGGGACGCCTCCTTCCGCACCTGGGCGTATGCCGTGGCGCGCACCTCCTCCCTCGATTTTCGCCGCGCGGAGAAGCGCCGCGCCGCGCGGGTCGTGCCCTTGCCGGAGGGCTCGCAGCTCTCGGCGATCGAGGCCGAGGTCCGCACCGTCACGCGCTCCTATCTCCGTACCGAGCGTCGTGATCGTTTCGCCGAGCTCCGGGCGCGCCTGCCGCCCGAGGAGCAGGAACTCCTCATGCTGCGCGTCGATCGACAGCTCTCGTGGGACGACCTCGCCGTCGTGCTTCACGGCGAGGACGCGCCGCCGCTCGGGGCGGACGAACGAAAACGCGCCGCCGCGCGCCTGCGCAAGCGCTTCCAGCACCTCAAGGAAAAGCTCTACGAGATGGGGCGGCGTGAGGGGCTCGTGGGGGATGACGGCTAGCGAAAAAAGCTCTTTCGCGGCGCGTCGTCCCCTGCTATCGCACGCGGCGAGATGAGCCGCATCTACCGCACCCTTCCTCCGCCGGGCACCGCGCTCGGCATTGCATTCTCCGGGGGCCTCGACACGCGCACGGCCGTGGCCTGGCTCTCGCGCCAGGGCCTCCGCGTCCATTGTTATACCGCCGATCTCGGCCAGCCGGACGAGAAGACCCCGGCGGACATCCCGCCCGTCGCGCTCACGCACGGCGCCGCGGCGGCGCGGCTCGTCGATTGCCGCGAGTCCATGGCGCGCGAGGGCATCATCGCGATCCAGTGCGGCGCGTTCCACCTCTCGACCGCCGGCCGCAAGTATTACAATACGACGCCCCTCGGCCGCGCCGTCACCTCCACGGCCATCGTCCGGGCCATGCGCGAGGAGGGCGTGCACGTCTTCGGCGACGGCAGCACGCACAAGGGCAACGACATCCAGCGGTTTTACCGTTATGGCGTGCTCGTCGATCCCGAGCTCAAGATCTACAAGCCCTGGCTCGACCAGAAGTTCGTCGACGCCTTCGGCGGCCGCACCGAGATGGCCCAGTACCTCGATTCGATCGGCATGCCGTACCCGATGGGCACCGAAAAGGCGTACAGCACCGACGCGAACGTCCTCGGCGCGACGCACGAGGCGAAGGACCTCGAGTTCCTCGACAAGGGCATGACGATCGTGAACCCCATCATGGGCGTGCCGTTCTGGCGCTCGGACGTCGCGATCGCCGAGGAGGAGATCACGGTCGAATACGCCGAGGGCGTGCCCGTCGCGCTGAACGGCGCGCGATTCTCGTCCCTGTTCGACCTCGTCGTCGCGGCGAACGAAATCGGCGGGCGGCACGGGCTCGGGATGAGTGATCAGATCGAGAATCGCGTCATCGGCGCGAAGAGCCGTGGCATTTACGAGGCGCCCGGCATGGCGCTGCTCCACATCGCCTACGAGCGCCTGCTCTCCGCCACGCACAACGAGGACACGACCGACCTCTACGTCACGCTCGGCCGCCGCCTCGGCCGCCTCCTCTACGAGGGCAAGTGGTACGACCCCGAGGCGATGATGCTGAAGGAGTCGCTCGCCCGCTGGGTCGCGACGCCGATCAGCGGAATCGTGCGCCTCTCGCTCCGTCGCGGCGACGATTACACGATCCTCGAGACCCGCGCCGAGAAGAGCGCGTATGCGCCCGAGAAACTCTCCATGGAGAAGACCGAGGCCGCGTTCACGCCCGAGGATCGCATCGGCGCCCTCGAGATCCAGAACCTCGCCGTCTCGGACAACCGCACCCTCCTGCTCCATTATGCCGATCGTCTCGGCCGCCTCACCGGTCCTTCGGCGTCGTCCTTCGGCGACGTCCTCGGCGAGGGGGAGGGCGGGCCGAAGCGCCTCTCCTGAGGGGATACGGCGCCGCTTGTCGCCGCGCGGGCGCGTTGGTAGCGTCACCTGTCCTCGATGCTGCTGCCACGCCCCGCGCTCCTCGAACCCGAGACCCTCTTCCACGGCCGGTATCGGGTGATCCGGCCGATCAAGTCCGGCGGCATGGGCACGGTCTACGAGGTCGTCGACGAGAAGACCTCGAGCCGGCGCGCCCTCAAGGTCATGCTGCCGAATCTCGTATCGAACGAGGAGGGCCGCAAGCGCTTCGAGCTCGAAGCGCGGGCGACGGGCGCGATCGAGAGTGATCACATCGTCCGCATCCTCGACGTCAGCGTCGATCCCGGCACCGAGATGCCTTTCCTCGTGATGGAGCTGCTCCGCGGCCGCGACCTCGGGTCGATCCTCGATCAGGGCATCCGGATCCCCGTCGAAGACGTGCTCCGTCATCTCGCGCAGACCGCGCTCGCCCTCGACAAACTTCACGCCGCGGGCGTCGTCCACCGCGACCTCAAGCCCGAGAACGTCTTCGTCTCGTGGCGCGACGACGGCACGCCTTGCGTCAAGGTCCTCGATTTCGGGGTCGTGAAGACGGCGGATCCGGTCGACACTGGCATCACGACCCGCGGCATCCTCGGCACGCCGATCTACATGGCGCCCGAGCAGGTCGAGGCCTCGCGCGACGTCGGGCCCGCGGCCGACATTTATGCCCTCGGCCAGCTCGCCTACGAATTGCTCGTCGGCGAGCCTTACTGGTCCGAGGAGCTCGAGCGCGACGGCTCGCCCATCCTGCTCGCGGCCGACATCTCTGGCGGCCCGCGTGAATCGCCGGAGACGCGGGCCAGGCGCCGCAAGCGCGTCGACCTCCCTGCCGGGTTCGATGTCTGGTTCGCCGTCGCGACCGCGAAATCGGTGGAGGCCCGTTTTCCGCGGGCGACGTTGGCCATCGCGGCCCTCACGGACCTCGTGCGGGAGAGCGCGCGGCCGTCGGTGGAGCCGGTTCCATCGGCCAAACCCAGGTCGTCGGTTTCGCGCCCGGCGACGGCCCCGCCACCGGCGCGCGAGGTCGCGAAAAAGGGGTTTCTGGTCACGGTGGATGGCGCGACGAACGTGGTCCGCGTCGACGTGTGGGGGTTCTGGGACGTCGGGGATGGCAAGGGGTACTGGGAAGAATTCGAGCGCAGGACGAGGCCGCTCCTCGGCAAACCTTGGTACGTCCTGGCGAACATCTCGAACTTTCCACCGCAGAAGCCCGAGGTGAGCGCGTTCGTCGAGAAGACGATGACCCACGCGCGCCAGAATGGCCTCGTGCGCGCGGCGAACCTCATCAGCAGCGCGCTCGGGCGCATGCAGATTCAGAGGCTCTCGAACGAGACGGGATTGCCGGTGTACTCGTTCTTCACGACGGAGAGCGAGGCGCTCCGGTGGCTGCTCACGGGGAAATGAGCGCCGGGCTGGCATCTGGAATCGGGTCCATGGACGTGGTACGGGCGAGCTTCAGACAGGAGTCACGTCGTGGACCAAATTCGAAGGGTGACGAGCGGTAAGGCGCTGGCCACGCTGCTGGGTGGGGCGCTCCTCTCGAGTATGCTCGGAGGATCGGCTGGGGGGTGTGCGCGGGGCGCCGGGGGGCCTGGCACCGGGGGCTTCGGAGGGCAGGGCGCGGAGGTCTGCGGCGACGGGAGCGTCGCCGGTGGGGAAGACTGCGACGATGGCAATACGGCGGACGGCGACGGCTGTTCGGCCACCTGCTCCCTGGAGCAGGGCTTTACGTGCGACGGCGAGCCCACGGAATGCAACGACATCGACGAGTGCGCGCAAAGCCCGTGCGGCCAGAACGCCACCTGCATGAACACGCAAGGCTCCTTTGCGTGTGTCTGTAACCCTGGTCATGTGGGGCCCGCCTGCGAAAAGGGACCTTGCCTCATCGACGTCGCCGGCGGTCGCGGGCATAGCCTGGCGGTGCGGGGCGAAGGCACGGCCATGGCCTGGGGCAGCAACGCCTCGGGCCAGCTCGGCGAAGGCAGCACGATGAGCCAGCCCACGCCCGTGCCGGTCCAGGGGCTCACGGGGGCTTTGCGCATCGCGGCCGGCCGCGTGCACGTCGTGTCGGCGCGGAGTGACGGCACCGTCCGCGCCTGGGGCTCGAACCTTTATGGCCAGCTCGGCGACGGCACCACCACCCAACGAAATACGCCGGTGCTCGTGCAGAACCTCGCCGACATCCTCTCCGTCACGGCGGGCTCGTACCATTCGCTGGCGCTCACCAAGGCCGGCGCGGTCTGGTCTTGGGGGCAGAATTCCAACGGTCAGCTCGGCGACGGGAGCGTCAACAACCGCACCGCGCCCATTCAGGTGCAGAACCTCTCCAACGTGGTCATCATCGCGTCGGGGCAGCTCCACAACCTGGCGCTCAAGGCGGATGGCTCGGTCTGGGCCTGGGGCCATAACGTCAGCGGTCAGCTCGGCGACGGCACCACCATGCAGCGAAATACGGCCGTGCAGGTGCAAGGCATCACCGGCGCCGCGGCCGTGGCGGCCGGGCAGGGGCATAGCCTGGCGCTCAAAGCCGACAAAACCGTCTGGGCCTGGGGCCAGAACGCGAGCGGCCAGCTCGGCGACGGCAGCACCACGCAGCGAAATACCCCGGTGCAGGTCCAGGGGCTCTCCGACATCGTGGCCATCGCCGCGGGCGATCTGCACAGCATGGCGCTCCGGAGCGACGGGACCGTATGGACCTGGGGCGACAACCAGAACGGGCAGCTCGGGGATGGCAGCACCACGCCGCGAACGACGCCGGTGCAGGTGGTCGGGCTACCGGCCATCAAGACCATCGGGGCCGGCCCCGACGCGCTGCACAGCTTCGCTCTCACCGCCGACGGCGTGATCCATGCCTGGGGCCGCAACGACTCCGGGCAGCTCGGCGACGGCAGCGTCGTCTTGCTGAAGTCGTCGCCGGTCCTGCCGCAGATCACCTGCGATTGACGGGGAGGAGCGGACGAGGGGGGGAACGCGGCCGGGACGGGCTCGTCCCGGCCAGGAGGGGTGTGTCGTTGCGGGTTACGGCTGGAGCGCGAAGTTCACGGTCGCGGTTTGTCCGGCGGTGACCGTGACCGTCTTGACGGTGTCCTGATATCCCGCCTTGGTCACGCGCACCTCGTATTGCTGCGCGAAGACCGAGTTCGCGAAGGCGAAACCGCCGCTCGCGTTGGTCGTCCCGTCGTGCATGCCGCGGTTCAGCGTGACCGTCGCGCCCGACACGAACTGACCCGTCATCGCGTCGGTGACCGTGCCCGACACGCTGCCCTTGCCCGGATCGGTGCCGATCTGGACGCGGTAGTGCGTGGCGTTCTTCGTCAGGTTCCCCATCGTGTCTTCGGCGATCAGGTGGAAGAACCAGATGCCGTTGGCCTTGCCGGGCAGGAGGATCTGCTTCGAGTTCTGCGGGCTCGTCAGATCCATGGGGATCGTGTTCGAGTCGTGATCCGGCATGGTCGTCGCGTAGGGATCGAACTCCCAGAAGAAGTTCTTCGTGTTCTCGTCCGCCTTCGGCAGCGTCCACGTGAAGTACGGCGAGTTGTTCGTGTACCAGGTCGACTGGTTCGTGTGGCTCGACGAGGACACCCCGGGCGTGGCCGCGTTGATGTTCACCACGAAGCGTTCCTCGACGGTGCCGAAGTTGGCGAACGGCCCGAGCGTGCTGATGTGGAAGTAGTTCGTCCCGACGGCCAGGTCGGCCGGCGTGTAGAGCACGCTCTCCTCCGGCTTGTAGCTCGCGTTCGCCGAGTTCGGCACGAAGCCGTAGCTCGTGTTGAGCTTGTAGTAGTAGCCAGCCGAGGCCGTGAACGGCTTGCTCCACGCGAGCTCGAACGACGGATACCCATCGTTGTACCAGAGCTTCGAGTTCGGATGCGTCGACGACGACACGTCGAACGGCGCCATGTACGAATCGAACTTCGCGGCCACGACCGAGCCGGTCAGCGTCTTCGAGTTGCCGTAGAGCAGCTTGACCGCGCCGTTGCCGCCGTTGCCGCCGCCGCTGGGGCCGCCGTTGCCGCCTGCGGTCGAGATGGAGCCGGTGAACTTGAGGTCGTTCGTCGCGCGCAGCACCACGCCGCCGCCGGAGCCGCCGCCGGCGCAGCCGGACGCGCTCTGGCCGTTCACCGTGACTTGACCCGCGATCGTGATGTTCTCCGCGTAGATCACGAGCATGCCGCCGCCGAGGCCCGGGGTGCCGCCCGAGCAGGCGCCGCCGCTCGAGCCCATCGCCGGCTCCTGATCGGCGATCGCGTACGCGGGGCCGCCCAAGCCCGTGACGGTGCAGTACCGCGTGCCGCTGTAGTAGCAGCTGAACGTCGCGCTGCCGCCGCTGCCCACGACACCGTAGCCGCCGCCGGCGCCGGGCACCGTACCGTAGGCGGTGCACCACCCCTGCGCGTTGCAGGAGCTCGAATAACTGGCTGCACCCTGACCGCGCGGATCGTTGCCCGTCGGCGTCACGACGATCTGCGAGCTCGCGTCGAGCACGAAGTTCTTCGCGCGGATGACGAGTTTGCCCGAGGGCACCGTGAGCACGCTCGAGTTGATGATGGTCACGTCGCCGGCGAACACCTGCTCGCCGTCGAGCGTGGCGTTGGCGTTGGCGTCGATGACCAGGCTCGGCTGCGCGCAGTCGCCGTTGAAGCAATACGTCGCGCAGGTTTGCCCCTGCGTCCAGGCGGTGCCCGTGGCGTTGCAGGTCTCGGGCGTGTTCCCGTTGCAGCGCTTCTCGCCCGTCTCGCACGCGCCGGCGCAGAGGCCGTTCGCGCTGTCGCAGGCGATGGCGCACGTCTCGACCGTGAGCCACGCGGTGCCGGTGGAGTTGCAGACCTGCGTCTGCATGCCGTTGCAGCGCCGCGAGCCGGCCACGCAGGTGGTCACGCCCGTGCAGGCCTTCATCGCCGGGTCGCACGCCTGCGCGCAGACCTGCTGCGTTTGCCACTGGTTGCTGCCGTTGCAGACCTCGAGCAGGTTGCCGTTGCAGCGCAGCTCGTTTTGCGTGCACGTCGACGACATGCACGCGTTGCCCTGGCAGATCTGCGGCGACGGGCAGGCCATCGGCGCGCCCCAGTCGTAGCAGCCGGTCGCCTGCATCACGCAGGACTGCACCTGCGTACCCGAGCACTTCGTTTGTCCCTGCGTGCAATTGTCATCGCACTGCGAGGCGCACGCGCCGGCTTCGCAAGCCTGGCCTGCGGGACAGCTCGCGCCGGGGTTCCAGTCGTAACAGCCGTTCGCCTGGAGCCCGCACGTCTGGACCTGCGGGCCCGAGCACTGCGTGGCGCCGCCCGTGCATTGATCGGTGCAGGACGAGACGCACGCGCCGCCGTTGCAGGTCTGGAACGTGGGACAGTTCTGCGGGGTGTTCCAGTCGTAGCAGCCATTGACCTGCAGCCCGCAGGTCTGGATCTGCCCGTTCGAACACTGCGTGGCTCCGTTCGTGCACACGTCGGTGCAGCTCAGAACGCATTGCCCCTCGGAGCAGGTCTGGAACGTGGGGCAGCTCTGCGCGGGGTTCCAGTCGTAGCACCCGTTCGCTTGCAGCATGCAGGACTGCACGTTCGCGCCGGAGCACTGCGTTTGTCCCGCGGTGCATTGATCGGTGCAGGACGAGACGCACTGCCCACCGGAGCACGTCTGGAAGGTCGGGCAGGCCTGCGGCGGCGCCCAGTCATGGCAGCCATTGGCCTGCAGCGCGCACGCCTGGAGCTCCGTGTTCGAGCACTGCGTTTGCCCGGCGGTGCATTGATCCGTGCACGCGCCGCCGCCGCCTTGGCCCATCCCGCCGGTCCCGGCCGGGTTGACTCCGCCGCCGCTGCCCCCGTCTCCGCCTTGGCCGCCCCCGGCGCCTTGGCCGCCCTCACCGCCGGCCGGGCCGCACCCAGCGACACCGATCAGCGAGGCGCAGGCGAGCGCCCATCCAAGTTGCAACACTTTTGACTTGTGCACGAAATTCCTCCGAGCGCGGAATGAAAACTGGGAATCTCGCGAATGTCAAGCGAGTCAGCCTGCGATTCACGCTGTCAAGAAGCGCGCCCGAGCGCCTTCGGCGTCTGTTTCATGACGGCGGTCCTCCCATCGAAGGCGCCGCCTCCCCTCCATTCTCCGCGGCCCGCTTCTTCTTCCTCGAACCTGCCGAAAGCGCCTCGAAGCTCGCCCGTGTCGCCTCGTCGTTCGCGAATTCCATGCGCCCTGCGCCCTCGATCCGCCCGACGGCGCGGAGGATCCGGTGGCCCATTCGATTCCGCTCCTGCGTCGCGAGCGGCGCGCTCGCGCGCTTTTGCTCTTGAATCGCATCCGCGTTCGTGATCTCGACGAGCGCCTGCGCGAGCCCGTCGAGGTCTTTGGACTGGATCCCGAGCGACGCGGCCTCGGCGGGATGCTCCTTGGCGCGATCGAGGATCTGCCGGATCGCGACCTTCACGTCGCGCACGTTCGTTTTCTTCACCTTCTGGCCGACGCCATACGCGCGTTTCACGTCGGCGGGCGCGTGGGCGCGGCGAAGGGCGGCGCGGATCTGCCGCGCCTGCGCGTACCCCCGTTCGAGCGTGACGTTTTGCGCGCTGGTGGCGGCCACGGCCTCGCTCCTGGCTTGCTTGGCGCCGGGGACCACCTTGCCGAGCTTCTCGATGTCATTCGAGAGGAGCTCGATCATCCCTTCCGGGAGCCGCGGGACGAGGCTATCGGCGTGGGTGAGTGCGAGGCTCAAGGCTTTGAGGCCGAGCTGCGTGATGGCCGTGAAATCCTTGCGGGGAAGCGTGCTCTTGACGCTCGTATTCATGACGGTTCCTCCCTCGACGCGTCGTTGGGGGTATGACGTCGCGTATCCGCCCCGAGCTTGTGCATGATCCATGCCAATGGAGACCGGCGAAGAGCGCGGAGGCCGTGGCGAAGAGCGGGGAGGCCGTGGCGAAGAGCGCGGAGGCCGTGGCGAAGAGCGCGGAGGCGCTGGCGAAGAGCGCGGAGGCGCTGGCGAAGAGCGCGGGGGGACTGGCGAAGAGCGGCGAAGCCGTGGCGAAGAGCGGGGAGGCCGTGGCGAAGAGCGGCGAAGCCGTGGCGAAGAGCGGCGAAGCCGTGGCGAAGAGCGGCGAAGCCGTGGCGAAGAGCGCGGAGGCCGTGGCGAAGAGCGCAGAGCGGCTGGCGAAGGGACGAACGACACGCGCGAGGAGCGGGAAGCACCCGGGCCGCTCCGAAACGGAGCGGAGGACCGCTCCAAAACGGAGCGGGACGTGCTTCAAAACGGAGCGGCTCAGGAACGGTGAGCCGCCGCGCGCTCGCCCTCGAACCGCGCCCGCACCTCGGCGGCCGCGCGCTCGCCCGATTCGAGCGCCCCCTCCATGTAGCCCGTCCATTCCGTCGCCGTCTCGGTGCCGGCCCAGTGGATCCGCCCCACCGGCTCGCGCAGCGCGCGCCCGACGCCGGTCATCACGCCCGGCCCCATGACCCCGACGGGACAGCCGCGCGTCCATGCCTCCGACGACCAGTCGAACTCGACGTATTCACTCGGCCGGAGCGCCCGCTCGCCGAACATGCGCCCGAGGCTCCCGAGCACCACCGCGCGCCGCTCCTCCGGAGGCCGCTCCGAGAAGACACGCGCCTTCTGCCCCACGACGAACCCCAAGAGCGAATGCACCGCGCCGTCGTGCGAGCCATTGTCGAACACGACCGACATCGGCCCCGTGCTCGTCACGGCCTCCCCCGACAGCCCCGCCTCGCGCCAGAAAGGCCGATCGTAGACGGCGATGCATTTCACCGTGGAGCCCATCGGCATGCGCTGCGTGAGCTGATCCCGCACGACGGGCAGGAGCGGCCTGTATTCGATGCGGCCCGCGAGCGCCGGAGGGACCGCGACGATCACGTACTGCGCGCGCACCGCGACCTCGTCCGAGGTCACGACGACACCACGCGCATCCTGCTCGATGCGCCGCGCCGGCGCGGAGAGAACGACCGCGTCCCCGAGCCGCGCCGCGAGCCGGATCGAGAGCTCCTGCGCGCTGCCCACGAAGCGCCGCTCCTGCGCCCCGCCCTCGATTTCGACGAGCCGCATGAGCCCGCCGCCCGCGCGCAGGTACGCGAGGAAGTACAGCATCGAAATCTCGCGCGGCTCCGCGCCGAACACCACCCGCACCGCCGCGTCGAAGAGCTCGCGCACGTCGGCGCGCGTGAGGAGCTGCCTGGCGACGGTTTCGAGCGTATCCTCGTCCCACGCCGGAGCCTCGGCCGCCGCGAGCGGCCTCCCCTCGGGCAGGCGCGCCGCGAGCGCGTCGAGCTTGCGTAGCGCGAGGTGCAGCGCGACGAGCCCCGGCACGGGCAACGAGGGAATGGTCCCCGCATACGTCGAGACCCGCCCATCCCGCAGCAGGACCTTTTGCCCGGAATGGTACGTCGGAAACGTCGCGACCCCGAGCTCGGCCGCGAGGCGCCCGAGGCGGCGTTGCCCCGCGCCGAGCCATTGCCCCCCGAGGTCGAGCACACGGCCCCCGATCTCCCGGCCCAGCGTGCGCCCGCCGACGCGATCGCGCGCTTCGAGCACGACGACACGTTTTCCCGCGCGGGTCAGCGCGTCCGCCGCCGAGAGACCCGCGAGGCCGGCGCCGACGATGACGACGTCGGCCTCGCGTTCGTTCTGGAAAGGGGCCATGGCCTCGCCGCTCCGATCAGAGTCGCTCGAGGACGACCGCGATCCCCTGCCCGCCGCCGATACAGGCGCTGCCCACGGCGATCTGCTTGCCCGTGCGGCGCAGCGTGTGCACGAGGTTCGCCGTGATGCGCGCGCCCGAGGCGCCGAGCGGGTGGCCGAGCGCGATCGCCCCGCCATTGACGTTCGCCTTCTCCAGCGGAATCCCGAGCTCCTTCTGCACGGCGAGCCATTGCGGCGCGAACGCCTCGTTCACGTCGAAGAGGTCGACCGCGTCGAAGGAGACCCCCGCGCGCTCGAGGGCCTTCGGAATGGCGGCCGCCGGGCCGATGCCCATGATCGAGGGATCCACGCCCGCCGACGCCCATTGCAGGAGCCGCGCGAGCGGCGTCCAGCCTTTTTCGCGCGCCTTCTCCGCCGTGGTCACGACGAGCATCGCGGCGCCGTCGCAGATGCCGCTCGCATTGCCGGCCGTGACCGTGCCGTCCTTCTTGAAGACGGGCGCGAGCTTCGCCAGCGCCTCAGGCGTCGATTGCGGCCTCGCGTGCTCGTCCACCGCGAACGAGACCGGCGGCGCCCCGCGCTTGCCCGGGAGCTCGATCGGCGCGATCTCGTCCTTGAACGCGCCCGCCTCGTTCGCCGCGGCCCAGAGCTTCTGGCTGCGGAGGGCGTATTCGTCACACTCGGCGCGCGAGATGTTGTACTTCGCCGCCAGGTTCTCGGCCGTGATGGCCATCGGCGAATTCACGTAGCTATCGGTGAGCGCGCTCCAGAGCGAATCCTCGAGCGCCGGGGCCTTGCCGAACGCGAAGCCCTCGCGCCCGCCGCGCAGCACGTGCGGCGCCTGCGACATGTTCTCGGTGCCGCCCGCGAGCACCACGTCGGCGTCGCCGAGCAGGAGGAGCTGGGCCGCCTGCACGACAGCCTCGAACCCCGAGCCGCAAAGCCGGTTCACCGTGAGCGCCGGGACCTCGATGGGCACGCCCGCCTTGAGGCCGACGTGGCGCGCGCAGTAGATGGCGTCCGCGCTCGTCTGCATGACGTTGCCAACGACGACGTGCCCGACGTCGGTCGGCGCCGCGCCGGCCTGCGCGAGGGCAGCCTTGGCCGCGTGCGCCGCCAGATCGTTCGCCGTGACGCCCTTGAGCGCGCCATTCATCGTCCCGAACGCGGTGCGCTTCGCGCCCACGATCACGATGTCCTTGCTGAGCTTGGCCATGTTTTCTCCGTGCATGTCCTGTGGGGGCCGGGAGCATGCGCCGGACTTTCGTGCCGGGCAAGCCCCCAGTTCGAGCGCAAGAAATGCGCGGATCGCGCGCCGAGGGAGCGTGATCCCTCACCTCGAAAACCGACTGCGGTACTCCGTCGGCGACACCAAAAGGTGCCGCTGGAACGTCATGCGCATCCGCTCCTCATTGCCGAATCCGCACTGCCGCGCGATCTCGTCCATGTTGCGCGTTGACGCTTCGAGCAGCCGCCGCGCCGCCTCCAGCCGGAACATCTCCACCGCCTTCGCCGGCGTTCGTCCCGTCTTCTGCCGGTAGACGCGCGAAAAATTCCGCGGGCTCATCCCCGCCTTTTCCGCGAGCAGCTCCACCGTCAGATCCTCGCGGACGAGGTGCTCCGAGATCCAGTGGTGCAGATCGTCGAAGGCTCCGCGGTCTTCCGCCTGCGATTGCAATACCTCGCTGAACTGCGACTGCCCGCCCGGCCGCTTGAGGAAGACCACGAGCTCGCGCGCCACCTTCATCGCGATGTCCCGCCCGCAGTCCGCTTCCACGAGCGCCAGGGAGAGATCGATTCCCGCCGTCACGCCCGCCGACGTCCAGACCGGCCCCTCCTGCACGAAGATCGCGTCTCGATCGACCTCGACCGAGGGAAAACGTTTCTTCAAGAGGTCACACATCAACCAGTGCGTCGCGGCTCGTTTTCCCGTGAGGAGCCCCGCCTGGGCCAGGAAAAACGTCCCTGTGCACACGGAGGCCGTCCGCCGCGCCCTGCGGGACATCTCGGCGAGCCTGCGCGCGAGCTCCGCGGAGCAATCGAGCGCCTGCTCGATCTCCGGCGCGCCGGGCACGATGATCGTGTCCACCTCCTCGGCCGCGAACTCCGCGAGCGGCGACGTATCGAGCGCCACGCCCTCCGCCGCGCACACGAGCCCGCCTGTCAGGCTCACGGTTCGTCGCGTGTAGCCTGGCCGCCCGAGCGCCTCCATGTAGCGCGACGCGGCCCAGAACACCGTCTGCGGCCCGGTCAGGTCGAGCAGCCCCATCCCGGGAAGCGCGACGAACAGCACGAGCCGCGGTTGGTTCGCGCACGTTGGCCGAAAATCAGGGATCAATGGCATGGGCGGCGGGCCCTCCTCGCCATACCAGAGGTAGCATGTCGAAGAAAGTATTGATCGTCGGAGGAGGCTTCGCCGGAGTCTGGGGCGCCCTGGCGGCCGCGCGGCTGCTCGACCAGCAAGGAAAAACCAGCGCGGACGTCGAGGTCACGCTCGTCTCTCCGCAGCCCGCCCTCACCATTCGCCCGCGGCTCTACGAGCCCTCTCCGGAGGACATGAGCGCGCCCCTCTTGCCGCTCCTCGATGCGATCGGCGTCCGATTCGTCGAGGGGACCGTCGCGGAAATCCGGACGGGCGACGCGCAGGTCGACGTGATTGCGACGAACGGCGCGAGGCGCACCTTGCCTTATGATCGGCTCCTGCTCACCAGCGGCAGCAAGCTCTTCCGACCGCCCGTTCCCGGCCTCTCGGAGCATGCGTTCTCCGTCGATCAGCTGGGCGATGCCGTCGCGCTCGACAAGCACCTCGCGGGCCTCGCTGCCCTGCCCGAGACGTCCGCGCGAAATACGGTCGTCGTCGCAGGGGGCGGATTCACGGGGCTCGAGCTCGCCACGGAGCTGCCCCTGCGCCTGCGACAGGTGTTCGGCGCGAATGCGAAGTTCTCGGTGATCATCGTCGAAAGGGGAGGGGAGGTCGGCGGCGGCCTCGGTGAGAATCCGCGTCCCATCATCGTGGAGGCGCTCCAATCCCTCGGCGTGGAATACCGGAGCGGCATCGCCGTCGCGTCCATCGATGCCGGCGGCGTGGTGACCAGTTCCGGCGAGCGCATCGAGGCTCGCACCGTCGTCTGGACCGCCGGCATGCGCGCGAGCAGCCTCACGGCCCAGGTCTCTTCCTCGCTCGACCCGCTCGGCCGCGTCGAGGTCACCCCGGACCTGCGTGTCGTCGGCATACCGCACGTCTTCGCGGCGGGTGACGTCGCCCGCGCGCTCACCGACGAGCAGGGCCATTACGCTCTGATGTCGTGCCAGCACGCCGTCGCGATGGGCCGCTTCGGCGGGCACAATGTCGTGGCCGACCTCCTCGGCGCTCCCACGCTCGAATACCGGCAGCGCTTCTACGCCACCTGCCTCGACCTCGGCGAATGGGGAGCTCTCTACACGGAAGGCTGGGATCGCGAGATCAAGCTCACGGCCGCCGCGGGCAAGGAGCGCAAGCGCGCGATCAATACCATGTGGATTTATCCCCCCGCTCCGAACCGCGCTACGGCGCTCGCCGCGGGCGACCCCCTGATCACCTTCGGCTGAATTCCGCGCGGGGGGGTGATCGGCTTTTCGGGCCGATCCCCCCGCGCTGCGAACCTCAGGGCCGCTCGACCTTGAACGAGGGCGACGTCCAGGTCTCCCAGTGCGCCGGGTCGTTCGCGTCGCCGAGCGCCTTCAGCACGCTCATCTTCATCACGTAATTGCCGTTCGGCACGACGTATACCTTCTTGCCGACCGTCGTGGTCCCATTCCAGGCGAACGAATACGTGCCCGTCGGATCCGCGTTCCGCCCGACGTACGTATACGTGTAGGCGTTGCCCCACGGCTTCTGGAGGCCCGCGGCCTCGACGATGTCGACCTTGATCGTCGTCACCTGGTGTTCGAGGTGCACGGTGACGTTGGGCACGTTGGACGTCCCCGACATCGAGAACACCGCGCCCGCATTCTCCTTGTTGTACGTCGTCGCGTTGATCTGCCGCGACAGCCACGGGAAGCTTTGCCCCGTCGGGACGAGCGCCACGATCGATTGATAATCACCCTTGAAGCCGATGTACGGCACGCGCAGCGTCGTCGTGCCGCCTGTCTGCGCGAACTTGATGAAGCCGCCGTACACGCCCTGAGCGGCGAGGTTCGGGTTCGGCGTGATCGTGACGTCCACCGTCGCCGTGCCGTTCGCCGGGACCGTCACGCTTTGCGCGCTGAACTCCGCGCTCGGCGGCACGTCCGTCTTCGAGAGCGCCTGCGGCGTGCCATACGTGCCCACCGACGAGGCGCCCGGCTGGTGCGAAACCTCGTACGTGATGGGCTCGTTGCCGTCGTTTTTCAGGGTGATCGTCTGCGTCGTGGGGCCCGTCGTCTCGCCGAGGGCGATCCGGCTCGGCCACACGCTGGCCGTCGTGACCGCGGCCTTGTCGACACGAATGAGGCCCGCGCCCTGCCGATGCGCGCTGTCGAGGATGCCCGTAGACGGATCGATGCCCCAGAGGAGCGGCTCCGCCGTGTTCTGGAGGCGCGCGCGAATCGCCTCGAAATTGGTCTCGCCCGTCGCCTGGATGAGCAGCGCGATCGAGCCCGCCGTGTGCGGCGAGGCCATCGAGGTGCCGCTCTGCGAGGTGTACCCGCCGATCTCCAGCGGATACGTCGAATAGATCGCCCCGCCCGGCGACGTGAGGTCCGGCTTGAACGAGAGATCCGGCCCCGCGCCCCACGAGCTGAACGTCGAAATGCGCCCGGCGACGCTGTTCGGCGAGATGACCGTTTCATCCGTCCACGTCAAGGACACCGCGCCCGCGCTCAGGCGCTGCGCGATGGTATCGCCCTCCGCCATCGTGATTCCGACGACCGGGACGCCCACGGGCGTCGTGCCCGCGGGTGAGCCCGTGGGAATCGTGACGCCGGGGACGAGCGCGCCGGCGGCGTTGTTGTACACGACGACGGCCGCGGCGCCCGCGGCCTGCGCATTCTTGGATTTCTCGAAGAACGTGCAGCCGCCGCGCTTGATGAGCGCCACCTTGCCCGTGAGGCTCCCCGCCGCCGGCGGATTCACGTTGCACGCGTCCGTGGCAATCGTGGCCGCCGTCGCCGTGGCCACCACCTCCAGCGTGCCCGTGAGCGGCGCGGGCGGCACGCCCGTGCCCAGGTTGTACCCGAAGCTCGTGGCGTCCGGCGTGATCGTGAACGAAAGCTGCGCGACGTGCGTGTTCTCGGCCGAGGCCGAGGCGAGGACGTTCGTCCCGACGCCGGGCGCGCCCGTGGCCCAGACGCCGCGGTCGCCGTTGTTGCCGCCCGAGCAGGAGACGATCGTGCCGCTGTTCGAGAGGTTCGACGCCGCCACGGCCGTCGGATACTGCGGCCATTGATATCCGGAGCCGATGCTCATGTTGACGACGCGCATGCCGTCCTGCTGCGCCCGCTCCATGGCCTGGATCATGATGTCCGTGCTGGTCGACCCTGCGCAGCCGAACACGCGATACGCGCCGAGCGTGACCTCGGGCGCGACGCCGACGACCTTGCCATTCGCGCCGACGATGCCGGCGACGTGCGTGCCGTGACCGCCGCAATCGTCCGGATCCGCGTCGGGAATGGCATACGCCCCCGCGACGCCCGACTGGAACCCGTCACCGACGAAATCGTAGCCGTACTGGACCCGGCACCCCGGACCAAAGCAGCCGCCGCCGAGATCGGGGTGATCGTAATCGACGCCGCTGTCGATGATGCCGACGCGGATATTCGCGCCCGTGAGCCCGAGCTGGTTCCGCGCGATGTCGACGCCCGTCATCGCGATCGCCGTCGCCATGTCCATCTGCGGCCCGCCGCTGTCCCCCGGCGTATCCTCCTGCTGGATCGGGACCACCGGCCAGACCGACTTCACGCCGGGAATCCGCGCGAGATCGGCGACGTGCTCGGGCGCGACCCGGATCGAAAGCCCGTTCCACAGCCGGTGGAACGAGATCCGCTCGGTGTACGAGATGCCCCGCTTCTCGGCCTCGGCCTTGAACACGACCTTTTGCTGGAGGAGCAACGACTCCGACCCGCCGCGCAGGAGCGGCTTCTCTTCGAGCTCCACGAACCAGAACTCGGGGGTCTCGTTCTGCTCCCGCGTCACGACCGACGAGGGATCGTACGCGTCCCCGTTCTCGTTCGCCTGCTCCCCGTCGGGCTCTCCGCCGCAAGCCGCGAGCAAGGAGGGCAATGCAAGTAGGTGAATCCAGCGAAAGCGCCTCATGTGTACCTCTTCGGCCGCCGCTTTTGGGGCCCTTTCCAGACCAGTGCCCCCGCTGCAACCGGGCGTCAAGAGGGTGGGAGGGCTTGCCGTCGGGGAGGCGTGCCCCATTGCCTTGGAACATGCCCCCGAAAGGGCGGCCGGGGAGGGTGAAAATGCGAATTTCATCGCGGAAGATGCTCTTCGTTGTTTTCGGTTTGCTCGGCGCATCGTCCTTCCTCGCCACGCGCGCCGCGGTGAGCGACGATGCCAGCAAGATCACGAACCCGCCCGCAGGGGCGCCGGTGCTCGAAGGGATGGGATCGCTCCACTTTCCCATCACCACCAGCGTCCCCTCCGCCCAGCGTTATTTCAACCAGGGCATGACGCTGGCTTATGCCTTCAACCACGCCGAGGCGGAGCGCTCGTTCCTCGAAGCCGCGCGCCTCGATCCCGGCTGCGCGATGTGTTTCTGGGGCGCCGCGCTCGTGCTCGGCCCGAACATCAACGCCCCCATGAGTGACGACTCCGTCCCGCGCGCGTATGCGCACATCCAGCGCGCCCGCGCCCTCGCGACCCCGACCAGCGTCACGCGCCGCGAGTGCGAGCTCATCGAGGCCCTCGCGACCCGATACGCGCCCGCCCCCGTGGCCGATCGCCGCCCGCTCGATGTCGCCTATGCCGGGGCCATGAAGAAGGTCGCCAAGCGCCTCCCGGACGACGCGGACATTCTCGCGCTGTACGCCGAGGCGCTCATGGACCTGAGCCCCTGGAATTACTGGGAGCGCGGGAAGCCGCGGGCGAATACCGAGGAGGTGATGTCCGCGCTGGAGCGGGCGATGAAGCTCGCTCCGAACCACCCCGGGGCGAACCATTACTACATTCACGTCCTCGAGTCCTCGCCGCACCCCGCGCGCGCGCTCGACGCGGCCGAGCGGCTCGCGGACCTCGTGCCCGGCGCCGGGCACCTCGTGCACATGCCGTCGCACATCTACCTTCGCCTGGGCCGCTACGAGGACGCCGCGATCGCCAACAAGCGCGCCATCGTCGCCGACGACAAGTACGCGCCCCTCGCCGACCCCTCGAACATGTACCTGTTCATGTACCGGACGCACAATGTGCACTTCCTGTGGGCCGCGTTGACGCTCCAGGGGAAGTCCGAGGAGGCGCTGCGCGTGGCGCATTCGATCCCGCGGCGTCTCGGACACGCCGCGCACGGCCGCGCCGGCGCCATGGCCACGATGATCGAGCATTTCCAGGCCGCACCCCTCTATGCGATGGTTCGTTTCGGCCGGTGGCACGAGATCCTGCACGCGGAAGCGCCGCCCGAGGATCGCGTCTACACGCGCGGCGTCTACCATTACGCCCAGGCCATTGCGTTCTCCCGGCTCGGCGACGTGAAGGCCGCGGATCGCGAGCTCGCCGCGCTGGAAAAGGTCGCGGCGGAGCCCTCGCTCCTCGGGACCACGGTGTCCGGCGTGAACTCGCCGAGCGCCGTGCTGGGCGTCGCCCTCGCCGTCACGCGCGGCGAGCTCGCGGCGGATCGGGGCGATCTCGACACGGCCATCCGCGAGCTCCAATTCGCGGTCGTCCTCGAAGACGAGCTCCGTTACATGGAGCCGCCGGACTGGCACCACCCGACGCGGCAGATCCTCGGCGCCGTCCTGCTCCGCGCGCAGAGGGCCACGGAGGCCGAGCGTGTCTATCGAGAGGACCTCGAAAACCTGCCGGAGAACGGGTTTTCGCTCTTCGGCCTCGCCCATGCGCTCGAGCTCCAGGGCAAGGCGTCCGAGGCGGCGAAGGTCCTTCGCCGATTCGAGAAAGCCTTCGCCCACGCCGACATCCGGCTCGAAGCCTCCCGGTTCTGAGACCTCCTCGTTCCGAGGAGGACACCTCACGTCACGAACTTTTCGATGCTCCAAGCCGGTTCGGCTATCCTCGCCCGCGAGGAGGCCTTCGGTGACGAAAACACGCAAGAAGACGCTCGGATGGATCGCCCTCGGGTTGCTCGGGGCGACCTTTGCTGCCTGCGGGGGCGAAGACAAACCGATAACGGAAACCCCCCCGACCGTGGTCGATCCGCTGGCCCATTGCCAGTTCGAGACCCCGCCGGAGCGCCCGTCCAAACCGGCGAATGCTCCCACGGACGTCAAGGCCGGCTACGGCGCCGCCGTCCTGCCCATGCCCATCGGCACGCCCGTGGGCGGCTACGCGTCCCGCACCATCGGCCTCGGCGGCGCCAAGCCCGTCGACGACCGCCCCCGGCGCTTCGGCAAGAGCCTCGTCCCCACCGTGGGCATCCACGACGCGCCGCGCGCCGAGGCCCTCGCCCTCGAAGCCGGCGGCGAGCGCGTGGTCATCGTCCGCGTCGACGCGCCGCTCCTCAACGAGAACACGCTCTTCGAGCTCGAATCGAAGGTCGCCCCCGACGGCTCCATGCGCGGCCGCATCATCATGACCGCCTCGCATAGCCACGCCGCCTGGGCCGGCTACCAGCCGAGCTTCATCCTCATGCCCGGCGTCGATCGCCCGAAATCCGCGCTCGCCGAGCGCGCCATCGCCGCCATGGCCGACGCCGTCGTTCAAGCGATCGAAGGCCTCGCCCCCGCGAAGATCGGCGTCACGGTCGAGAAAGACTTCGACCCGAACGACGAGGTCAACCGCGACCGGCGCGGCGAAAACAACATGCTCCCCGGGCCCGACGGCAACGACGCGGGCAAACGCAAGGACCCGACGCTCTGGGTCCTGCGTGTCGACAAGGCCGACGGCACGCCGCTCGCGGCCCTCGTCGATTTCCCCATCCACGGCACGATCGGCGGCGGCGACAACCCGCTCGTCTCGACGGACGCCCCCGGCGCCATCGCGCGCGCGCTCAGCGCCGAGCTCGGGTATCCCGTCATGCACGTGCAGGGCGCGGCCGGCGACGTCTCGCCCGCGGGCCACGATGGCCGCACCTCCTGTCCGGACTCGCTGCGCTGCCTCGACATTCCGCGCCTGGAGACGCTCGGCGCCCGCGCCACCGAGCTCATCGCGCCCATCATCGGCGGCGTCCAGACCGGCGACAAGGCCGCGCTCGAGATCGTCACGCGGAGCTACTACATCGGCCGCGACGGCGTCGTGAAGCGCCCCGACGGCACCGAGCTCCGCTACGCGGCGTACGATCCGAACGTCGTGGAGTACGTGCCCGACGGCGTCCTGCTCGACGAGAATGGCAAGGTCAAGAGCCCCATCGACGAGTTCAACACCTACGCCGGCGCGGGCCTGTGCGGCGAGCAGAGCGGCACCGGCGCGCTCGCCGGGCTCCCGGGCGCGCTCGGCATGCCGGTCTACGGCTCGTGCCTCGAAATCGCCAAGGGCGGAGGCATCATCTTCGGCCTCTTCGACGTGAGCGCCGACATGCCCCTGCCGCTCTGCGACTCCGTCCGCACGACGGCCGCGGCGCTGCGTATTTCCGGCACGCCGACCGGCGATTACCTCGTCGTCACGGCGCCCGGCGAGCCCGTCGCGCCCTGGGCCGCCTATCTTCGTGGCCTCTCGCCCGCGGGCCCGGATCGGACGCTGCTCATCGGGTATGCCGACGATCACGTCGGATACATTCTCACGGGCGAGGATTGGCTCGCCGGCGGCTACGAGCCGAGCATCAACGTCTGGGGCCCGCTCGAAGGCGAGCAGATCCTCGCCGGCGTGCTCGAAGCGGCGAAGCTCGCGTGGACGCCCGAAATCGAGGACCCCGAAGTCGGCAGCTCGCGCTTCACCGCCTGGAAATACCCCGACGAAGCGCCGATCACGAAGCTCGAGACCACCGATCACGGCACGGCGGCGTCCGTGTCCCCCGCGCTCTTCTGGCCGGACACGGTGGCCGCGGAGGTCTCTTCGCCGCAGGTCTCGCGAGCCATCGGCGCCGCGCGGTTTGCCTGGTACGGCGGCGATCCGGCCGTCGACATGCCCGTGGTGTTCATCGAGCGCGAGGCGGCGCTCGGCATGTACCAGCCGCTCACCGACGCGAAGGGCCGCCCCGCCAGCTCGTACGAGGGCACGATCGTCACGACGTACTCGCCCGATCCGGTGACCGCCGAGGCGCCCGAGCACCACGTCTACACGGCGACATGGCAGGTCGTCCCGCCGGACCTCTTCTCCGCGCAGAAGCCGATGCTGCCGTTCTCGCTCCCGCTCGGCAAATACCGCTTCCGCGTGAAGGGCAAGGCGCTCGCGGCGTCCGGCGAAACGACCTACGAGATCACGAGCCCGTCGTTCGACGTCGTCGCCGCAGAGCTCTCGGCTGCGTCGACCGCGACGCGCGGCGACTCGTCGATCGACCTCGTGGCGAACCTCGGGACGGCGCCGGGGCTCCGTGCTTTGCGGGTGGGGCCGAGCGATTCGGGCGTGCCGCTGCTCGGCCCGTGGACGGTGACGGTGACGTTCGCGAACAACCCGACGAAGACGGTCGAGGTCAATCCCGACGCCGAGGGCAAGGCCAGCGTGCCGCTCACGATGCAGGAGGCGCAGGATGCGCAATCGGTCGAGATTCGCGATGTGGCGGGCAATGGCGGGACGCTGACCGTACCTTGATCTAGCTCGCGCGCTTCTCGCGCCTCTCGCGCTTCTTCCCGTCGCGGCGCGCCTCCTTGCCGAATTTCTCGCGCGCGTTTTCCTTCAGCTCCTTCGCGAGCTTCTTCACGTCCTTCGCCTCGTCGCGCGTCACCTTGCCGTCCTTGCCGGCCTCCTTCGCGGCGGCGCGGATCGCGGCGGCGCCGGACTCGAAATCCTTGCGGATCTGGGCCTTCATCGACTCCGGCAGCGGATGCGCGGCGAGGAGCGACTCCATTTGCTCGCGCGCGTGCTTGATCTTCTCCTCGACCTTCTCGTCGAAGCGGGCCGACTCCATGGGGAACTCGCCCTTGCCGTGCTTCTTCTTGTCGACCTTCTCGACCCTCGGCGCCTTGCCCTTCTCCTCGGCGGAGGCGGCGAGCGGGGCGGTCGCGAAGACGAAAGCGAGGGCGAACGCGAGGGGGCGGACGATGTTACGAAGGCTCGACATGGCGGGGCTCCTTTACGGGCAATGCCGTGGTTCGAGCGGAGGAAGAGCACGCGGCGTGCCAGGCGCTCAGGCCTCGTGATCCGCGGGTTTCGCGGGATCTCGGCCTGCGGAGCGAGCGCCGCACCTGCGGAATTCCGCGCCCGCTGCGGCGCATCGCGCGCACCGGGGCGGCTCGGGTACGCTTGCGTAGAAAGAGCGGATCCACATCGACGACCGGCGCGACGGGCGCCGAGGGAGGCTGGTACGAGATCGATTACTGCTGATCGAGTTGCTCGTAAGGCCAACCGGGCGGCGGCGGGGCCGTCGTCCAGCGGAAATTGTCCGGCTCGAGGAGCGATTCGAGGTTTTCTCGCCAGAGCTCGAGCATCAACCGATACGTCGACGCCGTCACGAGGACCTGCATGGCCAAGCGACCCGCCCTCGTGGCTTCATTCGGCCATTTCTGCGAGATGTGCGCGACCACCGTGTATTCGAGCTCGATGATGCGGTCGACCAAATCCAGGCGCCGGCGGATCTCCTCCCATCGGACGGCGATGATCTCCTTGTACCCGTCGTGTCCCTCCCTGGTCATCGCGCCCTCCCTTCACGAGGTGATGGCGCGCGCCGCGGCCCCCCACCTGGGCAGCCGCGGCGCGCGCCTCGGCTCGTTCACGGCTGTCCAGGCGCCGGGGCCGGGGCCGGCTCCGGGGCCGGGGCCCCACCACCGCCCGGCGCCGTGGCGGCCTCGAAGAAGCGAATCACCCTCCCGGCCTTCATGTGGAGGAGGAGATTCTTGGCGACGACCGCCTCGAGCGTGTCCCGAACCGACTCGTTGATGTCGAGGACCTGATCCACCGTGGGGTTCGCCGGCGAGGTGGCGCCACCCTCGAGCGTGCCGAGGATCCACTGGATCTTCTCACCCTCCGCATTGAGGATGTGCGAGAGGCCCATCTCCTCCATCGCGATCGAGATGAGGACGAGGGACGCGACGTCCCGGGGGTTTTGAGCGGGGAGGGGGGGGAAATCACCCTGTTCGAATTGCGCTCGGCTCATGGTTTTCTTCCTTCTTATTGGTAATGACCCGCGGCGTCCGGCTCCCTATGAGCCGTTTCGTTTATCGCCGCGGGCACTAACAATGACGAACGAGGCGTCGTTTTCGTGAGCAGAGAATCGACGCTCGCGCGTCGTTTTCCCGGACCGCTATAGGCATCCGACACGGACGGACGCGATCGTGTGCCTCGATGATTCCCGTGTCGATTGGCGAATCGATATTGACGGGGCCGCTCCTCCATCGAATCATCGGCAATATTCAACTTACCTGCGCGCGCTCGACTGGCGCGTCGCGTCGATTGGGGAGGTTGCTCATGGGGGGGGAGAACCAGAGCTTCACGCGTGCCTCTTTTGAAGAGGCGTGGTCGCAATCCGAGCCGCAGCTCCGAAAGCTCTGCTTTCGCTGGACGGGGAGGGATCCCGAGGCTGCGCGCGACGCGCTCGGCACGGTCGCCGTGCTCGCCATGGAGGAGCTCACGCGCAGCAGTGGTGAGATATCGAATGTGCGCGCTTGGCTCACCCGGCTCGCGCGGAACGCTTGCGTCGACATCCACCGGGAGCGCGCGATCAAAAGGAGGGCGATCGAGCGGCTGACGGTGGAAGGGGCGCTCGAATCGGCGCACGCCGAGTCCCCCGAGGCCGAGCAGATGCGGCGCGAGCTCGACGTGCTCGTAAGGAGGGCCATCGACGGCTTGCCGCCCGGACTCGCAGAGACCGCGAAGCTCCGTCTCGTCGAGGAAGAACCTTACGAGGACATCGCAGGCGAGCTGTCGCTCTCGCCCGAGACCGTACGAAAGCGTATCCAGGACGCGCGAACCCGTTTACGCAACGAGCTCGCGACGCACGTGGAGGAGACGAGGCCCCGCGGAATCACACGCCAGGTGGAAAGCCGCCTCTCCACACGTTGATGCATACGGCCCGGGCCGGATATGTTTCATACGGCCCGGGCCGGATATGCTTCATACGGCCCGGGCCGGATGTGACATTGTCCGACCCATTTTACCTCGACTCCCGCGCCCAACGCGCCTCGGTTTGGTGATAGCTTGGTCGACACTTCTATACACTTGTACAATCGGGGGGCGTAATGACGACGACCACGCCGGGTCCTGGATTTCTCACGGCGAACGAGGCCGTAGCGTTTCTTTCCGTCAAGCGGGCGACGCTCTACACCTACGTGAGCCGGGGCCTCTTGCGAAGCGTCCCGTGCCCCGGAGGGCGCGGCAGGTATTACCTGCGCGAGGACGTCGAGCGATTGAAAGCTCGGAGCGAGGCGCACGCCGGCAGGTCCGGGCCCGATTCCGATGTGGAGCGAAGCTCGTCCCGGACGTTCATCACGCAGATGTCCCCCGAGGGGCCACGTTATCGAGGGCATGCCGTGGCCGACCTCGTGCGCGAGGGCAACTCGTTCGAGGCCGTGGCCGAGCTCCTCTGGTCCGGGAGGCTCCCCTCGAAGGAGGACCGAGACTGGGCGTGGCCCTCATCCGACGAGGAGCGG
This sequence comes from Polyangium sp. 15x6, assembly GCF_029960785.1. Classification (GTDB taxonomy): domain Bacteria; phylum Myxococcota_A; class Polyangia; order Polyangiales; family Polyangiaceae; genus Polyangium. The sequence goes on from NZ_JASBQE010000009.1 coordinate 181,132, forward strand.
CGCGACGTCCTTTCGATCCTGCGCCGGGCCTGCGATGCGCTCGTGCTCCTCGCCTTGCCTTCGGCCCCCCTCGACGTCGTGCGCCTGGGTATCCTCTTCTGGGCGCTCCACCGGCACGGGAACCCCAGCCCGGACCCGCAAGAGAACCTCGTCGAGGCGCGCGCGCTGCTCTCGCTCGTCGCCGCATTGCCCGCCACCTGCCGTGGCGTCACGCGCGCTCTATCGGCCGCCCGCGCCCCGACCCTCGCCGAGAGCCTCGCCATGGCGTGGCCATTCTCGGAAGCGGATTCCAGCGCGCCGACGCGCGTGGCGCTGCTCGATCGCGCGCTCTCGCTCGTGGCCGATCATGCCGTTGATCCGCCCGCGCTCGCCGCGCGCGCCGCCGCGCATGCGGGCGGCAGCCTCGCGGCCTGCGTGCTCGCGGGCGTCGAGGCGCTCTCGGGGGACGAGCACGCCGGGGTATGCACGGAGCTCGCGAATTGGATCGACGTCCTCGAGACGACGGCGAAGGTCCGGGAATTCGTGGCCGAGCGGCTCGACAGCGGGACCCCGATTCCTGGCTTCGGTCGTCTCGCCGGCGCGGACCCCCGCACTGCGATCCTGCTCGAGGCCGCTGCATCCTTTGCGCCCGCGGATAGGCGTCTCCAGCGCGCCCTGGATCTCGTCGAATTCGCGCGCGGTTACGGGGAGCCCGGCCTCGAAGTGGGGCTCGTGGCCCTCGCCGCGGCGCTCGGATTGCCGCCGGGCGCGCCGGCCGCCATTCTCGCCGTCGGCCGCGTGGCCGGCCTCGTCGCGCACGTCCTCGAAGCGGAAAACCGCTATTGACGCGCGAGCGCCTCGAACCACGGCCGGAGCGGGCGCGTCCCTCGCGCCTCGGCCACCGAGTCCGTGGTCGTGACGGCCGCGACGAACTCGAGCATGTCGGACAGGCGCGGGTGCGGTAGGCGCAGGGTGGCGCTCCAGAACCGGAACACGCCGGGCGGCACGTGCATGATCCGCGGCTTCTTGCCCACGACGTCGAACGCGAGCCGCATGATCTCCTCGCGGGTCAGGACCTCCGGGCCGCCCACCGCGACGAACTCCGGACCTTCCTCGACGACGGAGACCATCGCCTCGGCGACGCAGATCGGGTGCACCGGATTGGCCTTCGCCGTCCCGTCGCCAGCGACGGACCCGAATCCCATGCGGGCCATGTCGATCAGATCGCCGAGCGCCGAATAAATACCGGTTGGCCGGACGAACGAGCACGAGAGGCCCGAGGCGCGCAGCAAGTCCTCCGTCTCGACGTGCGCCCGGATGTACCGCGTGTGATCGTATCCGGGCCCGGGGTGCGCGGAGAGATAGACGAAACGTTTGGCCGAGGCGCGAAGCGAAGCTTCGAGGAGGTTTTCGTGGGCTGTGACGTCCACGTCGCGGAAGGAGCGACGCTCGTGCATCCCCAGCGCCACGTTCGCGCCGAGGCAAGACACGACGACGTCGATCCCCGCGAGCGCCTCGCCGAGCGAATCCGCGCGCGTCGCGTCCCCGAGGACGACCTCGCTCGCGAGCGGGCGGATTTTCTCGGCGTTCTTCGCGCTCCGGGAGAACGTTCGCACGAAATGGCCACGCTCGCGGAGGAGCCGCAGCACCTCGGAGCCGACGGCGCCGGTCGCGCCGGCGAGGAGAACACGCGGTTGACTCATGGATACCCCCAGGGCCTGGAGGATACCGCGCGTCTCACTCGCTCGTCGCGCGGATCCCGAACCGGGCCATCAATCGCTGCAGATGCCGCCGATCCACGCCCGCCTCGCGCGCCGCCCGCGACACGTTGCCGCCCGACTGCGCGAGGATCGCCTCCACGTAGGCCCGCTCGAAGCGCTCGACCCAGGCGTCCTTCGCCTCGTGATACGGCAGCTTCAGGAGATTCGCCTCGACCCCGCTCGCGTGCGCGGTCTCCTTCGGCGTTTCAGGGTTCGGCGGCGCCTCGGCCTTGCGCTCCTCGGCCCGCGGGCTCACCGCGGGTTCGCCCGGCGCCGCGAAGGCGCCGAGCACGGCCCAGCGCTCCACGATGTTGCGCAGCTCCCGCACGTTGCCCGGGAAATCGTAGCGGGAGAGCATCGCGATCGCCGTCTCGTCGAGCCGCGCGCACGGCTGCAAACCCGACGCCGCGCGCCGCCGCGCGAGCTCGTCCTGGATGTGATCCACGAGCAGCCTGAGGTCCTCGATCCGCGTCCGCAACGGCGGCACCCGCACGATCACCACCGCGAGCCGATAGTAGAGATCCTGCCGGAAACGCCCCGCCTGCACCTCGCGCGCGAGCGATCGGTTCGTCGCCGCCACGATCCGCACGTCGACCGAGCGCGACCGATCCGAGCCCACGGCCTTGACCTCGCGCCGCTCGAGCGCGCGGAGCAGCTTCGCTTGCATGTCGAGCGGCAGCTCGCCGACCTCGTCGAGGAAGATCGTCCCCCGATCCGCGGCCACGAACGCGCCCGGCCGCTCGCGCACCGCGCCCGTGAACGCGCCCTTCTCGTGACCGAAGAGCTCGCTCTCCAAAAGCTCCCGCGGGATCGCCCCGCAGTTCACCGCGACGAACGCGCCCGCGCGCCCGCTCGCCTCGTGCAGCCCCTCGGCCGCGAGCTCCTTGCCCGTGCCCGTCTCGCCTTCGAGCAGCACCGTCAGATCACTCGCGGCCACGCGCTCGAGCAGCGCGAACATCTCGCGCATCGCGGGGCTCGCGCCGAGCATGCGGCCGAAGCGCGCGCGCGGGCTGATCTCCTGCTCGACCGTCTCGGCGAGCGGTTCGAGCCTGAGCACGCTGTTGCCGAGGCGCACGAGCGTGTCGTCCGTGATGGCCACGCGCTCGATGCGCAGGTCGCCCACGAACGTGCCGTTCGTGGAGCCGAAGTCCGTGAGCGAGAAACCGTGAGGCCCGAGGCGCACGGCGAGGTGCTCGCGCGAGACGGCCGGGTCGCGCAAGGTCACGTCGACGTCGGGGCTACTGCCGACGCGCACCTCGTCCTGCGCGAAGACATGCGCGGCACCCTGATCACGCGCGTCGGGGGCGTCGACCACGACCACGCGCAGCTTGCGGATCCGGCGCACCGAGGGGCCGCTCGTCGCGTCGATCACCTCGGTCACGGGCCGCCGACCCCCCGACCCGCTCGGGGCGCTGCCGAGCAATTTCGTCCTGCTCTCGCCGTCGCTCATGGCTCGCGCTCCTCCGCCTCCTCGTCCTCGTTGCTGGTCGCGCCCTTCTTCGGGGCGACGAGCACCACGTGCTCGTTCGGGCGCACGCGGAACGTGTACTCGCGCCGCGCGCCCTTCGGTAGCACGACGGCGACCGTGTGCTCACCGCTCCTGAGCTCCAGCCTGCCATCCGCGGGCAAGGCCACCTTCTCCCCGTCGACCTCGACGTGCGCGCGCCGCGGCACGACCCCGGCGAGCGAGACGGAGCCGCGCGGGTTGCGCGGCGGGAGGCGCGCCGAGAACTGGCCCATCGCGAAGAGCAGCACCGCGCCGAGGGCCACGGCGAGATACACGCCGGCAGAACGTCGAGGCGGCGGCGCGGGCCGGGGCGCAGGCTCGGGCGCAGGCTCGGCGAGCGCGGGCAGCGGGGACTTCTCGGGCAACACGCGCGCCTCGACCGCCGGGAGCCGGGCGAGCGACGTTCGTTCCTCGGAGGCGCGCGCGCGGTGCGCCTCCACGCGCGCGGCGAGCGCCTCCCGATCGAGCGCCAGCGCTTCGAGGCCCTGCACGATCGACGCGCTCGTCGGCCTGCGCGAGGCTTCCCGCGCGAGCGACGCCGAGAGCCCCGGAATGCGCGCCTCCCACGCCGCGAGCGCCCGCGGCGGATCCCCGCGCGCGCCCGCCGATGCGAGGTCGTCCTCGGGGAAGATGCGCCGCCCGAGCACGCACTCCGCGACCACCACCGCCCATCCGTAGACGTCGCTCGCGACGCTCGCCTCGCCGGGGAGCGCCGCCTCCGGGGCGAGATATCCCGGCGTCCCCGCGACCTCCGGCCGCGCCTCGCCTGCGCGCCTCGCGAGGCCGAGGTCGACGAGCTTCGCCTCGCCGGTCTCGTCGATCATCACGTTCGAGGCGGCGAGATCGCCGTGCACCCAGCCCTTCTCGTGCAGCGCCGCGAGCGCCCGCGCCACGTCGAGCGCCACCGCGCGCGCCGCGCCTTCCGGCATCGGCTCCGCGCCGGAGGCGAGCTCGTCGAGCGGCGCGCCGCGCACGTGCTCGAGGGCCACGTACGGCAGACCCGCGAGCTCGCCGCGCGCCGCGAGGGCGGGCAGCGCCGGGGCGCGCACCTCCGCGAGCACCTCGCCCTCGCGCTGGATGGCTTGCGCGGCGCGGCCCGAGGCGCGTTCGCCCAGCACGGGCCGCTTCAGCACGAACGTCTGGCCGCTCCGGTCGCCGAGCCGGACGGCGACGAGCACATCCGACATCGCCCGCCGCGCGAGTCGTTGCACGAGGAGGAAGTCGCCGAAGAGCTCGGGCACGAACGGCGCGGGCACGGGCGGAGGGTAGCCGAGAACGGCCCCCGGCGGACACCTTCGCGCGGGATCCGGGAACCTTCCGTCTTCCGCGGCGTCCACACCCGCCACACAGGGCCGCTCCGCAGGCGTGATCCGGCCCGAGGAAGGTCGTCATGCGTCGTCATCGTCCTCTCGTCGCGGCCCACACCCTCGTCCTCCTCGCGGGCCTCTCCGGATGCCTCGCCGCGCCTGGCGAGGTCGACGGCGAAATGACGCCGCCCGCCGCGACGCGCGGCGCCCCCGCCATTCTCGAAACGGCCTCCGGGATCAGCGAGGAGGACTTCCTTCAGGACGAGACGAGCTCACCGACGCTCGCCGCCCCGCGCGGCTTCGGCACGATCACGGGGCGCCTGCCGGGCACGAGCACCGTCGTCCCCGGCGTGCGCCTGCGGGCGCATTCCGTGCGCGTCACCATTCGCGACGGATTCGCTCGCACCGAGATCGAGGAGGAGCTCGCGAACGACACGCCCACGGTCCTCGAAGGCCGGTACGTCTTCCCGCTCCCGCCGGACGCGAGTTTGTCGCGGCTCGCGCTCTGGGTGGGCGACGAGCTCGTCGAGGGCGAGATGGTCGAGCGTGATCGCGCCGCGCGCATTTTCCAGGGCATCGTCGACGACACGGTGCGCCCGCGTGATCCGGCGCTGCTCGAATGGACGCAGAACAGCTCGTTCTCCCTGAAAATCTTCCCGATGCCGGCGCGCGGCAGCCGCAAGGTGATCCTCGCCTACGACGAGGTCCTGCCCGTGACGAAGGGCGTCCTGCGGTACACGTATCCGCTCTCTCTCGGCGAAGATCGCGCGGTCCGGATGGATTCGTTCCGCGTGCACGTCACGGTCGAGGACGCGGGCGGCGCCGCGGCCGAGGCGAAGGTCCTCGGACATGCGGCCTCGCTTCGCACCGAGGCGGGCCGCCTCGAAGCCGATTTCCAAGCCGACTCGTTCGTCCCGAAGGATGATTTCGTCCTCGAATTTCCGCGCTCCCAGGCGGAGATCCTGCCCGTCGCGGTCGAGAACGGCGGCGAGGGGCGTGGGTTTTTTGCGGTCCGTGTCCCGGTCCCGACGGCGCCCGAGGCCAGCTCGATCGAGCTCCGCAACGAAAAGGTAATCGTCCTCGACGCGAGCCACGGCATCACGCGGGAGGGCCTCTCGGCCGAGGTCACGGTCGCCGAGAGCATGCTGCGCCGATTGCGGGAAGGCGAGCGATTCGCCGTCCTCCTTTGCGACAGCGCCTGCGTCTCCTACCCCGAGCGTGGCCTCTCCGCGAAGAGCGACACGTCCCTTGCCGGGGCCTTCCGATTCTTGCACGAGCGCGCGCCCGAGGGCGCCTCGGACCTCGCCTCCGCCCTCGTATCGGCGATTTCGCGCGTCGAGACGCAGGGCCGAGGGCAGGTCGTTTATCTCGGCGACGGCGCCCCCTCCGCGGGAGAGCTGAAGGTCGATTCGATCGCCGCGCGGGTCCGGCCGGTTCTGTCGGACAAACAGGCCGAGCTTCGTCTGGTCGGCGCGGGCCCCTCCATTGACGAGCTCGTCCTCGGCGGGCTCGCGGAGGAGCTCTCTGCTTCCTACGAGCGGCTCGCAGCGGGCAGCGGTTCGCTCGCGCAGCGCGCGCTCGTCCTCGCGAAGGGCCTCGACGTCCCGCTCCTCATGAATGCGCGCCTCACGTTGCCGGCAGGCTTCATCGACGTATTCCCGCGCAAGCTCCCAGCGGTGCGCGCCGGGGAAGAGTTCGTCCTCGTGGGCCGGTGGTCCGGGGCGCCCTCGGCCGAGAGCGCGACCGTGGAGCTCGCGGGCGAATTCGATGGCATGCACGTGCTCGAAGCACGGACGCTCTCGTTCTCGGCGGCGCCGGGCGCCGATCGAAAGGTCATTGCGCGGCGCTGGGCCACCGAGCGCATCAGCGAGCTCGGCCGGCGCGCGGACGACGACGCGGCCAAGGAGACCATCGCGCTCTCCCAGCAATACCACGTGCAGAGCCGCCTGACCTCGTTGCTCGTCCTGGAAAACGACCGCATGTTCGCCGCCTTCGGCATTCCCCGCACGCAGGGCAAGGGCGGCCTCTCCTCCGAGGTCGAGACCGGCCGCGGGCGCCTCGGCGGCAGGCCTTTCGATTCGATCGGCGAGTCGTTCGGCACGGGCGGCCTCGGTTTGTCCGGGGTCGGCGAGGGCGGGGGCGGGACGGGGCAAGGGTTTGGCGCGGGCCATGGGAGGCTCGGGCCCATGCGCGACGGGATCGGAATGGGGAGCCACGCGGGCCGATCAGGCGTGGCGCCGACCGTCCGCATGGGCGCGACGACCGTGAGCGGCCGGATGCCGCCCGCGGTCATCCAGCGTATCGTGCGGCAGAACTTCGGGCGTTTCCGCTTCTGCTACGAGAATGGCCTCCGGTCGAATTCGACCCTCACGGGCCGCGTCGTCGCCCGGTTCGTCATCGGCCGCGACGGCTCGGTCGTGTCCGTGGCCAATGGCGGCAGCGATCTGCCGAATTCGGACGTCGTCGCCTGCGTGATTCGCGCCTTCCGGGGCCTCTCGTTCCCGCAGCCGGAGGGCGGCGTCGTGAACGTGACGTACCCGATCCAGTTCTTCCCCGGCGACGGCCGCGCAGCCACGCCGCCCGTCTTTTCCCGCTCGTCCAATTGGGGGACTGCGTCCTGGATCGGCAAGGGGGACGAGGCCTGGCGCAGCGCCGGGAAGGACACGCTCGAGATGCTCGAAAAAGCCTCCCTGGAATCGCCCGAGAGCCGCCGGGCGCGCGAGGCGTGGGTCACGGGCCTGCTCGCGCGGGGGCGATTCGAAGACGCGCTCCGCGAGGCCACGAAATACGTCGAGCTCGATCCCGATCGCGCCCGCGCGCATGGGCTGCATGCCGAGGCCGCGGCCGCGCTCGGCGAGGAAAACACCGCGCTCGTCGCGCTCGATACCCAGGTGGAGCTCGACCCCTCGAATGCGTCGGCCCACAAGCGCGCGGCGCGCGCCTTCGAGGCGTCCGGCGACGAGCGCCGCGCCTGCGCGCATTTCCGCGCGTATGCCGAGCTGAGCCCGCTCGACGGCGCTTACGAGGCGCTCCGCTGCCGCGCCCGCGTGCTCGGCGAGCGAGACGCCGTGCTCGCGACCCTCGCGGCCCAGAAGGACCCGAGCAAGCCCCTCATGTCCTTGCGCGAAGCTCTCGAGAAGGGCGAGGCGCCGGGTTATGCGGCGGGGGAGCCCGGCGGCGAACGAATCTCGGCGAAGGTCACGTGCGGCGCGGGCGTGGAGGGTTGTCCCCGGGTCGTCCTGATCGACCCCGCGGGCCACATCACCACGCCGATCATGCCGGGGGCGGTCCGCTCGGGGGCGTCGTGGATCGCGGCATCCGCGTGGAACGGGACGTATCGCGTGCTCGTGACCGGCGGCCTCCCGGCCGCGAAGGGAGAGCTCGTGGTTCGTCTCAACGACATGACCAGGAAGTTCGAGGTGCGTGGCGGGGAGGGCGCGCGGACGGCAGCGGTGATTTCGATCGGCGAGTGACGGATCGACGAAAAGAAAAAGGCCGCGTCTCCCGGAGGAGCGCGGCCTTTTTCTTTAGAACGGGAACCGGTTCAGACGACCTCGGCGCTCCGATAAGGATGAGAATCGTCCCCGATGGTCTTCGCGCCCTTCTTTGCGGGGACCAGGCCCGCAGCCCGCGTCGCCACGAGGCTGCCAATCGCCACGAGCACCACGACCACCCGCACGAGCCCGCCGATCACCGGCAGCGGGCTCGTCAGCACGAAGAGCGCGCAGCCGAGCGCGAGGTGCGCATATTCATTCTTCGTCTTGTGCCCGATGAGCGCGCGGCCCACGACCTCCAGCACCGAGCACATCGCCGCGAAGACCCCGAAGGTCCCCGCAAGCAGCCCCACCACCGCGACCGGAATGCCCACCAGCGTGATGCAGAGCGCCGCGAGCAGCGCCACCGCGCCGAGCGAACCCACGATACCGAGCGCGAACGAGCGCATCGGCCGGGCCGCGATCTCCACCTTGAGCGACTCCGCGCGCTTCGTGAAGAGCGCAATCAAGACAGCGCCGAGCGCGAAGAGCAGCGCCCCACCCGTCATCGATTCGCTGAACTCACGCATGATGTGCTGCGCGTTCGTCGGTTCATCGTCCTTTTCTTCCTCGATCCGCGTCGAGACGTCCCCCGCGACGACCGCGCCCTCCTCGCGGTCGAGCTTGCCGCCCACGATCCGCGCATCCCCATCGAGGCGCGCCCCCTTCTTCACGTTGAGCGAGCCGCCCATCACCTGCGCGTCGCCCATCACGTGCGCGCCCGGCTCGATCGACACCATCCCGCCCGCGACCTCCACGTCGCCCGTGACGACGCCCTTCACCGTGAGCGTGCCGCCAATCAAATGGACGTTCCTGACGACCTCGTCCTTCTCGATCACGAGGTTCTGCCCGACCACCTCGCGATCCTTGCCCTCGCCCTTGTTGGCATGCGCCCCGGGATTCTCGGGCTTGGCCGCGGGCGCGTCCCCCGAAATGTTTGGCGGGACAGGCGGCGCCGGAGGCACGGGCGGCACCGCGGGCGTCGGAGGCACGGGCGGCACCGCGGGCGCGGCTTCCGCGGCCTTCGCGGCGGGGGCGCGGGAAATCGAGATCAGCGTGCCGTCGCGGCGGGCGACGTAATCACCACCTTCGAGGAGGAGCGAGAGGACCTTGTCGGCAGGCTGGTCCTTGACGTGCAGCGAGGCCGGCTCCGTGGAGGGGGCGTGAAGGACCACGCTCCAGCCCGCCGCCTCGGCGAGGCGCTTGATGGCATCTTCCTGGGGCACGCGCTCGACGTCGAGGCTCACCTTCTTTTCGTCCGCCGGCCATTCACCTTGCTTTTCGATCGCCGCCAGCGAGGGCGCCGCGGTCGTCACAGCAGAGAGCAAGAACGCGAGCCCAGAGAGCCTTCGAGCAGCCATTTCACACGCCTCCTTCTTGCGCCAAGTCGTTCGAGGACCCCGGACGCGACAAGCGCGATACGACGAGGCCCGAAATCATGAGCACTGCCGACGCCGCGAAAGCGAGCGTCGGGAACCATTCACTCTTCGAGACGAGCGCCGCGCTCCGCCCCAGCATGAGCACGGCCCGCCAGATCGTCCCGAGCAAGCTCGGGGCACGGGCGATTTGATCCAAAATGCCCGGCAGCGCGCCGAGCATCGCGAGGAGCAGCGCGCCGAACACGGCGCGCTTCGGCAGCGTCGCGAGGCCCCGCACGGACGCGGGCGCCTTCGCGATGGCCGTCGCGGACACCTTCTCGGGCGCCTTCGCGGGGGCGAACGACGGCTCCGCGAGCTCCGCGAGCAATTCGCCCGCGTGCGCCGAGAGCAGCGCCTCGGCGCCGAGGCGCTGCGCGCAATGGTCACAACCGTCGAGATGAGAGAGGGCATCCGCTGGGACGATCCCCGCTTCTCCGTCCGCGACACTCGAGAGCACGATATCCGTCACGTGTCCGTCGTGTTGCCAGGCCAGATCCGGCGGGAGTTTGTCGAGATCGTCCATCGTCGCCACCGTCGTTCCTCTCTCGTCATCACAAACGGAGCTGCGCCCCAAAACCCATCATTCGCCGACCGTCTCCGCGAGCAGCCGCCGGCCGCGCGCGAGCCACGTCGCCACGGTCCCGAGCGGGACGCCGAGGCGCTTGCAAATATCCTGGTATCCGAGCCCCTCGACGTGGAACATCACGAGCGCGCGCCGCTGCTCCTCGGGGAGCGAGCCGAGCGCCCGCTCGAGGCGGGTCGCTCGCTCGGCGCTCGCCGTGCGTTCCTCCGGACCCGGCGAGGGGTCCGGCACCAGGTCGAGCCACGCCGTCGGGGTATCGTCGGACGCGGTCTCCATCCGCGCCTCCACCCGCCGCGTGCGCTTGCGGCTCCGCAGCGCATCGAGCGCCACGTGCCGCGCGATACCGATCACCCACGGACGGAGCGGCTCTCCGTCACGCAAGCGGCTCCGGCCCTCGATGGCGCGGGAGAGCGCCTCGTGCGTGCAATCCTCGACGTCCGGGTGATCCCGGCGCTCGCCGAGGACACACGCCACCACCGCCACGACGATCTGTCGCAGCGAAGCAGTCTCCTCCGGTGAGACGGCCGCCGTTTGGGGCGGCGCCTTCGGGCCGGGGACGTTGGGCGTCATGGGTGCGGTCTGCATCCTCGCCGCCCTGTTCGGCGGAGCGGGGGAAGAAATTTCGAGCCCCCGATTTTTTTTCTGGCCGGCGCCGAATCCCGCCCGCCTCTTGCGCTCCTCCTGCGTGACGTGGCCTCCGAGCCGCGAGGCCCATCGGCAGGGCTTGCGTCGGGGGGGAAACCGAGGCGGAATACGCCCCATGTGGTTCCGCACGACCCCTTCGGATCTTTCGTACGTCGACAGCGCCCCGCAACGCATCGCGAACGTCGTGACGATCGACGCCACGCCCGAGCGCGTCTTCGATCTGTTCGCCACGGGCGAGCGGCAAGAGGAGTGGTTTCAGGACTTCGTTGCCTGCCGGTGGACGAGCCCGGAGCCGCACACGGTGGGAACGACGCGCGAGATCGAGCTCCGGACGCTGACCGTGAAGGAGCGTTTTCTCGCCTGGGATCGTGGGCAGCGGCTCACGTTCTCGATCGACGGGATCACGCTGCCGATCGTGAAGCAAATGCTGGAGGACCTGCGGTTCGAGCCGCTCGACGGAGGCCGGCGGACGCGGCTCGTCTGGCACGTGTTCTACACGCCGGCGCTCGTCATGGTGCCCGTGCACGGGGCGGCGCGGGCGGTGTTTTCACAGATGTTCCGGCGATCGGCGGAAAAGCTCCAGCGGTTCGCCGAGCACAATCCGTAGCCTGAATTCACAAGGCGGTGATCACGACCGGCGTGGCCTTGCCGTTTCCGTCGCCGGGCCGGACGCCGCCCCAGCCCTCGGGAAGGGCGGGCTCGGTCCATTGGAAGAGGAAATGGCCATCCTCGGGGGAGACGTTCACGCACTCGGCGCTCTTCGGGTTGCCGAAATCCTCGTGCCAGTAAGCGACGTGCATCGCGAGCGGGGCGCGGAGGTACTGGATGTTCGGGACCTCCGAGATCCAGAGCATCTTCGGCGGCCATTCCTTGTCGGGTGACATGACGGCGACGCGGTCTTTCCACTCGATCGGGAAGATGCCGGTCTTCGTCATCGAATGGACGTACGGGTCGTAGCCGGGGATGGGCGCGCCGCCCTTGCCAGGGGAGAACATGGTCGCGTAGATGGGTTTGTCGCCCTCGTAGGCCGTGAGCGTGCCGGGGTTGATCTTGACCTCGATCCACTTTTCCCCGGGTTTGACCGAGCGCGGGAGTTTTTTCGCGGCCCGGCTGACCGTGACGCTGTCGGCGAGGACGAAGGCGCCAGGCTCGTTCCGGAGGGCGAGGTAGGCCTTCTTGCCGACGACGACGCGCTCCGTGACCTGGACGTAGCCCTTCGGGGGAATGGTTTGTCCAGATGCGACCATTTTCCCGTCCTCGCCGCGGGTGTAACGCGGGATGGGCTCCTGCTTGCGGTTCCAGGCGAGCGGGAGGCGGACGTCGCTCCCGAGGCGCACGCCGTGGAAGGCGGTGCGGCGGAAGGGGCGCATGCGGTCGGCGGGGACGAGCATGAGGTCGGGCGTGACGAGCCAGGTGCGCCCCTCGGCCTCGAAGGCGCGCGCGTACGCGAGCATCGAGCCGTTCGGGATGACGCGCCAGACGAGCTTCCCCGGGTCGTAGGCGCCATTGCCGCCGACGGAGCGCTGGCCATTCGCGAAGATGGAAAAGATCGGGTCCGTCGCGCGGATGCGGTCCTTCTCGTCGCCGCTGATGAGCTCCTCGTGGCCGCGCGACCATTCGGCGAGCTGCACGAACGTGCCCGGCGCGCCGAAGCTCCGCTCGGCTTTCTCCTGCTCGGCCTTCGTCGGGACGCGGCTGTACATGGGCGCGCCGTTCGAGAAGGCATACCGATACGGCATGACGGCGTCCTCACGCGGGGCGAGCTCGGCGAGGGCGCGGTAATACGGGTCGTTCAGATCGAGCGTGGTCTTGCGGGGATCGAGGCAGATGTAGCCGCGAGGTGCGACCTTGTAATAGCCGCGGGCACAGTTTTTCCCCTCGACGGGCTCGTTCGAGAGGAGCGTGACGCTCGTGCCCATGCGAACGTATCCGAGCGGCAAACCCTTGGGCTCGGGGCGTTTGTAGATGTACGCCTGATCCGCGATGGCGCCGATGCGCGGCCGCTCCGTCTGCGCCGGTTTGGGGGCGGGATTGGGTTCGGTTTTGGCGGAGGTGAACTGGAACGCGGGCTCTTCACCGGGCGGCGGTTCGGCCTCGGTCTTGTTGAAGGGCGTGTCCCCATCCTTCTTGCGTTGGTTCCAGTCTTGCCACTCGCGGAGCTTGATGTCCTCTTTCCACTGTTCGATCTCGAGGTCCGTGGGCGGGACGACGCGCTCTTGCCTCGGGCGTTGGGAGCCTCCGTCATATTTCGCCTCGGGTGCGGGCGCGCACGCGGGTATCAGGAAGAGGAAGAGCGGAAGGGCATGGCCTTCGAGCTTCATGGTTCGAAGGGTACCGTGCGTGTTTCGAGGGAGGCAAAGATCGATCGATCCTGCCTGGATCCGGGCCCAAAAGTGCGGCTCCTTCCCTTGCCGACCGGGGCGGGGTAGCCTGGAGGTTGGTCGGGTGACGTCGGGCTGGCCCGGCGCTCTCGGTCGCGAGCGGAGAATGCATGTTCAGGAAGTCGACGGCGCTTTCGTTTTTCACGGCCATCCTCCTCGGGGCCGCGCATGTGTCCGGACAACCCTCCGCCGCGGACAAAGCCGTCGCGGACAAGCTCTTCGACGAGGGGAGGGCGCTGCTCGACCAGAACCGGGTGCCCGAGGCGTGTCTCAAGTTCGCGGAGAGTGATCGATACGATCCATCGGTCGGGACGCGGCTCAACCTGGGGGACTGTCACGAGCGGCAAGGAATGACGGCGAGCGCGTACGGTCACTTCGGGGACGCGGCGCGGCTCGCGCGGGAGCGAGGGGACAAGTCGCGGGAGGCGGTGGCGGAGGAGCGACGGCAGGCGCTGGAGAAGAAGCTGTCGCGGATCCGGATCACGGCGCCGTCGGGGGGGGCGGGGCTCGAGGTGCTGCTCGACGGCAAGGTGCTGGGGTCGGCGGTGTTCGGGACGGCGCTGCCGGTGGATCCGGGGAGCCACGTGGTGGAAGCGCGGGCGCCGGGGAGGACGGGGTTTCACGAGGAGAAGGTGGTGCCCGCCGGGCCCGCGACGGTGGAGGTCGTGATCCCGGAGCTCGCGGCGGTCGCGGCGGTCGCGCCGAAGGACGTGGCGGAGGCGCCGAAGCCGCAGTGGTCGCTGCTCCGAGGGGTGGGGTTCGCGACGGGGATCGCGGGGATCGTGGGGCTCGGGGTGGGGGTGGGGTTCGGGGCGAACGCGCTGCAGAAGAACGCGGCGTCGAAGGAGAAGTGCGACGCGGGGGATCCGACGCGGTGCACGCCGGAGGGGTATTCGCTGCGGAACGCGGCAGGGTTTTCCGCGGATGTGTCGACGGTGCTGATGGGGATCGGCGGTGGGGTGCTCGCGGCGGGGATCGTGCTCTTCGTGGTGGGCGGGAACGAGGAGACCGCGGAGGCGCGTACGGAGCGCGCGTGGGTCACGCCGGTGGTGGGTCGAGGGAGCTTCGGCGTGAGCGCCGGGATGGAGTTCTGAGATGCGAACGCGAGGGACGACGTGGATGCCGGGTCTTCTGGGCCTGGTGGTGGTGAGCGGGTACGGGTGCAAGCAGATCATCGGCTGGGAGCCGGCGACGATCTGGGAGCCGGATGCGGGAGGAGGCGGCGGCGGGGAGGGAGGGCTCGGCGGAGGCGGGAGCGGCGGTGTCGGCGGGAGTGGGGGCGTGGGTGGGAGTGGAGGGGTCGGCGGGAGCGGAGGGGTCGGTGGGGCGCCGCCGGAGTGCATGGATGCGGGTGACTGTCAAGCGGAGACGAATCAGACGGCAGCGTGCGAGATGGGGACGTGCGTGTACACGTGCGAGACGGGGTGGGGGGATTGCACGGCGGAGCCTGGGTGCGAGACGGATCTAGGGGCGACGAAGGCGCATTGTGGGGCTTGTGGGAACGCGTGTGCCGCGTATTGCAAGGCGGGGAGTTGTAATGATCCGGTCAGTGTGGCGGGGGGGTATCAGCACCATTGTGCGGTGCTGAAGGATGGGGAGCTTTATTGTTGGGGGAGGAACGAAACGGGGGAGCTGGGAGACGGGTCGAAGGTGAGTAAAACCCAACCCGTGAAAATTGCCCTCCCGGGAGGGCTCACCACCATTGACGTGTCCGCAAATGGTCGGTTTGCGGGATCGTACAGCGCTCGTACATGCGCTGTCTTGAAGAACGGCACCGTTGCGTGCTGGGGAGAGAATGTACTTACGCCGACGCTCGTGGGGCAATTGGCGAACATAAAATCGATTTCAGTCGGCGGAGGTCACGTCTGCGCAGTCGATGTCGTTGGGGCATTGTACTGTTGGGGAATGAATCACTCAGGACAAGTGGGGGACGGGGATGCATTCTTCAAGCAGTTCCCGGTCAAGATTAATTCGATCTCCGGCGTTGTGACGGTGAGCGCCGGCACTTCCCATACGTGTGCGCTCCAAATGGGGGGAAAGGTGTTCTGCTGGGGCGAGAACTCCAACGGTCAACTGGGAGTGGGGGACACCGTGGATCGCCTTACTCCCACAGAGGTGTCGACCATTGCTGGTGTCACGGATGTGCAGTCGGGAGGATCCCATACGTGTAGTCTCGGATCGACGGGACTCCATTGCTGGGGTTCCAATCAGTTTGGCTCCCTGGGGATTAACTCATATTTCGATGCGTCAACGCCCAAATTCGTGTCATTGCTGGGGGCGCAACGGATCGAGCTTGGTTACGGAAACACCGGAGCGACCGTGGACGGAGCTCTGTGGATGTGGGGGAACAACGCCAGCGGGCAGCTGGGCAACGGCAATCAAACGAATCAGCCGAAGCCCATCGCCAACAATCTCACGGGAGTCAGCTCTTTGGCATTCAGCGCGTCGACATCCTGCGCGCTGATGGAAACTGGTGAGATCCTGTGCTGGGGCGACAATACGTACGGCCAATTTGGGAATGGCACGACGGCGAGTAGCTTCACGCCGACGCCACTCGATTGGCCCTAGGGGCTCGGCGGCGCGCCGGTCCCGCCGCCGACTTCGTACTTGAGCTCGACATCCTCGATGTAGGTGCCGACGAAGGGGCCCGTCTCCGTGCAGCTCGGGACCTTGTCGCCGCAGGTCGAGCCCGAGCAGGCATACGACGTCTTCTTGATCGCCTCACCCGAGATCGCATTCCCGTCGGTGATGACGTTGACCGTGGTCGTGATCGTCGTGGTGCGCTTGGAGCCGGTCCCGTCAGGCATGTCGTACTGCACGTCGACCACCTTGCCCGAGAACGTGAACCCTTCGTCCGACTCCGCGCCTTCGAGCGTGACGGCGCCCGTATCGAGGTAGATCTTGTCCTCGATGCTGGCATAGATGATCCACGTGCCCGTGCCGCGCAGGCTCGAGCTGTCGCTCTCCTGGTTCGCCGGCGGCTCCGTCTCCGGATACCAGCACCCGCTGTTCGAATCGGTCTCCCCGAACGAAACCCGGTAAATCCACGTATCCCCCGGGGACACCCCGCACCCCGTCAGCCCGGCGAGCGCCGCAACGCACGGGAGCGCCCGGAGCAAGCTCTTTCCGAAATCCATGGCTCTTTCTCCTCAGTTCAAAGCTGCCCGAACGTCAGCCCCCGTCCCCCTCCTCCATCACGCTCGTGCTCAGCCCAACATCCTCCAACCGTGTGAGGAAGCTTGGCGACGTGAACACGCGTGTGTTGAGAGGGCCGATCGTCCACAACTTTTTTCAGGTGAACGATACATCGCCTACGCGGACAAACGGAATCTTTTCTGAAGTGAGGCGTCTCGCAGAAAGATCGACGGCCAGGTGACTTATGTCACCTCCCACGAACCGCCGTCCCAGCTTGGCTGCCGCCACAAGTGTGGTCCCGCTTCCGCACATGAGGTCCGCCACCGTCGCGCCCTCCCGGCTCGACGCCCGGATGATGCGCTCCAGCAGTCGCTCCGGCTTCTGCGTCGGGTACCCCGTGCCTTCGACGCGCAGCGGCGTGTTCGCCACCATCGCCGGTACGTCGGTCCAGACACTGCCGAGCCGCCTTCCCTCGTCCGCGTAGTACCGGTACGTCCGGCCGTTCACCACACGCTCGCGGTAGAGCCGGCCCGCCTCGTCCCGATGCCGGAAGTGCATCTCGAGGCTCGTCGCCGCGTACGGCTCGCGCAGGATCGGGTCGCCCGCGTTGTAGACGACCTCCCGGCGCTCCCGCGGATCCCGCACGTAAAGCAAGAGCGTCTGGTGCGTGACCGTGAACCCACGCGCGCCGCGGCTGCCGTTGCCAGGCGTCCAGATCACCTCGCCGAGGAACGCGCCCCGGCCGAAGAGGCGATCACACGCGACCTTCACCTCGTGCACGGTGCGATGATCGAGGTGCACGTAGATCGTGGCGCCCCGGCTCATCCGGCCGCGGATCACCTCGAGGCGCGGCAGGAGCATCGCCACGAGGCTCTCCGGATCGTAACGATCCTCGTACGCCACCGGGCCGCCCGACGCCTGCTTCTTGCCCCGGGTTTGTCCGAGCGCGGTGCGCGCCGTCATCGACGTGCCCACGCCGTACGGCGGGTCGAGGTAGACGAGGTCGAACGAGACGTCCGGCGCGAGCGCGGCGCAGACGTCCGCCGCGTCGCCGTGCGCGAGCAGGTTCATCGGGTTCCCGTCGCCGCCTCGGGCTTGCCCGGGAGGAGATCGTCGAGCAGCGCCGTGAGCGCCTCCGCGTCGCTCCACGGCTCGAGCGCGAGCGGCTCCGGCAGCCACGGCCACGCAGGTCCGCGACCCTCGCAGCCGGCCACCGCCTCGGTCGGCGCGCACGCCACGCGCAGGTGGATGTGATCGTCGTGCGGCGCGCTGTCCTTCGGCTGCAAGAGGACGTTCTCCGCGCGCCAGACGAGCTCCGGATCCTCGCCCCGCGCCCGCGCATGTTCGATGAGCAGCGCTTCGAGCCAGCGCGCGAGGAAGAGCCACTCGACGTCGGCCTCGGGCGACGTGACGAGCGCCTTCACGAGCTGCCAGTTGCGCTCGGTGTCGAAGCGGACGAACGGGAGGCGTTTGTCGTCCGTTTCGGCGAGGCCGTCGGCGCCGAAACGGACGAACCCGGGGCTCGGGATCGAGCGGCCGTCCGGCGTCGTGCAGTAGAGGAGCAAGTCGACGTCGCGGCCCGTGCGATGCGAGCGGTGGCCGTTGCGGAAGCCGCCGTGGCGATTCGAAAGATCGCCGACGAGCATCGGCGCGCCGGGGCGGAGAGACGCGACCTCGCGGGCCGCGTGCTTGACCGTCTCGACGAGGCGCGGCGTGCCGTACCGAGCGCTCGTGTTGCGAAAGAGCCGGTAGCCGGCGCCCCGATCGGGCAGCGCCGCCGCGCCCGTGAGCACGCCCGCGTGGGGCAAACCCACGGACCCGGACAAACCCGGCGCGAGCGGCGTCGGCGTGCCCATGCACGCGACGAGGAGGAGCGCGAGCGAGGCACAAAGCACGAGGAGCGAAGCGCGAGGACGCATGACGAGAAGACGAGCCGATGCCGCGCCGAGGCGCCGCGCGCATGGAAGCATCGGACGCGCGTCGCGGGAAGGGGCCACGCGGCCTTGCCGCGCCTCACGCGCGAGGCCACCATCGAACCAGCATGGAAGAGCTGTTTCGCAGTGAGTTCGCGGCCGTCACGCGGGAGTCGGGGTTCATCCGCGTACGACGGACCACGACGCCGATGGCCGTGGCCGGCGTGGCTGCGATCCTCGACAAGATCGCGAGCGAGTTTCGCATCCGCGTCCCGCTGCGTGAACGCAAGAGCCTCGGCGTGCTGCTCGACACGCGGGAAGCTCCGATGATGGCCGACGACGCGGCCATGGCGATCATCCGCCCGCTCATGAACGAGGTCCTCACGGGCTTCCCCCGGGGCGCGATCCTCGTGAAGACCGCGGTCGGGAAGCTGCAAGCCATGCGCAGGACGCGCGAGGAGGCGAGCCTCGGCAGAATCCAGCTCCCCGTGTTCGACGACGAGGCCGCGGCGATCGCGCAC
This sequence comes from Polyangium sp. 15x6, assembly GCF_029960785.1. Lineage (GTDB taxonomy): Bacteria > Myxococcota_A > Polyangia > Polyangiales > Polyangiaceae > Polyangium. The sequence continues at coordinate 199,814 of NZ_JASBQE010000009.1, forward strand.
GTGCGCGGCGAAGAGCTCCCCGCGCCGCCGCCGCGCTCGTCGCCGAGGCGCTAGAACATCGATCGGTTTGCAACCGCTCGATGTTCTAGCTCTCTCGTCCCGAGGGGGACGCCTCGCGTCCCCCTCTCGTCCGGGCAAAGCCCGGACGATTCACCCCCCGAGGGAAGATCGCTTCGCGATCTTCCGAGCATCGAACCGGTCGATGCTCTCGCGAGCGGCGGGGGCGCGTTCAGAAGCAGGGGCCGGCGCAGCTCTGCGCGACGCAGTTCGACCACTGGGTGCAGAGGTTGCCGCTGCAGCACTGCTGCTGGCAGCTCGCGGGCGTCCCGCCGCCGACGGTGCAGCGCTGGTAGCAGCTCATGCTCGACGCGCACTGCGGGTTCGAGAGGCAGCTCTCCGTTTGCTGGCAGCAGCTCCCGACGATGCACTGCGAGCACGGCGTCCCGCCCGGGTCGAGGCTGCACGTGCCCGCGTCGACGGGCGGCACACCGCAGTGCCCGCCGTTGCACACGAGGCCGACGCAGCACTGCGGGGTGCTCGTGCAGTTCGATCCCGTGGGCAAACACGAACCCGCGCCGCAGAGGCCGTTCTGGCAGACGTTCGTGCAGCACTCGCCGTTCTCGACGCAGGGGAAGCCGTCGAGCTTGCACTGCGCGGCGCCGCAGAGGCCGTTCGTGCAGTTGTTGGTGCAGCACTGGAAAGGCGCGTCGCAGGGGAAGCCGTCGGGCTGGCACTGGCCGAAGCCGCACGTGAAGAAGTTCGGATCGCAGAAGGCCGAGCAGCAGTCGAAGCCGTTGTCGCAGAAGAAGCCGTCGGGCTGGCACTCGCCGGCCGTGCAGAACCCGCCCGGATCGCAGACGCCGGAGCAGCACTCTTCGCCGAAGTTGCAGCCGAAGCCATTGGGCAAGCACGCGCCGAGGCCGCAGGTGCTCGAGAGCGGGTCGCAGATGCCCGTGCAGCACTCGAAGTCGTTGACGCAGAAGAGGCCGTTCGGCGTGCAGCCGCCGGGGCTGCAGGCGAAGATCGAGAGGTCGCAGAAGCCCGAGCAGCACTGGAAGTCGGCCTCGCAGAAGAAGCCCATGGGCTCGCACTGGCCGAAGCCGCAGATGTTGGTGTCCGGGTTGCAGAACTGCGCGCAGCACTCGAGGTGGTCGACGCAGAACAGGCCGTCGGGCTGGCACTGGCCGATGCCGCAGCGCTTCTTCTGCGGGTCGCAGAAGCCCGAGCAGCACTGGGCGTCGAGCTCGCAGAAGCTGCTATCGGGCAGGCACTGGCCGAGGCCGCAGCGGTGCGTCTTCGGGTCGCAGAAGCTCGTGCAGCACTCGCCGGACGCGTTGCACGCGGCGCCGTCGACCTTGCAGATCCCGCCGCCGCAGATGCCGCTCTCGCAAATGTTGGAGCAGCAATCACTCGGGGTGAAGCAGGCCGTGCCGTCGGGGCCGCACAACTCGAAGTTGCAGACGCCGCCGGGGCAGAAGCCGGAGCAGCACTCGGCGGCGACCTGGCAAGGCGCGCCGTTCGGGTTGCAGGAGCCGGTGCCGCAGACGCCCTCGGTGCAGAGGCCGGAGCAGCACTGCGAGGGTTTGGTACAGACGAACCCGTCTTGCTGGCACGCGGAGCCGCAGACGTTCTGGTTGCAGGCGCCGCCACAGCAGTCGCCGTTGTTGAAGCAGGCGGCGCCCTGGGGCTTGCAGACGGGGGGGCCGCAGAAGCCGCTCGTACACGGAGAGTCGCAGCATTCCTCTGGGCCATTGCACGCAAAGCCGTCGGGCTTGCACTCGATGCCGCCGCAGAAGCCCTGCCAGCATTCGAGGCTGCAGCAGTCGCCGTGCTCGGTGCAGGCGAGGCCGTCGGGCGTGCACTGCACACCGCCGCAGAAGCCGTCCAGGCAGTCGAGATCGCAGCAGTCGACGGTCGTCTCGCAGGCGCTGCCTTCGGGCTTGCAGAGCTGCTCGGGCTTGCAGACTTCGCCCGTGCAGGCGAGCCCGTCACAGCAGTCGCCGGGCAGGCCGCAGCTCTCGCCGAGCGCGCCGCAGTTCGTGCCGCCGCCCGTGGCGTAGGCGTCGAAGTCCCCGGTCCGCGAGCCGCAGGAGGCGAACGTCAGGACCGACACGAGGACGAGGGCGAACGCGCACGTGACGCGCGCGGCAAGCGAAGGACGCATGCGCGGATTTTAGGGGTCGAGGCGGCTCGGACGCGAGAAATTCGTGGTCGCCTCGGGAGAACCGGGAGCGAACGAGCTCTCGTTGCGCGGGTCGGAGGAGGGGCGCAAGATGGCGGGCATGGGGTCTCCTGCGCGGAGGATCAAGCCGGCGACGATCGAGGACTTGCTCGCGATCCCCGAGGAAGAGCGGCGGCACGAGATCATCGACGGCGAGCTCGTGCAGAAGGCGATGACGAACGCGGTGCACGGCGCGTCGCTCCTCGGGCTTGGCAGCGTGATCCGCGAGGAATATGGCCGCGGGCGCCGTTCGCGGGGGCCAGGGGGCTGGTGGCTCGTCGCGGACGCGGACATCGCGTTCGCCGCGGACCAGATCTACCGGCCGGATCTCGCCGGTTGGCGGCGCGAACGTATGCCCACGTTGCCCAAGGAGTGGCCCATCCGCATCCGTCCGGACTGGGTCTGCGAGGTCCTGTCGCCAACCAACCGCTCGAACGACAGGGTGCGGAAATATCGCAATTACCACCGATTCGAGGTGCCGCACTACTGGATCCTCGATCCGATGGACGAGACGCTGACCGTCTTTCGATGGACCGAGCCGGGGTATCTCGTGGCGCTCATCGCCGAGCGTGGCGAGCGCGTCCACGCCGAACCCTTCGAGGCCGTCGAGCTCGACATCAACGAGCTCTTCGGCGACGCCGAAGATGACGAGCCCACCGAAGGCTAGTCGCTCGTCCTGAAAAACGTTTTTCCTCCCGTACCCCCATGCCCCCGATCTCCCCGAAAATCCCGTCGAAATCCTCCCCGAAAGACCCGACCGAGCCTCGCGACACCGGCAGCGGCCTCGCGGGCGCGGCGCTCGCGGCGTTCGTCATCGCGGTGATCATCGTCGGCGTGCGGTACTGGGGCAGCCGCGGAGACCCGGGCCCGGGGCCGGTCGATGCCGGCGACGCGGGGGACGCGGCGGCGTTCGAGAACAAACCCCCGCCGCCCCGGTGCACGGCCGTCTCCGGCGAGCCGTTCGTCGTCGGGGAGCCGCAAGCCGCGAAGGCGCCCAAGGTGCCGGATGCGGGGGCGGGGCGGGGGCTTGGGGCGCAGGACGCCGGAGGCGATCCGAAGCCCCAAACGTCGACCAACGACGAGGAGGAGGAGTTCGACGAGCTCGCGCCGTTCGCCGTGGAGCTCGGGCGCGGCACGACGTTCGAGGGCGGGTTCGCCGTGGGCGCGCTGCGCGACGGGGAGGGCGGGTCCGTGGCCATGGTCGCGACGCTCGGGCTCGACGGGCGCGGCGGCAAGCTCGTGCGGCTTGGGCGTAGCCGCGGGGACTTCGATGCGCCGACCGTGAGCGGGTACAAGGGTTCGGTGCTCGCGGCGATGCTCGAGCCGAACGCGGGCGGGCGCTCGATCCGCCTTGCTCGGGTGAGCGGCGAGCAGGTCACGTGGGGGCCGGAGCTCAGCGAGGGGCGCGACGAGTCGCTCGCGGTGGACCTCGCGGCGTCGGGCGCGGGCGCGGTCGCGGTCTGGGACGACGTGAGCAAGGACGGCAAGCAGACGATGGTGATGCTCGCCCCGTTCGACCCGGAGACGATGAAGGCGAAGGGCGAGCCGCGCCCCGTGTCGCCGCCCAAGCAGGACGCGGAGACGCCGAGGCTCGCGGCCCGGCCCGGCGGGCTCTGGCTCGCGTACGTGGTCGTGGGGACGGCGAGGAAGCCGAAGGACGAGGACACGGGGCTCGTGGGGGAGGCGATCGCGCCGCGATGGATCGAGGTCGTGCCGCTCGACGAGCAGGGCGCGGCGGTGGCGCTGCCGCGCGCGGTGACCCCGAAGGACGGGCACGCCCTCGCCTTCGACGTGGAGCCGAGCGAGGACGGGGGGATGGTCGTGACGTACCGGGACGACGACACGCCGAGCGGGTCGAGCGGGGGGCGCGTCCTGAGCGTGTGGGTGCGTTTGTCCGGGATCGGGGAGGCGAGGCTGCTCACCGAGGAGCCGACCTCGGCCGGCGTGCCGGACTTGATGCCGGGCTGGCTCGCGGTCTCGTCGCTGTCAGGGGCGACGCGGATCGGGACGATGACGGCGAGGGGCGAGCTCGTGGGGGAGCTCCGGCCGGAGCCGGTGCTCGGCAACGGGGAGGTGCTGGCGGCGACGCGGGCGGCGCTGCTCGTGGCGCGGCCGGCCGGCAAGGCGATGAAGCTCTCCGTGATGCAGTGTGTCCCTGACGAACCCGGGGCAGCGGACGCGGGTTTGGAGGCAGGAACACCCCCGCCCTGAGGGGTCCCCAAACATTTTTTGGACGATCTGCCTTTTCAACACATTAGGGCGAGCGTGGGAGACTCTATCCAGCGCCCGCCCTCGCGCCGCAGACACAAACCCCGCGTCCAGGTTCTCTACGAGTTGTTCCTAGCGGAGGTGCGCGAGCGCCTCGGCGGCTTGGGGCTGCACGGAGATGACCTCGAGGAACTCGTCCAGATCGTCTTCACCGTCGCCAACCGACGGGCCGCGGTGATCCCGCGGAATGATGAGGCAGCAAGACGCTGGCTCATGGAGGTGGCCCGAAAACAGGTATCGAACTACCGGAAGCTCTACCGGCACGCCTACGAGGTGCTCGACCCGGAGGCGATCGCCGACGCAGTCGCGAATCCGCAGGATCCCGAGGAGTACCACGCGACGATCGCGCTCGTGCGGGCCGCCACGCGGCTCATGCCCGCAGAGGAGCGGGAGATCCTGCTCCGCCACGACGTGGAGGGCGAGACCCTGCACGAGATCGCGAAGTGGCTCGGGCTCAAGAAGAGCGGCGCGCACGTCCGGGTACAGCAGGCCCGGGCGCGGTTCGTGGAGAAGCTCGCCCTGGTCGAGTCACGGCGGAGGGGCCGGAAGCGCAAGCGCCGGTTCGTCCCCATGTGGCTCGCAGGGTGGCTCCTCGGAGCATGGCGCTGGCTCGTGGAGAAGCGCCGGCAGCTCACGCGGTGACATCTTGGGGCCGCTGCGCCGGGGCGCTGCCCCGGACCCCGCGGGGGCTGTTCGCCCCTCGACCCGAACCAGCGCAAGCGCTGGACTCGGGTTGGAAGAACTGCGCGATGCGCAGTTCTTCCACGAGCCGGTGGCAAGACCAGGGGCCGCGTTGCCCATCGAGCGGGCAGCGCGGCTGTCTTGGTTGGCAGGTTCCTCGGGCCTGTTCGATGAACTGCGCATCGCGCAGTTCATCGACCCCGGGTCCAGCCCCTGGCTGGTCCGGGTCCAGGGGCGGACAGCCCCTGGTGGGGCCTGGGGCAACGCCCCAGCGCAGCGGCACCAGATGAGACCTAGACGCCGAAATCCCGGCCTGCAGCCTCGGCGCGCTCCTCGTCTCGCGCGAGGGCGCTCCGTGGCTCCGCCGCGCATGGGATCCATACGCGGAAGGTCGTCCCTCGACCGAGGGTCGAGTCGCATGCGATGCGGCCCTCGTGCGCGGTCACGATGCGCCGCACCGTTGCGAGGCCGATGCCGGCGCCTGGCGCGCGCATGCCGGGCACTCGGTAGAACGGCTCGAAGATGCGGTCCTTTGCGCCGTCGGGGATGCCTGGCCCGGTGTCCTCCACCGCGAGCTCGACCATGCCTCCGTCGGCCCGTGTGGCGTGGATCGCCACCCGCCGCTCCTCGCAGCCTGCGATGTACTTGAGCGCGTTGCCGAGCAGGTTGAGCACGACCACGTGCAGCAGCTCGGGCGAGCAGGCCACGCGCGTGTCCTCCACGTGGATCGTGACCTCGGCGTGCACCTCGGCGGCCGTCTGCGCGAGCTCCTCCGCCACCTGCGCCACCACCTCGCGCACCGAGGCCTTCTGGCTCGTGTCGTCTGGGCGGCTCGACCGCGAGAACGCGAGCAGACCTTCGAGCACCGCGTTCGCCCGCGTCACGGATCGCTCGAGCGACGCTGCGATCCGCTCCGTCGCCTCCTTGTCCTCTGCGCGCCGCAGGCGCGGCGGCACCAGCGCGATCGGCGCGAGCAGGTTCCGGAGATCGTGGGCGATGCGACCTGCGAACGCGTCGAGATCCTCGTTCACCTGCGAGAGCCGCTCCACCGTCTCTGCCAGATCTCGCCGCGCCGCTTCGGCCTCCGCGCGCGCGCGCTCCTCCCGCGCGAACAGCGCGAGCCGCTCCTCGGCTGCGCGGTAGAGCCGGTGCATCGTGCGCGTCAGCAGCACGCCGAGGCCTGCTGCGAGCAGGACGGCCCCGCACGCCACGATCACGACCAGCCTCGACGCGTGGGTCGCGGCCTGCCGCGCGCTGTCGCGGGCCACTTCGAGACGCGAGTCCACGAACAGCGCGTAGTCGCCGATCGCCACCTCGAGCGCCCCGAACTTGGGGATCACCTCGGCCCCGACCACGCGCCCCACGTCCTCGTGCGTCCCGCCGGCGCGATGCAACGCGAACGCCCGCGCGAGCGCCTCCTGGTGCGCCTTCTGTGCGGCCCCGATGCGCTCCAGCCGCGCGCGCTCGGCCGGGTCCTCCGTGTGCGCGAGCAGCGCGCGCAGCCGGGCCTCGAAGGCTTGCCGCGCTGCGTAGCTCTCCTCGAGCATCTCGGGATCGCCCGTGAGCAGGTACGCTCGACCCTGCGACGACTTCTCCATCGCGCCGGCGCGCAGCCGCTCCACTTCGACCAGCTCCGCCCCGTAGATCTCCTCCACGCGGTCCTGGCTCGCGATCACCGATTGCAGCGCGAAGCTCGCCACGCCGCCGATGACGAGCGCGGCCAGGATGGCGACCAGGTACGCCGCGCCGATCGTCTGTTCAAGCTTGCGCCGCGCAATCGTGCGTTCGGCCTGTCCTTCCCCGACGGACGCGCTCGCGACGTCCAGCGTCCTTCGCATCGGATCGAGCTTCATGGCCCACCGCCGCGCGGGGCCCGGCGGGGCGTGGTGGACGAACCAAAAGCATCTGGAAAATAAGGTAAACGCAGCCCCTTGGCAGGGGGCCGCGCGAAGAGGCTGGCCGGCGGAAACACGAATCGCGCGACGAGCAGGGCTCGTACCACACGCTTGTGCGCGGGCCCTGCCCACGTCGGCGCGTCCGGGGCGCGCGCGGCGCCGAGAAAGACGCTACGCGGGGGCGCTTTCGGCGCACACGGGCGGGCGATTCGTCTATCGTGGTTTCCTTCTTTTTGTTTGGAGAGGTCCCATCATGTCCGGACGAATGGGTGACGATCATGCGGCCGCGCGCCGGCGGGTGCTCCTCGGCCTCGGCGCTGCGCTCTCGGCGGCCGCCGTTGGCTGCGGCGGCGCGGGTTCGGCGACGGACGTCGCGGGCGGCGCAGGCGTAGGCGGCGCGGGCGGCGCCGGGG